>NZ_JBALDJ010000114.1:0-363286 GCF_036917415.1 Nostoc sp. | reverse complement strand
AAGCTAAGAACATCGGAAGCTGGGTGCGGTGAAAGTCGCACGCCCAGATTTAACTGAGAGGTGCGGGGAATAATATCCCCCATCGACTCAAACCTGATTAGCTCGATCGCAACTGATGACACCGCAAGTAGTGAATGCTTGACTCGCTATCTTGATTTACCAACCACCACAATAGTTTTTTAACGTAGTAAGCCTCTAAAACACAAAAAGCCCCGACTAAATTAGCCGAGGTAAAGTCGAGAAGTGAGATTAACGATGAGATACAGCGATACCGAAATCAAAAAATCTTAGCTAACGCTAAAACCAACCAAAACTAAAGCGGTGACGATTAAAGTTGCAAAAAGACCCTGTGAAAGGTATTTACGTTGTTCCCAAATTGCTGGGTACTCAGCGTAGTACATCTTGGGTTCTGCTGCGTAGTTGTTGAGAATGCCGTCTTCGTTAGTGGTGGTATACATGGTTTTTTTTCTTTGTTTACTTATGTAACTAAATATAACATTTTTGTTACAAATCGTTAATAAGACTTGACAAAGAAAGACTGATGGTAGATATAAAGGTGACTTATCAGCGATCGCAGATTCTGGCGAAGCGGTTCCAGACGATGAAAGCAGCTTGTCTATAGCCCTCTTTTACCACTCTAGACAGAGGAAAAAGGGCGATCGCATTGGAATGACGATCTCGATCTACCAGGACGCCCCCAGAGTAGTTTTTTGATATAGAACGAAGTAATACCATTTCTTTGTGAGCCTGCGCCAAACTTTTTTAACTTTTTTCTCTGTGTCCTTTGCGTCCTTTGCGGTTCGTTTTTCTTTCTTGTACTTATGGTTTAGCGCATCTTCATACAGAATTGGTATAACACACTCTACTAATATTGGAAAACTTATTTTTCAGCAAGCCCTAAATATCTAACCCAACTACCATTAAGTCTGGTGGATGTTCAACATTAAACTGGTAATATATCTCTCGTCGCTCTTGGGGTGGAAGAATTAACTGCCATTCTAAAATCCCCATTTCACCAAGTTGAATTTGTGGGTTGCTGCGACTGAGACGTACTTTAATTTGCTCGTTGCGGCTAACTGGCAATTGTTCAGTTAGTTTCAGATTTACTTCTTTCTCTAGTAAGTTAGTGATTATCAACCGATAACTATAAGTAATCCGACGCTGGCTGCTAATTAATCTTTTATCTACTAGACGCTCAACTAAGTCGCGCTCAATTTTTAAACCTTCATCAATTCCTAAGTTCAGTTTGAATTCTTGCCCTGGTGCAATATTTTCTAACTGAGTTGTCCCAATGAAAACATTATCGCGGAAAATATTCGCTTTACCTGGTAACAAAGTCGCACCGTTGGGACTATTTTTCACATTCGCTTGCAAATAAGCAAAACTTACCAAGCGCGGCATTGCCACATAATCGAAGCTACAAGGATAATCATCGTTGAAAATCGTAGTTTTATGGGGTGCGCCATCACTAGGAATGTTACCACCACCATTCAGTTTAAAGGTAACTACACTCCCTTCTTTGGATACATCTGCTGTAACGGTTTCTGCTGCGATAAAACTATCCTCTGCAACTTCTTCTTCTTGCCAATCCGTTCTGGCAGCAGCAGCAGGCAGTTCTGGTATGCTAGGCAGCAGTGGTGCCTGGGCAGCAAATCGAGATCGTCGTTGTCGCACTCTTCGGGAAAGTGAACTATCAATATACCAAGGTTCAAGTTTGGGTGGAAGTGTACCTAATCCCGGTTTAGCGGTAGAAAGGGTGAGATTTGCACCAATCCAATCTTCACCAGTGCTTTGAATGATTTCTGCAAGGTAACTCAGATGTACAATATCGCTAGTAGTGCTAAAGCGCAAGTCATAAAGCGGATTCCAGCTAGCGCGATTTACTATGTAAGACACCTCTAATTCAAATTCACCTTCACCTGCAACTTCAACGGCTACAACTAAGCTAAAACTCTCTTTGGGATGGGGTGTTTGGATTATTTGCAACGAGGTGTGGAGTGCTTGCAGTTGTTTGTCTAATTCCTGCTGTTGGGTTTTGCACTCTCCAGATGCGATCGCATACTCACTATACTGGCTTCCGAGAAAATTTAAAAAATCCAAAGTTTCGCTGAGGCTAAGATTTTTCCGAGACAAACTCTGTGCAAAGGGTTCTTCTGTTTTTTCACGTAAGCCGGCGATAAAACTAGATTGCAATGCCAAAGCATCCACCTGGGCTTGTAAATGGCGTTTTTCTGCTTCTAATTGCTGAATTTGCCTTGTCAAATGTGCTACTCGCTCCGCTAGAGGTTCAGTAGTGTAGATGCGATCGCTACTAACTCCCACCAAGCGCACCCCTACTGTACCTGTCCCACTAACCCGAACAGACTCAGTTTCTAGAGTCATTGGCACTGGGGTAATTACTAATTCTTGTTCAATTCCTGTTAAATCAACTACACCCCGCCGTGTAACCAATGCTCTGTCAACATACACGGTAACAGCTACAATCTCGCTTTGTACTGTTTTGCGCCAAGACGGTATTTCCGGGTTAACCACTGCCAGTTTTCCCCCATTTTTAATGATTCTGCTGGTTAATTGTCAATGCTTCCCGGTCTAACCGTCAACCCCTTTAGGGAATTCTTAATTACGAATTACCTTAACCGTGAATTGGTTCAAGCGCACTAGAAGCAGTATCGGAGTTTTGCTCGACAAAATTCTTTGCCGCAGCTAGTAGATACTCATAATAGGCACGAGCGACGATAGATAGCTGCTTGCCAGATGGGTAAACCATGTACCAATGCCGCTGAATGGGGAAGTGTTGTACATCTAAAATGCTGAACTCTGAAGCGTCTGATAGTAAGGTATGACGGGATAAAATAGAAATTCCTAAGCCACCTGCGATCGCTTGTTTAATTGCTTCATTACTTCCCAATTCTAGCTTGACTTTTACCGTCACCCCTTCTTCTTCAAATAGCTTTTGGACGGCGCGACGAGTTCCTGAACCTGGTTCCCGCATAATAAAAGGTTGGTTAGACAGGCGTTGTATAGGAATATTTTTTTCTTTGGATAAAGGATGATTAGTTGGTGCAAAGACTATCAAAGGATTTTCTAGAAATGGTTCACAAGTCACATCTATATTGTCTGGAATTTGACTCATAATATATAAGTCATCTAGATTCTGACTCATCCGTTCCAAAATTTGTTCGTGATTCGTGACTTGCAACGAGATATCAATCCCTGGATAAAGTTCGCAAAACGGCCCTAACAAACGTGGGATAAAATATTTTGCTGTTGTAATCACTGCCAAACGTAATTGTCCTTGTTTTAGCCCTTTTAAATCTGCTACCTTCATTTCATACTGGGCTATATTGTGAAAAATCTGCCGACAAGTAGCAAATAATTCCCGTCCTGCCTCCGTCAGATACAATCGCTTCCCCACTTGCTCAAATAATGGCAAACCTACCGATTTTGTTAGTTGCTTGATCTGCATAGAAACGGTAGGTTGGGTGAGAAACAATTCCTCAGCAGCACGAGTAAAGCTACTGTGCCGTGCCGCCGCCTCGAACACCTTTAACTGGTGCAGCGTCGCTTGGTTCAAGGTTGATTCTCCTATATATAGCGATTAATAGATATAAAACTAGTATTGCTGAACACTGGCAAATGATATAGTGATGCTCACAGAAAGTTACGAGTTTTATCATAGATAAAACTCTATTGTTTAGATTTAAATAAAGGTATTTTATTTATGGATTGAAGAAGCTATTATTCAGAATAGCTAAAGCGTAAGATGCCTTCTATATCCCGATGAATGATGATAGATGATTTTTCAAAATTCATCTATCATCATTCATCATTCCATAATTCTTCTTGAACTTTTGTAGGTAGCTTGGTTAAGTCTGGTAGTCTTAATACCTCGATTTCCGCAACTTGTTCTTTAATATTCACTGGCAAGTTTAACGGTTCGCGTTCTTCTATCCAGCAGCTTGCTAATGGCAAGGTTAACTCCATTTCGTCCAGCGGTCGGGGAATTACCATCACTGCATTCAATTCCCCAATGCGTTCTGCTTCAAACATTCCGGCTTCCACTGCTACCGCCACATTTGCTACAGAACCACGAATAATTGCTGTACATAAACCCCCACCAATTTTTTCATAAGCTGCTAAATGAACATCAGCAGCTTTGAGCATGGCATCACACGCTCCTACCATTGCGGGAAATCCTCGCGTTTCTACCAAACCAATTGCTTGATTACTCAGACGGCTGGAATTGCCCTCTTGCATTAATTTAGTGAAACGAGTTGTGATCGGAAGCACTATATCTAGGTTGGGATAAGGTCGGGGAATCACCAAACTAGAAACCAACTGACCAAACTGTTCAGCCGTTTGCACACCTGATTCTACCGCCAGACGCACATCAGCAATTCCACCCCGGATGATCGCAGTACAATGACCGCTACCTATTTTTTCATACCCTACCAGATGAACTCCCGCCGATTTCAGCATCATATCCGCCGTCCCAACGATCGCTGGAAAGCTGCGGGTAGAAACTAAACCCAAAGCAGTATCCTGAAAAGTTTCTTGATTACTCGCTCCTTGGATAGTGCGAATAGACCGTTGATTATATGTTTCCATGATGAATTCTCCAAAATACGGAAAAAGCCGACAACTTACAATTAACACTTACTCGAACTAATCGTCAGAGTTTGGGTCGTTCAAGGATTGTCTATGAGGAAACAGTGTTGTCAACAGTCTGTTTATACTCCCTTGTCCATAAATTTGAGTCCCAAAACCGTTAGGGGATTCGGCGGCTGGCTGACTGGGGTCTGAGTTCTGTTCTGTAGGCGGTTGGGCGGCTTTTGCCGTTGAGTCAGCATAATTCGTTGGTTCCTCCACAGGAGGAGGCTGACTTTCTGGAGTCGCGGGAGATTTAAAATAAGAAATCGACTTGTTTTGTTTGAAATCTACAAAAGCCGAAGCTGAGAAATTAGTTGAGGAAATTTCCTTTTCTTTAACTCCACCTAAACCATTTTCCTCTTCCTTCAGTGATGGTGCATTTGTAGTAGAAGTTGGGTTATTTGTAGATGGTTCTGACTGCTTTGTAGCGGCAATCTGCCGACTGGTGTCTCCTAAAATTGAACCAGGCGGTACTACTTGTCCAGGTTCAACCGAATAGTTGAAAACTGTAGTCGCTGAACCAATACAAGCATTTGCGCCAATTTTGCCTTTGCCAACCATCAAAAAACCTGCTCCCAGGTTGGCACCTGCTTCTACCTCTAGAGTGCCTTCATGGACTTGGAGAATTGCTCCCATACCAATACAGACCCCTGGCCCAATGACGATCTTGCTGTTTACAGCCGCTTGGAGGATCACCCCAGGTGCAAGTACCGCGCTTGGATGAATAGTCACCTCACCACTAATGTAAGTATCAAAGTTATTGCTGAGGCGCAGTAGCGGCACAGACATGGAAATTTTAACCTCGGAAGCCGGAAAATAGAGAGTTAGGAGTTAAAAGTGAGGAGTGAGGAGTTAGTTAAAAGTGGGGAGTTATAAATTTTAAGTTTGGAGTTATGAATTAACAATCTTTTTTAACTCCTAACTCCTAACTCCCAACTCCTAACTCCTAACTCCTTAAGGTCGTTGAATAATCGTTTCTAATACGCGACGCTTGGCTTTGGGGTCAACACCAATTAAGCGCACATATTCCCCTTGGTATTCGCCGAGTTGTCTTTCTACGGCTGCGATCGCTTCTCTTTCTGAGGAGGCTTGAATCTGACCAGTACTAGTCCAGGAACCTGTACGGAAGCGGCGCTCATCCACGTGTTCAATGCTAATTTTAGACCCGCTAGCCAATAATTGCCGGAGTTGGTCTACTACTTCAGAACTCAAGCGGGTACTGGTAGCTGTTGCTGTAGCAGTAGTAGAGGATGCACTAGTAGTAAATGATTTCTGACTGCCAGAAGAAGCGACTTGACCATTTGGACGTTGGATAATAGTCTCTAATACCCGCCGTTTGGCTTTGGGGTCAATACCAATTAAGCGTACATATTCCCCTTCGTATTCGCCGAGGTGTCCTTCTATAGCTGCGATCGCTTCTCTTTCTGAGGAGGCTTGAATTTGACCGGTACTAGTCCAGGAACCTGTACGGAAGCGGCGCTCATCCACGTGTTCAAGGCTAATTTTAGACCCGCCAGCCAATAAGTGCCGGAGTTGGTCTACGACTTCAGAACTCAAGCGGTTACTGCTAGCTGTTCCTGTAGCAAAGGGTGCTGCACTAGTAGTAAATGATTTCTGACTACCAGAGGAAGCTACTTGACCATTTGGACGTTGGATAATGCTTTCTAACACCCGCCGTTTGGCTTTGGTGTCAATACCGATTAAACGTACATACTCGCCTTGATGGCTTGCTATACATTCTTCCAAAGCGGAGATGACTTGATTTGTAGAAGTTGCTTCAATTGGCTTGCAACTAGTCCAGGAACCAGTGCGGAAACGCCGCTCATCTACGTGTTCCATGCCAATTTTGTAACCACCTGCCAAGAGTTGGCGGATTTGCTCTAGAGTTTCGCCACTAACTTTGCCACTGCTAGAACCGTTACCATTACCATTACCATTGCTGTAGCTTTCCTGGCTGTAACTGCTATTACCACGACTAGCCGGAGCTTTAAAGCTGGTAGCTGGTTTTGCATCATCATCAGGACGTTGGATGATGGCTTCTAGCACACGCCGTCTACCTTTGTCAATGCCAAACAGTCGGACATACTCGCCGCTATGGTTTGTTAAACAGCTTTCTAATGCTGCGATCGCTTCATCGAGCGATCTTGTTTCGATTGGTTGGCAACTAGTCCAAGAACCTGTGCGGAAACGTCTTTGGTCTACATGTTCCGTACCAATTTTATACCCTTGCTCCAATAGATACCGCAACTGATCTATTGTTTCTTCACCCAAGCTATTGCTCGACACTTCACTACTCCTTTCCAACTCTAAAACAGTAATACCATTACCTGTATAAGATTTAGCGTTCTCATCCCGAATGGGTGCTATACATTTAGTATCCGCAGCACAGAGATAACCAGCTCGTAATGCCTGATTAATTCCAACCACATGATGAGCAAATTCTTTATCTTGATCTTGCACATCTGGCAAACGGTCAGCTTGATGCTGGCTGGTAATTATCGCTCCCGAAGGTACATACTTACCAGAGGGAATCTCTACGTCTTGAATCAAAGCGTGCATCATCACGATGCAACCTGCACCCACCCTGGCATTAAACACCGTAGAGCGAAAGCCAATGAAGGAATTATCACCTACATAAGCTGGCCCGTGAATTAGAGCCATGTGGGTAATGCAAGCGTTTTTACCAATCCATACTGAGTATTTATTTTGGTCATCGCCAATTACTCGGCCTTGCTCCAACCCATGAATGACAACACCATCTTGAATATTGGTGTTTTCACCAAGATAAAAAGGTGTGCCTTCGTCCGCTCTAATCGTAGTCCCCGGAGCAACGATTACATTTGCACCTATTCGCACATCCCCAATTAAATTGGAGAATGAATGTACAAAGGCAGTTTCATGGACTTTGGGTTCAGCTAAATTCCTTGACCACGGGGTTGGGGGTGCCGCCGTGCTGCGGACTGCCATCGCGAGATTCCTCCTGTATTGTCGTCAGTTGTCATTTGTCATTTGTCCTTTGTCAGTTGTCGAGAGCTAATGACTTATGACTAATGACCAATGACTAATGACTATCGATATTGATCTTTTTTGCTGTAAATTAGGCGATCTTCAACGTGAATGGTATCTATGATCGCCACTACTACTGCATCTAATGGACGTTGTTCATTTCCAAGCACTTGACGAGCAACACTGCCACGACTGACAAGTACCCACTCATCTACTCCTGCTCCTACACTATCTGCTGCTACCTCATATTGTGGCAGGGTGTTTCCGTCTTCATCCACTAATTGTAACAACAGTAGTTTTACACCTCTAAGACTTGGATCTTTTTGGGTGCTAACTACTGTGCCGCGAACTTTGGCAACTTGCATTACAAATTACGGTCTTCTACCAAAAGGACGAATTGCATTTACATTTTCCCGGAACTGCTCTACGTCTTCGGTATAACGAATTGGGAGGACGTATTCCAAGTTTTCGTGAGGACGAGCAATGATATGAGTAGACAACACTTGTCCACCATTGACTCGCTTTACAGATTCAACTCCTGCGGCCACAGAAGCTTGCACTTCCGAAACGTCACCCCGAACAATTACCGTCACCCGACCACTACCGATTTTTTCATAACCTACTAAAGTGACGCGGGCAGCTTTTACCATTGCATCAGCAGCTTCCACTACTGCTGGAAAGCCTAGCGTTTCAACCATTCCCACTGCAATTGACATTAGTTTTAATCCCTATTTCAAAGTTTTTAGTTTTGGACAAAAGTGATGCTCAATCAGGCAAAGAGCGTTAATTACTTTGTTTAAACAGCTTTTAAGTACGGAATTGTTCCACCGCTTCTGTGTAACGTATCGGCAAGACGTATTCCAGGTTTTCGTGAGGGCGAGCAATGATGTGAGTGGATAACACTTCACCACCAAAGACTCTTTTCGCCGCTTCCACTCCAGCTGCTACAGAAGCTTGCACTTCCGATACATCTCCCCTAACTATCACGGTGACGCGAGCGCTACCAATTTTTTCATACCCTACTAAGGTGACACGGGCGGCTTTAACCATCGCATCAGCAGCTTCCACCACTGCTGGAAAGCCCTTCGTTTCAATCATTCCAACTGCAATTGGCATCGCAGAACTCCTACAAAATTAATGCAATCTGTACTGTCGTTTGAATTTTTTGACGGGGAGAGCCTGATCTTATAGCTAAGAAAACACTTCCAAATTAAGCATAGGAAAGCTTGGCGTTCCTGGCAATATAAATTACTATAATAGTTTATGATAAGAAAGTTTTAAAAAACTTAACATAAATTTATCTAGGCTTCTGAGCAATTAAAGTTTACTGATTCCTTGAGCAGCCACTTATGCTTTATAATTTCTTTATCACATTTACAAAACGACATTCGTAACCAAGGCTAATCCTAGCTGACAAGGGGTAAGCAGCGGCTGTATGTTTTGCTGTATCTATCTTTTCTCAAATATTGCTAAGTGTACAAGGACTAGGTAAAACATATATAAGTTTTTCAAATATATCGTATAAATTACTTTGGTCAAAGTAGAAATACAAATGTAAAAAGGTCGGTGATGTTAAGGCAAGTAAATGCTTTTGCTTATGTAAAGTTATATTTTAGTTATCATTTAATAGGGTAAAGTTAAGTAAAAGTACTTCTAAAAGTTTAGTTAAAATAATAGTAAAAAAACATCGATATTTTGATAAATTAATTTTATTAAATAAAAAATTGTTTTGAATTTTTTTAAAATCAAGGCTGAGTCATCAAGGGAAATTTAAATGGATCAATTTCTATTTTCAACAAGTTGGTTTGTGCCTTTGTATAGCTTATTAGGCGCAATTTTGGCATTGCCGTGGGGAATAGGAATAATTCAGCGAACAGGGCCAAGACCTGCGGCATACTTAAACTTGTTGACGACCGTTTTAGCTTTTGTCCATAGCCTGTTTGTATTTAAAAATATCTGGGATAGAGAACCAGAAAACTTACTAATAAATTGGTTCAAAGCAGCAGATTTAGACTTATCTTTTGCCTTGGAACTGTCGCCAGTCAGCATTGGGGCAACAGTTTTAATTACAGGGTTAAGCCTACTGGCACAAGTTTACGCTCTGGGTTACATGGAAAAAGACTGGTCGTTAGCGCGTTTTTTTGCGCTGCTAGGATTTTTTGAAGCGGCGCTGACTGGTCTAGCAATCAGTGATTCTTTGTTTCTCAGCTATGCCCTTTTGGAAGTCCTGACGCTTTCGACTTACTTGCTGGTGGGGTTCTGGTATGCTCAACCACTAGTAGTGACGGCGGCGCGGGATGCGTTTTGGACTAAACGGGTAGGAGACTTGTTGCTGCTGATGGCTGTAGTGACACTTTCTACCTTAGCTGGGAGTTTGAACTTTTCGGATTTATATGAGTGGGCGCAAACGGCTAATTTAAGTCCAATAACATCGACATTGCTGGGGTTGGCGTTAATCGCTGGGCCTGCTGGTAAATGTGCCCAATTTCCACTGCACCTGTGGTTAGATGAGGCAATGGAAGGGCCCAACCCCGCCTCGGTAATGCGGAACTCGCTGGTAGTAGCTGGTGGTGCTTATTTACTGTATAGATTTCAACCATTGTTAGCCCTGTCGCCAGTTGCCTTGAATGCCTTGGTAGTCATGGGTACGGTGACAGCGATTGGGGCGACATTAGTCTCCATAGCTCAAATTGACATTAAGCGATCGCTCTCTCATTCTACCAGTGCATACATGGGGTTAGTGTTTTTAGCAGTGGGGTTACAGCAAGGGGGTGTGGCCTTAATGTTGCTGTTAGCTCATGCGATCGCTAAAGCATTATTATTTATGAGTTCTGGTTCAGTCATCTTGACTACCCAAAGCCAAGACTTAACAGAAATGGGCGGCTTATGGTCGCGGATGCCAGCCACCACCACAGCCTATGTTGTTGGTTCAGCCGGGATGGTGACACTGCTACCACTAGGAAGTTTCTGGGCGATGCTAGCATGGGCTGACGGTTTCGTGAGTATTAGCCCTTGGGTAATTGGGGTTTTGCTATTAGTCAATGGTTTGACAGCATTGAATTTGACGAGAGTATTTAGATTAGTCTTCTGGGGTAAACCGCAACAAAAGACCCGTCGCACCCCAGAAGTTGGTTGGCAGATGGCTTTACCAATGGTGTTTCTGACAGTACTGACTCTGCTTCTACCTCTAATGTTACAGCAATGGTACTTACTACCAGATTGGGAAAGTATTAATTGGTATGTGGCGTTAGGGTTGTTTGGTTCTACCGTAGCGGGGGTAGGTTTAGGGTGTACAGTTTATCTGCACAAAGCTTGGTCAAGATCCAGAATCTTGGCGTGGAGATTTCTGCAAGACCTGTTAGGTTATGATTTTTATATTGACCGAGTTTATCTTGTAACCGTGGTAAGTGTAGTAGCACTGCTATCTAAAATTTCTGCTTGGAGCGATCGCTACTTGGTTGACGGTTTAGTAAACTTGGTTGGGTTTGCGACCATTTTTGGCGGACAAACTTTAAAGTACAGCATTTCTGGACAATCTCAGGGCTATATGTTGACCATCCTCGCAGTTGTCAGCGTCCTGGGCTTTTTCATCAGTTGGTCATTGGGTTTACTAGATAAATTGCCTTTTTAGAGGAGACGCGATAAATCGCGTCTGTACAAAACGTAGAGACGCGATAAATCGCGTCTGTTATTCTCCCTCATCCCCCCTACCCGAAGTCTATGCTTAGTGTTTTAATTCTAGTGCCGTTAATCGGCGCAGCTTTAATTGGTTTCTCGCCCTCTGGCATCAGTGGGAAATTTGCCCGTAGGGTGGCTTTGGTCTTTGCCAGTATTGCTTTTTTGTGGACAATCCTATTAGTAACTCAGTTCCATCCCGGAGAAATTACTCAACAGTTTGCTGAGTCTCTCCCCTGGGTAGATGCTTTAGGGTTGAACTATAACCTTGGGATAGATGGTTTATCTTTGCCATTGCTGGTTTTAAATGGATTGTTAACTTGTATTGCCATTTACAGCAGCGATGAATCCCTACAGCGTCCTAAATTTTATTACTCTTTGATACTATTATTAAGCGCTGGGGTGACAGGAGCCTTTCTAGCACAGGATTTACTGTTATTTTTCCTGTTTTACGAATTAGAACTAATTCCGCTGTATTTGCTGATAGCCATTTGGGGTGGCGCGAAGCGGGGTTATGCAGCGACTAAATTTCTCATTTATACAGCCGTTTCGGGAATCCTGATCTTAGCAAGTTTCCTCGGCATGGTTTGGCTGAGTGGTTCCTCTAACTTTGCACTAGCAACCTTAAATGCGACAACTTTACCTCTAGCAACACAGCTATTACTGCTAGCGGGAATTTTGGTAGGTTTTGGGATTAAAATTCCCTTAGTTCCCTTTCATACTTGGTTGCCAGATGCTCACGTTGAAGCTTCCACACCGATTTCTGTGCTATTGGCTGGGGTGCTATTGAAGTTGGGAACTTACGGCTTACTGCGATTTGGTATGAACTTGTTACCAGAAGCTTGGAGTTATCTAGCTCCTTGGTTGGCGACTTGGGCAGTCGTAAGTGTGCTGTATGGTTCATCCTGTGCGATTGCCCAAACCGATATGAAAAAAATGGTAGCATACAGCTCCATTGGACACATGGGTTACGTGCTTTTAGCTGCGGCCGCGGCCACACCT
Organism: Nostoc sp.; assembly: GCF_036917415.1. Lineage (GTDB taxonomy): Bacteria > Cyanobacteriota > Cyanobacteriia > Cyanobacteriales > Nostocaceae > Nostoc. The sequence goes on along the minus strand of NZ_JBALDJ010000114.1, from coordinate 350,953 downwards.
TTAAGTGTATTGGGTGCTGTAATGCAAATGATTAGCCACGGCTTGATTTCTGCAATGCTGTTTTTGTTGGTAGGGGTTGTGTATAAAAAAGCCGGAAGCCGTGATTTAGCAATTATTCAAGGATTGCTGAACCCAGAACGAGGTATGCCAGTAATCGGTAGCTTGATGATTGTCGGAGTTATGGCCAGCGCTGGTATACCGGGAATGCTAGGGTTTATTTCCGAATTCGTAGTTTATCGGGGAAGTTTTCCAGTTTTTCCAGTGCAAACTCTGTTATGTATGCTTGGTACTGGTTTAACAGCAGTTTACTTCTTAATTCTTGTCAACCGCGCCTTTTTTGGACGCCTATCTGCATCAGTTACCAACTTACCGCGTGTGTATTGGAGCGATCGCATCCCACCTGCAATTTTAGCTGCGCTGATTGTGATTTTCGGCATTCAACCTAGTTGGTTAGTGCGCTGGACTGAACCAACAATTACAGCAATGGTAAATACCCAAAATGTAGTAGCAGTGTCCTTGGATAAAGGAATGGGGACTGGGGACTAGGGATTGGGGACAAGGGGACAAGGAGAATAACCATGCCTAATGACCAATGACTAATGACTAATGACTAATCCCTAAACTTTTTGGAGAGATGGCAATGGTAACTATTAAAAAGAAAGCTACTCACAATCCCTTAGCTGAGTATATTGAACGTCTACAAAAAGGAGATGCATTACTCCCCGATACCCCAGAGAATGTGCTGGAAGTTGTTGGGATTCTTAAAAGCTATGGGATAGTTTTAGATGCCTATTCAAAAAATCTTAACTATATTGCCGAGCAGCAATTTTTAGTATTTTTCCCATTTTTTAAATACTTTAATGGAGAGGTTTCTTTTCAAAAACTACTCCGTCACTGGTGGCATGACCGAATTAATTTTGAATATGCCGAATACTGCATGAAAGGCATGATGTGGCATGGTGGCGGCGGACTAGATACGTATTTAGATACACAAGAATTTCAAGAAAGAGCGCAAGCTGTTATCGCCGCAAAATTTCAAAACAATCCCTTTATTCTGGCTATTAACCAACTGTTTCCAGATTTCTTAACAGAACAGTTGCGTGTCTCTGCTTACTACACCGGTTTAGGTCAATTCTGGCGAGTCATGGCTGATATGTTCCTCAACTTATCAGACCGCTATGACCAAGGCGAAATCAAATCGATTCCCCAAGTTGTAGACCATATTAAAGCAGGATTAGTGGCAAATGCATCAAACCCAATTACCTACGCTGTCAAAATTCGAGGTAAGGTCTATGAAATAATTCCTAAAAGCGTTGGTTTGACTTTCTTAGCAGATACAGCAATACCTTATGTAGAAGCAGTATTCTTCCGAGGAACTCCTTTCCACGGTACTGTTTCATACAACGCCCAAGGATATCAAATTCCCCCAGATCAAACTCGATTTCAATATGGTGCATTGTATGCCGATCCTTTACCCATTGGTGGCGCGGGTATTCCTCCTACCTTGTTGATGCAAGATATGCGTCATTATCTTCCAGAATATTTGCACGAAATTTATCGTTGCAGTCTTCGGGGTGAAGATGATTTGCGAGTTCAAATTTGCATGAGTTTCCAAAAATCGATGTTTTGCGTGACGACAGCAACGATTTTGGGACTGATGCCTTATCCTTTAGATACTAAAGATCCAAATGAGCAAAAAGGTAATCAAGTTTATTTAGAGAAGTGGATGAGTCGGTTACAAACTTCGCGGTTGCTGGATGTGAATAAATAGTTGATTTTTGATCAATATTATGCTTCTGGCTCAATGCCGAGCGATCGCAATTGAGCAGTTAAGCGATCGGCTCTTTCCTCACCAGTCAACAACAAATTACCTTGCGAATCCCACCAGCGTAGCCAAGGTAATTCCATATTCTGATATTGTCCTTGCCATAGACCTAACTCAACCTCTAAAGGAGGTATGGGATAATGTCCGCGTTCATTTGCTAGTAATAACTGATATTGTCCGCCAATTAATTCATAAACTTCCACGCTGGCTTTATTCACTTCATAAATGCCGTAGAAGGGAGGACGAATGACTTGCTCGTAAATCCAAAATTTCCCCTTCCAAGGAGTTTTGTCTCTCTCCTCACTGCCATCTCCAGAAGCAAATTCCAATACAATCAATGGGGCAATAAATTCTCGCCACAGTACATAAGACCTCCGTGTTTGCCCATCAAGCAAGGGTGGTACATTCGGTACATAAAACCAGTCTGGTGCTTCTGCTCCTTTTTCTGGGGGGTCAGTCATGCGCCAGTAGATACCGCTATCTTGACCAATACAGTATTGCCCATCAGAATGACGTTTTTGCAATATTGGTTTAATTGAGTCTGTTATGAGAATGCTTTGAGGATGTTCTTGAAAGTTTTTCACGAAAGTACCATCAGACTCTGGTAGCTGCGTATGGTCAGGGAAAGGAGTGAGTTCGTCGGTGGTTGGATTGGTTGCAGAGGTCATAAGATTACCTTTGCACTGGATAAGGGTTGTTTATTAGTTTAGCTTGCCAAAGGAGAGAGAAAAGCGATCGCACCAGTTCTTCCAAGCTAGGCTAAGTTATTAAGGCTTTGTTGTGTGAAAATTAATCTAAGCATTTTGGGAGTTGCAAAGATGGCTTGGGTAGCTGGCGATCGCTTGCAAGGTGGAAAATACACCATTGAAAGAGAATTGGGAAGAGGACGCTTTGGCATTACTTATTTGGTCAAAAAGCAGAATGGCGATCGCTTTGTCATTAAAACCTTAAATGATGACTTGCTAACGTCCCTAAGTCAGTCAGAACGCGGACGACTAGAGACGATGTTTTGGCAGGAGGCGATAAAACTTAGTCGGTGTAAACACAAGCATATTGTTGAAGTTGCCGAACCTTTTAAGGAAGGAGAACATTGGTGTCTGGTAATGGAGTATGTAGATGGGGTAAGTTTAGCTGATCGTCGCCAACAAAAACTTTCTGAACCAGAGGCACTACGCTACATTCAACAAATTGGTGAAGCTCTAATAGTTGTGCATGGGAATCGGTTAATTCATCGAGATGTACATCCAGGAAACATTTTTTTGCGGGTACGAGAAGGACAACCTGAAGCGGTGCTAATCGATTTTGGTTTAGCTCTGGATTTTAACCATATTTTAACCACAAACCGAACTAAGGAAACTTCTGAGGGATTTACACCACCTGAGCTTTACGCTCAAAGTATACCAAGTGGGGCCTATAGCGATATTTATTCTCTGGCAGCTACTTTATATGTACTTTTAACTGGAAAAACACCCGTCAGTGCGCTGAAACGTAAGATTGACAACGCTCGTTTAGTGGAACCGAAACATTGGAATAATCAGGTTAGCGATCGCACAAACCGCGCAATTTTAACAGGTATGAAGTTAGATCCCAAACAGCGCCCTCAATCGATGCGGGAATGGCTTGATTTATTGGGGTTAACTGGGGAAGTTCGCCAGCCTGAATCTGCTGTAGTTCCTAACACCAACTTAAATCAGGAGAAAAAAATCAATTGGACACATGTTATAGCTGCGATCGCAGCTATTGGAACCTTACTCTCAGGCATTGCTGCTTTGATTGTTATTTTCAAACCATCTCCGCCTACAAACCCACCGTCACTGTCTCCCAGTCCGTCATCTAGCAAAACACTGTAGGATTAGGTAAACTTTCATCAATATGTTGGCATTAAAGTAATTTTTTACTTAGAGGTATTCATGCTCTGGATAGCAGGACAACAATTGCACAGTGGCAAATATGTAATTGAGCAAGTCCTGGGACAAGGGGGATTTGGGATTACTTATAAGGCTTTGCATGTCGAACTAAAGCAGACAGTTGTAATTAAAACACCTAATGAATACCTCAGCCACGATCCAGAATATGAAAAGTACATAGAGAGATTTATCCAAGAAGGGCGGATACTCGCACGCTTATCTCAAGATCCCCATCCTCATATTGTGGGAGTGATTGATTTGTTTCAGGAAGGTAGCACTCACTGCCTGGTAATGAACTTTGTACCAGGAGAAAATTTGTTTCAGGCAGTAAGACGCAGAGGGCCGTTACCAGAAGCAGAGATTGTACCCTGTATCCGTCAGATTGGGGAAGCTTTGAGCGTAGTGCATCAAGCAGGTTTAGTACACCGAGATGCCCACCCTGGAAACATTATGGTGCGGAGAAATGGCAAAGCGGTTTTAATTGACTTTGGAATCGCCAAAGAACTTGTGCCTACAACCGTGAGTTCAAGGGGTATTGCTGGTAATGAGAGGTTTGCACCCTATGAGCAGCTGTATGAGCGGCGGGTCGATGCCAGTCGGAAGCCAACTGTTGATATTTACTGCCTGGCTGCTACACTCTATTATGCGGTGACAGGTCAACGCCCCATAGCTTCTTTGGCTCGCAAGCTTGATAATGCTTCTTTAATTCCACCTAGAGAAATTATTTCAGGCATTAGTGATCGATTAAATCAAGCAATTCTCAAAGGAATGGCGCTGGAGGTAGAAGACCGCCCTCAGTCAATGCAGGCATGGTTGGCAATGTTAGAAGCACCAAAAGCAACGCCTCCACCACCTGTTGAGTCAGTTCATAGAAAAGAAGTTGTTCGTTCCAAAGCCAAGCTAAACTTAGAGCCAATTTTAGATAAACCAGATACTAAATCACCTAGAGTTATTCCTTGGGGCTGGTTGATTGGTGTATTGTTAAGCTACCTATTGATAGGCTACTCATTAGCCACGTCTAACGCTTCGTCCATATTTTGGGCTGGGGCTGTGGCTGTGGCTGTGGCTGGGGCTTGGGCTTGGGCTGTGGCTTGGATTGGGACTGGGGTTTGGGCTTTGGCTTGGGGTTGGGCTATGAATAGGGCTGTGACTGGGGCTGTGACTGGGGCTGTGACTATGGCTCAAGTTCTGGCTTGGGCTGTGGCTATAGTTGTGGCTATGGCTTTGGCTTGGACTGGGCCTGGAGATAAATTACAAAAATCTTTTAGCAAATTTCATACTTTTCTAATTTTAGCTAGCACTTCTAGTCTAGGCTTGCTTTTGGGATGGTTAGGACATAAAATTTTTAATACAGGTTCATAGCTTACTCAAGCTCTAGAAGCTAAATGACAAAAGATTTTGTAGCTGTTGTATCGAATAGAGAAGCGATATCTAACAACAAGCCGCTATGCGTCTACGCACCTTTAACTTCATACCAAAATATTAAATTTCCGGCTTAATACCAAGCGTTGGTTTTAAGAGCGTTGTTATGGAAGATAAGCTAAGTAAATAAACTGATATTTACATTAAAATAGTCCGCCAACGCTTCTGCTTGAGTTTTACTAATGGTGCGATCGCCATTAACAATTTGCAAGGCAATTTCCAATGAACCAATTACCTCAGCTAATGCTTCGGTTGTAGTATCGCGTGCGTCCATTAGATGTATTAACATCGAATTGGGTGTACCTTGGAGAATTGGGTAATGGATTTCTTCAAACTGCTCAATTAAAGTCACCAACAGTTGCAACAGCATTTCTTCTTCTGGTGTACGATTGGGACGATGTTCTAAGGTTAATGCGAGTGCGATCGCTTGTTCGTTTTCTGCTTCCGTAGTAATTATTTTTGGCTGATACTCGGCTAGCAATTTACCATAAGATTCTGGATTAAAAGTACGGGTCATTTTTCCATTTATCCTTATCATATTCAGCGTGATTCAGGACATATTTAATATAGATTCTTTGAGTTTCGTAAACAATATCAGCAATCAAACGGTAATTGTTTCCTTTAATATTAAACACAGTGAAGTTACCAACTGCTTCTGCTTTTGGATAAATAGTTTGAACTTCAAGCAGATTTTTCCATTCAGCTTTAGTTGCTATCCTATACTAATCATAAAGTGCTTCCCTTGCATCTGCATATGCCTCACAAAATTCTCGTAGAATTCTGCGACTAATAACGTGCATTTAAATTTACTCTGATTACGATTCTTAAATTTTCTCTCAAATTCAGGGTTTTATAAAGTTCTCTAAATCAACGGGGTTTTTTCTCATACCAATCAGCCAAAGACCTAAGCTTCTGGTTCAACGCCAAGCGATTGACTGCTCTTTTGTCTATTAAGTTAACTTAAAAAATGGATGGCGCAATTGTTGAGAGTTGCTTCTTTAAATCTTCTGACAAGGATTCCAAAAACATCAGATCATTGGTAATGTCTGAAACCTCATCATCATTCAAATTTTCTATTTCTAATTGCTTTTGATAAGCTTCAATTCTGTATTCTAGTGCTTCAACAATAAATCGAATTGCTTTAGGAGAAAAATTCATGTTCAACAACTCCCTTAATTGACTTTGTAAAATACCTCACCAACTAACCGCAATGCAGTTTTATAATCTTCTATTCTCATAGTGTAGCTTGGTTCCCACAGCCAGTGATTGCCGTAATCATTCACCAAGCGGAGTTCGTTGGGAACATCAGTTCCTCTATCCAACTTCCACCAATTTTTTCCAACTCCCTCAACTGCAAACGTCGAAATTCCGCCTGAGCCTGCAACAACCCAAATATCGCCATCTTCTTCGTAAGTTTCAATATCTTTAGAACGAATGTTATCTATTCTCGAAGAAGTCACATTTCCCATACGGTACAAATCAACCGGAGTTTTTCTCATACCAATCAGCCAAAGACCTATGCTTCTCGTTCAACGCCGAGCGATGTCTGATGACAACCTGCTATGTGTCTACGCCATATTTCTCTAAAACTCAAGCGATCGCTATTTAAATATTATCTTTTTTCTATTGGTTCACTACCTAACCAAAAATCTCCCGATTTGAATTCGGGAGAGTGTCAAAAAACCCAAATGTATTGTCTTTATTAAGTAACAACCTCTTGCTTAGGCTTCCGCACTGGACGCTTGCGTTCGGTGCGACGAACGCCCCCTGCCATTTTGTACTCATCGCTATTCTTGCCATACTTTGCAGCTACGCTGACTAACACATGTTCTGTTAGTTCCATCAGGGACTTTTCGGCTAATTCTAAAGCTCCCTGAGTTAGATCCACGGTGGAGAGGCTGGAGTTATAAACTTCCAACTTGTCCTGTGTTTTTTTGATGGCAGTGGCAAAGGTGTCAATAGTGACTCCATTACCTAAATCTAAGGTGGGACTAATCGATTTCAAAGCGGCAATCCGACGCTGTGCCCTATCAAGTACTTTAGACCCACGTTTTGGACGTGACATAAATAACTTTCCTTTTCTTAATCACGCACTAGGATAAAAACTGACTTATATCCTTGTCTTTACACCATTAAAATAAACAAAATCGGGGTGATTAACACCCGCAATATTCAGTATTTTTTAAAAGATTTAATACAAAAAATATTATATTTGTTACGTGAATTTATTTATATTTGCCCGAATTCAATAAACGACTGCCCGAATTCAATAAACGACTGCCCGAATTCAATAAACGACTGCCCGAATTCAATAAACGACCGCCCGAATTCAATAAACGACCGCCCGAATTCAATAAACGATCGCCCGAATTCAATAAATGATTGCCCGAATTTAATAAACGACTGCCCGAATTCAATAAACGATCGCCCGAATTGAATATCGCGCTTCTCGCTTGATTGCAATATGGAACTCCTATTTAATTTTTGCGAAGCTCGGTGCGCCTTTATCTCGCTTCGCTCATAAAGATTCCCTGCGATCGCCCTGATTCCTCATGCTCAATTTATGTAAAAATATTTAGAAAATTATTTATTAAAGTATAAAAATATACTATAATATATGAATATACGAAAGGCGACCGCCCTCGCGCAAGAGTCTGCGATCGCCTTCTTTTAACCTCAAAATCGGAGTCAAATATTATCACTTTAATTAACAATCTTATCAGTGTTGATGAGTCTGAGTGTTTCCACAGTGAAGCTCAGTTGGCAGCACTATTTTCGCTTGATCGTAATAGACTTCTTGCATGAATCAAAAGCCCTCACCCTAAATCCCTCTCCTAAGCTTGGGAGAGGAACTTTGAAATTCGCTGATGTTCAAGGTAAATTATTTTAGTACAAAAGTACTATTTACTGCTAAAATACCTTACAAGTCAGCTAGCCTTGCTTGAGGTAGTATGAAAAAAATCCCAGACACAGACAAAAAGCCTATTTTGCTGTTTCAGCCTACATCTGTAATTACTGCTATAGTGCCACTGCAACCCCAAGAGGAAAAAATCATCAGTGAACGGGAGCGTTTTATAAGACAAGTCGAACGCATCAATCAGATGGCGGAAGAGTTAGAAGCAGCGATATTAGAGTTGAAAGCGATCGCTAACAAACTGAATACTCAAAAACGTTACCCACTCTTGATAAAGGAGATATGCAAAAATATTTGTCAGTATTTCGCAGTTAGCATCCCTTGGGTGAAACGAAAGTCTGACGAATCATTTATTTTGACAACGCGAAAAGTTGATTTATTCCGAGCCGAAAGGGAAGCTGCACTGCTAGCACAGCAACTTCGTCAGCAAACCAAAAAAAGATTGGCATCGCAGCGACACAGAAAAAACAAGAATGGGGCTGAGGCTGACACAAAACGCTTCTTCAAAAAGGTATTAGTCAACAAATCTTAAAATGATCGACATTCAACGGTAGATCGCCTCTGAGGTTGTAACAGTTATGCTGATTGAAGTGGCAGGAACTTATTTCTCAAAATTGCTAGATACCACACTGCCATTATTTCTTTGCAACCATAGTTGGTGACAAAGAAACAAAGCCGCCCTAATATTTGCACTTCCGTAAAACCAGAGTGTAACATCAGGGACAATCAATCAGCGCCCAGAAGAGGTAAAAAGAAGGTGTTAAAGACACTTTTAGTAATTGCCGTTGGTTTTTTACCGTCCCTGTTTTCCCTGTGGATGATCCGTAGAACCCAGCGATCGCGCTTGCGGATGAGGCAAGCAGCCATGAATTTTCCAATGGTACAGGGACGGCAAAACCTTAGACCTGTGGAAGGCGATCGCTATTATTTAGAAGGTGTGGGTTATCTGATTGGCGACATCAGCTGCAAATTTAATGCCCGATCTGGCTATATGCGTTGTGCTGTCAATCCCGACGGCCCATGTAACGGTTGCCGTCACTACGAACCTAGAGAATTAACTGGTAATGAAAAAAGCACTTAAGATTCCTCAATCAATACTTAACCCACCTAAGATTGCCTGGTTAACACAGAGGCTCTGAATGGATAGTTTCCCAGCGACTTCATAGCACTAGAACCAGGGAATGATAAAATCATTACTAATTATAATAATTTGTATTTACAAGCACTTTGAATATTTCTCTTTGCATGGTGAAATAAGAATGATTTAATAGAATTCGTGCAAAAGTGTAAATCTGCATCATTTTTTTTGCAGATTATGAACTTTACTATTAACTCTTGCAGAATATCTCATAACTAGATGATTATCCAACGATGAACAACGCGATCGCTCGGACAACAGTATTATTATCAACTTGCGCTTTGCTACTAACAGGCTGTGGTGGTGGCACTAGCACAGTAACAAATTCTCCAACTAATAGTCCAAATAGTACCCCAAATAACACTGCAACCAATACCCCAGCGACAACGGGTACATTATCAGGTGCGATTCCCATCGGTATTGGTGTTGCCCAAACTAGCAATGTGGCATTACTGGGTCAAGAGCAAGTTGCTGGAGCTAAACTTGCCCAGAAGTATTTCAATAGTAAAGGTGGTGTTAATGGCACACCAATTAAATTAGTTTTTCAAGATACTAGTGGTGATGAAGCAGGAGCAATTAACGCTTTTCAAACTCTAATTAATAAAGATAAAGTTATTGGAATTGTTGGACCAACTTTGTCACAGCAAGCCTTTAGTGCCGATCCCATTGGCGAACGGGCAAAAGTACCAATAATTGGGCCATCAAATACTGCTAAAAATGTTCCCGAAATTGGTGATTACGTTGCTCGTGTTTCTGCACCAGTTTCCATCGTTGCGCCTAATTCTGTCAAAGCTGCACTTAAGCAAAATCCTCAACTGAAAAAAGTCGCAGTTTTCTATGCTCAGAATGATGCATTTAGCAAGTCAGAAACGGAAATTTTTCAGCAAACAGTTAAGGATCAAGGGCTGGAATTGGTAACAGTGCAAAAATTTCAAACCAGTGACACAGATTTTCAAAGCCAAGCTACCAATGCAATTAATCTCAAACCAGATTTGGTGATTATTTCTGGCTTGGCTGCTGATGGTGGTAATTTAGTTAGGCAATTGCGGGAACTGGGTTATAAAGGTTTAATTGTTGGTGGAAATGGTTTAAATACATCGAATTTATTGCCAGTTTGTAAAGCATTTTGTGATGGGGTATTGATTGCTCAAGCCTACAGTCCAGAACATCCAGGTGAAATTAACGCGACGTTTCGTAAAGCCTATATTGAAGAATATAAAAAAGAACCACCCCAATTTAGCGCCCAAGCTTTTACAGCAGTGCAAGTTTATGTCGAAGCACTACAATCTTTAGATAAAAAAAGCAAAATCAACAAACTACAGCTACCAGAATTACGGACGCAGTTAAACAAACAAATACTTGAAGGAGCATACAATACACCATTGGGTGAAATTGGTTTTACTCCCACAGGTGAAGTTGTGCAAAAAGATTTCTATGTTGCTCAAATCAAAATGGAAAAAGACGGGAGTCAAGGTAAATTCACATTTCTAAAATAGTTGCTAGATGAATATCAATCTCTTTTTGCAGCAATTATTAAATGGGTTATCCATTGGCAGCGTCTATGCAATTTTTGCCTTAGGATATACCTTGGTTTATTCTATTTTGGGCATCATTAATTTAGCTCATGGCGCGATTTTTACCTTGGGTGCATATTTCACTTATGCACTTATGGGTGGGAACTTTGGATTTAATGGCTTGCTGGCTAATGCAGTCTTACCGATAAAATTACCATTTGCTATAGCCTTAATTTTAGGAAGCACCTTGGCGGGATTGGTAGGGGTAGTGATGGAACGTGTTGCTTTTCAACCTTTGCGCCGTCAAGGCTCCGATCCCTTGCTAACTGTTGTTTCCAGCTTGGGGGTAGCAGTGGTAATTGTGAATTTAATCCAGTATTTAATAGGCGCGGAAAGTTATACGTACCCTGCAAATACTTACGGTAATTTGCCACCTGCAATTAACTTTGGTAGTCCAGAAAACCCAATTCCGATTCGCAGTGTTCAGGTGGTAATTTTTACTGTATCAGTAGCGATCGTGGCAATTCTTACCTATTTTATCAATCGAACTAAATATGGTAAGGCAATGCAAGCGATCGCAGAAGATCCAACTACAGCTAGTTTGTTAGGAATTAATAGCGATCGCTTTATCATTTTAACATTCTTCATCAGCAGTTTTTTAGCAGGATTAGCAGGAACTTTAGTCGCCTCTAGTGTTAGTATTGCAGGGCCATATTTCGGCATTGCTTTTGGTTTGCGGGGTTTAGCAGTAATTGTCTTAGGTGGTTTAGGTAGTATTCCCGGTGCGGTCGTAGGAGGTTTGTTAATTGGATTAGTCGAAGCGTTTGTCCCTGCTGATTATTCTGGATATAAAGACGCAGTAGCCTTTGGAATTTTGTTTATCATGCTATTAGTTAGACCTCAAGGTTTGCTAGGGCGGCGGTTTATTCAAAAAGTTTAAATAGACATAGCACTATGAAAACATACACCAGACAAAAACTAACTTTCGAGCAATTTTTAGAACAGTGTCCAGAAGAAGGTTTATATGAACTTGTGGATGGAGAAATTGTAGAAGTGCGTGCAACCAGAAATCATGATGATGTCGCTGACTTTACGGCTGACTCTTTCAAAGATGAAATTAAACGTCTAAATCTTAATTACGTAGTAAAAAATACAGCAGTCTTTAAAACTATAACTGCTAATGGCATAGAGCAAGGGCGCAAGCCTGATGTAAGTGTTATAGATAAAGATAAATGGCGTTCAAATCGTTCGGCTTATGCTGCACTTGAAGAACCCATCCAGTTAGCTGTAGAAGTGACATCAACTAATTGGGAAGATGATTACATTGATAAATTAGATGAATATCAACGCTTAGGTATTAAAGAATATTGGATTGTAGATTATTTAGCAATTGGGCTAAGAGAGTATTTGGGAAATCCAAAAGTTCCGGCTGTGTTTGTTTTTCTATTAGATAATGAGGGTAAATACCAATGCACACATTTTAGAGGTTCAGAACGGATTGTATCACGAACTTTTCCTGAACTGACGCTGACAGCAGAGGAAATCTTAACAGCTTAATGTTTTAGAAAACCAATAGTCTAATTAAGCTTAATCAAATTGTGTTAAAATGACTGATTTCTTCGCTACTTACGCTTCTTTAATTGTCTCTATGGTATTGGGGGCGTTATTAGGGTTATCACTCTACTTACCGCTAATGACAGGACAATTGTCTTTAGCTAGCCCAGGATTTTATGCTTTAGGTGGATATATTGCAGCAATTTTATCCACAAAAGTTTTAACATCTAGCAGTAGTTTATTTCCCATTCCATTGTTGTTATTAGAGATGTTGATTGCAGGTGTAATTTCTGGGTTTTTGGGTGTATTAGTAGGAATTCCAGCGTTACGGTTGCGAGGAATTTATTTAGCGATCGCAACTATCGCTTTTGTGGAAGTTTTGCGCGTCATCTCCTTGAATCTAGATATTACAGGCGGTGCTGTTGGAATTTTTGGCATTCCTCAACCTTTCCAAACACCAATTGAATATTTATGGATTGCTCTGCCTTTACTATTAATTAGTATGGTACTACTTTACCGTTTAGAACGCATCCGCGTCGGAAGGGCTTTTATCGCTATCCGCGAAGATGAATTAGCTGCGGGTGCAATGGGAATCGACCCCACTTATTACAAAGTTTTGGCGTTTACGTTAGGGGCTATACTTGCAGGGGTTGTAGGTGCAATTAGCGCTCATTTCCTCAATACCTGGAATGCTCGTCAAGGGACTTTTGATGCCAGTATTATATATTTAACTTTTGTTTTAATTGGTGGTTCGAGAACTTTTTTAGGCCCGATAGTTGGAGGTATGGTATTTACAGCCTTACCAGAAATTCTGCGAAGCCTAGCTGATACTGGTGGTTTACCTAATTGGTTAGCACAGTTTTTGCGCGATGGGAGATTAATTATTTTTGGCTTACTAATAGTAATAGGTACAATCTTTTTTCCCCAAGGGCTAATTACTCCAGATATTTTTCAAAGACGGAAAATCATGAATAAACGAACCGCAAAGGACGCATAGACACGTTCGCGGAGCGTCTCGTAGAGAAGTGGCTTCCCGCAGGGTAAGACGCGAAGTAAGAAAAGTTTCAGAGAGTTATTGCGTCAGTTTTATATTTATAATAATATGCACAAATGTCACATAGTATTCCAACGGGTAACAGCAGTATCGTATTAGAAGCAAGAGCATTAACTCGCCGCTTTGGTGGTTTAGTGGCGGTAAATAATGTATCTTTTAGTGTAAATAAACATGAGATTTTTGGACTGATTGGCCCTAATGGTGCTGGCAAAACAACACTGTTTAATTTGATTACTGCCTTTATTCCACCTTCTAGCGGTCAATTAATTTATCAAGGTGCAAAAATTTCCCAACTGCGTCCTCATCAAATTGCTGCTTTGGGTATCGCCCGTACCTTCCAAAATATTCGTTTGTTTGGGGAATTATCGGCGTTAGAAAATGTGATAATTGCCCGACATTTACACACTAAAAGTAATATGATTACAGGAGTTTTGGGATTACCACCAGCGCCTAGTGAAGAATTGAAGACTAAGCAAAAAGCTTTAGATTTATTGGATTTAGTGGGATTAAGCGATCGCGCTGACGAAAAAGCCAAAAACTTTGCCTACGGCGATCAACGTCGCTTAGAAATTGCCCGTGCTTTAGCATTAGAACCGCAAATTTTACTTCTCGACGAGCCGGCGGCGGGAATGAACCCCAACGAAAAGCAGCAATTGAGTGAATTTATCCGTAGCCTGCGCGATGGCTTTAATTTGACGATCGTTCTTATAGAACACCATGTACCATTGGTTATGGGTTTATGCGATCGCATTGCTGTATTAGATTTTGGTCAATTAATTGCTTTGGGCAAACCATCTGTAGTTAGAAATGACCCAGCTGTAATTGAAGCTTATTTGGGAAATGAATAAGCGATTGAGAATGAGTTACAAAAAAATTAATTTCGGGATTCTAATGGCATTATAGTAAGTCGGCATAGCTGATGACTGCTGCAATAACTTGTCCTTGTGATTCAATCACAATACGTTCCTGTTTTTCTTCCACAAGGGCAAGAAGTTCGGAAAACTTTTCTTGTGCTTGATCTGCTTCCACTTTTGTCATATTTATTTGAGGCAGTGCCATCAGCAGGATAATCCTGATTTTAGGATAGTACAATGGCTTTGGGCGATCGCACCTACAAAATTCAGGTAAACAAAATTTGCACAAATTCGTCTAAAGAATTCACTGCGATCGCGTTATCCATTAAAGTTTCTAATTGCTCCACATTCTTGCCCTCAAGCCTTATTTCTGCCTCATGGGGAATTTCACCAAAGCGTTGTTCCAATACCCGAATTAGCTGCCGTCGCGCACCCTGCTGAATACCTATTTGCTCAATTTCTTGATACCAAGGCGATTCTCGCAATACTGCCATATCCCACCTCATGATTTGTTGCACTAAAGGCGTGTCTAACACAAAGCTAGCAAAAAATGCCAGCAATGATTCTAACTCGTTCAACTGTGCATCTGCTCGTAGCGCCTGTAATGCGCGTTGCACAACTGATACCTCTCCCCCTCCTCGCAGGATTGGCACAAAGGGTAATAACGATGGTAGTGGTTGCCTAAATACTATTTCAGCATCGATTTCCCACAAATTAATCACGCGATAATCTTGGATAGCACGTAATCCCAAAAATTCCTCCTCGTAACTATTGACAATAGTTAAAGTGGATGGGGGCGGCAAAATGTTGATCAGTACTGGGTAAGTTGGCAATCGATAGCGTTCTTGTGCCAAGGCTGTGTATGCTCTCATCCGTAAAGGCATCCGTGCCGTGTAACGCAACTGTAGTTCATTTAATACTAGAAAATCTCCGTGAGTGGCACTGTATGCTTTTACTAACACATCTGTTTCGCGGCTAATCCAATGAAACTCAGAGCCGAGAATTTCTTTCGCCACGACTTCAGGACGTTGTGTTACCCACTGTACCCATGCATCGGGAGCTAAATTAATTAGTCCTTTGCTACCAATATCTGCTGCTTTTCCCACAGGACACTTGATATCTTTATCAGTAATTAATGGTACACCATAAAGATTACAGTATTCTGGCGTTGGTTTTTAAGTTGAAGCAATGTCTACAATGGGCTACGCCTACGCACTGTTTTAAGAAATGTATGATTAATGTATGTTAGGTTTTGAATCAACATTTCTAGATGTAAACCGCCGATGAAATCCGATAGTAGACCAGGCTATACAATTTTAGAAGTTCAAGAACTTGATGTTAATTATGGCGGCATCCAAGCTCTGAAAAAGATTAACTTAATTATTCAAAAAGGTGAGGTAGTTACTCTAATTGGTGCTAATGGTGCGGGAAAAACTACCACACTCCGCGCCATATCTAAAGTAGTTAATCCTAAGAGTGGCGTAATTATCTATAATGGACATAATATTAACCGCCGCCAAACTCACGAAGTTGTACAACTTGGTATCGCCCATTGTCCTGAAGGACGCAAAGTATTAGCGCGGCAAACAGTATTTGATAATTTACTTTTGGGTGCATATATTCGCTCTAACCAAGCGGAGATAAAAGCAGATATTCAGCGCCAATTTGAGCTATTTCCCCGGTTGTCGCAAAGACGCAATCAATTAGCAGGAACCCTCAGTGGTGGCGAACAACAAATGTTAGCGATCGCACGCGCTGTAATGAGTAAACCACAACTCTTACTTTTAGACGAGCCTAGCTTAGGTTTAGCACCTGCGATCGTCCGGGAAATCTTTTCTATTATTGAAAATCTGCGGGCTACAGGTGTGACTATTCTATTAGTTGAACAAAACGCGAATTTGGCGCTGCAAATTGCCGATCGCGGTTATGTTTTAGAAGCTGGTTCTATTACCTTAACAGGCGCAGCATCAGAATTAATTAGTGATGAGCGAGTCAAAAAGGCTTATTTAGGATGATTAATTAAATGAAAAATTGGGAGGTACAATCACATGGTAAAATCACCAACTAAACCCATAAGTTTAGAAGACTTTTTGGAACTACCAGAAACCAAACCTAGCTCCGAATACATCAAGGGTCAAATTATTCAAAAGCCAATGCCTCAAGGAAAACATAGCAAATTACAAGGTAAGTTAGTCACAGGTATAAATGAAGTAGGTGAAAGTCAAAAAATTGCCCTAGCTTTCCCAGAATTGCGCTGTACTTTTGGCGGACGTTCAATTGTCCCTGATGTAGCTGTGTTTGCTTGGGAACGGATTCCTTTAGATGAACGGGGAGATGTGGCTAATGTCTTCAATACTTATCCAGACTGGACAATTGAGATTCTTTCGCCAGATCAAAGCCAGACTAAAGTAACCGGGAATATTCTACATTGTTTAAAACATGGTAGTCGCTTCGGTTGGTTAATTGATCCAGATGAGCGTTCTGTTTTAGTTTATCCACCAAAGCAGCAGCCAGAACTTTTACAAGAAGAACAAGAAATATTACCAGTTCCAGATTTAGTTAGCGATTTTCAATTAACTGTAGGGCAACTATTTGGATGGCTGAAGTTATAGGATAATACACTAATGAGTTTTAAACTTAAAAATATCATTCCTTGGGGACGTTCGATGGAGGAATACGTTAAAATGTTTGACTTAACTCCTGAAGAACTAAGATTAACTATACTCGATTGTGCTGGTGGCCCTGCTAGTTTCAATGCAGAAATGACTGCTCAAGGATACAAGGTTATTTGTTGCGATCCGATTTATCAATTCACTGCAAATGAAATTGAGAACCGCATTCAGGATACTTATCAAATAGTTATAGATGGTGTTAAAGCCATCCAAGAATATTATGTTTGGCAGAATATCCAGTCTCCTGAACAGATGGGTGAAATTCGCATGGCAGCAATGCGTAAATTTTTGGCAGATTTACCTTTGGGAATTAATGAAAACCGTTATCTAACAGATGAATTACCTGTCTTGCCTTTTGAAAATCATCAGTTTGACTTAGCTTTATGTTCTCATTTGTTATTTACTTATTCCGATCAGCTTTCAGAAGAATTTCATCTAGCATCAGTTTTGGAGATGTGCCGAGTTGCCAAAGAGGTACGCATTTTTCCACTATTAAAAATATCCGGTGAACCATCTCCTCACCTGAAGCCAATTATGAGTGAATTACAACAACGGCATTATTCAGTGGAAATCAAGCAAGTACCTTACGAATTTCAGAAAAATAGCAACCAAATCTTGCGTATCAATTCAATGTAATATTTAATTTTTATGTCTGGTGATAATTAGGAATTTCCGACTAAAGCTGATTTAGAAGATTTTGTCTGCGCGAATTTAAAGCAGTCAACTTAACGTTAAAAGGGCGGTTATAAACCGCGTTTACATAAAACTTTACTCACCTCCGTGGGTTCCAGACAAGGGGCAAAATCCACTTGTTTCCCTAGTCCGCGTAGGCGGACTAACCTTCTCGACGAGAGGCTGCGCCAACGGGTACGCCAAGGGCAAACGTTTGTATAGCCGCGAATTCTATTCGCCCTAGCTCTAAGTTGATACGCATGAGCAATGCTGTAACCCTACCATATTTTGCATCCAAACGAGAACTGCTATAACTAATTTCTACTGATAAGTTTTCTAAATCCTTTATATTATTACAAATTATTACAAATAATGTCATATATTAATATTTGCAGCCCTCCTTGCAGATATCTATATATTTGTTTAGCGGCGAATTCTATTCACCGGAATAATTAAACCCATGAGTCAAATAGTCTGGATCGCAAGACACGCTAACCGCCTCGATTTCGTAAACCCCGATTGGTTTATCACCGCCGAACGACGCTACGATCCACCCTTGTCTGATGATGGTATGGTGCAGGCACAACAGTTAGCTAAACGATTGAAAGGAGAAAAGATTGGACATATTTTCGCTTCTCCTTTCCTGCGAACTATACAAACGGCAAACGCAGTTGCAGAAAAGCTCAACTTGCCAATTAAACTCGAAACAGGCTTGAGTGAATGGCTAAATCCAGTTTGGATGACAGAAGAACCCGAAAGACTCTCCACTCCAGCATTAGCAGAGTTATTCCCCAGAATTGACAGCAGCTATACCTCGCGCATCGCCGCCAAATATCCTGAAACTCATGAAAAAGTGCGAGAACGTTCTG
The DNA here is from genome assembly GCF_036917415.1 of Nostoc sp. Lineage (GTDB taxonomy): Bacteria > Cyanobacteriota > Cyanobacteriia > Cyanobacteriales > Nostocaceae > Nostoc. The sequence continues at coordinate 332,558 of NZ_JBALDJ010000114.1, read as the reverse complement.
GACAAACTGCTAGATGTTTAGCTACTGAGTTCTTTCCAGAGGATATTTTACTAGTAGCGCATGGTGCATCTGTGTTGGGGGGAGCAATGGGGCTAGTGGGGGAAATTGCCAAAACAGAAGTTAAAGCTTCTTTATGTTCTCTAGTAAAAGTGGTACGTCAAGACCCAGAATGGTTATTAGAACTAACGGGAGATACTTCCCATCTAACCCACATAGAAGAAGTTATTCGATTTGCTTAAACCTCTGATAGAGATTTGCGTTCATGGCTTCTGGTACGTTGGGTATATCCTACAAAAAAGTAATTAATTCGCGAATAAATTCTATGACTTTATTACTAGCAGGAGATATCGGCGGGACGAAAACTATTCTGCAATTGGTTGAAACATCAGATTCATCAGCTTTACATACTATTTGTCGAGAAAGTTACCACAGTGCTGATTTTCCCGATTTAGTACCCATAGTGCAGCAGTTTTTGCTCAAAGCTAATACACCCATACCAGAAAAAGCTTGTTTTGCGATCGCCGGTCCCATTGTCAAAAATACTGCCCAACTAACCAATTTAGTCTGGTTCCTGGATACCGAACGTCTACAAGAGGAATTGGGTATCGCGCACATTTCTTTGATTAACGACTTTGCAGCGATTGGTTATGGCATTTCCGGTTTAGAAAAACAAGACTTGCACGCATTGCAAGTTGGCAATTTTAAACCCGAAGCCCCGATTGGAATTATTGGTGCTGGTACTGGCTTAGGGCAAGGATTTTTAATTAAACAAGGAAACGATTATCAAGTCTTTCCCTCAGAAGGTGGACACGCTGACTTTGCTCCTCGTAACGAGATCGAGTTTCAACTGTTGAAATACCTGCTGGGTAAACATGATATCCAGCGCCTTTCTGTGGAACGCGTCGTTTCTGGAATGGGAATTGTGGCAATTTACCAATTTTTGCGCGATCGCAAATTTGCCACTGAATCACCAGATATTGCCCAAGTCGTCAGAACTTGGGAACAAGAAGCCGGACAGGAAGAGAAAAGTGTCGATGCTGGTGCTGTCATTGGTACAGCTGCATTGCAAGGTAGCGATCGCCTCTGCGAACAAACTTTGCAATTATTTATAGACGCTTATGGTGCAGAAGCCGGCAATCTCGCCCTGAAACTCCTACCTTACGGTGGCTTATACATCGCTGGTGGTATTGCGCCCAAAATCCTGCCTTTAATCCAAAATAGCGGTTTTTTATTAAATTTCACCCAAAAAGGTAGGATGCGCCGCCTCCTGGAAGATATCCCTGTGTATGTTATCCTCAACCCGCAAGTCGGCCTAATAGGTGCTGCTTTATGTGCTGCTAAGTTATAACAGCTGGCATCATCAGTGAGATCGGTATCTCAAAAGGCAAAAAATATGACAGTTAAAAGTCTGTTGCCACTAATAGCCGCCACCATTGTCTATGGTGGCTCTGTTTTGGTGGAAGCGCGTCAACCCAAACCTCCGGTAGCTGTTGTCAAACCAACCGTTTCTCAAACCGTGCAGCCACAATGGAAGTTATACACTGCTCCCGATGGACGCTTTACGATTTTGATGCCGGGAAATCCCAACAGAAATAGCGAATACCAAAAAACTTATATGGGGGAAATTACTTTAGAAATATTTGTTGCTCAACCACCAAAACAGCAAGTAGCATACATAGTTGCTTACAATGATTTTCCTTATAGTTACGGTCAAATGGCTGACCCCGAAGCTGTACTTAATAATGCACGAGATATGGCTTTAAAGACTACGAAAAGTAATTTAATTAGTCAACGAAACATTCGTAGTTCCAATAATCATCCCGGCAAAGAAATTGAGTACATCAATTCTGGAGGGAAAATTACTATAAATAGAATGTATGTTGCCGAAGGAAGGCTATATCAAGTAATGGCAATAACTACAAAGAAGCAGCAGAAGACATTAGCTAAAACTATTACTGGATATTTAAATTCTTTTCATGTAGTTTTAAAAAATTGAAATAACTAACAACTTCTACCATATTAGCCTTGTAATCAATTACAAGGCTAATATGGCTTTTCCTAGTGATATAAATAACATCAAAGCAAGCTCCTCACTTTGCTCTAGCTAGCAGCCTCGAACGAGGGATGTTTCTAGATACAGCATTAGATGACTTACTGCTGGAAAATGAAACTTGTATGATCGTTGTTAAAGTTCCTCTTTCGCAATATTATGAGCGAATTACAGACCCAACTAGCAACCGATACCTGGATAACAGCAACTTGGGATGAATATATCCAAATAATTGAAAATCCTGCCTACGAAAAAGCCAAGAGCTACTACCACAATGGACAGATGAGGATTGAAATGCCACCAATCGGGAATGACCATGCCAGCGATCATGCAATTATTCTCTTTGCTGTTAACTTGTTTGCGAGCATTAAAGGCATTGCTCTAAATGGCAAGGATAATTGTACATATAGAAAAATAGGCTTTAATGAAGCTCAACCTGATGTGTCTTACTATATTGGTGAGGATGCTGATGTCATTCCTTATGGAACTTCAATCATTAATCTAGATATTTATCCACCACCAGATTTAGTTATTGAAGTGGCTAATACCTCACTTGCTGACGATCAAGGTGAAAAACGACTTTTATACGAAGATTTAGGAGTGAAAGAATACTGGATTTTAAATGTCCAGAATGTCCAAGTTATGGCTTTTGCTATTGAAAACCAAGGTAGTAGGCGGATTACAGAATCTCAGGTATTACCAGGATTAGCAATTTCTTTATTAAACGATGCATTACGGCGAACTCGTCAAATAAATCAAAGTCAAGTTGGTGCTTGGTTATTAACCCAATTTCAGCAATAATTACAAACTGCTTTGGGGTAGAAAATGGGGAATGGGGAAAAAGAAAAAGATACAGAGCAACTAATGCCCGATCGCACTAAGTAGGTGAGCGTAAATAATTATCGTTAGGATAAGGCAGGGGGCAGGGGGCAGGGAGTAGGGAGCAGGGGGCAGGGAGCAGGGGGAAAAAGGGTTTGAGCCTTATTTACTTTTCTTCACACAGTTCGGTTTTATTCTGCCCACTTACTTAGGGACTTCCAAATAAAAAAATATTCCAAAACTGACGCAAAAATCCTCTTAATCTCTCCTCTCTCTGTGTTCTCTGCGTCTCTGTGGTTCGTTTTTTGGGATAATTTATTTCTTGGAAATCCCTTATAGTAATCCTATCTGATTTGTGAGAATTGCCAGCCGTAGATTCCCAGCTTCTCAAAAAAGTCGAGGATCTTGTTTCTCATGAATAGTTCAGGATTGCACTAATATGCTGTGGCTAAAGTCACCCTTTTAGGTGAAGACATACAGAAATACGAATGCCTAGTATGAAGGAAGATTAAGCAACTATGAAGCGAATTATGCGTCTGGTTGTTAATTGACTCATAAAAATTTAATCCCAAAGCTTTAACAACTCCGTACTCTCCACTTGTCCTTTAACTAAAAAATATTCTTATACAGCAAGATTTACAGGCTTCTATAATATGGCTACGCACATAGAAATTCCAGTTATTGGCAAAGTTAAGCATCCATTGCGCTGGCTGATAGGGCTGATGGCGGGGAGTGCCTTGGTTGTGGGTACTGTAACAACTTACACTTTAGTAAATCAAGGGGCAAATAAAGAAGATATTGCTCAATTAACTGTGCCAGTAGCAGCACAAAACGTCACGTTGCGGATTACAGCTAGTGGCAAAGTCGTGCCAGTTCAGAGTGTAAATATTAGTCCGAAGAATCCTGGAGTGCTGTCGCAATTATACGTGGAACAAGGCGATCGCATTCAACAAGGGCAAATTCTCGCCCGCATGGATAGTGCCAGTATTGAAGCTCAAAGGAGCCAGTACCGTGCTAACTTAGCCCAAAATCAAGCACAGCTAGCCGAAGCCCTTGCTGGTAGTCGTCCTCAAGAAATCGCTCAAGCTAGGGCGCGATTAGCACAATCTCAAGCTCAATTAGCCGCGGCTAAGGCTGGTAATCGTCCCCAAGAGATTGCTCAATCTCAATCCCAAGTAGATGCGGCTCAAGCAAGGGTGAATTACACCAATGAACAGGTAAAGCGTTATCAATACCTATACGAACAGGGAGCAGAGAATAAACAATTACTCGATCAAGCCATCAGCGATGACAAAAGTGCTAGAGCCAGTTTAGAAGAAGCTAAAAAACGATTCTCGTTAGTCCAAACTGGCACTCGGACTGAGGAAATCGACCAACGCCAAGCTGCTGTTAACGAAGCACGGGCAGCATTGGTACTGTTAGAAGATGGTACTCGTTCTGAGGAAATTGCCCAGCGTCAAGCCGCTGTTGCATCTGCTGAGGCTCAGTTAAAGGGTGTACAAGTGCAGTTGGAAGATACTATTATTCGCGCTCCTTTGTCGGGAATTGTTACCCAAAAGTATGCCGAACCAGGCGCGTTTGTCACACCCACAACTTCTGCTTCTACTAGTGCGTCGGCAACTTCCAGTTCAATTGTCGCTGTAGCACGCGGTTTAGAAATATTAGCTCAAGTTCCCGAAGCCGATCTTGGCAGAATGAAACAGGGACAGCAGGTGGAAATTGTCGCCGATGCCTATCCCGATCGAGTTTTTAAAGGTCATGTGCGTCTGATTGCTCCCGAAGCAGTGGTGGAACAAGGTGTGACATCCTTTCAGGTGCGGGTTGCTCTCGATACTGGCATAGATAAACTGCGTTCTGGCTTAAATGTGGATCTGACTTTTTTAGGCGATCGCGTTAATAATGCCTTGGTATTACCAACGGTGTCAATTGTCACCGAAAAAGGTAAAACTGGCGTACTCGTACCAGATGCAAAGAATAAACCCCAGTTCCGCGAAGTTACAGTTGGGGCACAAATTCAAGACCAAACTCAGATTTTAGGGGGAGTTAAAAAAGGCGATCGCATTTTTGTTAACCCACCCAAAGACTACAAAATCGAAAAGACCAAAGAACAAAATAATTCCTAATTCGTAATTATATACAGCAGTTTGCAACAAGCGTGAGGTACAAAACCGAGGATTCAAAAATTAAATTATTCTTCTGCCTCCTGCCTCCTGCTTCCTGCCTCCTGCCTCCTGCCTCCTGCCTCCTGCCTCCTGCCTCCTGCCTCAAAACCAGTGACTTTGTACTTTATCCAAACGAAAACTGCTGTAAGATATGAATTTCCTCGAAAGCATGAATATGGCGGGGAAAACCCTGCTGTCAAATAAACTGCGTAGTGCCCTCACGATGTTGGGTATAGTTATTGGCAACGCTTCAGTGATTGCCATGATTGGGATTGGCGAAGGCGGGCAAAAGTACGTGAATAAACAACTGGAGTCATTAGGGCCAAATGTGCTGTTTGTACTGCCAGGTAATCGAGAAACTCAGCGCATTTCCTTTGAAGTACCAAAAACTTTAGTGTTGCAAGATGCAGATGCGATCGCTTCTCAAGTCCCAACAGTAGTAGGAGTTGCACCAGAGTTAAACAGAAGACAGGTAGTTATATACCGCAACAGAAACACCGATGTCAATATCATTGGTACAACTCCCTCCTTCCTATCAGTACGGGATTTTGAAACTGCTAAAGGCAGATTTTTCTCTGAAGTAGACATTAAGCGCAGTAACCAAGTGGTAGTACTGGGTGGAGACTTGGCAGAAAAACTATTCGGTAATAGTAACCCTGTAGGACAGCAATTGCGAATTGGAAATACCAGCTTTCAAGTGATTGGGACGTTAACAGCCAAAGGTTCCAGTGTGGGAGCAGATTATGATGATGCTGCCTTAATACCAATCACCACATCAGCAAACCGACTTGTAGGCAAGAATTCTCCTTATGGTATTGCCTTAGATTACCTCGTTGCTGCTGCTCGTGATTCAGATAGTGTGGATGCAGCAGAGTTTCAAATTACTAATCTGCTGCGTCTACGACACAAAATTAATGGTGAAGATGACTTTACTCTTCGCACCCAGAAAGATGCTTTGCAAACTGTCGGTCAAATTACAGGTGCATTAACAATTATGCTAGCTGCGATCGCAGGTATATCTCTGTTTGTCGGCGGCATTGGCATCATGAATATTATGCTAGTCTCCGTCACCGAACGCACCCAAGAAATCGGATTGCGAAAAGCGATCGGCGCAACTGAGCAAGATATTTTGCTACAGTTCATTATTGAGGCAGTAATAGTTTCCGCAGCTGGCGGCTTAGTTGGGACTGCGATTGGCATCAGTGGCATCCTATTAGTGGGAGCCTTGACTCCTTTAGAAGCGAGTCTTTCGCCTGTAGCGATTACTATGGCAGTTGGTGTCTCTGGAGGTATTGGTTTATTCTTTGGCGTTGTTCCTGCACGTCGCGCTGCTAAACTCGACCCTATTGTGGCTTTGAGAAGTGCTTAGTACCGCAAGGCGGAATTAAAAATTAAATATGAATACAGGCTTTTTGAGTTGTACGGAGTTTGTTCAAAAATCAAATATGAGTCCCAATACAGTTGGGTTAAGGTTTTTGATGAAAATTCTAGATCGCTAAAGATGCGTTAACAATTCAAAATTCAAAATTCAAAATTCAAAATTAAAGACAATTTCAGACGGGGATTTAAACCCCGACTGAAACTAGGGCTACCTGTAGAGGTAGGGGTCTTAAACCCTTTTATTTACGATAAATCATCACAAAGATGCGATAAATCGCCGTCTCTACAAAACGACTGATTATTGTAGAGACGGCGATTCATCGCGTCTCTTGGCTTAACCAAACAGTATTGATATGAATCCTATAGTTGAGCGATCAATAAAGGCTTCGATACGCGATCGCTGCAATCCATTGAAGTAATTTTGCTGAAAAACGGGAAGACTATGGTTAATCCCTAATCGGAAATTTCTATAAAAATCCTGAACAGCAAAATGCTCAAAAAATCTCTACTTAACTGTTTAATTTTACCTTTTTCTCTAGTGCCCTGGCTCTGTGTCGGAACGTTTTTTGATTCCCAAGCCAATGCTTTACCAGGGCAAAGTACAGAAGAGGTAGGCACTTGGATTAAAGCACATCCGACACTCCGCCCCAGGAGCGGAGAGCGATTATTTGTGCAAAAGACTGATACGGCTGCCCAACGATTTACTTTTCAAGCGTCGGTATTGCCTCCTGGTAGGGTGGAGTTTTCCAAAGACCGTGGCACAATTCGGACTGAGCGCATTACTATGTATGATGCTATTAACGGCATGACATTTGCGCGTCTCCAAGAATCCTTGCGGGTGATTTATGGCTTGGAGATTTATCAAGACTACGATCGCGCCCAAGTCGTGTATGAATATCCCAACCAGAAGGTAGTTAACTCAGCGCGTCTGGCTAAAACTCCAATTCGGGAAGCCTTAAAGGGAGAATTACGAATAGGCGATCGCTATGTATATTGGGTGGAAGTTGCCCAACCCAAGAATGGCAAAGCTTTTACCGGTCAAATGACCGTTTTGCTCAAAACTGACCTAGACAAGTTAGAAAATGAACTGCAAATTCGTTAATGGGCATGGAGCAAGAGGAGGCAGAAGGCAGGAGGCAGAAGTTCTTTAATTTTGAATTTTGAATTGATTTCTCCCTCATCTCTTCCCCAACTCCAACTGAGCTAAGGTTTGCCATGTACCCGAAAAGATACTTTCAGCTGCTAAGGAAATTCGTAGTAAATCCTCTTTGAGTAGTGGTGGCCAATCAACTCCGGCTTTACGCCCTGCGCCAAATAGCTGTTGCGCCTTAATGCTTAACTGATAAAGGGCCAAAGCCAGTTCTCGGTCTAGGCTCTTTGCATCTTTGAGGGCTTCAAACACCACTTTCAATGCCAACAAAATCGAAGTTATCTGACCGGGTACTGGCGGTTTGCCCTGTTTCATACGCGTTAACAGCGCATCTGGGTTTTCCTCGGTTGTGATTGTCTGATCTATGAGGAGTTTCCTAGCTGTTTCGTAATTCATGTAGTCAGTTTAGCGCACATTTTGCTTCAGCAGTAATACTTAATTAAAAAGTCATAAAACGGCTTTCTAGTTATTTATAGCAATCTCTTATGATTTGTGAAATGATAGGCGTGGGGAAAACGATCGGGAATTGGCGATGCTCTAGGTTAAGCAGATAGACTGAATATAATATCTTTGAAAAATACACCTTACTAGGAATCAAAAGTAAAATGATCTCACAAAATTTACTAGAACTTGAGCGCTCTATCCTTGCCTTGTCTGTGGAAGAACAACTTTGGTTGTTAGAAAGTATTGCTCGACAAATCCGAGAAAATGAGTATACAAAAGATAAATTATCTGATGTTAACAATCCAGAAGAACAACTGCAATTACCTGCTATTGAGCCAAAAATTAAAATAGGAGTTGCTGCTATAAATGATGAGTTTGCAGTTTCTGAAATACTCTAATATATAAAAATAAAAATTATGAAATTGCCAGACTTAAAAAGTTAAATATACAAGTTATCGGTGAGCGATCGCACTCTCTAAATTAATCATTTACATCGCAAAAGCAGTTTTATTCAGTAATAAAAACAAGTTTTTGCGTAATCTAGATTGCCGAACTGTTTTTGTTTACACGGGGATGTGGCGATCGCAAAATCAGATTATTAGCCAAAATCCCCATAATTAAAATTATGGAGATGTCCCTATTTCCTTTTAATTTTGTTTCATCTAGCTTTACGATTTAACCTCGTTATGGTATATCACTGTGGTAAATACGCTCTGATGATGTTGCTGATTATCAGTCAATAGAGACAATCTTGCAAAGAGAAATTTTAAGGGTGCTTATTACATTGTTTGAAGTTATGTAGCCTTTTGATTACGGCCTATCAACCTCTGCGGTAGACTATGCGTTGATTATGATTCTTTCGCAGAGAAGAACACTCGAAAGGAGCCGTTTTTTCAATGTCTCATACCGTAAAAATCTACGATACCTGCATTGGCTGCACCCAATGCGTCCGCGCTTGCCCTACTGATGTACTTGAGATGGTTCCTTGGGATGGCTGTAAAGCTGCTCAAATTGCCTCTTCACCCCGTACAGAAGACTGCGTGGGCTGTAAGCGTTGCGAAACCGCTTGTCCCACCGACTTTTTGAGCATCCGGGTTTACCTGGGCGCTGAAACAACTCGCAGTATGGGTCTAGCTTACTAAAAAGCTGAGTGCTGAGTACTGAGTGCTGAGTACTGAGATAAAAAGAAGTAAATCAGAAACACAATTTCTTGATTCTTCACTCGGAACTCGGAACTCGGAACTCGGCACTTAAGACTTTTAAGTATCTCAATAGCAAGCACCTTTAGCATCGGAGAGTGGAAATTGCCCGCTTTACGAAATCTTAATTTTAGATTGGGGATACAATCTCTAGGTATCTAAATCCTAGAACCCGTATTTGTACCGTCAGGTCAAAAGCTTACGGCTAATCAGTTGTCAAATCCCAAAATCCATAATAATACCTAGTGGTAGAGGGAGTAATTTACTCCCTTTTTTCTTTGCTTGTCGTCTTTGTGCCAAACACTATACTGGATTAAATCATCCTGAAAAAAAGTGGTGTGAACAATGTGCGGAATTGTTGGATATATAGGCACTCAAGCGGCGACAGACATTTTACTGGCTGGGCTAGAAAAACTAGAGTACAGGGGCTATGATTCTGCTGGAATCGCCACAATTTGGGAAGGTGAGGTAAATTGTGTGCGGGCAAAGGGTAAACTTCATAACCTGCGTTCTAAACTAGAACAAATAGAAACTCCGGCTCAAATTGGTATTGGTCACACACGTTGGGCAACTCATGGTAAACCCGAAGAGTACAATGCCCATCCCCATTTGGATACAGCAAAGCGAGTAGCTGTCGTGCAAAATGGCATTATCGAAAACTACCGCGAGTTACGCGAGGAACTCAAAGCAAAAGGACACGAATTCCGCTCTGAAACCGATACTGAAGTCATTCCCCATCTGATAGCCGAATTTTTAAAGAATCTTCCTCCCTCATCTTCCTCATCTCCCTTACTAGAGGCAATTCGTCAAGCTGTTAATCACTTGCGCGGGGCGTTTGCGATCGCAGTTATTTCTGCTGACTACCCCGATGAATTGATTGTTGTCCGCCAACAAGCGCCCTTGGTAATTGGTTTTGGGCAAGGAGAGTTATTTTGTGCGTCTGACACGCCTGCGATCGTTGCCTACACCCGTGCGGTGCTACCTCTGGAAAATGGCGAAATTGCCCGCCTCACACCTTTGGGCGTTGAGATTTACAATTTTGCTGGCGACAGGTTGAAAAAACAACCCCGTCTGCTCAACTTCAATCCTGCAATGGTAGAAAAGCAGGGATTCAAACACTTCATGCTCAAAGAAATTCATGAGCAACCAGGAGTAGTAAGAGCTAGTTTAGACGCATACTTTAATCCAACCGAATCTAGCGAATCGCCAATTAATCTTGGTTTACCTGCGGATTTATACAACGATTTAGAACAAATTCAGATCCTCGCTTGTGGTACAAGTTGGCACGCAGCATTAATCGGAAAATATTTACTCGAACAAGTAGCAGGAATTTCAACTCAAGTACATTATGCTTCTGAGTATCGCTATGCACCATCACCCGTGACAGCTAACACTTTGATTATTGGTGTTACCCAATCAGGTGAAACAGCCGATACCTTAGCAGCTTTGACGATGGAAAAAGAACGTCGTCAAGGAAAAGAACCCAAATATCAAGCGCGACTACTGGGCATTACCAATCGCCCTGAAAGCAGTCTCGGTCATCTAGTGCCGCATATTATCAGTACCCTAGCGGGAATTGAAATTGGGGTAGCAGCGACGAAAACTTTTACCGCCCAACTGATGGCGTTTTATGCTTTGGCATTGGATTTAGCAGCTCGTCGTCAAACAGTTTCAAAAGATACATTAGAGAAAATTATTAATGGCTTGCGGCAGATTCCCAAAGAAATTGAGGCAACATTGGAAAGTCAGGAAAGTTTAAGCGAACAGTTAGCTCATGAATTTGCCGAAACTCAAGATTTCATTTTTATAGGCAGAGGAATTAACTTTCCCATTGCCTTAGAAGGCGCGTTGAAATTAAAAGAAATCAGCTATATTCACGCCGAAGGGTATCCAGCTGGAGAGATGAAACACGGGCCCATAGCTCTTTTAGATGCGAAAGTACCAGTAGTTGCGATCGCAATACCTGGTAGTGTATACGAAAAAGTTATTTCTAATGCCCAAGAAGCCAAAGCTAGAGATTCTCGTTTAATTGGGGTGACTCCCGTCAACGATGGCGAAGCTGCAGAAATCTTTAACGATTTGTTCCCCGTCTCAAATGTGGATGAGTTACTTTCTCCCATTCTCGCTGTAGTACCTTTGCAATTATTGGCTTATCACATCGCTGCCCGTCGCGGTTTGGATGTCGATCAGCCTCGTAACCTGGCTAAAAGTGTTACTGTAGAGTAGTATTATTTTATACTTAATTTACTGTACAACAATAATAAATTGTATAACAAATAAAAAAGTTATACAATTTCTCCTGTGGGTGTAAATGTAAACATCTACAGGAATTTTTATGGCTAAAAACAAGATTGGACGCAAGCCAAGTTTGAGCGTTACTTGAAGGAAGGCCGTGGTCAGGGTAGTGGGAAAGACTATCAACCTTGGATAATTTCTAAGACTCCCTTCGGCCAATTCTTTTTACTGCCAAAATTAAGTTTGAGTTTAACTATCACCAATAGCGATTCTATAATATTTTTCTCCCGACTCTACAGCATTCATTGCTTGCAAAACTGGTTGACGGATTTCTACTTCCAAGCGATCGCTTGCTTGTCCTACATAAGTTTGTAGAGTCATGGGTGCTTGTTGCCAAGTCAGATGCTGCAACAACTAACTCAGAGCTTTTGCTTGTAACTCCTGTGCTAATTTGCCATTTTTCAGTACCCTGTGCTAGAGCTTTCTCAGCAGCAATTAGGTCTTTAAGCAATGTCTGCATTTGGGACATCAAAGAATAAGGAATTTTTTCGTAAAGCTCTACTGGCAAAGAATCCAATGCTTCATCTAACCACTGGCTAACCCAAGAATTTCCTCCAGTTTATCTAAAACTGTACTGACAGGCATATTGCTCAACATCTGGTTTAACTGCGTAATATCCTGTTTGCAAGAAAGTTTTGATTTTTTGTGCGATCGCTTCTAGTGTTTCTTGGCTTGGTTGTTTCTTAAAAAGCTTTTTGCCTTTGGTTACAGAATAATAATAAGTTTCATGTACTGTTTCTCCACGAAACAAAGTTGTACTGCCAAAGTGAATATATAGAGGTAATTGAATATCTACATTAGCTTTACCAGATTCATTTTTGATACCTCTGGGCGCTTCAGAACTGGTTTTGTAATCTAATAAAACTAAACCTTGGGGAGTGCGGTCTATTCTATCAATTAGACCTTTAATATTTAAACCATGCCATTCTCCACTAAACTCATTCTCTACGGTCAGATGGATGCTGTTTACAAGCTTCTTGCCAAACTTGGCAGATAAAAAAGAACACAAGGGATGCCTAAGCAATCTGGCAGTTAACTCAAAGGTAAATTTTTCTTCGATAACTCTTCATTATCCTGGCGACTGGTTTTTTATAAAAATCTATTTTTGTTCAAAATCTACCAATATAATCCAGTTTAAGATCCACCGTCTTCAGTAGTTTTTATACAATGGCTACGATGGGCTACGCCTAAGCTACGGAGTATGTTTGGTGGAGATAGTTATTCCTAAATAGCTCTTGATAACTTGCCAATACTCTACAGCGATTCGTCAGAACCTCGCAGCATAACCCCAGATTTCAAAAACTCTTACAGCTTGCTTGTCTACTAGGGGGACGACACGCTACACGAGCAGATAAAACAACCATTTAGCTGCTGTTTAGCTGCTGCATATAATTATTAGTGGCTTTCAAGACATGAAGAATATATAAAGATAAGTACTGACATTATACTGTTCGGCAAATAATGTGAAGAGTATGCAAAGATATATCTTTAAGTGTGGACATCTCAGTAAATCTTCAGATATGGTTATCAAAGTGTTATTTAGATGTTCCCTATTTTTAAGCTACACACCCGCGGGCGATAGCCCATAACAACTGCATAAAAATTCTTTCCCTATCGAAAGTGAATTATTCTCTATATTTACGACAGTAGGGCTACGCTTTCATAAGAAATATGAAGTGTGGGTTTTAGGCATTCAAGCTTGATTTTTCGACACTTTGTCAGTGATGGCTGGGTTGATCTGCGGATCAAGAATGATAGAAAAAGTGTAAAACCATCTGTTTTCCTAAATACACGCTCATAAATATGTACAATGCTTAAGACTTAGATAGTCGTAAATAGCATTATTAACGGGTACACAAATAACGAATGAAAAACGAAATAGGGAATTAGGTAAAGAATTTAACTTTGAACCTCCTGCCTTTTTCAAGTCAGTTAGATAAGTCCTACTTATAAGCTTATCAATAGGTAAATCTTCGAGAAAATTGCTAGCCCTCAAGGGTGACATAAAAGTATGTCGAAAGCGTTAACTCTCGGCAATTTCTGTGTGTCTTTTAATAACATTAACAACAAGTTAATAGCTGAAAGTTACTCAAAAAATCGATTTAGGAAGATAAAAGTTATGGTGAATATCATTGGAACCAACGGTAAAGATACTCTACTGGGTAGTCAGGGTGCAGATACAATTAACGCTAAAGTGGGTGATGATATCATCGATGGCAAAGATGGTAACGACCTTTTAAGCGGTGATGCCGGAAATGATACCCTCATCGGTGGTGCAGGGAATGATACTCTCCTTGGTGGTACAGATAACGACTCCCTGCGTGGTGGTACAGATAACGACTCCCTGCGTGGTGGTACTGGTAATAACCTAGTGCAGGGTGATGAGGGAAATGATACCCTTGATGCTGCCTATTCTTCTGGAAATAACATCCTCAGTGGAGATGCTGGGGATGACTACCTTGATATTAGCTATTCTGTTGGCAACAATACGGTTTCAGGCAAAGACGGCGATGATTCTTTTTACGCAGATGAAGTCCAGGGTAGAAACACTCTAAATGGAGGCGCTGGTAATGACACCTTCTATTTGTCCGCCTCAAAAACTGCCCCTTCTTCTTTAACGACTCAAAGCGTAAATGGAGAAACTGGTGAGGATTACTTGTCTGTATATTACACCAGTGCTACTAAAGCAATCACTTCGAGTTTCGATGCTGCTACTAACACTGGTTCAATTAGGGCTGGCACAAATCTGATTAACTACAACAATATCGAACAATTAGAAATTAGAGGTACAACCTACGCTGACTTTATTGTTGGGAGCAATGGCAACGATTTACTCTTCGGAGGCAGTAGTGGTAATGATTTAAATTATGGCAATGATACGATTTTTGGCGGTGAAGGTAACGATTGCTTGAATGTTGATTATTCAACAAGCGATAACATTCTTAACGGTGGTGTTGGTAACGATCAATTCAGTGCTACCTCTTCAACAGGTGATAACCTATTCTCTGGGGGCGATGGCAATGATAATCTTTCTGCCTCTAAGACAGATGGCAATAACACCCTCAACGGTGGTGCTGGTGACGATCAATTAAATGCTAACTATTCAACAGGCGATAACATCCTCAATGGAGGAGATGGCAATGATTCTCTTAGTGCCTCTCGCGACTATGACTATTCCGCCTCTTTTACCTCCGGTAATAACACTCTCGATGGTGGTGCTGGTGACGATGAATTGAGTATTAACTATTCAACGGGCAATAACATCCTTAATGGGGGGGATGGCAATGATTCTTTCTTTGCCTCTGGCTACTACGACGACAAAAAAGCCTATGGCACGTTTGGTAATAACATTTTCAATGGAGGGAATGGTAATGATTCCTTCTCTTTCGTCCTATATGCTTCCCCACCTTCCTTAGCGACTCAAACAGTAGATGGGGGGACAGGTAACGATTTGTTGAGCGTTTCGTATACCTATCCTAGTGGGGGAATCACAACAACATTCAATGATGCTACTAACACTGGCTCGATTAGAGCGGGCACAGATCTGATTAACTACAAAAATATCGAAGGATTACATATCTCAGGTACAGTCTACAATGACTTGATTGTGGGAAGTAATGGCAACGATACCCTTTCCCTCTACGGGAGTAGTAGTGGCAATGATACGATCGATGGGGGTAAAGGTGATGATTTATTGGAAGCCTATTATTACAGTAATTCTAGCGGGGGTGAGGGAATCACTTCAACTTTCAATGCTGTTACTAACACTGGTTCCATTACATCAGGCACGAATCAGGTTAGCTACAAGAATATTGAACGATTAAATATCTCAGGTACAGCCTACAATGATTTGATTGTGGGGGGCAATGGCAATGATACACTCACCGGAGGCGATCGCGGCAAAGATACCATAGATGGAGGCAAAGGTGACGATTTGTTGTCCTTCTATAACTATTCTATCGGACAGGGAATCACTTCAACTTTCAATGCTGTTACTAACACTGGTTCGATTACAGCAGGCCCGAATCAGGTTAGCTACAAGAATATCGAACAATTAAATATCTCAGGTACAAACTACGATGATTTGATTGTGGGGAGCAATGGCAACGATACCCTCGCTGGGGGAAATGGAAATAACACGATTCTCGGCGGTGCAGGTAAGGATTACTTGAGTGCTGACTATTCAAATGGTAATAATTCGCTCTCTGGTGGTGATGATAATGATTCTCTTAACGTCTCTGGCTCCTACGACGACTACCGAGGCGATTTTTATCTTGATGCTATTTCTGGTAAGAACACCCTCAATGGTGGCGCTGGTGACGATAACTTAGTTACTAACTATTCATCAGGCAATAACCTACTCTCTGGGGGCGATGGCAATGATACTCTCACAGCCGCTGGTTCAGCTTCCTTATATTCCGCATACGGAGCTTATACTGTCTCTGGGAATAACACGCTCAATGGTGGTGCTAATGACGATCGCTTGATTGTTGACTACTCATCAGGCAATAATCTACTGGATGGAGGCGATGGTAATGATACTCTCACAGCCTCTGGTGCCTCTGGCAAAAACACCTTCAAAGGTGGCAAAGGTAATGATAACCTTTATGGAGGAGCTGGTACTGATACCTTTGTTTTCAATAGTTTCAATGAAGGCGTTGATAATATTTATAACTTCAATGCGACTAATGAACTGATTCAGGTATCGGCTGCTGGTTTTGGTGGTGCGTTATCATCAGGTTTACTCTCAGCTAGCTCTTTTACCTTTGGAACATCTGCAACAAAGATCGATCAGCGATTTATCTATAACAACACTACAGGTGCACTATATTTTGACCAAGATGGCAGTGCGGGTGGATTTACTCAGGTACAATTTGCACAACTATCTGGTGGAGTGTCACTAAGCCAAAACAACTTTCTAGTTGTTTAATTCTCAACGCCATAGTCAAATAGAAATCTTCAGAATGCGAGGTGCTATATTAGGGCATCTCGTATTCGATTCATTAAACCACGCGGTAGAATAATTACTCCAATTAGTGCAAATAGCGAGGCGATGTGCTACCGCCCAGCTTTGCTAACGCGCTCCGTTCCTCACCAAGAGCAAGCAATTGCCCATCTCTTTTAAGAGCGATCGCTCGGATTAAGCAAATTTTTGACTAAGGTTCAACGCGGTTGTTTTATTATGTGCAAAACCCAGCATACAGCGTAGTGTTAGAGGAGAATATCTGGGGAAAAGCTCTTAATCGAATAATTGTAGATAAAATTTCTCCAGAGCAAGCAACTGATGAAGCAATTAAGCAGATTAAACAAATTTTTGCTCAATGGTAATCAATAATTATCTATATTAACTAAAGGAATAGCTTATAGCGGTTCTCGGTTGAGTGAGGTACACCCGTAGGGGCACGGCAGTGCTCATACGTGTCAACTTAAGCCGAAAACTATATCAGACAGGCGTTTTGTAAATCCCTCACGCCCTCATCCCTAACCCCTTTTCCCTTGGGAGAAGGGGAATTGAATGTCTAGCTCCCCTCTCTCTTGGGAGAGGGGCTGGGGGTGAGGGCAAAATGTTTTCACCAAGCGGGTTTAGCGTTAAGTTGACACCAATGGGCAGTGCCGTGCCCTTACACTTCGCGATTAATCTTGTACCGCATCTGAATGGGAACCGCTATATCTGCATGAATAAGAAAAAAGATAAATATCTTTAGAATAAGAAATAACTTGTAAATATATGAAGTTCTGGAATCAGCACCTAACTATTAAAGTTGCCAGTTCCTTCTTATTCCTATCCTTGGTGACTGTAGGTGTAGTAGGAGGATTTGCTTTTCTCAATGCGAAGGAAGCTCTGAAGCAAGCTGCTTTTGAACGACTCAGTGCTGCTGCCACTCTCAAAGAAGAAGAAATTACCCGTTGGTTTGAAGACCAAGAACGAGACTTTCTCCTAGTAACTCAGTTTCCAGACGTACAAAATAATTTTCAAATACTTTTAAATTCCCAAGTCGGCGACGCAAATTATCGTCAAGCTTACAAAATTCTCTCAGATTATCTCGCAAACATGGCGAAAATCAAGCCAAGTCTTGGGGAAATTTCCATTCTTAACCGGAGTAATCGGATTATTTTATCTACTAACAAACAGCGTGAAGGTCAATATGAAATTTCAGCTAACATCACCTATATTGAACAGATTCAGCTAGGAGACTCTTTTGCCCCCATTTTCTATACCTCACCTATTAGTGGCAAGCCATCAGTTACTTTTGCAACCTCTATACGAGATGCAACCAAGATACGCCAAGGTGTTCTTTTAGCCGATCTAAATTTAGACCGAATAGATCGGATTGTTCGGGAACGTACAGGCTTAGGTAAGAGTGGCGAAACTTATTTAGTTGGTTCTTTAGTAACTAAAAACGCTTTTATTTCTAAAGATCAAGATAAAACACAAACACCAGACTTTTCTCAAGGAGTTAGCAGCCAAGGTATTGATGCCGCAATGAGTGGAATTAGCGGTCAAGGGCTTTATCCAAACTATGCCGGAGTGTTAGTAATTGGGGTATATCACTGGCTCAATGACCAAGACCTAGCCTTAATGGTGGAGATGAACCAGGAAGAAGCCTTTGCGCCGGCTCGGCGATTAGCAGGGACGATGATGCTAGTGGGATTCTTATCAATGGGATTTCTATTGATTGGAGTGTCTTGGCTAACGCGACAGTTAAAAATCTCTGGCGAACAGTTAGAGAATTACAGCCATAGATTAGAAGTAAAAGCCAAAGAAACCGAAACTGCCAACCGTGCCAAAAGCGAATTTCTCGCAAACATGAGTCACGAACTTCGTACTCCTCTTAACAGCATCCTTGGCTTTACTCAGCTACTGACCCGCGATTCTTCTATCAATGCTTCTCAGTTGGAACATTTAGAAATTATCAGTCGCAGTGGAGAGCATTTGCTTACCTTGATTAATGATGTGTTGTCAATGTCCAAAATTGAGGCGGGTTTAACGACACTGAATAACAATAGCTTTGATTTGTACACTCTACTTGATTCACTTGAAGAGATGTTTCAAATTAAAGCAGAATTCAAAGGTTTACAGTTGATGTTTGAACGTAGACTTGAAGTTCCTAGATATGTGCATACAGATGAAAGCAAATTGCGTCAAATCTTGATTAATCTCCTTGGTAATGCTATCAAATTTACTCAAGAAGGTGGCGTGAGTTTGCGAGTTAGAATGAAGGAAGAAAGTAAACTACAGCAACAAGAAGGGGCACAAGCAAGAAAAAACTCCTATCCCTCATTCTTCTGGCTTGATTTTGAAGTCGAAGACACTGGTCCAGGGATTGCACCTGCTGAAATTGAAAAGTTATTTAAGCCCTTTGTTCAAACAGAAGCAGGTCGAAAATCTCAGCAAGGAACAGGTTTGGGTTTAACTATTAGCCAACAATTTGTGCATCTAATGGGGGGAAGTATTATTGTTAGCAGTACTTTGGGTCAAGGAACGATTTTTTCTTTCGATCTCCAAATTAGTCTAGCAGAAGTAGCTGAAGCTCCAATTCGACAGCTAAAACGACGAGTAATTGGTTTAGAGCCTAATCAACCAAAATACCGAATCTTAGTAGTTGAAGATAAATGGGAAAATCGCGAACTCCTAGTCAAGATGCTAGTATCCTTTGGCTTCGAGGTACGTCATGCTGAAAATGGTCAAGAAGGGGTGACTCTTTGGGAAACTTGGGAACCGCAACTAATTTGGATGGATATGCGGATGCCTGTAATGGATGGATATGAAGCTACTAAACAAATTAGAGCTACTTTAAAGGGTCAAGCTACTGTGATTATTGCCCTAACTGCTAGTGCTTTTGATGAGGAGCGCTTTGTGGTTTTATCGGCTGGCTGCAACGATTTTGTACGTAAGCCGTTCCGAGAGGAAGTAATCTTGAATATGATGTCTAAATATTTAGGAGTGCGTTATGTATATGCAGAGAAACCCCTTCAAAAAGACGAATTTGCCGAAAATTCCGACCTGAAACTTTTATCATTAGAAGAGATGCTGGCTCAGATGCCCACTGAGTGGGTAGCACAGCTACACCAAGCGGCACTGTGTACTGATGAAAAGCTGATTTTTAGCTTGCTTGAGCAAATTCCTGACAAATTATGACTTTTTCATACTGTTAAAAAGTGAGTGATTCACTTAAATTAAAGGTATGGTCAAAGTAAACTTCAATCCAAAACCTCAAGAAGGTCTAATAAGTAGAAGCAGAAGGGAAAACCCCAACAGTAACAGGTTCTTCTGATTTGCATTTTACATTTAATTATGTCCTCTTACTGAGTTGATTATCTGGATTGAATTGAGTCGGCGAACAAAAGTGTATTGCCCATTGCAACCATGCTGTTATCACCTCTGATATCTGACAGATAATGATAGATAGCAACAAAAATCAAGCAAAGAAATGCTTGTCGACTGCATCAAGCCTGCAAAGTATACAGAAAAAAGAAACTTCAGGAAAGAAAATAAGATGCGAAAAAATAGTATAAACCAAGATTTTATCCCGCCTGAAGAAGCAATTCATTGCTGTATTCAGGTATCTGAGCAAGGAAATATGAATAGCATTGCTGTTAAAACTGATGATGCGAACAACAACTCTTTGACTGTAGCAGATGTTACTACTGATTTAGACATTCAGAGTCATTCACTACCAGTAAACCAGGAAGTCAAGCATCTGTTGTTTAGCACCTCAGTTAAGGAGGATCTAAATGAACAGCTAACATCCTTAGTTGCCCAAGCCCGTAGACATCCACCTGGAAGCCCTCAACGTCAGAAGTTGCTCACGCAAATCATTCGTTTAACACAAGGTAAACTCTGGAAGGAAAATACTCCCTACTATCAAGACGCACTGCAACAAACTTGGTTGTATTTCTGCCGCAATGTTTGTGATGGTCTGACAGGTCAAGCCTATGACTCCACTCAAGGTAGTGTGATTAATTGGCTAGATGCTTACCTAAAACGCAGACTACAAGACTTTTATCTCAACCAAAACCGGGAAAAAGCCACAACAGTACCCTTTAGGGTTCATCAGTTTAAGTCGGGTGAGATTGGTGAAACTATTGACCCGATAGATAATATACCAGCCACCCCCCAAGCGCCTCCCATTTTGGAAAACCTGGAGATATGGGTGAAGACAGACTCAGATATGGAACTATGTAGTACTCACATTAAAGGGCGTCCAGACGTAAATTGTCAGGTATTAATTCTCAAACGCTTACCCCCGGAAGTTAGCTGGAAAGAATTATCTAAAGGCTTTCGGCTGCCAATTGCGACATTAAGCAGTTTCTATCAACGTCAGTGTCTACCACGCTTGCGGAAATATGCTGAGATAGAGGATTTATTCTAAACTAGACTTTCAACTACAGGAAGGTGGCTGACAAAATTCCAGATCCTGGCAGTAAAGCAATATTTCAGCAGATAACTTAGAGAGGCAGCTTAGGAGAAATATCGATTTAGGTTTTACCTATTCATCGAAACATCTCTGAACAATTAGTGCTGAGTAAATAGTGCATAATTTCTAATAACTAAAAATTCCAGTCAACTATCATAGATGTAATTTTATTTGGGTTGCAGATACAATCGTTGTCCTACTCATGGGTAATGTAGTAATTGCTTTGAGGTCACTGAACAGTGCTTTTTATACTCGAAAGTTACCATCGCCAATCCTAAAACAACTATTAATGCCCAACCGAACGCGCCTAGAAAAAATAATCTTTGAAATCTAGCTGCTTTTTGCTCTTGAACTAGTCGAGCTTTAACTTCTTTAGTTCGTTCTGCTTCTAACCATGTCTCAACTTCTCGCCGATCGCATTCTTGGCTAGCTGCTAAAAACTGATAATCCAAATCGCTCAAGCTTTTGCCTTGTGACCAAGCTAGAGCTTCATGTAAAGCTGTCCCGCGTAATAGTCGGGAATTATCACGATGAACTGAGGCTACCCAAGCGTTGAATGCTTGGGAGTAGGGTCGTAATTTTGCTAGTTGTTTCTCTACCCAAGTTTGGTTAAAAACCTCTTCATAAATCCGGTTCTTTACTATTAGTTGCCCTTGCTGCTTGGTTACTAAACCCGACAACAGCAGTTCTATTTGTTCTTCTCCATCATCACAAGCTATCTGAATTCCTTGTAAAATTTGCTGGTACAATCCCAGCAAACCTCCAGCACGCTGCTCATTTATCAGTAGGCGATCGCGAATTGTTTTCAAATGCTCTGGATCGTCTTTCGCTTCCCATTTCTCAATAATATGGGTTTGCACTAGTTTTTCTAAAATTAGCAAGGGAAATTGGTAATAAAAATTTATCAAATGTTGATTAATAATCGGTAAATGGTTATCCAATTTATAACGCTCATCAACTTCTAAGCTTCTCTGTTCTTCAACATTTTTGCTTCCACAGGTTCTTTCTTGCACTACTATCTGACATAGTTTTTGAGTCAGAAATGGCTGACCATTTGTCCAAGCTAAAATTTCTTTTAAAACCGCCATCGGATTAGCTACTTTAGTTTCTAAACCTGCCGCTAATGGCTGAACTTCCGATAAATTAAAGCCGTGCAGTTCAATAGATTTACCAATATTAAATGGGGTACAGTTGCGATCGGCAATCAAATCTGAAGGGGTTGCTACTCCGAACAGCGCCCAAGTTAGGCGGTTATATTCGGGATTTTCGGCTCGTTGATTGTAGCACGAGCGAATTAGAGTAAAAAAATCGACTACAGGAAAATTTAAACCTAAAACACTATCAATTTCATCAATAAAAATAAATATTTTTTCAGTTTTTAGTTCAACTAACAAAATATCTTCGACAAACTGGCTCAATCGCTGTAATGCAGGTAAATCTTCACGCTCCGACCACCAGGCTTTTATATTAACTTTGCTAAAGAGGTTAAAGCTCCTTAATAAGTCAACCACTATGCCCTTATACCATTGAGCAGGAGTAATATTGCCGTTGCCGATGCGAGTCATGTCGATAGAAGCACAACTGTAGCCTGCTTGTTCTAATTTATGCCTTGTTTGTAACCGCAAGCTAGATTTACCCATCTGTCGGGAACTAAATACATAACAAAATTCACCTTGAATTAAAGCATTATAAAGTTCAAAGTCAGCCTGTCTTTCTACATAGCTAGGAGCATCGATTTTGAGACTACCGCCAATTTGATATTCGTATTTATTCATAGCGTTTAAGTTAATTGCTCTCGGAAATACAGCTGATATAACTCACAGCTAGGCATTGCCTGATTTCCTTTAAGTTTTACCAAACCCATACTTTCTAATTTATAGGCAGCGATCGCTTCTAATTGCACACTTGTTGGAGAGGTAACTACCCGTTTGAGTGCGATCGCCAGTTCTGGATGTTCTTGGAGATTGGCTAGATGATGGCGTAAATAGTTGCTATAGATGCCGGCAATTGTGGGAGCCTCTTTTAATAGCTGCTCTAGGGTTACTGTTTGATTTCCCAGGTTATAAAGAGCCAGACGAGCTAGATAGGGATGACCACCAATCATTGCTCGTAGCAAAGCCAGCTTTTCTAATCCTTTCTCACCTTTGGCCCAATCGAGTCCATGACGCACTGCCAATTCTTGCATCTGCTCTAAACTAAATTCTGGTAACTTAATCGGTAGCCCCACATTGAAAGGAGATTGATTAATATCTAACGGGATATAAGCTTCAGTGGCATGAACTATGAAACCCAGACGAGGTTGGTTTGTTGCATTGATGTATCACTAGCAGCAGCTTCGGGGAGTTTTTTTAGGTAGAAAGCGCCATTACTGCCGAGGTGCGTCTGCCCAATGCTTTGACCTGGAATAATCAGATAGTCATCGGTAATAGCTAATGCAGGCGGCAGCGTTGCCATGCCCAATGCAGCAGCCATAAAAACTGTCAATATCTGTCGTTGTTTCATTTTGTTTTTATTAGAACAGGAGATTTGCCATAACTTTTCTAGAAGCTTTTTGTCCAAGAATTTCCCTGGTTCAAGATTTGCTGAAATAAAAGTATCACAGAATACAAAATATCCTAGTGTAGGCGTAGCCCACCGTAGGCATCGCTCTTGGTAAAAGTCTTTTTGGATTATTGATAGCTGTATACGGCTACAACATTAATTTGTGGTATTCCAGATTTGGTTCAAACATTTTTGTTATGCCGTGGCACGCAGGTATGCGGCAATTTCCCCTTTCCACCGTACTAGGGCATGTTAAGAGATTTTGCATTGCTTCTGAATAGTAAATATGTAGCCAAGCGACGGTATCATCCAAATAAAAGGGCACTATTGGCTGCCACCTGTTTTCAAATACTCGCTTTCTATTCCTACTTGAGATCAAAGCGATCGCAGAGTAACTTGAAATTTTGACATTTCCAAGCTGAACAAAATAACAGGTAACTTATACGTGGCATCATCTTCATAATTAACAGTCTGCCAAGCATTCGGCAGCATCTCATACAAAAAAGAGACTAGACTATATTGTATTTGCAGTTTATTTGTCGTTCCCAGATTGAAGTCTAAAAACACCAGTAATGAGTATAAGTAGGAGATGATTTATGGCGAGATGGAACGCAGAGAAAAAACAAGCGTATCGAACCGAGGTAATTCAACGCATTACCGCAGCGATGCCCTCAGTAATGCAAGAATATGCCTCAATTAATTGGGCGGAGGAACTCAAAGGCTACCATACTGAGCATGAATATTACCCTGACTACATCCACGCTCCCATTCATGGGGCAACTGATTCCTACACGAACCCTCAGTCGTGCTTAGGTTGGGATGCTGCTATGGATGCGATTATTCCCCTCAGCCACAATGTTAGTTGCCAGCAGTTGCGCGAGCAAATGGCTGAACTAATTCCTCAAGACGCTCAAATTGAGACGGTGCTAGAGCTTGGTGCAGGTACGGCTGGTGGAGCGCTGGCCCTAGCACGGCGGTTTCCCCAGGCCACTTTTCACGTTACTGATGTTTCGCCTTACATGCTGGTGATTAGTCAGCACAAGTTTAACAAGGCTGGATTTAGCGAGCGAGCTTCTTTTGAGCAGGTGGATGCCCGTAACACTGGCTACCCTGACAACTCCTTCGATCTTGTCACGTCATCACTACTCTTCCACGAGACGCCTAAAGAGTGGACGCCTAAGATTCTTAAGGAGATGTACCGGATTACCAAACCTGGAGGTTGGGTACTATACGCTGACACCTATCGGGGTGAATACGCCCTGAGCGCTTCTTTTCAAGAACCGTGGTTGGATGACTTTATCCATTTCAACTTCGAGTACGAGTTTGCCAAAGCAGGTTTTACAGAACTTAATTACATCCGCTATGCTGTGGGTTTGTGGTATATGGTTGGCCGGAAGCTAGAAATGTGAGGATAAAACAAGCACTTTATACCAATTCGTAATTTGTAATGACGCTTGTTCCTCTCTACGAGACGCTGCGCGAACGCTAACGCTGCTAACGTAATTTGTAATTAAGAAAGTCTTACTTAGTCTCGGTTTCAGGGTTTGTATCTGTTTCATTATTTTCGTGAAATGGTATTATGTCAACTACTTGTAATTAACTGACTCTTTAGAAGGGGCTGCTGCGTACATACAAGTCTTTTAGAGTTACTGCCTAACGTAGGTAGATTAATTTTTGCAGGTCGATGCAACTAAGATACAGGTCGGGTTCTTGGCAACTTTTGGTGATGATTAAAGGTGATGCGCTTTAAGGCAGAAGCGTTTTAAGAGTTTGCCTGTCGTCGTAGAACTTGTGACAAAGATTTAGATCCAACTTAAAGACAAGATTGTGATGTAGAGGTTCTGTAACCCAAGAAACGCAGGAATTTTTATCGATCGCGATCGTATCTCTCAATGCAAGTAGAATAATGAAACGATCGCCCGATCGCCCTCCAAACCTGATTATTTATTTCTAATCTGGAAACAAACTGGAGACTCAAATGACCCCAGCAACGATAGCAACACCAAAAAAAGAATCACCCCTGCTGTTTGAGGGAATGACCTGGAGAGAGTTTAAAGCAGTTGAGCAATTGTTAGACCGTCCAGGATATCGGCTCTCTTTTCTGGATGGAATTCTGGAGATACGACGAATGCCTGGAGAACCCCACGAAACTGTTAAAAAGAGGATTGCTGCATTATTGGAACTTTACCTGCTCATGGCAGGGTTCGACTTTACTCCAACTGGCTCAATGACTCTAGAAAGTGAAACAGTCGCTGTCAAACGAGAGGCGGATGAATCTTATAAACTTGCTCCTGGTCGGATGCTACCCGATCTGGCGATCGAGGTGGTGTTTTCCAGTGGCGGCATCAACAAACTGGACGCATACAAGCGGTTGAAGATCAAGGAAGTGTGGTTTTGGGAAGATGGTGTCCTAGAAGTCTATCATCTGCGAGGAGAAGGCAATACACTTCACTATGAAAAGGTTTCTAGTAGTGAAGAGGTGAAAGGAATCGATCTAGATTTGTTGTTACGTTGCATCAATATGGTGAATCACGTAGAGGCGATCAAGACTTTTCAACAGGCCCTTCAGAAATAGGCGATCGCACATACTTATAGAATGCTGAGTTTCACGCTTGAAAACTGCTGTGAAAAACGATTTTGTTCAGCGTAGAGACTTTAAGCTTTCAGTCTTTTGCACTAAGAAATCAGTGAAGATACTCATAATCGTGCGTTGACGTAATTTCACATTAGCATTAATGGACATCCCTGATTGCAATGGAATTTGACGCTGATTAATCAGTAATTTCTGCCCATGTAGACGGACTTTTGCGGAAAAACGCCAGAAATTATAAACTTGGTCTGGAGGTAAGGCATCAGAGCCAATCTCAATTAGTTCGCCTTTGATATCACCATACTCTTGAAAGGGAAAGGAATCAATTCTCACATCTACTTGTTGCCCTTCTTTGACAAAACCGATGTCGCGGTTGGTGATGTAGACGTTAGCAACCAAGTTATCGCTAGGAACGAGTTTTAAAAGGGGTTCGCTGGAATTAATTACAAATCCTGCTGTTTTAGCTTTGAGTTCAAAGACGGTTCCATCTACGGGTGCTGTAATTTTCTGATATTTCAGGGTTTGTTCTGCCTGAACCCACTTACTATCAATCTCTCCAATCTGACTATTAATTTCATAGATGCGTTTCTGATTATCTACAATTACCTTGGTTAATTGGCTGTCAATTCCGGCAATGTTTTTGTCATTATCTGTAATTTTGGCGAGTAAGTCTTCTTGAGACACAGCCGCAGTATTGCGAAATTTTTGATTTGACTGTGCGATCGCTAATTGTAATCGCTGCTGTTCCCGATTCAATCGAATCACTTCAGCTTGTTTGCTGCTGACATCCTGCTGTTGTTTCAAGTATTGCACCTGGGAAATAGCCCCCTGTTGCGCTAGAGGTTCAAACTTGCGAAGAATTTGTTGATTAATTGTCAGCAACTCTTTAGCACTAGTTAATTCCGCTTGAGTCTGAAAAAATTGCTGTTGCGTTTGTCCAGTTTCTAAATTAGCTGTGGCTAACCGCGATTCTAATTCTATTTGGCGATTTTGCAAACGTAACTGTTGCTCTCGTGTGAGACTATTTCCAGCAGTCGCACCGTTTAATTGTGTGCGGTACAACTGGTTTTCGGCAATAATCGCTGCTCGGCTCTTGGTCAAGAAGGCTAGTTCTGGTTTAATTTTCAATAGAGCAGTTTGCTGTGCCACTTCCTGTAGTGATATGTTCCCTTGAAGCTGACGGCGATAGAAATCATTTTCTTGCTCTAGCGCCTGTTTCGCCAGCAATTGAGCCGCCCGACTTTGCTTTAATGAAGTTAACTCCGCCTCAGAAGTAGTTTTTTCCAGGCTAACGAGTGTTTCACCTTTTTTGACTCGCTGACCATCTTTGACTAGAATCTCGTTGACAACACCATGAACCGGAGCCTGAATTTCTTTGACTGCACCCTGTGGTTCTAACTTGCCAGTAGCATGAATTGATTCATCAATTTGAAAGACTGAAGCCCAAAATACTGTGAAGGTGCTAACTCCAACAATAGTCCAGGCGATCGCTCGCGACCAAGTAGATGTCTGTTGTAAAAGTACTGGTTGATCGAATTTATATTGAATATTCATAATAAATGGGGATTGGGGAGTGTTGACTGTTGAATGCTGAGTTAGGAGTACAGGACTTACGCAAAAAATCTCTATGACTCTTATTTCTCCGTGTTCTCTGCGTTCTCTGTGGTTCGATTTTCTGTTACTTGTGCGTAAGTCCTAGAGTACTAAGGTTAAAGTTTCGAGTTCAGAAGCCAATACGGTTCAGTTAAGGCTATACCTCTTTGTCTGTCAATTTTTTTTAACGAACCGCAGAGGCGCAGAGAACACAGAGAGAAGGGAGAAATGCTTAACTGAACTGTATTGGTTCAGAAGCTCAACTTCCGAGTTCAAAGGCTTAACGTTCGAGCAAAAAGGTGCAACTTCCGAGTTCAAAGGCTCAACGTTCGAGCAAAAAGGTGCAACTTCCGAGTTCAAAGGCTCAACGTTCGAGCAAAAAGGTGCAACTTCCGAGTTCAAAGGTCGAAGTTCCGAGTTCAGAGGTCGAAGCAATAATATTTCCCCCTGCCCCCTGCCCCCTGCCCCCTGCCTCCTGCCTACACTTTCGCTTTTTGTTGCTGATACAAACAGTAGTAATAACCTTTGAGCGCCATCAATTCTTCATGAGTTCCCTGTTCTACCACAGCACCTCTATCCATCATCAGAATGACATCGGCATTGCGAATTGTGCTGAGGCGGTGAGTAATGAAAAACACTGTTTTATCTTGGAAGGTTGTTGCCAAGTTACGGCAAACTTGGGCTTCGGCATTGTAATCTAAGGCGCTGGTAGCTTCATCAAGGATAAGTAATTGTGGGTTTTGCAGGACAGTACGAGCGATCGCTACTCGTTGGCGTTGTCCTCCAGACAGTCCCGAACCTCGTTCGCCCACACGGGTGTTATAGCCACTGGGCAAAGACATAATAAAGTCGTGGGCAAATGCAACCTTGGCAGCAGTAATAATTTCCTCATCGCTAGCATCAGGATACCCCAAGGCAATGTTTTCGCGGACTGTCCCATCAAACAAGAGGGTATCTTGTAACACCATACCAATTTGACGACGTAAGGAATAGAGTTCTACTTTGCTGATGTCGTAGCCATCAATCAAGATTTTGCCGGACTTGGGTTCGTAAAGTCGGGGTAATAATTTTAGCAGTGTACTTTTACCGGAACCACTTTGACCAACAATTCCCACAAAGCAGCCAGCAGTAAAATCTAAGTTAATATTGCACAGTTGCAATGGCCCGTGTTCCGAGAAACTGAAGCTGAGATTTTCAAAGGTGACACTACCTTGAATACTGGGCATGAGGATATTTTGACAGTTACCAATTTCTACTTCTTGGGGAGTGTCTAAAATATCAGCAAGGCGTTGCAGAGATAGAGCAGTTTCTTGGAAGTTCTGCCAAAGTTGCATTAGGCGTAACAAGGGACTAGTGACATAACCAGCTAAGATGCGGAAAGCGATGAGTTGTCCCAAGGTTAGGTGCTGATTGAGGACGAGAAAAGCTCCCACCCACAGCACTAACATACTGGAAAACTTGTTGAGAAAGTTGCTAACAGAACTGGCGGTAGTTTGGGTAGAGACTGTTTTGAAACCGGCGCTGATGTAACGAGCATAGCGTTCTTGCCATTGCCAACGCGATCGCATTTCTAAATTTTGCGCCTTGACTGTCTGCATTCCCCCCATCACTTCCACTAAATAAGATTGCGTCTCGGCATTACACTCAGCTTTTTCTTGCAATTGTCGCCGCATCACAGGTGATACCATCAAGTTGAGCAAGCCAAACAGCGGTACTGTTGCCAAAGCAACTAATGTCAACACTGGGCTGTAAATCGCCATCACTAAAATGTAGACCACCGAAAACACAGCATCCATCACCACAGTCAAGGCTGTACCAGTCAAGAAAGAGCGGATGTTTTCCAACTCGTGAATTCGCGTTGCCAATTCTCCCACAGGACGGCGTTCAAAGTAAGATAAAGGCAGACGCAACAGGTGATTAATCACCTCAGAACCAAGGGCGAGGTCAATTCGGTTAGTGGTATCTGTAAATAAGTGAGTGCGAACACTGGTGAGTATTGCTTCGATGACTGCTACTACTAGCAAAAAGATGCCAAAAACTTCTAGGGTATCAGGACTGTTACCAACCAGTACTTTGTCAATAATCACTTGTGTGGCGAGGGGATTTACCAGCCCAAACAGTTGAATAACAATGGAAGCAACTAGTACTTCAATTAACACCTTGCGATAGCGCCGCAGTGAGGGTACAAACCAACTTAAACTAAACCGCGCCTTGGGAGTATTTTTGGTGGTTTGCAGCAGCAGAACCTCTCCTTCAGCCCCCCAATTTTCCGCAAAGTCTCGTAATTTGTAGCGTAGTAGTCCCATCTCTGGAACGGCAATGAGTAACTCTTGATTGCTATTTTTGTAAATAATTGCAAAACTATCTTGCCAAGAAATCATTACTGGTAATTGCAAGCGTCCGACTGCGGTGGCGGGAACTTTTACCATCTGTGTTGTCAGCCCCATCAACTCAGCAGCAGCGGCGCAAAATTGCAGAGATATAACGCCTTTCTGTTCGTGCTGCTTGGTCAAAACCCGCTGCAATGTATCTCTGCGCCAGGAGATGTTAAAGTATTGGCTCAACATCTGGAAGCAAGCCAGGGAAGCATCCAGCGGCCCTCTACCCTTGATATAAGGATACTTCTTTTGTTTACCCTTAGCTGCTGGTGCTTCTGTGACAGTAATTTCTGAGGCGTAGGGAATCTCTACAGGTAGGAGTGTTTTTGGTATAGGAGAGGCGAGATTTTCTCTAAATATTGATTTGGGCAATCCCACCAGACGCATATTTGTATTAAATTTCAGCTTGGGATTGAGTTCATCCAACTCTAAGCGACTCCCCACAGGGAACTCAGGATCGAGATTACTGCTGACTAACCACAAAAATTCTGAATCTAACTGCTGGAGAGATACTTTGCGTGTAGGGAATGTTTGGATAACGGCTGCTTGAGTTGCTGTGCGGGCAAGCTTAACTAAATTCTTGCTACCATCTGCGTGACGGCTGAGTTCTTCGGTAAGCAGTTCATGCACTTCTAAAAGAGTAATCTCGTTTTGCAATGCTTGGACAAAAGCCTCTTCCTGCTTGAGTAAGGTTAGAAAACCAGCAATAGGTAGATTAATAGCGATAACTTCAGTAGAAGCGATCGCGGTTTCACATGCAATACCCCGCATATAACTTACCCAACCCAAAACCTCTCCTGGTGAGAGCAATTTCAGTGTCGCCGGATTTTGTACTTGGGAATTGTAACCTAATAAACGCGCTTGTCCTTGGTAAATAATGCTAATTTGATCGGGCATAGCTTCCCTGGTTACTATTACCTGCCCGATGCGATAACGACAAAATTGCACCTTGTTGAGCAAATTTTCTAAAATATTTGGCGGCAAATAATTAAAAGTAAATAGATCGGAAATATATTCTTGAATATCAACGGTTGTATTTGTTATCATCTTTTGCACCCGATTTTAATAACTTTTCTAAAACTGCTTTTAATAGTTCAAAAAGCTGATGCCAGAAACTTTTTGATCGCTTATGTATGAGTAACAGAAATTTAGAGGTTTAGTCATTAGGTATAGAAAATTGACTGATGACACCTCTTAATTTTGAATTTTGAATTTTGAATTTTGAATTGGTATGATTCCCATCCAGGTTTTTTCTTCTGGTGATAGTTGATTTAGTTGCTGTTGAAACCAAGTTTCAAAATTCTCTTGCAACAATCGTTGGCGCATAAAATCGTCCAACTGGGCACTGATAAACTTTTCCACACGGACAATTATCCAGGAATTTCCAAAAGGGACAGGTGCTTGAACTATACCCACTTGACTTGTGCAAAGTAACTGAGCAAAATTGGGAGCGATCGTACCAAGTTCTACTGGGCCGATGATGCCATTTGTATCAGCTTCAGGCCCTTGGGAATATTCACGGGCTAGATTGGAGAATGATTGTTCTCCTCCTGCAATTCGGAAAAATAGCTCGTTAGCAGTTCCTCTGCTATCAGTCCGAATTAACGAATAAATGACTTTATCAAAATGTCTTTTGTATTTGAGAAAGTAAGATTCTAATTGATGTCCCCAAGTTATTTGTTTGAACTTTTCGACTCTCAGCTTTCGGGTAGCGAAAAGTTCTAATTGTTCTTGAGTCATACCGTAACGTAAGCACCAATCTTGGATTTTTTCTTCGCTGTTTAAATTCCACTGCTGATAAAATTGCTCTAGAGCATGAGATGTTTCGGTTTGTGTGCAGGTAATTGGTGCGTTGGCGTAGCCCGTCGTAGACATCGCAGCCTCAATAATGCTCTGAGATAAAATTGCGGGATTAGGTTGTAACTTGCTAAAAAGGGGATAATTTCTGGCGATAAGAGGGCGCTGCCGTTACGCCTATCGTAGACATCGCCTAGTTGTAATGTTTTATTCATATTTGTGCAAATATTTGAGCCGTGCAGAGATAAATTAGGACTTACGCATTGACAATAAATGCCAAATATGGATAAAGGTTAAAAACCACATCTCTCGTAAGGGCACAGCAATGCTGTGCCCCTACAACATGGTCTATTTCCGATCGCAGGATAATTAAAAAAACCCTGAAACAATCTATTTTCGTTAATTCACATCACGATCTATTTGTAAAGTGCGTAAGTCCGATAAATTTAGAAATGCAAGCGGTATTCAGGTATGGATTTGTACCGCTTGCATCATTTGCATACCCTTGAAAGCACTGCCGTACAATACTTTCAAGTACCGCTCACCACTGCTGATGCCTAAACTTAAGCAGGGATGGAGGACTCGTTAAAAGCCAAGTTGTAGTTAGTATTGCCAGTGGCTTCTGTTACCTGCAAAAAGTAGTTACCAGCTACAGTAATGTTGGAAATCAGTTCTGAAGTAATACCTGCATTAGTAGAGCTTCTAATTACCTCGCCTGCATCGACGATGCGATTATTGTTAGAGTCTCGAATCAGCCGGATATCAGCATCGGTGCTTAATCCGTCCAATTGAATGTTGACACTTTGACGAAATCCCAAAGAAAAGTTGTAAACATCGGTAGTGTTAGTGTTACTGACGTTACCTGTACGAGTCACATTACCTGACAAGTCACCAAGTACAAACTCCTTAGGTAGAAGGTTGCTGGAACTGGCTGAAATCGGTAAAGTTCCAGAAGGCTGAGTTGCTGATAAGGCTAAATTGTAACTGACATCGCCTGAACTGCCTGGAGCAAAGCGAGAAACTTCGGCAAAAAAAGTACCTGAGCTAGTTTTAAAGTTAATCGCCTCATCTTGGTTGCTTCCCCGATTGGAAACGAGTCCAGCTTTTCGGTCGAAGTCGTCCAATACACCGTTAAGGTTAGCATCTTTAAACAATCGGATGTCAGCATCATCACCAGCACTGATATCTGTTAAAGATAGGTTGATGTTTTTACCACTGGTGATTTTGAACTGAAAGACATCCGTGGTATCAGATGTTGTTAAACTAGAGTTATTCTTAACAACAGGGGTGCTACCGAGTGTACCAAGATTGACAAGTGCCATTTTTTTTGTCCTTTAGATGTTGACTGTGATGTGGTTAAGTTCAAATTAAGTTGTGGTTTGCACAGATGTAAATTCCGATTTCAATCGACATTTACTAGATTTTAGAAGCTTGGATTTTGATGAAAATAAAGAACATTTATTATTTTCAATAGAGCCTTAGCCGTTTGGTTTTGTGCTCGCCGTGTTCAGAACCTGTTGTTTAACCATGAATCTAAATTAAGCTGTTTTTTTAATAAACACAGCATGAAAAAGACCTCAATAGTTAGGTGTTTGAAATTAAATTCCAAGTGATTTGTATTATTTAGTCATAAAAAGTCTTATAGCGGTTCTCGTTTACGTGAGGTACACCCGTAGGGGCACGGCACTGCCCATACGTGTCAACTTAAGCCGAAAACTATATCAGACAGGCGTTTTGCAAATCCCTCACACCCTCATCCCCTAACCCCTTCTCCCTTGGGAGAAGGGGAATTGAATGTCTAGCTCCCCTCTCTCTTGGGAGAGGGGCTGGGGGTGAGGGCAAAATGTTTTCACCAAGCGGGTTTAGCGTTAAGTTGACACCAATGGGCAGTGCCGTGCCCCTACACTCGTGATGTAATGTTGTACTGCATCTGAATGGGAACCGCTATATCTAGAATTCAGGTAATACCATTTCTTTGTAAGGCTGTGCCAAACTTTCTTTCTTTGTGTCCTTCTCTGACGAGACGCTACGCGAATGCGCCCTACCCTGCGGGAAAAAGTTGCGCTCCAACACGATACCCATTGGGTAGAAAAGTACTGGATCGAGAGGTCTGGTAATAAATATTGGTACTACCGCTATTGCTGGATGGTAGGCCGCAAGAAAAATCGCGTTTACTTGGGTAGCGTGGACAACATCAGGGCCAAGCGTAAAAAGGCAGAAGTGGAAATTGCGATCGCAGATAGTTTTGAAATTTTAGATTTTCAGCTTATCCGCAACCCCAAGCTTTGTCAATTGTTGTCTTCCCAACTCCAGATGCACCGAATAAAAAAAGAATGTTTGGACGATCAAACGGCATGATTTTTTCTTGCATAAAAATCATGCCGCTTGGGTTAAGGATTGTTTATGCAGAATTGATATGGTTTTATAAAAAAAGGAAAATTGCAGTGTATTTATTGTGAGTTTATTCATTACTTCTTAAATATTCAATCGCTGCCTCTAATTTTGAGGAGTAACTTTCCGCAAACCTTTCAAACCAAAGTCCTTCAGACGAAAGTGGATCTACTTTGGCTAACCATTCTTTCGCTTGCACTTTCAAAGCTTCTAGTTGTTTGGCTTTGAGTTGTTCTTGTCGAATTCGTTCTTGTTCTACTTCTTGCTGTCTTTTTAACTCAATAGCAGCATCCTCTTGGGCAAAATTAGCCTTAACTTCTGCCAAAAGATTATCCATCAAAGATGCCGACTTTGGCAATGATGGAATAAAAGATTTAGCTGTGGCTGATTTTGACTGCTGCTGTTGTGGTTGTACTTCTTTGTATTCAGTTTGGAGTTCAGCTAATAGCTTATCAATGGAATCCATTTTGGCAATTCCTAATAAATGGTATAGCTAGTCATTAATGGCATTGAGCAGCACTTCCGATAGACTCAAATCTTCCATATCTTCCATAGTAATTGTGTCACAGATATCAAACTTAGCACCAGCGCTTTGGAGTTCATCATCTAAGACTTTGAGAAAGCGGGTAGCTTGCTGATCTGTACCAACTTGAATAAAAGAAATGGCTAATTCTTCATCTCGATCGATGCGGCGAGAAGCTTCAATAATCACCCTCATTACTGCTTTGCGATCGTCCGGCTCACCATCAGTAACTACTAAAATTGTTTCACCATTTGGCTTGGTTTGACCGGCTGCTTTGCGTTGAAGGTAATCATCAGTTGCATGTTTTAACACACTTGCCAAGTCAGTTGTACCAGAGGGATCGTTCTCTCGAAAAATTTGTAATACCTTGCTGGATGTGACATTTTCGTATCGCTTGAATTTGCCAGAAAATACATAGATAGTAATACCATCTGGGTCAAATTGCTCACACTTACTAGCTAAAGCTAAAGTTGATTCTTGGGCTGCAACCCATCTAGTTCTACCACCCTTTTGATCTTGGGTTGCCATACTACCGCTTTTGTCAATAATCAAGGTATAATCACGATTCTCTAGCATTATTCAATTCTCCAATTAAGAATTAACAGTTACTGAACTATAAGCGATCGACAAACATATTAGTCAGTTATTGCATTCGTCAATACATCTACAAGACTCATTTCTTCTAAATCGTCTAAAGTGACGGTATCGCAAATATCAAATTTAGCGCCAACACTTTGTAACTGGTCATCCAAAGCTTTGAGGAACTTAGTTGCTTGGGCATCTAAACCTACTTGAATAATCGAAATTCCTAATTCTTCATCACGCTCCATCTGGCGAGTAGCATGAATGATGACTTCAAACACAGCCTTGCGATCGTCTGGTTCACCATCGGTAATGACTAAAATTGTCTCTCCGTTTGGCTTGGTTTTACCGGCTGCTTTGCGTTGAAAGTAGTTATTGAGAGCATCCTGAAGTACACCTGCTAAGTTTGTTGTGCCAGAAGGGTCATTTTCGAGAAATATCTGAGCGACTTTGGCTGAGGTGACATCATCATAGCGTTTAAATCTACCAGAAAACACGTAAACGGTGATGCCATCGGGGTCAAACTGTTCAGCCTTTCTGGCCAAAGCGAGAGTAGACTCTTGGGCGATTTCCCATCTACTTCTACCGCCCACTTGGTCGGGTGTAGACATACTACCGCTTTTGTCAATGATTAAGGTATAGTCGCGATCGCTCATCATAATTTTCCTTTGATTGTTACCCTGTGGTTCTAGTCTAATCTACGAATTTGACGATACCGCAAGCACTTTAAGGTTTTGTATCAATCATGCTACTCAAAAAAGCCGCACCACAGTTGATGAATGCAATCGCCTAACCAAACCTAATCTGTTTATTCCCCTAAAGAACAAAATCTTCCCAGTCCCCAATCCCCTGTTGGATCAATATTTAGTCTGGGAATAATAAATCATATTAATGCTGACACACACGGAACTAAACAGCTTTTGTTTAGCTCCATTTTAGAGATAAATTCGGGTATGAACCATCCTAGATTTTTAGATAAACCCGCGCCAAAAGAAAACACGCAGCAGCAAAACTTTTCTTTGGCATTTCTGTATCAGACAATCAACAGCATATCTGACCCAATTTTTGTCAAAGACCGTCAACATCGCTGGGTATTACTTAACGATACCTACTGTGATTTTGTCGGTCATAGCCGAGAAGAATTAATTGGTAAGTCAGACTATGATTTTTTTCCGCAAGCAGAAGCTGATGTGTTCCGGGAAAAAGATGAACTGGTTTTCACCACAAATATTACTAATGAGAATCAGGATCTGTTTACTGATGCTCAGGGTATAACCCATCTCATCTCTACAAAAAAGTCTTGCTTTGAGGATGAGACTGGTAATAAATTTCTGGTGGGTAGTATTCGTGACATCATTTTACACAATGAAGCCGAGATTGCGGTTGTGACTGGCAGAGGTACTGATATTACCAATCTGATGGAAACCTGCGAGGCACTTCAGGAAACCTTAGAAGAACTCCGGGTAGTTGAAGAAGAACTGCGTCAACAAAATGAAGAATTAGCGATCGCTCGTGAAACGGCTGAATTAGAACATCAGCGTTACCAGCATTTGTTTGATCTTGCTCCAAATGCTTACTTAGTGACTGATGTCGCCGGAATCATCAAAGAGGCTAACTATGTAGCCGCAGCTTTACTATCTGTGAAACAAAAATTTCTGATAGGTAAACCATTTATCCTCTTTATCGCTGAACCAGACCGTCAAACCTTCATGAACCAACTGGCAAATTTACAGCAGGTGCAGGATTGGAAAGTCGATCTAAAGCCACGAAGAGGTACAGCCTTTCCGGCTCGGATCGGGATGGTTGCTATGTATAATTCACAGGGTCAGCAGATCGGCTGGCGTTGGTTGCTTTGCAACATCAGCGAACAGCAAGCTGTACTGCGCGATGTCTACGACGAGCTTCTCTACGAGACGCCACGCGAACGCTTACGCCAGCAAGCAGAGAAAGACCTACACCGTATTAATGCTGTACTCCAAGCTCAACAAGAAGCTTCCATCGACGCAATTCTGATTATTGATGAAAATCGTACAGTTACCTCATCCAATCAGAAATTCTTCCAGTTATGGCAAGTTCCTGCTACACTGCTGCAAACAAGCGACGATCGCCAACTCCTGGGATGGGTACTAGAGCAAGTAGTAAATCCAGAGGAATTTCTGGCTAAGGTGGAGCATCTTTACCAGCATCCAGAGGAAAGCAGCCAAGATGAAATTTTCCTCAAGTCTGGAAAGATTTTTGAGCGCTATTCTGCACCCGTGCGTAAACACCAAGGAGTTTGTGGTGAGACATCACCTTTAGGAGACTATTACGGTAGGATTTGGTATTTTCGCGACATTACCGAATACAAGCAAGCAGAGGCAGAACTCAGAGCTTCACAGCAAAGACTAGCGTTGTTGATTGAACAAACACCTTTAGCCATTATTGAATGGAATACCAACTTTCAGGTTCAGACATGGAATCGGGCAGCAGAAAGAATCTTTGGCTATACCACAGAGGAAATGCTGGGGAATCCTTTTGAGATCGTAGTACCTGAAAACGCCAAAAAGCACGTAAATGAGATTCTCACTGCCCTGTTAACACAACAAGGAGGGAGTTTTAGTGTCAATGAGAACGTCACTAAAGATGGTAAGACGATAGTCGGTGAGTGGTATAACAACCCGTTAGTGTCTGCTGATGGCCAGGTACTTGGTGTTGCCTCAATGGTGTTAGACATCACAGAACGCAAACGAGCTGAAGAGGAACAGCAAAAATTTGTAGCGTTGATTGAAAACAACAGCGACTTTATTGGTATTGCTTCAATGGCAGGGCAAATTCTCTATGTGAACCCTGCTGGTCTGAAGATGGTGGGACTTACGAGCCTGGAAGCAGCCAAAACCAAATCCTTGGTTGATTTTTATTCACCAGAAGCTTTTGCAGAATTCATACAGCAAATAAATCCTTTGATCTTTCAACATGGTTCCTGGCAAGGCGAGTTTCGCTATAGGCATTTTCAAACGGGCATAGAAATTCCCACTGATTGCAGCCTGTTTATGGTTAAACATCCTGAAACAGGAGAGCCTTTCTGTCGGGTAGCTGTTGTTAGGGACATTACAGAACGCAAACAAGCCAAGGAAGCCCTGCTACAGTCGGAAGCGCAACTACGACAACAAGCCCAAGAACTAAAAGTTGCACTCCGCGAACTTCAACACACCCAGACTCACTTAATTCAAACTGAAAAGATGTCCAGTTTGGGTCAACTAGTTGCAGGAGTGGCACACGAAATCAACAACCCAGTCAATTTTATCTATGGCAACCTCACCCCTGCCAAGGAATACACCCAAGATTTACTTTCACTTTTGCAACTTTACCAAAGTCATTATCCTGAACCTGTGCTAGAAATTCAGGATTTTGCAGACCAAATCGAACTAGACTTTTTGAAATCAGATTTCCCACAAATAATTAATTCAATGAAAGTTGGGGCAGTCCGCATTCGCGAGATTGTGCTTTCTCTGCGAACTTTTTCGCGCTTGGATGAAGCCGAAATGAAAGCTGTTGATATCCATGAAGGAATCGACAGTACTTTGATGATTTTGCAAAACCGCCTCAAGGGTAACGACCAACGTCCGACAATTGAAATAATTAAAGAATACGGTAAGCTACCGTTGGTTGAATGTTATGCAGGGCAGCTAAATCAAGTATTTATGAATATTTTGTCAAATGCGATCGATGCACTTGAAGAGTCATTTGTCATTAGTCATTTGTCATTAGGAAACAACTCTAAACAAAGGACAAATGACAATGGACTAATGACTTCTTCAACAATTCGCATTCGCACCCAACTACAGGAGCCAAATCAGGTAATAATTAGGATTACCGACAATGGATTGGGAATACCAGAAGATGTTAAAAAACAACTATTTGACCCCTTCTTTACCACCAAACCCATCGGTCAAGGTACAGGAATGGGTCTTGCCATTAGCTACCAAATCATTACAGAAAGACATGGCGGTTCCTTAGAATGTTTTTCGCAGCTAGGACAAGGCGCTGAGTTTGTGATTAAGATTCCCCTGATCCAGGATACATCAACATAATTCGTGATTATTTCATCAGCTAAATACCTCCACTTCTTCGGGAACCTTCATTTGGTCGAGAATTCCCCAAATTTCCTGTAACATCGGCTCTAACCCGGTGCGAGTCACCGCAGAAATCACAAAAACCGGGGCATAGGAGAGATGATTAAGTTGGGTGGCTAACGCCTCCAAATCGACAGTTTCCCGATCGACTGCATCAATTTTATTCAACGCCAAAATTTGCGGACGTTCTGCTAAACCCCGTCCATAAGCTTGTAATTCTTCCTTAATTGTGTAGTAGTCTCTAACCACATCATCACTAGTAGCATCAATTAAGTGAAGTAGCACCCGCGTCCGCTCGATGTGGCGCAAGAAATCATGTCCCAGCCCTGCCCCGCGAGCTGCTCCCTCAATTAGTCCGGGAATGTCGGCGAAAACAGTACCATCGCCAGTAGGTTTCCGCACTACACCCAAATTTGGGATCAGGGTAGTAAAAGGGTAATCTGCGATTTTTGGACGTGCAGCTGATAAAGATGAAATTAAAGTGGATTTACCAGCATTTGGTAAGCCAATAATCCCTACTTCTGCCAAAAGTTTTAACTCCAGACGCAGCTGCTTTATTTCCCCTGGTAATCCTGGGAGGGCATATTCTGGGGCGCGGTTACGGTTACTCAAGAAATGCTGATTTCCCAGCCCGCCTTTACCACCTTGGGCAATCAGCAAAGTCTGCTGAGGTTCAATTAAATCCCCTAGCAGTTCGCCAGTTTCAGCATCATAAATGGTTGTACCGCAGGGAACTTCGATAATTAAATCCTTTCCTGCTGCCCCAGTGCAGTTATTTGGCCCGCCACGAGTACCCTTTTCTGCCTGAAAGCGATGGTTGTATCTGAAGTCCAACAAAGTTTGGAGGTTTTCTTCGGCAACGAAAAATACCGAACCACCTCGTCCCCCATTACCACCAGAGGGGCCGCCAGTCGGCACGTATTTCTCTCGCCGGAAAGCGACAATACCATCGCCGCCCTTACCAGCTTCAACTTCAATTTTTGCTTGGTCGATAAATTGCATATTTCTAGAGTCCTGTTAGGCTAGGCTTTAGCCAGTTCTGAGTTATGAATTGCGAGTTATAGGCGAGTTATAAATTATAAGTTGTGAACTACCCCGCCTTGGCTTTGCCTGAAGGCGGGGCTTCTGTACTCACAGGCGAATGCCTCAACTTGGACTTTCGCCCTAGTTTTGGTCTTACTTTCCCTCCTACAGCAGAGACGGCTGAACCTTCCGCCTTTAGCATTCTGATACCCTCTGCTCTAATATTTATAGCTGCGTTCCCATCCCGATCATGGTGAATGCCACAGTGAGGACAAGTCCACTCCCTCACATCTAATGGCATCTCGCTAATCTGATAGAAACAATTAGAACAGAGCTTGGAACTGGGAAACCATCTATCAATCTCAACCAACTTCCCACCTTTGCGTTCTAGCTTATAGGCTAAAAAGTTAGTGAATGTTCCCCAACCCACATCAGATATTGCTTTCGCCAAATTGTGATTACGAACCATGCCTTTGACATGAAGATTTTCTACTATCACAGCTTGGCTATCGCTGACTAACTTATAACTAAGTTTATGTAGAAAATCTTGCCTGGAATTACTAACTCGTTCGTACACTTTGGCAACAACTTTTCTATATCTATTTCTTGAATTACTTCCTTTTTGCTTACGTGCTAACTTTTGTTGTTTACGTTTGAGGTTTTTTTCATGCTTGGCAAGATGGTTAGGATTATCATATTTGGAAACCTTTTCGCCATCTGTAACAACAGCAAAATGTTTCAATCCTAAATCAATACCATAGATTTTACCTTCTGATGTAACAGGGTTTTCTCCCGCAGTCGCTACAACTTTGGGAACCAAAGCAACGCGCTGCTCCTCTACTTCAGTTAGGATGGATGCAAGATATTTACCCGATGAGGTCTTGCTAATAGTTACAGTCTTGATTTTCCCCTCAATATGTCTGTGTATTTTGGCTTTGACGCTCCCAATATTACCGGGGAGCTTCACATTACCATCTACAATTTTGACATTTTGAGGATACTGAACAGACTGTTTTCCGTGCTTAGATTTGAATTTGGGAAAACCAGCACATTTATCAAAAAAGTTTTTATATGCTGTGGTCAAATTGAGTGTAGTAGCTTGCAAAACTTGACTATAGCAATCAGCTAACCATGCAGTATCTTCTGCTTTTTTGAGTTTTGGTAACAGTGCATTGAGTGCTACTTGCCCTAGTCCCTTACCCGTTTCTTTATAAGTTTCAATAGATTTGTTTAGAGCATAATTCCACCACCAGCGAGAACACCCAAATGTTCGCGTTAATAATATTTCTTGCTCTTTTGATGGGTATAAACGAACTTGAACAGCTTTATTTAACACTCAATATCACCCCCTTGGTTTCTATATTTTACTACAATCTAACATTAGCAGTAAAGCAGTAAATCAAAATATTTGGTGACTCCTCAGTCACCCTGCTATCCATCCCCGTCCTATAGAGGGACGGGGAATTCCGCAGAATTTGTTGAAATATCATTCCTCACTCTTTACTTGTAACTCACGCTCCCTACTCCCCTGCCCCTTTTGCTCAAGATATGGGAATATATTAAATAAAGTTGTAGCTAACCGCCTACGTAGAGGTTTAAAGTGGATACCATTGCAATTCCTGCTCTAAATCGGCCAGTAGATGCCACGGTAGAAATTCCTGGTTCTAAAAGTCTTACCAATCGAGCGTTGCTTGTCGCGGCGTTAGCGCAAGGTGACTCAATTTTAGAAAATGCCTTATTTAGCGAAGACAGCGAGTATTTTGCCAAATGCGTAGAGCAGTTGGGCATT
This sequence comes from Nostoc sp., assembly GCF_036917415.1. Classification (GTDB taxonomy): domain Bacteria; phylum Cyanobacteriota; class Cyanobacteriia; order Cyanobacteriales; family Nostocaceae; genus Nostoc. The sequence goes on along the minus strand of NZ_JBALDJ010000114.1, from coordinate 290,321 downwards.
CCCATTACTTTGAATCCTCAACTGGCACAAATTCAAGTGGCGGGAAGGGGAGGGGAAATTTCAGCTAAACAGGCAGATTTATTTGTGGGTTTGGCAGGTACAGCAGCACGGTTTATTTCGGCGTTGGTGGCACTGGGGAATGGCGAATATCGCCTAGATGGCGTTCCCCGGATGCGAGAACGACCGATGGGCGACTTGTTGACGGTGCTGCAAACGGGTGGAGCAACCGTTAACTTTGAGGGAAACTCTGGGTTTATGCCCTACACCGTTTATAGTCAGGGATTCGCTGGCGGAAACTTTCAGTTGAAAGCTAATCAAACAAGTCAGCAACTTTCGGCGTTGTTGATGATTGCGCCTTATGCTCAACAAGACACAATTATTGAGGTTGAGGGTACACTGGTTTCTCAGTCTTACGTCAAAATGACCTGTCGTCTGATGGCAGACTTTGGCGTGGAGGTGATTCAAATCAGCGATAATCAATTTCAGATTAAAGCAGGTCAACGTTACCAAGCTCGACATTACACAGTAGAACCCGATGCGTCAAATGCTTCTTACTTTTTTGCTGCCGCCGCCGTCACGGGTGGACGGGTGCGGGTAAAACATTTGACGAAACAATCTTGTCAGGGTGATATTCTGTGGCTGAATGTTTTAGAACAGATGGGTTGTCAAATTAAGGATTCGGATGATTACACTGAAGTGACCGGGCCGAAGCAATTGCAAGGCATCGATATTGATATGAATGATATATCGGATTTAGTGCAAACATTAGGAGCGATCGCCCCCTTTGCCAGTTCCCCAATTACCATTCGTAACGTGGAACATATTCGATATAAGGAAACCGACCGAATTAAAGCTGTTGTCACAGAGTTGCGACGGTTAGGTGTTGAGGTTGAAGAATTTGCAGATAGACTAAAAATTGAGCCTGGGCCCATTACCCCGGCAGCAATTGAAACCTATCACGATCATCGAATGGCGATGGCTTTTGCTGTCACTGGCTTGAAGGTTCCAGGGATTGTAATTAAAGATCCTGGTTGTACAGCGAAGACTTTTCCAGATTACTTTACCCGATTCTTCCAAATGTTAGAGCAATAAGAGCTATTTTGGCTAAAGTACAATAATTAGTTAAAACCAGGACTTACGCAAAATAATGAAAAAACGAACCGCAAAGGACGCAAAGCACACAAAGGAATAAGAGTTTCAGAGAGTTATTGCGTAAGTCCTCAAAACGACAAATACAGCAGATTTCAAGTTGGCAAGGTACACAACGATTCGTCTGTTACTCAGATATAAAGTGTGTTTTACTCATAAATTCTGTATTTTGAATTCTGCTGTAACATACAGCAGAATTCATGTATTTGAACCACATCTGTCGTAAGGGCACAGCATTGTTCATACGTGTCAACTTAACGCTAAACCCGCTTGGTGAAAACATTTTGCCCTCACCCCCAGCCCCTCTCCCAAGAGAGAGGGGAGCTAGACATTCAATTCCCCTTCTCCCTTGGGAGAAGGGGTTAGGGGATGAGGGCGTGAGGGATTTACAAAACGCCTGTCTAATATAGTTTTCGGCTGAAGTTGACACCAATGAGCAATGCTGTGCCCCTACCGCGTGGTCTATTTACCTGAAAATAGCTGTAATTGCCAGATGTTAAAAGACATTACTTTTTCAGTGCCAAAGTTAAGCCATCTGCGATCGCGACTAAACTAAGACTAACTCGCTGGTCTTGATGCAGTTTTTGATTAAAGGCACGAATTCTTTTAGTTCTATTATCTTGCACTTGGGGGTCGGCAACCCTGCCTGACCACAAAACATTATCGATCGCAATCAATCCCCCCGGACGCACTAATTGCAGCGATCGCTCATAATAGCCATCATAGTTGCTCTTATCTGCATCGATGAAGGCGAAATCAAAAGTTTCTGCTTCTTTTGTTGCCAGTAGCCAATCCAAAGTCTGCAAAGCTGGGGCAATATGCAGTTGAATTTTATCCGCCACTCCTGCTTGTTGCCAATACCGTCTAGCGATCGTTGTAAATTCTTCACTAATATCACAGGCTACCACCTTACCGTCCCTCGGTAATGCCAATGCCACCACCAGGGAACTATAACCTGTAAATACCCCAATTTCCAAAGTTTTCTTAGCTCCCAACAATTGCACCAGTAACGCCAAAAATTGCCCTTGTTCGGGAGCAATCTGCATTCTCCCTATCGGATACTGGGCTGTTTCCTGTCTTAGTTGGGTTAAAATTTCCGGTTCTCGAAGAGAGACTGACAGTAAATAGTCGTGGAGGTTTTGTTCGAGTCCTAATGTTTTAGTTGTCATGGGCATTGGGCATGGAGAATAGGGGACGAGTCTTTGATACTCATGAATGAGTCTTTGATACTCGTGAATGATTTTTTAAAAGTCAAAATTATATTTAAATGCAACTCAGTATGATAAACAAAGCGATCGCTCAGGATATTTTAAATCATGCCAAATCTTAAAGAAGATGATAACGTTCTGCGTGAGGTGTTAATCCAAGCCAAAACCATCGCTGTTGTGGGTCACTCTGATAAACGCGAACGCACCAGTTATCAAATCGCCCAATTCTTGCGGCAAAAAGGCTATACAGTCTATGCCGTCAACCCTCTAATTAAAGAAATTGACGGTCAACCCAGTTATGCCGCACTCCAGGAATTACCCAAACTCGTGGATATTGTTAACGTGTTTCGTCGTTCTGAGTACTTGCCAAAAATCTTAGATGAAGCAATTTCCATCACTGCTAAAACTGTATGGACACAACTGGGTATCTGGCATCAACCATCAGCACAAAAAGCTATAGATGCAGGACTCAATATGGTTATGGATGCTTGTATCAAAATTGAATATCTACGGCTGAGAGTAGGTTCAACAAAAAATGTCTAGTTTTTATGTATACAGATAACTCTAACAATCATGTAGATTGTAATTATGATGCAAAAAGCGATGTCTACAATGGGCCTGGTCGGTAGCAAAACATTTTAGATCCCCCTAAATCCCCCTTAAAAAGGGGGACTTTGATTCCGGTTCCCCCCTTTATAAGGGGGGTTAGGGGGGATCAACAAGTGCTTAAAATTGCAGCAAACCACTTTTAAAACATCCTCTATGTGTAGAGATATTGCATACTAAGTGTTTGTTTGAGTTACTTGCTTAAACCCTTCTAAAATAAAAACTATTGTAGGTAATTTTATTACTAAAGTTATTTTTATTGTGGGAGGTTATGATGAGCCGTCCAATAATTCTTGGTATTGTCGGCGACAGCGCGGCTGGTAAAACAACACTAACGCGAGGAATTGCTCAGGTACTCGGCCCAGAAAATGTCACGCTCATTTGTACAGATGATTATCACCGTTACGATCGCCAACAACGTGCAGAAATTGGTATCACTGCCCTTCACCCCGACTGCAATCACTTAGATATTATGCAGCAACATCTGTCGCTGCTACGCACAGGACAACCAATTCTTAAGCCAGTTTACAGCCATAAAACCGGCAAATTCGAGCCACCGCACTATATCAAGCCGAATAAATTCGTGATTATTGAAGGATTACTCGGTTATTCTACCCGTGCTGCTCGTGATTCCTACGACGTGAAAGTTTACCTTGCACCCCCTGAAGAACTACGCACTAAGTGGAAAGTCAAGCGGGATACGCAAAAGCGCGGCTACACTGCTGAACAGGTAATAGCGGAATTAGAAAAGCGCGAACCAGATTCAGCAGAGTTTATCCGTCCGCAGCGGCAATGGTCTGATATAGTTATTAGTTTTTATCCACCCACTGGGGAAGATGATGAAACCAATGGACACCTGAATGTTCGTCTGGTACTTCGCCCGACAATTCCCCATCCAGATTTTACCCAGATTATCAACTCTGGCTATGGTGATTCTGACTCTGCGATCCGCCTGGGGCTAGACAGGGATATGAGTAAACCTGTGGATGTCTTAGAAGTTGATGGTCATGCCACTTTAGAACAGGTAAATAAGCTAGAGCATATTATTTGTTCTGATATGCCCCATTTACGAAATATTTGCGATCGCGAAAGTAATCCAGAATTGGGAAAAATTGCTGGTACAACTGGAGAAGCACTCCAAAGTTATCCTCTAGCTCTGACTCAGTTAATCATTACCTACCACATGCTGAAAGCAACGCAAATTCATCAGTAATTAGGGAAAATTAAAGAGTTAAAAGGGTTTGCGATCGCGTTTAGTGTTGGGCTGTTGAATTATGCGATGCCTACGGCGGTAAACTACGCACTATGCTAACGGCTAATCTTCAGGTAGGATTTGCTTGTGAATGTAGTCCAAGAGTTCTCCAACAGTGCAAGCTACAGGAACTGAATCACCGAAATAATCATTGCTAAATGACGGAGGCCATTTTTTAACTGACCCTAATATGTCCTCAGGTATTTCAATATTAAAATCAAACGCCTCTTCAACTGCCATTGCAAGCTCAAGAGTATCAAGCTCATCTGCCCCTAAATCCTTACAAATGTGACTATTCAAACTTACTTTATCCAACTCAACGCTCAACTGTTCACTGACTATATCTAGAACTTTAACAAAAAGATCGGACATACTCTTGTCTCTACCGGACTCATCAAACTTTTTAGCTAACTCAATCAATCGATTTTGCCTGCGATTCTCTGCCTCTGCCGCTTGTTGAGCTCCTTGTGCCACTCGTCGAGCTTCTTCAACTTTTTGGCACTGTAAGCGCTTGTAGGCTGCTGCCTTCTCAGTCGCTACGTGCATTTTCAAGACTTCGATATGGGAGTTAACAATATCACGCACTAGAGAAAATTCAACCTTGTGTCCGCTCTCGCTATAAATTTTTGTAGCTATCTTCCAAACAGTCTCATCGTGTTTGGACACTAGAGAATCTAAACCCTCTTCTGTAACTGGTACAGTCTGATCTAAATAAGTGTTGATTACTTTTTTCAGGATGTCTAACTCATAAGCTCTATCATCAGCAGTCATTGTAACCTCTCTTACACCTGGCATCGGTTGACCTTTTGCTATCCGTTCGTCAGCCTAACTAGTAATTTTAGAGACATTAGGTTTGAAAAATATACATAAATAGATAAATTTACTAAAATTAAATATTTTCTCAAATAAAGATGATTTTGAGAGCAAACGAGGGATAACTAAGGATAGTTCTATGTGTGGTGCTATTTTCTTAGTTTAATATGACCTATTGCCTCAGAATTGCCGACCTACCTACAAATGAGCGTCCGCGTGAGCGATTAATGACGCATGGTGCAAAAATTTTAGCCACAGCAGAGTTAATCGCAATTCTTCTAGGCACTGGTCAAGGGCCGGGAAAACTATCTGCTGTGGGTTTGGGACAATATATCTTGAGCGAATTAGCCAAACACCAACGCGATCCTTTGGTAGTTCTGCGAGAAGTTAGCCCTGCTGAGTTGATGCAAATTTCTGGTGTTGGCCCGGCGAAGGCGACAAGCATCTTAGCAGCCATCGAATTGGGTAAACGCGCTTTTCAATCTCGTCCCAATGATGGCACATTAATTGATAGCCCACTTGCTGCTGCTGCTACCCTCAGTCAAGATTTGATGTGGCAGACACAAGAACGTTTTGCAGTGGTGCTATTAGATGTCAAGAATCGCTTATTGGGTACACAAGTAATTACCATTGGTACTGCAACCGAAACCCTAGCCTCTCCCCGTGACATTTTTCGAGAAGTTATTCGTCAAGGAGCAACGCGGGTAATAGTTGCCCACAACCATCCTTCTGGGAACCTTGAACCGAGCCAGGAAGATATAGAATTAACGCGTCAGTTATTAGCAGGGGCACAGCTTTTGGCCATTCCAGTACTAGATCATCTGATTTTGGGCAATGGCAATCATCAAAGTTTACGGGAACTGACAACCTTGTGGGATGAGCATCCACAGGGGGATTAGTGAAAAAGCAGGGGAGCAGGGGGGCAGGGAAGCAAGGGGAGAAAAACCACCTATAAAGATTCTTGCTCTCAACCCTAGTGAGAAAAAAAGCACCCTTGCTTTCGCCGATAATTTTACTAGGTTTGTACCTTCTCCCCTGCTCCCTGCTCCCTGCCCCCTGCCCCCAGCTCCCTGCCCCCTGCCCCCTGCCTTATGATAATTATTTACGGCGACCTACTTATTACTTGCTTTCCTGCATATTTCTGACTAGTTTAGTCACTAGCTTTCTAGGAGTAAATCTTACAGATTCAGCAAGGAGCTTATTTTTAATTCCAGGAACAACAACAGTTTTGTTTTCAAATAGACCACGATAGCCGATTTGGGCTACTGTTTCCGCAGTCATAATTTTTTGACCGCTTACCAACTTTGAGTCTTCCATTGCAGCTCTTTGTTGAAAACCAGATTCTGTAGGCCCTGGACAAAGTGCTGTTACAGAAACGCCTGTGCCTTCTAATTCATTAGCGATCGCTTCTGAGAACGATAAAACATAGGCTTTACTAGCGTAGTATACTGCCATCAGTGGCCCTGGTTGAAAAGCAGCAGTGGAGGCCAAGTTTAATATTTTTCCAGACCCCCGCTTAACCATACCTTTAAGAAATAACTTGGTTAAATGTGTCAGACATAAGATATTGACTTGTAGCAATTGCATTTCAGCATTCAGGTCAATTTCATTAAATAATCCGTAGGTAGCAAACCCAGCATTGTTCACCAACACATCAACATTGATCGATGCTTGTTCTAGCTCCCTGAAAATTTCTTCTGGGGCTGATGGGTTAGATAAATCTTTGGAAATAATTTTGACATCAATGCCAAATTTATTTTTAAATTCATCGGCAATTTTATTTAATTTTTCCACACTTCTAGCTACCAATACAAGATTGTAACCATCCTGAGCAAATAATTTCACGAATTCATAACCGATGCCGCCAGATGCACCAGTAATAAGAGCCGTTTGTTTGCGATTACTCTGCATAATTTTCCTCTGTTAACAGCTTGAAATAAATAGATATCTGGTTAAAATAACTATGTGTTAATCCAGAACCTTTATAGAGACGTAGACTGCATCTCTCCATTTTTTTCTCTTATGTCTTTTATGAATCATTAGTTATTAGTCATTATTAACTTAACGCTCTTTAACCTTGATTATTATCTCTCTAAAATAATTAACAAGTGCTAAGTAAACAAAACTAATCACTGACTACACAACAAGAAGCACTTATTTATTGCCATTGGGAAATTTCTAAACGAACTGCCGCATTTGTTCCTAAAACTTTTTGCCCGCGTTCAGGTAAGTAAACATACGCAACATATACACCCGAACTGGATTCTGAAGTCGGATTTAACTTTGTTACTGGCTCTTTTTCATCAGAATTCCAACTGTATTTAGCCTCATAAGTGCTATTTGATTCGGCAATATCAGTAATTAGATAGTCAGACCACACGGGTACTTGGTCGAGATGATGGTCGCGTAACCAATTCGTCTCTTGTTTTGTGAACGAATGCAGTGCTAAACGCAGAGCATATCTACAGGTATTATCGTCATTGGCTGAGTTTCTTGGGATTAAGAAAGCTGTAAATAGAGGAACAGGTTTATCTGTTCGGGTTAACTCTTGTGTAATTGGGCAATAATGAGCGATCGCTTGCTCATATATAGGAATAGGAAGACCACGCAAAGCCACCCTAGTTTCCAGTTGATAAAAATTCTTGTCCAGGTCTTTTAACTCAACATTGCTAAGAGAGAGTTTCACCTGGATATCACCAAACAAAAATCGTTGCAGGTTTTGATAACCTTCTTCGGAGTTCAAGATGCCATAACGCCCACCATGAGAGCGATGAACATAAGCACGATGAGATCCCGTGATATAAGCTTTATCAATCTGAACTAAACCATCACTTTTCACCCCCACAGTCTTGCGTGAGAAACCAAAAGCTTCTTCATAATCATGTGCATTAGTGCCAATCAAAGAAAAAACGCGGTTTGGTGGAAATGCATTCTCTATGTTTTGTAGTTTTTCTAGCTGAAAGTTATCGGGTAATTCATCCTTGGGCTTGATATCAGGTGTTAAATACTGGTACATCCGTTGAGGGCCAAAGTCATCAGAATTATTCAATTGGAACGTGTCTCTAAGGTTTTCGAGCAAGCCATTCCCAACCTCAAAATAAATGCCACCATGAGGTGTAGCGTAGGTAAAGAATTTGTCAATGCTATCAGCAGCTTGATCGCCTTGTTCTGGATAAATTTTTTGAATCAAGCTGCGACAAACAAGACCACCCATCGAATGGGCTACAAGATAAATTTTGTCAGCACCAGTCGTTTCCTTGACATTTTGGATCAAGTCTCTTAAACCCTTAGCTATCTCCTCCATCTCCTGTCGGACTACACTTGAGGAGCCAAAACTAGGTGTAGATATATCATAAAATCGATAGATCCAAATAGTTTTATCAAGTTGATTGGACAATCTTTTAATCTGATTGCTCACATTCTGATTGTCAACAATCGGTTGATAACCATGATCGGTCATTAGCCGCAGCAATGGACTCTCGAAAAAAAACTTCTGAGGATTTTCCTTCTCATCTACTCGAATATGGGTTGAACCACTATTGAATCCATAAAAGGGATCGTCAACTGTTTGCTCAACGTCTTTTTGTGTACCTGCATATCCACGAACAAAGATGATTGGTAAATACTGCATATATATCCTTCCTATTTAATAAATATTTTTTCTCGTTCCCAGGTTAAATCTGGGAATGAGAAAAATATCCAGACAAGTTGTCTTAGTACAACATTTTATTAATTCGTAGCGAATTCCCTGCGCCTCTGGAGCGTTTAAAACACTACGATTGTACACAAAGCTGTACTTAGAACGTTTTCACGAACTCAATTAGCGCTTTCTTATCTTCATCTGGCAGATTTGAGCCAAAATAATGACCCTCATCTTCCACAAAATCAGGAGATTTGTTGGCTCTTAAAAGCACACGTGCCAACTTACCCTTAATTCCACCGCCTGGTTTCAAGTCTTGGAAAAGGCTGCTGAGATTGAGAGATGTTATCGCCTCTCTAATATTGATGCTTGCTAGCAAATTCACAGGCGTACCTTTAGGAACAGGAAGTTTAAATCTCGGATTCGGATCTCCTGGGGGAAGCTCTAATTTGGTATCTCGATCTGTCCTGCTGATAATCCCCTCACGCTTTTCAGGCCACAGCAGCTTTTCCATAGCATCAGTATAGGCTTCTACACGTCCTTTGACTGAAGGATCTTCGTTGTAAAGTCCTAGCGTGTTGTTGTGCAGAAGTGGTGCTGTTGCCCAAATGCTCACTAGCGAAGGTGTACGGTAATATCCCAAACCGCCGTCAGGTATCTTAAATTCGATGGGTTTTTTCTTATCGAAGGGATTGTACAGCGTCAAAGTACCTGGTGAAGGCAGTTCTTTGTAAGTCTTCGATGAGAACTGATCCCAAATATGACCCTTAGCGGCATTTGTTCCTAGCGATCGCGCCGCATTGGTACCAATTAGTGTCACCGGATAACGCTGATCATCAGACAAGAAGTTGTGGTCGAGAAAATTACTACTGAGTACAGACTCTTCGTACCATTTCTGAGCCTGTTCGGAGTCAGCAGCGATCGCAGCAGGTGGCATTTTGCTGGAATGGCAACTAGCACAAGTGCTGGCAAAAACCAGCTTGCCACGTTTGAGAACTTCTTCATCTTTAGTCAAGAACTTTTCACCAGCCGGTGCATCTTTCAGGTGCATCGGCTTAATGGTTTTTAAGAATGCTTCGGCATCAGCCATACGTGTTTCTGTCTGTCTCCAGCCTTCGCACTCCTGACGTGCCTTTTCGATGTCAAAAGGTTTTTGGGGAGTTCTGCCTAATAAAGGCTCATGGAGACTTGTCCAGTAATCGCCGCACATCCCAATGTTGACGTAGACGCGTAATGAGGCAATTGGCACTCCTGTAGAGTCTGCACCATCCTTGAGAATATGATTGACATCCTTGGTTGAACCATCGTTCATCACCTCTGGATATTTGGGGCGATCGCCTAAATTAAAAATGGAATTAATCGCATTCGGATTGTTGATGTGATCGGTCGCAATCCGAGAAGTATCAGAAGTTCCCGGTTTTTGAGAGTCAAGTACTTGCTTAACAAAACTATTTTCCCCGACGCTGGATGCAAATAATTTGTTTTCCTTGATGTACTGATTACCTAATGCTGCTACAAGGTTTTGCCATTTCGGGTGTTCCTTATCTTTGGGTGGATTGAGGGGATCTAATGCTACGTGACAAATAGCACAAGACTGCCCGATTACGTAGGGAGGCTCAATTTGTGAGGTTTTGGCATATTCAACAGGGTTCCATTTTGCCGAGTCGAAGTTGGGGTTTTGGAACTTACGCAACCCAATAACGCCAGTTGAGAGTCGGTCTTTACACTTATCTAGCCACAAACCGTATTCATCTGGCGCTGTTGCTTTTTCACATCCAGGATCGTTAATTGCGCCATAACGTTGCAATCGCTCGTCATGCACACGCGAGTCAATCAGCTTTAGCAGGTCAACACCACCATGCGTTCGCTTCGCTAAATCGCGATAGTACTTGGCGTTACCGCCAGTCCATAAGTACCAAGTACAACGACCCCGCTTTTCGGCATCTGTCAAATTCTCCTTTGTATAATCTGGGAGATAACCGATACCTTCACAGTTATCAGGGTATTCAGATACACCCGTATCCGAATACTCAGTACTTATGGGCGCAGGTGTTTCACTATACTCATCGGCTAGAGCTGTAGGCGTTCCATAAAAGCCGCAGACTATAAACATAGTCACGAATAGGACGAGCAGACAGCCCTTAAAAATTAGACTTGTCTTTTTCATAAAACTCTCTGGTTGTAACACCTAAACCTTTTCCACTGCATCTCACTTTTACAGAGGTACACTAATGCTTCATCACTAATTTCCCATTTTCCAGATTTAGTCTTAGGAGATTTTGATGATTTAGAATGTACCTGACTGAGGTTCGTTATATATGAAGTTACTACACAAATTTGCAAAACGTCATCAATAAACTTTTATACATTTCTAAATCAAAAATTTAAAAAATTGTAAATTTACAATGGTGTTCAATAACCAATTTGCTATGGTTGTATCGATTTCCTACCTACTTGGTTAGGTTTGTAACAAATTGTTAGCAGCTACTTTTAAGGTTGCCTTAACCTTTTAAGAGAAATAAAAGACGGAAATTTTCACTTTTTTTAAGAATTGCTCTGTAAATCCCATTGCTTTACAAACTGCAAAAGTCTTTATATAACTGTAAAAACCAATAAGGATAAATATCCATGCTGAAACTTGGTAGGTAAGTTTAAGTAACAAAAACTTAATACTTAACGCTCCCATCCGAAAATCGCCACTGTAGATTTGTAGACATAAAAAACTGCCCTCCCAGAGACACTAGAAATAATAGTTCTTTGGCGAGACTGTTAGTGCTACGAATAATTTTGACGCCTAATTTTATTGCCGAAATAATATAAAAGACAGAGGAACACATGGAAAACGATATTATCTTTGAACCATTGAGATTCCGTAATCTCACAGTAAAAAATCGGATATTTCGCTCAAGTATTTCTGGAAGATGGGATAACTATGATGGTTCAGGTACTCAAGCCCGAATCAACTGGGAAGAAAAGTTTGCTCGTGGTGGTGTGGGGGCTATTATTACTTCCTTTGTCCCAGTCGCCATCCGGGGACGAATTATGCCCAATTACGCCACAATAGACTGCGATGAGCGCATTCCTTTTTGGCGAAAAGTAGGAGAAAAAGTCCACGAATATGACTGTAAATTGATCTTGCAACTAAGTCATTCTGGGCGACAGCAGGACATTGGTGGTATAGAGAACTCAGGAAAAAAAGCGTTAAGTTCCACCAGCCAAACTGAGCCATTCCACGGCTTTCTGTGTCAAGCGATGACACTAACAGAGATAAAAGAAACAATCCAATACTTTGCCGATGGTGCTAGACGTGCCCGTGAAGCAGGTTTAGATGGAGTGGAATTGCACAGTGCTAATGGATATCTTTTTAACCAATTTCTCAGTTCTGGAATTAACGACCGTCAAGATGAATATGGTGGTTCATTAGAGAATCGAGCACGGTTTTTGCTAGATGTAATTAGAGCAATCCGCAAAGAAGTAGGCAACGACTTTCACCTGCAATTCAAAATTAGTGCCGTTGACTATAACAACGCCGTCACCTTTTGGGAAAAACCAGGTAACACCATAGAAGATTCCATCCAAGTTTGTCAATGGGCAGAAGAAGCTGGGGCTGATGCCGTCCATGTGTCAACTGGTAGCTTATTTCCTCACCCACTCAATCCCATTGGTGATTTTAATTTTGATGTAATTACTAAAACTTATGATGCCATGTTGTCAAGTGGTGTCGAAACCACACGCAACTACATTTTATTTCGCAAAGCATTTTTGCATCCACTGTTCAATTTTTTATGGAATCGTGTGAAAAAGCAATTACCTCCTCAAGCATTTAGTGGTGATGATGTAAAAGACCCTAAAATCAAACAGCTACTAATAGAGAACCAAGGCAGGAACTTACTAGATTCCAGAGAAATTAAAAAGCACGTTAATATTCCCGTATTATGTACAGGTGGTTTACAACAAGCTTCTTATATTCGTCAGGCAATTAACGAACATTATTGCGATGGCGTCACAATGGCTCGTACATTAATTGCTAACAATGATCTAGTTAAATCTTTTAAAGCAGGTAAAGACCTGGCAGATAAACCCTGTACCTATTGCAATAAATGTCTGCTGAATGTAATTGAAAATCCCTTGGGCTGTTACGAACAGGATCGCTTCAATAGTTATGAAGAGATGATGGAAGAAGTAATGTCAGTCTTTCATGAAACTCAGTTTGCAAATTTATCTAGATAAAAAAGCGATGCGGATCACATCGACAATTTCGCTTACAAATAATCTCGACAAAATGGGGAGTGTTTCATGACTGAACAAACAAACCCTACCCTACTTTCAACCTCAATCAAGGGAGTTTTCCAGCGGATTTGGGTTGTGATTGTAGGTATTGTAGCAGTAGCAGTATTTTTCCTTTGGCCTGTTTTGTCTAACTCTCCAGTGGATTATGCTGATATTGAAAACCACTTTAAATATGGTTCAATCGGCAGCGAACCAGTCAATGGTGTCCCTTACTGGATTTGGAAAGTTTTACCAGAATTATTCCCAGATAAATTACCTGGAAAAGGTTATACTTCTCTGGGATTTATCAAAGAACCTGACAAAGATTTACCTATAGGTTTTTCGCAACGGCGAGTCTTTATCGATAGAGTTGGGTTGAATTGTGCTGTATGTCATACAGGAACGCTGCGAAATACCCCTAATAGCGAACATCAAGTCATCACAACAATGCCTGCTAATGTGGTTAATTTGCAGGGATATATCAAATTCTTATCAGCAGTTGGTGTAGATGAGCGCTTTACTGCTAACCGGATGTTGCCAGAAATTGAAAAAATTAGTGGCGGTCTTAATCCCGTTGAAAAATTACTTTATCGCTTCATTGCAATTCCTCAAACTAGAGATGCACTAATTAATCAGGCATCTCGACTTGATTTCGTTGAAAAACAACCAGATTGGGGACCAGGAAGAGTAGATACTTTTAATCCTTATAAAGCAATTCAATTCCATTTCCCAATGGATAAATTGCGTGAGGATGAACTGATTGGTACTTCTGATTTTCCCTCAGTTTGGAATCAAAAACCCCGTGAAGGATTGCAGTTACATTGGGATGGTAATAACACTTCCGTTAATGAACGAAATAAGAGTGCGGCTTTAGGCGCTGGAGTCACGCCCACAACGATTGATTTGCCTCGAATTCAGAGAGTTGCCGATTGGCTTTGGGAACTACCACCACCAAAATATCCCTACGAAGTTAACGAAACTATCGCAGTGAAGGGAGAACAACTTTTTGAAAGTAATTGTGCTAGTTGTCATGCTTTTGGTAGTGCTTATACAGGCAAAGTTGTACCAATTCAAGAAATTGGTACAGACCCCCATCGTCTCGACTCATATACCTACAAAACGATGTCTAATCAAAATACTCTGTATACAGGCTATCCGTGGCGCTTTAAGAATTTCCGCAAAACGAATGGCTATGCAAATATGCCCCTTGATGGTGTTTGGTTACGCGGCCCTTATCTGCACAATGGCTCAGTCCCGACCTTACGAGATTTACTAGAAACACCAGAAAATAGACCCAAAGAATTCTATCGTGGCTACGATGTGATTGACAGAGCAAAAGTTGGTTTTGTATCTGATGTCGGTGTAGAAGACGGTAAACAATACTTTAAGTTCGATACCACAAAACCTGGAAATAGTAACAGTGGTCACTTGTATGGTGTTGAACTTCCCACAGAAGATAAAGATGCACTAGTTGAGTACATGAAAAAGCTTTAAAAGGAGAGAAAAATGAATAATTACGCTAAATGGTTTAGTCGCGTTACTTGGCTTGGCATTATTGTTAATATGCTTTTTGTCATTCCCTCTTGCTTCTTTCCAGAACTAATGCTGACGTTCCTTCAAATGCATATACCAGTGCCAATTATCTGGGTTCGCGCTGCGGGAATGTTGTTGTTTATTATTAGTGCATTTTATGTTCCTGGAGCACTTGATCCGTACCGATATCAAGCAACCGCCTGGATATCAATATTTCCTTCAAGAGCTTTTGGATCGACATTTTTCATTTGTGCAGTGTTTTTCTTTGGGCAAGATAAAGGATTTTTATCCATTGCCTTTGTAGACCTGTTTTTTGGATTAGCGGAAGTAATTCTTCTGACACTAGCAATGCGTAGCAAAATGCGATCGCTGCAATTCCAGTGAAGCAATTCTCCTAATTTTATACCTAGTCTAGTGTGGGTATATTGCCTCCACTACAAACAGATTCTTCTGCAAAGGAGCAAAAGAGTGCCATGACAATACTCAAAAATCAAATAGGTAGGGTAATCACAACCATTGTTTTAATTGCGATCCTTTTAGCTGGTGTAGTTGGATATGTGGGATGGTACAACCTTTTTCGAGAGGTTCCTACATATTATGAATCGCCTGAAGAACACTTTAAATATGGTTCTATTGGCACAGAAGAAGCGCAAGGTGTTCCCTATTGGATTTGGCTGGTACTACCACGAATATTCCCTGATAAATTACCAGGGCCAGGTGGTTATACTTCCTTGGGAATCACATGGGAAGAGGGTAAAGAAATGCCAGTTGGGTTTACGAAAAAAACCATTGGCTTTCCTCGCGTCGGTATAACTTGCGCTGTTTGCCATACTGCCACCTACAGAAAAACAGAGAAAGATAAACCCACAATTGTGGCCGCTGCTCCTGCTAATAAGTTTGATTCACAAGGCTATTTACGATTTTTGAGTGCAACTGCTGGTGATGCCAGATTTACAGCAGATTATATCCTTGATGAAATCAAATATAACTATCAGCTTTCGTGGTTAGAAAATTTACTTTATCGCTATCTGCTAATTCCTCAAACTAAGAAAGCGCTGCTGCAACAAAAAGAAGACTATAGTTGGACAGATTCTCGTCCTAATTGGGGCCCTGGTCGAATTGACCCTTTTAATCCGGTTAAATTCAATACTTTGAAGTTGCCCAAAGATAACACTATCGGTAACTCTGATATGATGCCTCTTTGGAATCAAAAGATGCACAAAGGATTTGCACTCCATTGGGATGGGTTAGAAACTTCACTAACAGAAACTGTTCAAACTGGAGCAATTGGTGATGGTGCTACCAAAAAATCACTTCCTGTAGCCGATTTACAACGGGTAGAAGATTTTATTCAAGAACTACCACCTCCCAAGTATCCATTTGCAGTTGATCGGCAAGTGGCTGCAAAAGGAAGTCAAATTTTTGCTAATACTTGTGCATCTTGTCACGCTTTTGGTGGGGAAAGAACGGGTACTGTTATCCCTGTGGAAGAA
The DNA here is from genome assembly GCF_036917415.1 of Nostoc sp. Classification (GTDB taxonomy): domain Bacteria; phylum Cyanobacteriota; class Cyanobacteriia; order Cyanobacteriales; family Nostocaceae; genus Nostoc. The sequence continues at coordinate 274,358 of NZ_JBALDJ010000114.1, read as the reverse complement.
GTGGGAACTGACCGCCATCGGTTAGATATGTGGACGCAAGAAGGAGCAGATACTTACAATCATTTTGGTGATGGCTACCCTTGGGACTTTAAAAACTTACGTAAAACCAATGGGTATGTATCTGTTTCCCTAGATGGATTATGGTTAAGAGCGCCATATTTACATAATGGTTCAGTCCCATCTCTACAAAATTTGTTAGAAAAACCAGAGAATCGTCCTCAAGTTTTCTATCGGGGATATGATGTCTACGACCCGAAAAAAGTTGGTTTCATTACTGAGGGAGATGAAGCCAAAGCTATAGGTTTTAAATACGATACGACGGTAACTGCTAATTCAAATCAGGGACATATTTATGGCACTGATTTATCTGATGAGAATAAAAAAGCTTTGATTGAGTATCTGAAAACTCTGTAATTCAAGTGGTTGCTACATCCTGATGTGATTCAGCACCTTTCTGACGTTAATCATTAACTACCAAACGCTCAAAAACCGAATTGGAGATAATCGTGAAACCATACTTACCACAAAAAGATCCTGATGTTGATGTCCGAATCAATTGGCTAGATAAAAATCGAGAAGAGTACAAATTTAATTACAATTATCTAGCTCCTCTACCAGTTATTGATAAAGTTCCTCATAAGGAAATATTCTCGGCGGAATATACTGCTAAACGTTTGGCAAGTATGGCAACTCTTGCACCAAATATGCTAGCTGCTAAAGCCAGAAACTTCTTAGACCCATTAGATGAATTAGAAGAATATGAAGAACTCTTATCACTACTACCAAAACCTGATGTCATAAAAAATTACAAAACAGACTCTTGTTTTGCAGAACAACGACTCTCTGGAGCGAACCCACTAGCTATCCGAAGAATTGATGTATTACCTGATAATTTTGCTGTCACGGATTTCCATTTTCAGAAGGTTGCAGGGACAGAATTTACTTTGGAAAAGGCACTCAAGGAAGGCAAGCTGTATTTCTTAGATTACCCTTTGTTATCTGATATTCAAGGTGGTGTCTACGATAATGTTAAAAAGTACCTTCCCAAGCCACAAGCTCTATTTTATTGGCAAAGTAATGATAGTTCTAATGGTGGTTCTCTAGTGCCTGTTGCCATCCAGATTAATCATGACTCTGGCGCAAAAAGTGTAATTTATACACCCGCTGACCCCCATTTAGATTGGTTTTTGGCAAAAACCTGCGTTCAAATTGCTGATGGCAACCATCAAGAATTGGGTAGTCATTTTGCCTATACCCATGCAGTTATGGCTCCGTTTGCAATTGTAACTGCGCGGCAACTAGCAGAAAATCATCCCATCGCCTTACTCTTAAAACCCCACTTCCGTTTTATGTTATTTGATAACGATTTGGGGCGCACTCAGTTTTTACAGCCGGGAGGCCCGGTTGATGAGTTTATGGCAGGTTCATTGGCGGAGTCTCTTGGGTTTGTGGCGAAGGTTTATGAAGAATGGAGTGTTGAAAAGTTTACTTTCCCTCGGTTAATAAAAAGTCGTCGAACGGATGACCCAGAAATTTTACCGCACTTCCCTTTCCGGGACGATGGCATATTAATCTGGAATGCCGTCGAAAAGTTTGTGTCTGAATATTTACAACTCTATTACAAAACCTCACAGGAGCTAATTAATGACTATGAGTTGCAAAATTGGGCTAGAGAATTAGTGGCCCAAGATGGTGGTAAAGTCAAGGGAATGCCAGACAAAATTGAGACTTTAGAACAACTGATTGAAATCATCAGTGTGGTAGTATTCACTTGCGCTCCTCTACACTCTGCTTTGAATTTTTCTCAGTACGAATATATGGCTTTTGTACCCAATATGCCCTATGCAGCCTACCACCCAATTCCAGAAACTAAGGGTGTGGATTTGGAAACTATCATGAAGATACTTCCTCCCTTTAAACAAGCTGCCGATCAGGTGATGTGGACTGAGATTTTAACATCGTACCACTATGACAAATTGGGTTTTTATGATGAGGAGTTTGCCGATCCATTGGCGCAGGAAATTGTGGTGCAATTCCAACAGAATTTGCATGAAATAGAACGGCAAATAGATATTAGAAATCAAACTCGTCCCATACCTTACAACTACTTTAAGCCTTCGCAAATTATTAACAGCATCAATACTTGAACTGGGGACTGGGAATTCAGATTCCAAGCAAATCTTAAAAAAAATTCTTTTTCAGTACCCAGTCCCGCAGCCTCCAAGATTCCCCAACTTGCTGTGCTGAAATTGAGGAATCCTGAATCCTGGGCGCTGCCCGTTGAACTAATCTCAGAAAAAAGAGGAATAACAATGTCAAATCAGCAAGTAACAGTCACCGCTCGATTAAAAGTAAAGCCGGGTTTGGAGGAGGGATTCAAACAGGAATTTCAATCTGTAATAGCTCTTACACTTGCAGAAGAAGGTTGTATTAATTACGATTTACATCAATCTGTTGAAGAGCCATCTTTGTTTCTGTTGCATGAAAACTGGGTCAGCCAAGAAATTTTGGCTCAACACTTAGAGCAGCCGTATATTAAAGCTTTGAGCGAAAAGTCAGGACAATTTTTAGTTGAACCACCTGAAGTCAGGTTATGGCAGCAGATTGCAAACAACTCCTAGCTGGTGATAATAATGACATCAAGGGTGTTATTGTATGGTGCAACTGGCTATGCTGGAAAACTCATTGCTGAATCTGCTAAAAATAACGGACTGGAATTAATTTTAGCTGGACGCAATCAAAGTTCACTAGCAGCAGTGGCCGATGAATTAAGTTTGGACTTTCGGGTTTTTGGCCTAGACGATCCGCAAGCGATCGCTCGTTCTCTTGAGGATATAATTGCTGTCATCAACTGCTCTGGGCCTTTCTCCAAAACCTCAAAGCCACTTGTCGATGCCTGCCTCCAAACTAAAACTCACTATTTAGACATAGCTGGCGAAGTACCTGAATTTCAGGCGCTACTAGCACGAGATACTGAAGCTAAAAGTGCAGGGATAATGCTTCTCCCTGGTGTGGGATTTGGGGTCGTCCCTACTGATTGTGTAGCTGCTTACCTCAAACAGAAGTTAGCGATTGCAACACGACTTATTTTAATCTATGAAACAGTGGGAGGTGTATCTCAAGGAACTGCAAATACAGTACTGCCAACTTTACATCATATCGGGGTAGTCCGAGAAGCAGGTAAGCTGATCTCATCTCGTCCAGCATCAAAAAGGCGTAAAATTGATTTTGGTTATGGCCCGGTGACAGCAGTAACAAACCCTTGGCGTGCTGATATTATCACTGCGTTCCAAACTACGGGTATCCCCAATATTGAGGTTTATACCGTATTTCCTAATCCTGTGCGCTTCCTGATGGAGTCAAGCCAGTATTTGGGATGGTTATTTAACTCGTCTTTATTCCAAAGTGCTTTAGCAAGTCTAATTAAAACTCTTCCGACTGGGCCAACGGCAGCAGAACGAGCCAAGGGGCAAGTTAGAGTAATTGGTATTGCTGAGGATGAAACTGGTCAACAAGTAAGTGCAAAGCTCTTAGGGCCGGAAGCATACGATTTTACGGCATTAGCGGCTATAGCAGTTATCAAACGGGTAATTAAAGGCGAAGTTAAGGTCGGATTTCAGACTCCTGCATCCGTATATGGGGCAGATTTTGTTCTTGAAATTCCGGGAGTTATCGGTTTCAATTAAGAGGTTGTTTGAAAAGTCGAGAATGTTGTAAAAAAGCTTTCTCAGTATAAGTAAGTTGGTGCAATAAAATCAAACTGTGTAAAGAAAAGTAAATAAGGCTCAAACTCTTTCTCCCCCTGCTCCCTGCTCCCTGCCCCCTGCCTTATCCCAACAATAATTATTTACGCCTACCTACTTAGACTGTGAATAGATAGTAAACAGCACCGAGAGAGTGGTATGAAAGCTTACCGTAGCAACTTAACCCTGGCAGTTAGCAAAGCTCGCCGTAGGCATTGCCGCAGACAGTCAATCGATAAGAACGACTGAAAAAAGGGAGCCAGTGCGTTGGGCGGCTCTGCCGACTTGTTCGCGCAGGCTCTCCCCTTGGGAGAAGCAACTGGCGTGGGATGTGTACGGCTTCGATTCTTGTTCAAGTTGTGCGTAATGTTTGCGTGGGGAGAAGCAACTGGCGTGGGATGTGTACGGCTTCGATGGCGGTAAAAAATAGGACTTACGCACAGGTAACGGAAAACGAACCACAGAGGACGCAGAGGTCACGGAGAAATGAGAGTTTGAGAGGGTTTTTGCGTAAGTCCTAAAAAAGTAAAAGGTAGAAAGCGGCAGACTTGGGTTGATAGTCTGGGATTGTTGTTGAAAGTGGTTGTCAGTGAAGCAAATGGTTCAGAACGAGTACTTGCTGCCTATGCTTTGATGGAACTTTTAGAAGAGCGTCCAGAATTACTAGAAAAAGTCAAAATCATGTGGTTTGATTCTGGTTATGACGGTGATAAATTTGCGCTTTCAGTTTGGTTAATGATCCAAGCTGATGTTGAAGTCATACGGCGTACCGCTCAAGAATTTCAGGTTTTGCCCAAGCGTTGGGTAGTAGAAAGAACATGATTGCTGGTTGAACCAGTACCGTCGTCGAAGTTCGGATTATGAACATCTCCCAGTCCAGGAGTGAAGCTGCCATATATGCCGTTATGACTCGTATTATGCTATTAATCTAGTTTTCTAAAGATTTACTTTATAAATGGTCTCTTAAATACAATATTATTTTACGTAAAAAAGTAGGAAAGGTGGGAAAAGTAGGATATTTTGTAGTTTCTCTTGATTATCCTGTTGATAAGCTGTAAATTGATAGTTAGTAAATAGTCAATGAATATAAAAAAGTTTGCATTAACCTATGCTAATAATAGTATTTTTTGAATCCAGATATGTATACAGTCTTAAGTGTCTACTTAATGATAACTAAATGTTTGAACTCTCATTGCATTTTATTGATAAAGCTGAAATTGTCTTATAAACAACTGTTTATGGCTATTTTTGGAGTAGAGGAAATATAATAATTGGCTGAAGGTGCATGACAAATTTTCTTAGTGGGTTCGAGTTGCTGCGGCACGTGAACCTAGTCCTTCAAAAGCAGTAATTGATAGTTAATCAATATATATTTATTAAGAGTTTTGCATAATAAAAGTTTCACTAACAAGCCACTTAACAAGAGTCAATTGTGAATTTTTTAATTACAAGGAGTAACTTCATTGCATCAAAGATTAACCGCAAATATCAAATTGAAGAATAATTCAGCTATTCAGAATTCAGAAGTCAGAATCAATTAGTAGGGGATAGTCTATGGCAAGCAAGCTACAGACTCACCACTGATTGTTCGCCTTTAACGTTTTCGTTGGCGCAGCCTCTGGTAGAGAAGGGTAGACCACCAAATTTTCAATTTTGTGTGGTATTTCACCATTTATTCATCCGCCACTCGTACAGAATTCATACGCTTATTCTGACGACTGACGCATGTATTCTTTTTTGTCAACACGACTTCAATCAAGACAATAAGCTTAAGATGATAGGTTTAAATAGACAATGAGCAAGCAACCTTTTAAGTTGCCAAGTTTTTATGTGCCTTGGCTGGCACGGCTGAACCCAAACCTGGAAGCGGCACGGGTACATTCTAAAGCCTGGGCTTATGAAATGGGGATTTTGGGTGGGGAAGAGGGATCAGAAGATTATGGGATTTGGGATGAGCGCAAGTTTGATGCCCATGACTATGCACTATTGTGTTCCTATACCCATCCAGATACCGATGAACCTATGCTCAATCTGGTAACTGATTGGTATGTTTGGGTATTTTTCTTTGACGATCACTTCCTTGAGCTTTACAAGCGTAGCCAAGATATGGCTGGGGCTAAGAAGTACCTCAATAGACTACCAGCGTTTATGCCAGTGCAGCCCCAAAAAACGCCGCCAGAACCCACTAATGCTGTAGAAAGGGGTTTAGTAGACCTCTGGAATCGTACCATCCCCAATGCCTCCCAAGACTGGGTAATCCGATTTTCTGAGAGTACCATCAATCTTCTCAAAGAATCTCTCTGGGAACTCGCCAATATCAGCCAGGATCGAGTCGCTAACCCGATTGAGTACATTGAGATGCGCCGTAAGGTGGGGGGAGCGCCCTGGTCAGCTAACCTGGTGGAACACGCGGTTGGGGCAGAAATTCCGGCTGCGATCGCCCCCACTCGACCAATGCGTGTCCTCAAAGACACCTTTTCTGACGGGGTACATCTGCGAAATGACATCTTCTCTTACCAAAGAGAAGTTGAAGAAGAAGGAGAAAATGCTAACTGTATCCTGGTCTTGGAACGATTCCTTGATGTCAGTACCCAAGAGGCGGCCAACCTCACTAACGACTTACTAACGTCTAGAGTGCAACAGTTCGAGAACACCTTTGTTACTGAGCTTCCTTCCTTGTTCGAGGAATATAGTCTCAGTCCCGATGAGCGTTTGAAAGTCGTCCTATATGCCAAAGGACTTCAGGACTGGCAGTCGGGGGGTCATGAGTGGCACATGAGATCGAGCCGCTACATGAACCAGACATCAGACAAATCTTCGACAGCAAACTGGCTTTTAGGTGGCCCTACTGGACTAGGTACATCGGCGGCTCGTTTAGGAGCCTTATACGATAGTTTGGGACTAAAACGGTTCAAAAGCTTCACCCATGTTCCCTATCAGCCTGTAGGGCCAGTAACCTTGCCGCAGTTTTATATGCCTTTCTCCACCAGTTTGAATCACCATCTAGAAGAGGCTCGGCGGCATTCTAAAGAATGGGCGCGTCAAATGGGGATGTTGGACGTACTGCCAGGGATGCCCAGCATTTACATCTGGGATGACCACAAATTTGATGTGGCCGACGTAGCCTTATGTGGTGCTTATATTCATCCCAATGGATCTAGTGCTGAATTGAATATCACAGCCTGTTGGCTGGTTTGGGGAACCTATGCCGATGACTACTTCCCGGCACTGTATGGCTATAGCCGCAACATGGCAGGGGCAAAAGTTTTCAACGCTCGGCTATCAGCCTTTATGCCCCTTGATGGAGATCCCATTCCCGAAGCAACAAACCCAGTTGAACGGGGTTTAGCTGATATTTGGGCGCGGACGGCTGACCCCATGACCGCTAATGCTCGTCGCCAGTTTCGTCAGGCGATCGAGGATATGACGGAAAGTTGGTTATGGGAACTGGCTAACCAGATCCAAAATCGCATTCCAGACCCGATAGATTATGTGGAAATGCGTCGTAAGACCTTTGGCTCCGATCTAACTATGAGCCTGTCTCGACTTTCCCAAGGGGACGAGATCCCACCAGAGGTCTTCGCCACCCGAACCATGCAGGCAATTGATAATTCAGCTGCTGACTTCGCCTGTTTGACGAACGATATTTTCTCTTACCAGAAAGAAATCGAATTTGAGGGCGAGATTAATAACGGTGTGCTGGCGGTTCAGAATTTCCTGAACTGCGATATTCCCCACGCTGTCGCCATTGTTAACGACCTGATGACCTCCCGTGCCCTTCAGTTTCAACATATCGTTGCGACTGAACTCCCTATCTTGTGTGATGATTTTGACCTGGATACCAGTGCCCGTAAGAAACTGTACGGTTACATCAAGAAACTAGAGCAGTGGATGTGTGGGGTACTCAAATGGCATAGGGCGGTAGACCGCTATAAGGAATTTGAATTGCGGAATAACTCGTCAGAAAAGCGATTACTCCAAAGCCCCACAGGGTTAGGCACTGCCGCAACCAAAATTAGACCAAGTGTAGGTCACGAAAAAACTCAAACCAATGTTCAGCCAGTGGTGCAGAACTTACTGAGTGGTTCAACAGGGTTAGGGACTTCGGCTATGCAAATCGGATCGCTGTTAGGAACGAAAGGTTAGCTCAATCTGAGTCCCAATTCTGGTCAATCAAATAACTTGTCAACTAACATTACTGATGGAGATTAATCATGACTAATGCAGCAAACACTCCTATAGAAAATCAAATTGAGCAACTGCCAATGAGTTTGCAGATCGAAGCGGCGCGGAAATTGGCAGGCACCACCAAAACCCAACCCCAGATGCAGGGAATTACCTCACGGTGGCTCTTAAAACTGCTGCCTTGGGTAGAAACCGTGGGGGGTAGCTATCAGGTCAACCGTCGCTTAACCTATACGGTTGGAGATGGACGGATCAGCTTTAGCAATGTAGGGACCCAGGTACAGGTCATCCCTCAAGAACTCACTGAGATACCTTTGTTACGGGGATTTGAAGATGTCGAGGTATTAAACGCCTTAGCTCGTCAATTTGTGCAACGAGAATTTGCAGCCGGAGATGTCATCATACAAGAAGGTCGAGCGGCTGATCAAGTAGTGCTGATTGCCCATGGTAGAGTCAATAAAATTAGTCCAGGCAAGTATGACGAGCCAGTTGTTTTGACTGTATTAGCTGATGGTGACCATTTTGGTGATTACGCTTTAGTGGAATCTCAGGATACTTGGGATGTCACCCTCGTTGCTCTTACCCGTTGCACCATCTTGTTTCTACCTCAAACAGCCTTTCAGAACCTGGTTAACCAGTCTGAGGCTCTGCAAGCGCAAGTGGATCAATTCAGAGTAAAGTTGAGGCAACCCAAAAACCAAGAAGGGGAAGCTGATATCAGAATTTCTGCCGACCACTTCCCAGAGGCAGTATTACCTGGGACGTTTGCAGATTATGAACTGAATCCACGGGAATATGAGTTAAGCGTGGCTCAGACTATTTTGCAAGTTAATACACGGGTTGCTGACCTCTACAACGAACCCATGAACCAGACTGAGGAACAATTACGGCTCACCATCGAAGGCCTACGGGAACGCCAAGAATACGAAATGGTGAACAATCGTGACTTCGGACTGCTACACAATGCTGACCTCAAACAACGCATTTTTACCCGCAGTGGTCCCCCAACTCCCGACGATCTCGATGAATTGATCTCCATTGTTTGGAAAGAACCGAGCTTTTTCCTCGCTCATCCCCGCACCATTGCGGCGTTTGGTCGGCAATGTAACCACCTTGGACTTTATCCCGATCCTATCCCGATGGGTAACAGTGCAATTCCGGCTTGGCGTGGTATTCCCATCTATCCTTGTAATAAGATTCCCGTTACGAAAGAGCGTACTAGCTCCATTATGTTAATGCGCGTGGGAGCAACCAACCAGGGTGTTATTGGTCTGCACAAAACGAATATTCCCGATCAATATCAGCCTAGTTTGTCTGTCCGTTTTATGGGGATTAACGAAAAGGCCGTTATTTCCTACCTGGTTAGTGTTTACTACTCTACAGCCGTTCTCGTTCCTGATGCACTAGGCATCCTTGAAGATATAGAAATTGGTCTCTAAGTAGTCGGACATCCTCTTTAAAGTAGGAACGAACGGTCGTTCGTTCCTACCCTCCAATGCTCTCTGTTAGGAGAGTAAATTTAGTCGCATGAAACGTTAACTTTATGACAAATGTTTCGATTAGACCAGATTTAGACCAAGAAAATGGGCAACCCCAGATCAGCTTAAGCACGAAAGGGGCGCGGAATTTAGCCAAAACCACGAAAACTCCGCCCCAGATGCAGGGCATTACCCCTAGGTGGTTGTTACAGATGTTGCCTTGGGTGCAAATCAGGGGTGGGGCCTATCGGGTTAACCGTCGCTTGACCTATGATGTTGGTAATGGACGAGTCAGCTTTACCAATACAGGGACTCAGGTGCGGGTCATTCCCCAAGCACTTTGTGAACTCCCTTTACTGCGCGGGTTTGAGGATATTGAGGTACTCAACGCCTTGGCAGACCGCTTTGTGCAACAAGAATTTGCCCCTGGTCAGGTAATTGTACAGGAAGGTCAACCAGCCGATCGCGTGTTCTTAATTGCTCGTGGTAAAGTTAATAAGCTGAAGGCAGGCAAATATGAGGCGGAAGCTTTACGGGATATCTTAGCTGACGGCGATTGTTTTGGTGGCGAAGCTATAGTTCTATCTCAGGACACTTGGGAGGTTAGCCTCAGAGCTGTTACGCGCTGCATAGTTTTGTCTTTGCCAGTACAGGCGTTTCGGGAGTTGATGAACCAGTCTGAAGCGTTGCAGACTCAGGTCGATCGCTTTAGAGCTATGTTGAGCAAACCCCAGGATAAGCATAATCAGGCCGAGATCATTATGACTGCTGGTCATAGTCCGGAAACTGAGTTACCCAGGACATTTGTTGATTACGACTTGAGTCCACGGGAGTATGAGTTAAGCGTCGCTCAAACCGTTTTACGGGTGAATACGCGAGTTGCTGACATCTACAACGAACCCATGAACCAGACGGAGCAACAACTACGGCTGACCATCGAAGCGTTGCGGGAACGGCAAGAATACGAAATGCTGAATAATCCTGATTTCGGGTTGTTGCACAATGCCGATCTTAAGCAACGCATCTTTACCCGCACCGGGCCACCGACTCCAGATGATTTTGATGAATTGCTCTCTCGGCGGCGCAAATCCCATTTTTTCCTTGCTCATCCTCGCGCGATCGCTGCTTTTGGGCGGGAGTGTAACCGTCGTGGAATCTATTCCCCAAGCAGGGAGGTCAATGGAAAGATTGTACCTGCATGGCGCAACTATCCGATTTTTCCTTGTAACAAAATTCCAATTACCAAGGAGGGTACTAGCTCTATTTTGGTACTCCGTGTCGGAGAAGAAAACCAAGGGGTGATAGGTCTACACAAAACGGGTATCCCTGATGAATACCAACCCAGCTTGTCCGTCAAATTCATGGGTATCAACGAAAAAGCCGTCATTTCTTATCTTGTCAGCGCCTACTACTGTGCAGCCATTCTCATCCCCGATGCACTTGGCATCCTTGAAGACGTAGAAATCGGGCGCTGAGGGAAGGGTAATACCGTTTCACTTTAAGGTTGATACAAATAGGAGGCAGGGGAGCAGGGGGCTCTTAGCTGGGGGAAAGAGGGTTTTCCTATTTCTGCATAGATTACGGTAATTATAAGTAATCAAACAAACATAATATTAATTCCTAAAGCAGCGTTGTTTAATAGTTCCTGTCAGCCAGATTTTGTCGATTAGGTGTAGTACTGTAATTTTGAAGATAAATATTTATGGTGAATACTCAAATCTTTGAATGGTCATCTTTTAAAGAAACTACTTTTGACCTTAAAGCCTATTTATCAGAACGGCGATCGCAAGTTGAATCAACGCTTGAACAGTCAATTACTATAGCCCATCCAGAAATACTCTACGAATCTATGCGCTATTCCCTGCTGGCTGGAGGAAAGCGCCTACGCCCGATTCTATGTCTTGCCGGTTGTGAACTTGCTGGAGGCACAATCGAGATGGCGATGCCTACTGCTTGTACGCTGGAAATGATTCACACCTTTTCTCTAATCCATGACGACTTACCTGCAATGGATAATGATGACTTTCGACGCGGAAAGTTAACTAACCATAAAATTTATGGCGAAAACATTGCCATTCTAGCTGGTGATGCACTTTTAGCTTACGCCTTTGAGTTTCTTGTGGTTCAAACCAAAAAAGTTGCTGCCCAGCAGTTGTTGCAGGTTGTTGCTAAGTTGGCTCATGCAGTAGCAGCAACAGGTCTAGTTGGCGGTCAAGTTGTTGATTTACAATCTGAGGGATTGCAGAATATTGACATCGAAACTCTCAACTTTATTCATGCCCACAAAACTGGTGCTTTATTGGAAACGTCTGTTTTATCAGGAGCACTATTGGCGGGAGTGGACGATAAAATTCTGCTGCCGCTTTCTCACTATGCTCGTAATATTGGTCTAGCTTTTCAAATTATTGATGATGTGCTTGATATGACTGGTACTCAGGAGGAACTCGGTAAAACTCCGGGCAAAGATCAAAAGGCGCAAAAAGTAACTTATCCCAGTTTGTGGGGTATCGAGGAATCAAAACTCAAAGCCCAAAAATTGGTTGACTCAGCAAAAGCAGAATTAGCTTGCTTCGGTGAAAAGGCGCAACCTCTAATGGCGATCGCAGACTATATCACAGCTAGAACACATTAGTCAGCGCTCACTCTGCCAAGTTTTTTAACTTTCTATGGTTCGTAACTGGCTATTTTTTGGGTAAAAGCATATATATGTTACAGGAGTCTTTGGCACTAAGAAAAGCTGATGATTTTGACTTTTTCCAGTTTAGATTTACTTTATAAATAGGCTCTTAGTACACGTCACCGTAAAAGGGGTTCGGAAATATCGAGGCTTGATGTTGGGTTTCACTTCGTTCTACCCAACCTACGAATAATTAAATTCCATACCCTTTTTGTGGTGGGCTGTACTTAGTGACCTAATTTGGAAGTGAAACCGGGTGGTCGCTTTTCTTTAAGTTGAGATGTAGGAGGTTCTCAACGCGATTTTCTACATTTTGGTAAAAGAAGTCAAATGGCGTAGGCGTAGCCCGTCGTAGACATCGCTACCAGTTTTAAGGCTTGCTTTGCATTGGCTAACAAGGTTTTATAATCTAGCCGATCTCGAGCTTGATTTTTTTTCGGATTGCATTTTTGTCTCTTGATAAACACATTTTCGGCAATTAACTCTCGTCAGTTATATAAGAAAACTGGCGAGAGCTTAGTAAATATTGTCTGTGTTATCTGAGTCTCAGCTATTTCATCAATAATGGTGATTCCGGGCTAGGATTTTCTTGGATGCTACTCACACAAAAACTAATGTGCGAACGAATAGCTCGCTCATAAACTCCAGTTTGCTGAGTGCGTACCCCTATAGCCTGATATATTAAGTTAACTTCTGGAAACTCAGACCAATACATCAAAAAGATGTCTTTAGCTGGAGTAATAATTTCATAATTATTCTCTTGTCTTTTCTTTCTTAGTTTACAATTATTTAGTTGTAATTTTTGTCTGAATAGTTTTTCAAATTCTGGAATTAAATCTGAAGTAGTTTTCATGGTTAATACACGTTAAAACGTGCTAATTATGCAAAGACTATCTGGTGATATTACATATTACTAAGTATGACACTTCAGATACTTCTTACAATATAGTGTATCAGTTATCGGATATTTGAGAAGGTTATTCAGAGGCAGGGTCACTCGTTGGTGTACTCTCTGATGGAGAAGCAGGCTGTGCGATCGCTGGAACCTTTTAATCAGGATTTTTATGGAACAAATATACTATTTCCTAAATTATACTTACCAAAAGTTTGCCCGCTTGTAATGTTATGTCAGTATAGTTAGTACAGCCAAAAGTTTGCCTACCTTTAACCAGTTGCTCAGAACAACTTGTCTGCCTATTGTCTGCTGAATTGAGATGGTAGCTGAATTTACGCGCCCGCTGTACTAGTTAGCAGAAACACCCTGTATAATTACAGCACTAAATTATCTTTGGGGTAAAACCTTGCGAGGTATTCACTACGCAATACTGTTCGGTTAAGGCAAGAGACGCGATGAATCGCCGTCTCTACAATAATCAGTCTTTCGTCTTGACGGAGATTTATCGGGCCTTTAGCGAGCTAGAATTTTCATCAAAAAACCTTAACCGAACCGTATTGATTCACTACTACAGGCTACAGCCTGGGCCTTCAAGACCCTCTGCAAAACTGATTAATTCCAAGTACTCTGGATTTTCCACAAGCTTTTTAGCAGCTAGCAATCCGGCAATGCTCCAAGTTTGATAAATTCGGGCTTCTTTGCCAATTAAACGACCATTGTTGCCATCGTAGTATTCTGGGAATTTATCTCTAAATAAACGCCTTTCGGCAATAGCGATCGCTGCTTGAGCAAGTTCTGTTCGATCGGCTTTCAGTGCCGCAGCGGTAAATAACCACAGTAAAACGGGCCAGTTACCGCCGTTGTGATAAGACCAAGCCCTGTTCTTAGAGTCACATCCTGTAACAATTCTCCACTCTAAACCTTCCAAAGCGGGAAAGCAAATTTTAACAGGCATATAGCCGATTAAGTCTTGCCAACGTTGGGCGAATAAATTCATAATGCTTTGAGATTCTTTAACGCTTGCTAAGGAAGTTAAGATTGCCATCAGATTTCCCAGAGCGAAAAAGCGAAAATCTATCCGCCCTGGCCCAAGATTTCCCGCTAAATATCCTCCAGTTTCGGGCAACCACTCGGTCAACCAATTAGGAATTGATTCTGAGTTGATGTTGAATTTATTAACAATTTCTTTACCAAATTCGTTATCTTTGTAACGATATATTTCCCCCAATCGCTTCAGGTCTAGCCAATAATAGTTGCGGATATGATATTTCAAAGATCCCAATCGCCTATTGACTTTGTTAAGGTAGCTATCGCCATCCCCATCTGCTAAAAGCAATTCACTAGCAGCCCTCAAAGATGCGTAGAATAATACCTGAATTTCTAAAGGATGTTCGTAAACTCCCATGCGACGGTCAATCATAAACGCGCCATCGGGAACTAACATTGTTGGGTACATGGAAAAGCGATGTACCAAGCAAAGATCCAAAATTAGTTTGATTCCGGCTTGAAAATCTGGCTGACGCGCTAGTGACAAATCACCTGTAGCTTTTTCATAGGCCCGTAGCAAGAGAATCCACCACATACAAGAATCAATTGGGGGAACACGAGCGATCGCTTGCTCTCCAAAATCAGCAACCAAAAATTCCTCATTCCCCTTAAAATGTACTTTGAAACTGGCAGGCATTAATCCCGCTCCTGGTTCAAAGCAGTCTATCTGCTTTTCATGACTTTGTAATTTCAGTGTTTCTACTAAGAAGTTACGCACAATCTCTGCTTTGCCGTGCATGAGAAACACCAAGGCAGAAGGGACAAAATCGCGGAGGAAGCACTGGTCATAATTGAGTGCATCTGACTCCGGATCGTGTGCGGCTACAGTACCAATGGGTTTTCCTTGGTAGTAAATTACGGACTCTCCCAATAATTCCCAGGCTTGTGCTTCCATCTGACTGTTCTTATCGATCGCGCTAGTCATGGGCGTTTAATTCCACTAATGGTATGTATCGGCTTAATTGTGGAAAGTACGCCAGCCTAACCTCAAGCTGACCAAGATTCCCAAAAGTCAGCATATAGAGTCAATCCACCATCTACAAATAGCGTTTGTCCGGTGATGTAGGCGGCTTCATCCGAAGCTAAAAAAGCTACTGCGGCTGCCATCTCCTCATATCATGTCCGGTGACTTATCATTAAGCCCGCAGGGGGCAGGGGGCAGGGGGCAGGGGGCAGGGGGCAGGGGGCAGGGGGCAGGGGGAAAGAGGATTTTCCGGTTTCTGCATAGATTACGGGAATTATAACTAATTAACCGGACATGATATCAGAGGAGCCAGCACGTCCCATTGGGATGTGACTTTCTACAATTGCCTTTTTTTCAAGATCGTCTATCCAGGCTTGATTCATTCGCGTAATCGTTACTCCGGGGCCAATGGCATTGACACGAATACCAAGGCTTGCATATTCCAAAGCTAAAGTTTTGGTTAGGTTTTCCATCCCGCCTTTGCTAATGGAATAACTGATATACATCGGTCGCAAAATAATTTCGTGAACGCTGGAAATATTAACGATCGCTCCCGGACAATTAACACACAGGAGGTGTTTAATAGTTTCACGGGCGCAGAGATCAGCACCCCGGAGATTGACTGCAATTACCCGGTCAAAGTCTGCTGTGGTAACTTCGTGGGATGGACTTTCTGTTTGAATGCCAGCATTATTAACTAGAATATCTAAACTGCCAAATTCCTTGACTACGGTGTTGACCATCTCAACAATGTCTAATTCTTGGGAGACATCTCCTGAAGCAGCAGCGACTTCACACCACAATTTTCGATATTTCCGCAGGATTTTTGCAATGCCATCTCTTGGGTGTCTGCCGCGGCTTCAGGGTATGAGCGGTAATTGATGGCGATGTTGCACCCTTCTTGAGCGAGTCTGATAGCGATCGCTTGACCAATACCTGAAGTTGCACCTGTAATTAAAGCATTCTTTCCTTTTAAGCCTATCATATTTCCTCCCAAAGCTGCCCTGATTTGAATTTGCATCAGTCAGACAATTTTGGATTTTAGATTACTCTTTTATACATTTAAGGCTGGTACTGTCAACCCCTATTGGAGGGAATTTAAAAATCCAGAACTTTCGCAGCACTCAGTAAGTTTTGTGTCCACTTACCCTGTTGCAAACCGATGATGTTCAAAGCAGTTAAAAATGCGATCGCTCTAAATTCTCTTCCTAGACAACATCATTCTGCAAATAGGGTAAAAAATCTGAATTGGTAAAACGTCTTCCACTAGTGAGATTTATAGTCATTTAAAGAATGATTGACTCATCAGGGGTAATCGTGCCTTGTTTGATTAAAAAGCTGGTACAGCTATGCGTAATTTTTATACCGCAAAGTTTCATTGATTTAAAATGGATGCTTTATTTACACCCTGCTGTACTACAGACAGCGATCGCTCCATAGTTTCGATTAAGTAGGGATGCACATCTGTGTGTTGTTAATTAATAAATAATACATCGGTTTTTTATCACTAATTCTTTAGTATCTGCTACTGGAAAAAAGTAAAATATCTATTACTTCACCTACTACCAAACCCAATACAGCTAAGACAGTTTTAACCCAAAATGAATCTAATTTATTGCAGCCATAAAAGCGCAAAAACTAACTTAAATTAATGCTAAAAGTGTGAAATTAAGTTTATAGTAACTGATATATAAGCATTATAGGGTAAACCGTACTTTTCATTTTATATGTATATACTTTACTATTTAAATAGTTATAAATTAGGTTTAATCAATCAGAATTCTAAAAACAATTAACAACGAGGTAAATTTATGTCTCAAAATACAATTACCCACTTAATTCACGATCGCAATGCCCGTGGTCACGCAAAAATGGGCTGGCTCGATAGTTATCACACATTTTCCTTCGGTAGTTTTTACGATCCTAACCGGATGGGATTTCGCTCTCTGCGGGTAATTAACGACGATCGCATCGCCCCAGGTGCTGGATTCCCTACCCACAGTCATCGTGACATGGAAATCCTCACTTATGTCTTAGAAGGTGCTGTAGAGCATAAAGACAGCTTGGGTACTGGCTCGGTGATTCGCCCTGGTGATGCCCAGATTATGAGTGCTGGAACTGGAATCAGCCACAGTGAATTTAATCCCTCACCAACAGAACCACTACACCTGCTACAAATCTGGATTCTTCCCAATCGAGAAGGATTAGCACCAAGATATGAACAAAAAGCTTTTCCTCTAGAAGAAAAGCGTGGCAAACTTCGCTTAATTGCTGCTAAAGATGGGCGCGATGGTGCTGTGACAATTTACCAAGATGTTGATTTATACACATCTGTTTTAGAGTCAGGTGATGTTGTTAATTATCAAGTCAAACCGGATCGTTATGCTTGGTTACAAGTAGCGCAAGGCATAGTCAACTTAAATGGTGAAGAACTCAGAGCCGGTGATGGTGTACAAATCAATGGCGAAGAACAGCTAGAAATTAGCACCAACATCGGCGGCGAAATCTTGCTTTTCGATTTAGGCTAATATTGCAGCTAAAAGCGCAGTTAGAAACCGCGTCTAAACAAAACCTGCTTCCGCAGTTTATAACAAGGGGCTTAAGCCCCTTGTTTTGTCTTAGGGACTTCCAAGAAATAAATTATCCAATTTCACGCCCATCAAAACGACTTTCCCTCCCCCTGCCCCCTGCCCCCTGCCCCCTGCCCCCTGCCCCCTGCCCTCAAAGCGATGGGACATTTTTTAAATTGGAAGTCCCTTAGTCCGCGCAGACGGACTTTGCCTGTGTAAAATGAGACTGTTGGAAAACTATATCCAAATCACGGTTATACTTTCTCATAAAACCACCAAAATACTTGGGGGCAATGGCCAAAAAGTTCTTAGTTTGGGAAAGATGTATCAGACTTTAATAATTATTAGAGGTGGCTGTAATGCCGACGATTCATTTTGTGGATGGTGAAAAAGGCGGGGTAGGAAAGTCTCTCTTTGCCAGGACAATGATTCAGTATTGTCTGGATAAGAGAATCCCATTTGTACCAGTAGAGACAGATAGATCAAATCCAGATGTAGCAGGGGTATATAAGGAGATATGTAAATATGCTGTGTTTAGTGAGAATGAACGACAGGCAAATAAGGCAGATAGAATATTTGAGTGGGCGATAGAGAAGCCAGTAATTGTGAATTTAGCAGCACAATCGCATAGAGCAGTACAAGGGTGGATTGACTCTAATCAATTAATTGAATTAGGAAGTTCGCAGGGAGTGATGTTTTGCAAATGGTTTGTATCGACAGGAGGATACGACAGCATCAACCTGTTTACTCAGTCAGTAAATACTTATGGTGAGAAAATTCCTCATATTCTGGTGAGGAATTTAGGGCTGTGTGATGATTGGGAACATCTAGAGTCAGACTCTAACTATCAAAACATAGTAAATAAATATCAGATAAAAGTTATAGATTTTCCGAAATTAGCATACAGAGAAAGAAACATAATTGACCAAAATCGCCTGACTTTTGCAGAGGCTAGAGAGTATAAAGAATTTGGGATAATTGGGAAACAGAGAATAGTGAATTTTCTGAAGCTTGCTTATGGTGCTTTTGAGAAAGTAGGTATCTGGTATGAAAAAGTTGAATAGTAGTCATTAGTCATTGGTCATTGGTCATTGGTCATTGGTCATTGGTCATTAGTACTAGGACTTACGCAAAAACCCTCTCAAACTCTCATTTCTCCGTAAACTCTGCGTCCTCTGTGGTTCGTTTTCCGTTACTTGTGCGTAAGTCCTAGTACCAATGACTTCGGACAAACCTTAGCAGGAGATTGGATGGGGGTGCGATGGTGTACCCGCCTGCCGTAGCGATCGCTTTGCGAATTTGACTACAATCCTTAAAAAGAGTAGCAAAAACTTAAATGTCTAAAAAGCCCGATTCTCAGTTTCAAAATCTCTTTAGTTCACCCAAATCAACCAACTGGGACGAAAGATTAGCCCAAATAGCCTATCGCTTTAACCGAGAATATCAACGCGAAACCTTTGAACTGCCAGCGGAAGTACAGGCGATGCCGATATTCGGCGAGTGGATTGCTGGAAGTTTCTCAGGGAGAATTGCTTCCCCTTTTTGGGAAATTGCTAAACCTCAAAAAAACCAACACTGTATAGATATTGGCTGTGGAATCAGCTTTTTAATCTATCCTTGGCGGGATTGGCAAGCATTTTTTCATGGGCAAGAAATCAGTAATGTGGCACGCGATACCCTGAATTCTCGTGGGCCACAGTTGAATTCTAAGCTGTTCAAAGGGGTTGAGTTGGGAGCAGCCCATCAGTTAAACTATTCATCAGAGCAGTTTGATCTAGCGATCGCCACAGGATTTAGCTGCTATTTTCCCCTCGAATATTGGGATGCTGTACTAGCAGAAGTCAAGCGGGTGTTAAAACCAGGTGGACATTTTGTATTTGACGTTCTCAATCCAGAACAGCCTTTAGCGGAAGATTGGGCAGTTCTGGAAACCTATTTAGGGGCTGAGGTGTTTTTAGAACCTTTGGCTAAGTGGGAAAAAACGATTAAGGCCGCTGGTGCTAAAGTCGTAACCCATAAATCAGGGGAATTATTCGAGTTGTATAAGGTGCGATTTTAAAAATCTTATTACTCAGGGATAACTGGACTCATTGGATCTAAAGAAGTTGTAAAAACAAAATAGATTACCCCAGCGCCGAGAATCATCACGGCGAGACTGAACAGTAACACCCATCGGTCTGTTGGTTCGTAAGTATCTTCTTCAATATCACGACGGACAGCAAAATAGTGTCCTGTTGAGAGCCACACCGTAATTAAACCCACCAGCGAGAAGACTAAACCTAACTTCCAGCCGTTACCAGGACGAGGTATCAAAGGTACTTGGAAGGCACGCAAACGCACGATGACAACACCAAAACCTAAAAGAGCGATCCCTGTCCGCATCCAAGCGAGGTAGGTACGCTCATTTGCCAAGTGATCTCGAATTCTAGACGGATTCAGTCGTCCTGGCTTTTTTTTATCTTTATCTTCTTCTGTGGGTTTCAATTTTAACTGCATCAATAACACCCTTATCCCCAAAGCAGCTTCTGTCAAAAAAATGCGCAGGTAGTAGGAAATCTCTTTCCAGATAACTTGCACCCAGCGCAATAGTTGCGCTACTGAAATATGCTTGTTGTGATTGTACATTTTTCCAAAATTTATTTTAATGCAGATATCGAAATAAAACAAGCCTGACCGAATAATTCGGAACTGATAATTGATGTTATGGAGCAACTATAAGTAATAAGATTCATAAAAAAACAGCCAAGATCAGAGAGATTTTTCACCAGTTTTTGTCCTGTTTTTCTCTGAAATTGGCTGTTTCCCTGTTAAAATTGAGAACAATTTCTAAACAGTTATAAGTCTAAATTCTTACCATACGCCTAGTAACTGTTTAACGTTCAATGATTTAAGACTTCATGGTAGGCGCATTGGGAACCCGTGTATATATTATAGCCTGTGATACATTCGGAATAAACCAGTTAACTTCGTTAGCTTTGACAATTTGAGCATTAGGAATGTTGATTTCAATTGCAGCAGTATCTGGATTAGTTTTAATTGTTAACTTACTGCCATCAGGTATCTTAATAGCCACTGCCTCTGTAAATTCTTGAGCTTGTCCGTCTGCGGTTAAACCTGTAATTGTGGCATCATTTGGCAGATAGAAGCCATCACAATCCCAGTTATTTTTAGTAGACTGACCATCAGCTAGAAAATATAGACCGTTCTCGTACATAGCATCGTCATCCTCTTCCTCATTTGGTCTTTTGCCATATACTGCTATGGTGTTACCTGTTTTGTTTTCGCATTGACCCCAATTGATTCCCGTCTCTAAAGCATATTTTTGGAATGTTAACTCATCGATTTTCTGCTGAATTTTCTCTGGTGTGACACCTTCTACTTCAGTTTGGGCTTCTTTTGCTTGAGTCAGTTTACCAAGCGTTTTCGTGACTTCGATATAATCAGGGTTTTTGCTAAATTTTGGTTTATCAGCAAAAGAAGGTTGAGCAAAGGCGAAATTAGCGACAATCATTAAGACAATTAGCAGAGATTTCCATATTTTCATGTTTTGATTCCTGTTGATAGGTAAGATATTTTGCTGTTGGGAATTCATAATGTACTTCTTTTTAGACAATTAGTTTTTCTTGTTCTTCACTCGACGGTTGAGTATTGAAACCTAACAATTAATGAGAAGATATAACTAGAAATTACAGATAAAAGAGTCCAAGTAACATTTTCTGTGACAATAAACACGCCCAAACCAATCAAGATACAAGGTACAAAAGTCTTGCCATTTTCAGTTAAAAAGTTGGCGATCGCAGGCAAGTAGGTTAATTTACAAGCGGTATAACACCATACACCGACTAGGGTAAAAAATACACTTAGTATTACCAGCAGACTGTCTAATTCTGAGTTGGCAAACAGGGGTACATAGACACTGATATTATCACTACCATTGGCAAAGGCGATCGCAGCGACATTGCAAGTTTGCGGAGAGAGAAAACTGCTAACTATAGAGGGACAAGACGGCTCAGTTTCTTCTTCGGCTTCCTCAGATGAATCCTCTTCGCGTTTTAGTAAACTGCTCATACCAATGATTATTGGCATAAAACCAAGTAGTCTAATCCAGTCTTGCGGTATGATTAATCCACCGAAGAAACCAGGAAGGCTAGCAACGATCAATGCTGCAAAACCGAGATACTGACCAGCAAAGATGTGACGACTGCGAAACGTTGTACTTATTTGTGAAAAAAACAACGTCAGAATCACAATATCATCAATGTTGGTGGCAGTGAATGCGGTAATCCCTGTGGTAATTGCAGTTACTAAATCGTTCATTTGTGGATGTCCTTATGTTCATGCTTGCGAATTAGGCACTTGTACTGAGCGTTGCCTCTCGTAGAGAAGTATTGGGCATGGGGCATTGGGTATTTACAAATGACCAATAACCAATGACAAATGACAAATGACAAATGACAAATGACCAATGACCAATGACAAATGACTAGGTAGAAAGCCTTGATTTATACTTTAGTCAAACTAACCGATAGAATCAAATGCTTTTATTTGTCAAAATGATAAATGAAAGTGATTAAAATTTTGACACTAAGTTTTAGGGATACGATAAATGGCAGGAATGACGCTTGAGCAGCTAAAAATCTTTCTAGCTGTGGCGCAGAACTTACACTTTACTCGCGCAGCAGAGGAGCTTTATATTACACAACCTGCTGTCAGCGCAGCAATCCACAACCTAGAGCAAGAATACGGAGTGAAACTATTCCATCGAATTGGTCGCCATATCGAGATTGCTGAAGCGGGTAAATTACTGCAAGTGGAAGCGCAAAAAATTCTCGATCAAGTTTCCTTGACAGAAAGGGGATTGCGAGAATTGAACAATCTGCAACGGGGTGAATTGAAATTAGGGTCGAGTCTGACAATTGGTAACTACTGGCTACCAAGTAAGATTAGTGAGTTTAAGAGCCAATATCCTGGTATTCAGATTGACTGTACCCTTGCCAATGCAGAAACGATTTGTGTCGGTACAGCAATGGGACAGTTTGATTTAGGTTTGGTAGAAGGAGATGTGAAGCCAGCACTTCAGAATACTCTAGAATACGAAATAGTGGCGAGCGATCGCTTGCAAATTGTCGTCGGTCAAAAACACCCTTGGTTTGAGTGGGGAGAAATAGATTTAAGCCAACTAACTCAAACTCCTTGGGTGATGCGGGTGCGGGAATCTGGTACACAGCAAAGGTTTGAGGAAGCGTTGCAAAATTGGGGGATCAACCTCAGCGAACTGAATGTAATTTTAGTGTTCACCAGTGGTGAGATGGCAAAAGCCGCGATTGAAAATGGTGTAGGTGCAACTGGAATTTCTGAGTTGATGGTAAAAAAAGAAATCCAGTTGGGGACTTTGCGGGCAATTCGAGTTATTGATAATAGAGAAGGTAACGGTGCGATGCCTACGGCGAGCTACGCCTACGCAGAAATAGTTCGACCTTTTTTCAAAATCAAGCATCGTCAGCGTTTTCAAACTGCTCTTTCCAAAGTCTTTGAACAAATGTTGATATCGTCTATGTTGGATGGTTCACATCATTTATCAGTTATTTAAAGGAGACTGGGCATTGGGCATTGGGCATTGAAAAGAGACAGAAGGGAAAAACTTACTACAACTGCTCCCTGCTCCCCCGCTCTTTCATCCCCTCATTTCCCCCAGTCCCCAATCCCCTTCACACCTTTTGCATATTTTGACTGATGGGGTCAAAACCTCTAGAAAACCGCGTACTCTCATCGTAGTAAGCGCCAGTCAGATTCGCTCCATACAACTTGGCATAGTTGAGTTTTGCTCCCCGGAGATTTGCTTCATTCAAATTGGCACCGCTCAAATTAGCTCTGGTCAAATTCGCTTTGGCTAAATTAGTTCTACTCAAATCTGCTCCCCACAGTTTAGCTTTAGCTAAGTTAGCTCCACTCAAGTCAGATCCCCATAAATTAATTCCAGGCAAATCGGCTCCAATCAGCTTGTTTCTACTCAAGTTGACGGCTGGAAAATATCTTTCTCCTGCGGCAAAACGCCTTTTTAATTCTTCAGCATTCATGCGTCACGTTGACCTTCTTTAGCAATACAGAAGTTATTTGTTCCCATTCCTGGCTTAGTTCTCCTGAAAATTCTAGCTGACCACTGCGTTGATACCAGAAATGGGCATTTTTCAAATCGCCTTCTTTACGGTGCAGATAAGCATGAACCCAAGCACTGTCAGCATCACTGGCATTTGCAACTATTTCATGAGCTTTGCTCCAATCACCTTTGTTGTCATACCACATTGCTTGCAGCCCTTTTGGTAGTGTCTGAGGACATGGGGGCTGCTTTTCGATCAATCGCAGGAATTCCTTTGTATTCACGATCGCCACCTAACAAGTATCAAACTTCTATCTCTAAGATACTCCTCAGTTTCAGGAGAAGATGGGATTGGGGACTGGGGAAGATAAGGGAGCAGGGGAGACAAGGGGGACAAAGGGGAATTATTAGACTTCTTGCATGAATCAATGAGCTTTCACCCTAAATCCCTTTCCCAAGCTTGAGAGAGGGACTTAGGGTGAGGACTCCCCTTCTCCCAATTTTGGGAGAAGGGGTTGGGAGATGAGGGCGAATTTTGCATTTGTGCAAGAGGTCTATTGAACAATTCTCTCCCTTATCTCCCCCCTCTTCTTCATCTACCTTGTCTCTTCTCCATGCTCAATGCCCTTCATCTCTACTTAACTGGAATAACTTCAAACTGGAAAGTACCGATCAAACGGTCATCAATATAGACTTCTATTCTATGCTTACCAACTGGATCGCCAGGGGCAATTGTCCAAAAATTCTCAATCACACCTTCTGGAGCCGACTGTGTGCGCCGTGTTACAGATGTCTTGCCGTCTGCTGATATTGAGAAATCTTCGCCATTATCTGTACCCCAAGTTTCTGGAGGTTTTGGTAAATGCAAGACTTCACGCCATTTCACTTCACCTTGGTAGTTTTTGAGTTTAATCCGCCATCCGTAGGTGTTTCCTTCCTGAAGTGGCACTCTTGTTGTCTGGAAAATGGTAACGTTTCCTTTGGAGTCAACTCTCTTCAGACCAAACTCGGTGTTACTGACAGTAATCTGTTTTGCATTCGTTGGCGCTGGAGATGATATGGCATTTTCTACCAAAACAGAAGTAGCGGTGATTGGCTCAGAACTGATGATCCCAGATATTAGCCAAAAAGCAGCTAGCACAGCAGTAGTAGTCCAAATTCTCATTAGTATGGTTTTCCTGTCAGACTTTTGGTACTTATTCAAGTAATCTGCCATGTTTTCCGGGTCAAGGTTAGCGATGGTTAGACAAAGACGAAATTGCTTTGAGAAATTTGGCGGATTTAATCAACCCACTGACTTTGGTCAACATCCAATCTAAAATCAGTAAATCATAGTCTTTGCAAAAGGCAAACCATTGCGCCGTCCTTTCTCCATCTGCGTAGGTGTGGCTCGCCGTAGGCATCGTATTATACTGCATAGCTCTTCACCGTCTTAACTCTACGAGACACTTCACGAACAAGACAGTGTGGCAGGATGGATATAGTATTCTAAATTCTGAATTCTGACTCCTTCTTTATATCTTCCTTTTCTAATCACACTTTGCACATGAGATACCAAGTTGGCGGTAGCCTCTACAGTGACGATCCCACTTATGTTGTGCGTCAAGCAGACGAAAAACTTTATAACAGTTTCAAAGGTAGTGCTTTTTGCTACGTGTTTAACGTTCGGCAAATGGGTAAATCATCTGTACTACAGCGAATAAGTCGTCGTCTCAAGTTAGAAGGCTATAAATGTGTTTACTTAGAGGTTGTTTGAAAAGGGTTGGCTTGAGCCTTAAGTATGACTCAGAGGTACGCTCTCAAATCCCAAAACTCCGATTTCGTAGCAGTTTCTTGGTAGCCAGGGTAGTGAAACACACGCTTGAGGACTTTTCAAACATCCTCTTATATAACAGTGGAAAAGAGCGATCGCTCTCTTTGCAATTACAGCCTTTTTCATTGATTTGAACCATAATTACTTGTTGGGGCGGCTGCAAAACAAACAATACCTATGAATAAATAAAATTCTCAAGCCGCGCTTGCGGTCAGAATTTCTAAATCTGGAAGCAATTCCAACAACCAAAACTCCTTTAATACAATCACCGACGAAATTTACACGGCAATTTAAATTTGAACAATTAGTTTATTTACCTGAATCTTTGATGAGCAATAATTAAAAAATATCAAAAATTTTATGCTTAAACTACTCAGATACATTAGTATTTTCCTCATTACTGCCTGTTTACTACTTGCTTGTAATACTTCAGCACCAACTGAAGTAAAACGCCCTCCCTTGAAAGTTATATTTGCATCTTTTGTTGGAGAGCTTCCAGGCATCATTGCTCAAGAAAAAGGATTCTTCAAAGCCCAAGGGGTAGATGTGGAACTAATTCATAAACAATACGCCCAATTGGAACAAGCAAACTTCAATGCGGGTAAATATGATGGGATTACGTCGTCCTTGGGAAAGTTTATAATCTTGAGTGCCACAAATCCAGATATACAAGGTGCGATCGTTATAGATGAATCAATAGGAGCAGATGTGGTAGTCGCCCAATCAAAAATTAAAACTGTCGCTGATTTGAAAGGGAAAAAGTTGGGTGCAAATCTAGGCAGTTTTAGCGAAGTTTTCGTGACTGAAATGTTGAAAACTGCCAATTTAACCAGTGATGATGTGAACTTGGTTCAATTAGAGGCTTTAGAAATTCCTCAACGCCTGAAAAATAATACGATTCAAGCCGGACACACTTGGCAACCCTATCTCTCTAAAGCGATGAAATTAGGGGGAAATATCCTATTTACTAGCAAACAAACCCCTGGCTTGATTTTAGATTTGATTATCTTTCGCGGTGAGACAATCCGCGATCGCCCCAAAGACATTCGTGCTTTTGTGCGAGGATGGCTGCAAGCTTCGACCTACTGGAAAGCAAATGTTGAGGAAGGAAAAGCTATCATCAGCAAAGCGTTAAAAATTCCTAACAATACTCTCTCTCTAGAGGGAATAAACCTAACTGATTTAGGTGAAAATAAAAAATATTTTCAATCTAGCAACCCTAACTCCATCTACAAAACTGCCAATATATATGCAGACTTTTTTATTCGCTCTGGAAACATTACGCGTATTCCTGAGCTAGAAAGTTTGTTCAATTCTTCCTTCTTGAATCCTCCCTAGTTTGAAGCTATGCAACACTCCTTTTTGGGCGGCATCCGTACAAAGTTGATCGCCTCGTTTCTCGTTGTTGCTTTGATTCCATTGCTGTTATTGGCATTTGTCAACAAACAGACAACAGAAAAAGCACTAACTGACAATGCCCGACAAGCCCTATCTGCGGCGGCTAACGAAACCGCTAACAGAATAGATGCCTTTATTGATGGAAATCTCAATGCCGTGCGCGTAGAGGCGATTTTACCAGGTTTGGCACGCTATCTCAGCTTAAATCCAAAACAGCGAGATGACAGCCCCGAAATGCAATTGGCGACAGAAACATTAATCCGTCTCAGTCGCAAAGATATGCTCAATATTCTCTCTTATGCTTTGCTCGACTTAAACGGTAAAAATGTATTAGATACACGTACACTGAATATTGGCAAAGACGAATCAGTTCAAGATTATTTTCAAAAACCGCTAAAAACTGGTTTCTCTTTTGTTTCTAGCATGAAGCGATCGCCGACAATTCCCGATCTTATTACCCTCTTTTTTAGCAGTCCGGTTCGCAATGCCAAGGGAGATATATTGGGTATATTGCGTGTTTCATATAATGCGACTGTTGTTCAACAGTTAGTAACTCGACAAACTGAACGGGCTGGGGCAAAATCTTTTGCTATTCTTTTAGATGACAAGAATGTTTATCTGGCACATAGTACTGCACCAGAACTGCTTTTTAAATCAATTGTGCCTCTGCCTGACTATATTGTAACTCAACTGCAACAGGAAGGTCGTTTGCCTAATTCTTCTCTCAAAGAATTGGCAACTAATGAGTTAAAACTTAAACAAGCATTGGATAATAAACAGTCGTATTTAATTGCATCTTTGAAAGCAACAGGTAATCAGGTTAATCTAATTGCGATCGCTCGTTTGCAATATAAGCCTTGGTCTGTATTGTTTGCACGTCCCTTTGCTGTTGCTCTAGCACCTGTAGAAAAGCAAATTCGCGACGCAATTTTTCTATTTGCATTTATTGCAGGAGTAGTGACAATTATCGCTTTTGCCATTGGGCAACTGTTAACAAAGCCAATAATTTACCTTACCAATATAGTTTTCCAGTTTACCGCAGGTAACTTAGATATTCGCGCCAAAAATAAATCAAAAGACGAAATAGGTCAACTGGCAAAATCGTTTAATAATATGGCACTTCAGTTACAAACATCTTTTGAAACTTTGGAACAACGGGTACAGGAGAGAACAGCAGAGTTAGCGATTGCTAAAGAAAAAGCCGAAGTAGCAAATCAAGCTAAAAGTTTATTTATTGCTAATATGAGTCATGAATTGCGATCGCCCCTCAATGCTGTTCTAGGTTTTTCTCAATTAATGTTACGTGCTAAAAACTTGCCTGCCGAGCATTATGAAAATGTCGGGATCATTTATCACAGTGGTGATTATTTACTAACGCTCATTAATAATATTCTCGATTTATCAAAAATAGAAGCGGGTAAAACTACTCTTAACCCTAGAGACTTTGACCTGTATCGCTTGCTAGATGACTTAGAAGATATGCTATATTTACAGGCAAGTAATCAAGGCTTAAACTTAATATTTCAACGTAGTGAAAATGTCCCATGTTATATTTGCACAGATGAATTAAAACTCCGACAAGTATTAATTAATTTGATTAGTAATGCCATTAAATTTACTCAAAAAGGAACAATTAGTTTAACAGTAAATAATACTAGTGAAGAAATCACAGATATTTTAACTCTTAATTTTAAAGTCTGTGATACAGGAGTAGGGATTGCAGCCGCAGAATTACCCAAACTATTTAATGCTTTTTCCCAAGCAAAAGCCGGAAAAGAATCACAAGAAGGAACGGGTTTAGGTTTAGCAATTAGTCACAAGTTTATTCAGTTAATGGGAGGAGATATTTCTGTTGAAAGTAAATTAGGAGTAGGGACAACTTTTAAATTTTATATTCAAGCAAAATTAGGTCAAAAAACCAATAGTAATACTTTAGAAGCACATCCAAAAGTATTAGAACTTGCACCAGGACAACCTATTTATAAACTATTAATAGTAGATGATAAATCTATTAATCGTCAATTATTAATTAAACTTTTACAACCGTTAGGGTTTGAGATGAAAGAAGCTAGTAATGGCAAAGAAGCGATCGCTATTTGGAATGAATGGGAACCCCACCTGATTTGGATGGATATGCGAATGCCTGTCATGGACGGTTACGAAGCTACAAAATATATCAAGTTCACTACCAAGGGGAATGCTACAGCTATAATTGCTCTGACAGCAAGTGTTTTAGAAGAAGAAAAAGCGATCGTCCTTTCAGCCGGGTGTGATGACTTTCTTCGCAAACCTTTTGCAGAACATACAATTTTTGACACACTAGCCAAACATCTTGGTGTCAAATATATATATGCTGAAAATAATTATTCAAATTCTGAAGAGACAGAAAAAAAATCGTTAACATCTAACAATCTAATTTGTATGTCTCAAGAATGGATTAATCAATTCTATGAAGCTGCTTTAGAAGCGAATACTAATCGGGTCATAGAATTAATTAGAGATGTTCCCAAAACAGAAACTTTTTTAATTCAATCTTTAACAAAACTTGCTCGTCAATTTGAATTTGAGGAATTGGTTGATTTAGCCGAACCCCTGAGAAGCAATGAATCTTGATTCTGATAAAGAAAATAAAGGTAATATTCTCCTAGTAGACGACAGTCCCAAAAATTTACATTTATTAAGTGATTCTCTGGTCAAACTTGGCTACACTGTTCGCAGCGTTACAAGTGGGCGGATGGCACTAAAAACAGTAAAGGCAAAGCGACCAGATATCATTCTTTTAGATATCAAGATGCCAGAAATGGATGGCTATCAAGTTTGTAGAATTCTGAAAGCGGATGAAGTTCTACGCACCATTCCTGTTATTTTTATTAGTGCTTTAGATGATGTTTTCGATAAAGTGATCGCCTTTGAGTCAGGGGGCATAGACTACATCACCAAACCCTTTCAGATGGAAGAAGTTGTAGCGCGTCTAGAAAATCAGTTAACTATTCAACGTCAGCAACGGCTTCTAGAACAAGAAAATATTAAGCGTAGGGAAACAGAAGAGATACTGTATCAGTCCAGGGCAATGCTAGCCAGCATTTTGAATAGTTCGCTAGATGGTATTGCCGCTATGCAAGCTGTCCGCAACCCTGCAACTGGAGACATTGAGGATTTTCGTTGCTTAGTTATCAATCCTGTTATTGCTAAAGCCTTCGGAAGCAAATGTGAAGAGATGATTGGCAAAGTAGTACTCAAAAAACTTTTAACCTGTCTAGAACCAGAACTCTTCAATCATTTCATTAATCTTGTTGAAACGGGGGAAGCTTTAGAACAGGATTTTTACCATCCATTAAGCAATTCTTGCTGGTATCACTTTGTCGCAGTCAAACTAGATGATGGTTTTGCTATTACCATACGCGACATCACTGGACGAAAACAAATTGAATTGGCTCTCCAAGATGCAAATCAGAAACTAGAACAACTGGCAAATTTAGATAGCTTGACTCAGGTAGCTAACCGTCGTTGCTTTGATGCACGACTGCAAGCAGAATGGAGACGCCTTGCACGAGAACAACAACCCTTGTCACTGATTATGTTTGACGTTGATAAATTCAAACTTTACAACGATTACTATGGTCATCTTGCAGGCGATGATTGTCTAATGAGGATAGCGCAAACAGTGCAACAGACAATTCATCGTCCTGCCGATTTAGTAGCGCGTTATGGTGGAGAAGAATTTTTGGTACTCTTGCCCAATACTGATTTAGCAGGAGCGATTAAAGTAGCGCAAAGTATTCAGCAAGCAATTCATGCTCTGGCTATTCCCCATGTACAGTCTGATGTCAAGAATATCATCACTGTTAGTTTAGGAATTACCTCTCACATACCCATTTGGAACATCAGGCCAGATATACTTATTGCCTCAGCTGATAAAGCACTCTACTGTGCCAAACAAAATGGGCGCGATCGCTATTGTAATGATTAAAATATTTTTTATGGCAATACCTTCATTCTCGGCACTACTACATCAGTAACAATCACATTCAGCTTTTCTGGTAAAATTATACTAAGTTATAAGTACGTTGCAACGCTTCCTGAAATAAAGATTGATATTCTTCATCCCCAACCCGATAAGCGCCAAACCTTTTCAAATGGGGATTCATCATTTGGGCATCAAAAAACACAAATTGCCTCTGACGCAATCTTTCTACCAACTTGACCATCGCCACCTTTGAACCTTCGGGAATGCGGTAAAACATCGACTCGCCAATAAAAGCCCCACCAATTACAATCCCTAAAATTCCCCCAGCGAGTTCGTCACCTTGCCAAGTTTCAAAACTATAAGCATAACCGTTCTGGTAAAGCAGCCAGTAAATCTTTTTTAATTCCGGTGAAATCCAGGTTGTCTCTCTGTCAGCACAGCCAGCCACCACAGCCTGAAAGTCTCGATTAATCGCCACAGTAAACCGCTCTTGATTCAGAACGCGCTGCAAAGACTTAGGGTAGCGAAACCTCTCATCCAAAGGAATCAAAGTCCGATCGCGACTTCCGTACCAACTCAGGCGATCGCGCTCATCAGCCATGAGAAAATAGCCTTGTGCATAGCCCTCAACAATAGCGGCGATATCATATTGCATAAATAAATATAAAAAAACACTCTTAGAAACGCAATTTGATGCTAAAAAATCAACCTCAGCGTTCCTCTGCGTTTCCCTCCGCGTCCCTCTGCGTTTAAAAAAGATGACTCAACCAATTCCACCCATCACCCTACCACCGCCTGAAAATCCACTGCTCGAAGGTGAATGGTTACGAGAACGCTTACAACGGTGGCTAGATACAGAATTTATCCCCGAAGCAGTCAACCAAAACATAGCCCAACGAGCCGCACAGATTTTTGTGCGTCAACGGATGGAAGGAGAAAACGACCTTGGTTCTCTGGTAATTGCCATTGTCACAGAGATGCAGTCCTATGATTTTTCCAATAGCTTCTATGGAGAGTTTGCGATCGCCAACGCCGTCAGCGATCTACTCTTAGAAAGTCTGGGAATTGATAAGTGTTGTGGTCAATAATATTTTGTCATTTGTCAGTTGTCCTTTGTCCTTTGCAAATGACTAATGACTAATGACCAATGACTCTTGACTACCAACTAGCCTTAACAACTCCAGGCAAAAGACCTTCATGCGCCCATTCTCGCAGCACGTTCCGAGACAACCCAAAATCGCGGTAAACACCTCTAGAACGACCAGTCAACCAACAACGGTTGCGGTGGCGGGTGGGCGCACTATTCCGGGGTAGCTGTTGAATCTTCCGGTGGATTTCCAGCTTATCCAAAGGAGATGCTGCACTTCTGAACTCTTCTAAGAGAGCTTCTCGCTTGTCAGCATACTTTTCTATCAACTTGGTGCGCTTTTTCTCGCGCTCAATCAAGCTCTTTTTTGCCATATATTCTCTAACTTCTTTAAAGACACCGTTTTCCATTCTACAGTCTTTCTATCAATTCTGGGGTTACTTATGTCGCTTACCCTACAACCACTGGCTGATTCGCAGCAGGACATAAATCGGCAAGTTCACAAGCAACGCAGACGGGAGAGCGTGCTTTACAAATAGCACGACCGTGATAAATCAGCCGAATTGACCAATTTTCCCAATCAGGCTGAGGCAATAAACCCATTAAATCTTGCTCAATCCGAACGGGGTCTTTTACTTCAGTTAAACCCAAACGTTCGCACAGGCGCTTGACGTGAGTATCTACTGTCACGCCAACATTAATGCCATAAGCATGACCCAAGACTACATTTGCTGTCTTGCGCGCTACACCTGGAAGCTTTAATAATTGCTCCATTTGGTTGGGGACAACAGAGTTAAACTCAGTAACAATCATCCGACAGGCGGCTTGAATGTTCTTGGCTTTATTGCGATAAAACCCTGTTGAACGCACCAAATTTTCTAATTCTACTAAGTCAGCGATCGCTAAACTCTCAGCATCAGGAAACCGAGCAAATAAAGCTGGTGTCACCTTATTTACCCGCTCATCAGTACACTGAGCAGAGAGAATCGTTGCCACCAACAATTGTACGGGCGTTGAGTAGTTCAAAGAGCAGGTAGCATCTGGATAAAGACGCTTCAGCCGAGCTAAAATTTCTATCGCCCGTTGCTTTTTAGATAACGATTTGCGGGTAATGCTCACTGGAACAATTTTTGTACCCATTCCAATTGGCTAGTTAATTGGGTAGTTTCTTTGACGATCAGAAAAATT
The DNA here is from genome assembly GCF_036917415.1 of Nostoc sp. Lineage (GTDB taxonomy): Bacteria > Cyanobacteriota > Cyanobacteriia > Cyanobacteriales > Nostocaceae > Nostoc. The sequence continues at coordinate 241,249 of NZ_JBALDJ010000114.1, read as the reverse complement.
CCTAAGCCTAAGAGTAACACCAAACCGGTTTGCATTACACCTTCTTGAATCCGGGCGGGTACAGGCTTACCGCGTAAACCTTCAATCAACAGAAAAGCGAGTTGTCCGCCATCCAAAGCCGGTAAAGGCAAAATATTGATAATAGCCAAGTTAATGCTGATAATTGCCGCAAAAGACAACAAGTTTACGGTATTATCCTCAGCTAATTTTGCACCGATTTTGACAATATTAACTGGCCCAGAAACTTGTCCAGCAGTTTGTTGAAAGTTGGTAATTAACTGCCCAAAACCGCTGAGTGTCCCCACAAATAATTGTTGAAACCTGTTAGCAGCAATGCCGAAAATTTCAAAAGGACTATTAGGACGGCGATAAACTGCTGTACCATTGGGGCCAAGTTCAATGCCAATTACACCTTGGCCTTTATCTCCCAGCTTTGGGGTTAATTTTAGAGACTTTGGTTGCTTTTCATGTTTAACTTTTAGTTCGATTTGCTGATTTGGATGAGTTTGAATTTCTTTTGTTAGCAAAGCTGTCGCTTTTTCAGAAGCGGGGAGTTCCTGACCATTAACAGCCAGAATGATGTCTCCTTCCCTAATACCTGCTTGGTAGGAAATAGATTGTTCATCAACCGGCTTGACGATGACACCAGGTTGATAGTTAATCCTCTCTGGAATGCCAACAATACCCAATTGCAGAGCCAGCACCAAGTAGGCAAATATTAAATTGGCGATCACTCCGGCACTGATCACAATCGCCCGGTCTAAAACTGGACGGTTACGCAGCAGATTCGGGTCATTGGGTGGAACATCGCTATCGGGGTCATCATCGGGAAAGCCCACAAAGCCGCCCAAGGGAAAGGCGCGGACAGCATATTCGGTTTGCGAACCTTGGTACTTCAAAAGAACTGGGCCAAAACCCAAAGAAAAACGGTTAACGAGAATGCCTTGAGAACGGGCTGCAACAAAATGTCCCAACTCGTGTACCAAGATCAAAACAGCCAAGACTGCGATCGCTGCTAAAACTGACATAGAGTAAATTAGTGAAGATATTAAGCTATAGTTATCTCCATTCTAATTGGGCATTAGGCATAGGGCATTGGGCATTAGTCATAGTTCGATTTTTCGTATCTGGTTCTAACATCTAAAGCTAGTAGTAGCCTGACGAAGCTAAATTGTTGCAAAAAAAATTGTAGGTTGGGTTGAGGAACGAAACCCAACACTCCGATCAATGTTGGGTTTCGCGCTGCTCAACCCAATCTACATCTAACGCACTATTTTAGCTGTGCCACGCCAGTAGGGTGCGTTAGCGACAGCGTAACGTACCATTTTGTCCACATAGTCCAAATGTAAGTTTTGGTCAGATTGGTTTTTCTGCTAAAACAACAACGATAGTATTACCCACACAACATAAGAGGCGATTGGAAGCCAAAACAGCAAATCAACAATATAACGGTATTGGAATTGTATTGTTGGCTTTGAAACACGTTCTGGTAAAACTGGTTGCAAAACTTGGGGTACAACTGGTGAGTTTTGAACTCTTTGTAAATTTTGCAGCGATGGAAAACCCAACTTTTCTCCCTGCTGAAAATAAGGTTGCAACACTTCTGGTATCTTCACCGTCCCATCAGGTTGTTGATAATTCTCCAAAATTGCTGCCATCGTCCTTCCCACCGCCAAACCCGAACCATTTAGAGTATGTACAAACTGAGTTCCTTTCTTCCCCGCCTCTTTGAAGCGAATATCAGCCCGTCGCGCCTGGAAATCTATAGTATTGGAACAGCTAGAAATTTCGCGGTATTTGCCAGAAGAGGGCAACCAAACCTCTAAATCATAAGTTTTGGTAGAGGCAAATCCCAAATCTCCAGTACTTAAATTTACTACTCGGTAAGGCAACCGCAACGCTTGTAAAATTGCTTCTGCATTCCCCACCAATTTCTCCAGTTCATCAAAAGACGTACTGGGTTCGACAAACTTCACCATTTCCACCTTGTTAAATTGATGCAGGCGGATTAATCCCCGCATATCGCGCCCATAACTACCAGCTTCGCGGCGAAAACAGGGAGTAAAGGCACAGTGGTAGATAGGTAAGTTTTCAGCAGCGAGAATTTCACCCCGATAGAGATTTGTCACTGGAACTTCAGCTGTAGGAATCAGCCACAAGTCATCATCAGCGCATTTAAAGCTTTCTTCGGCAAACTTGGGCAATTGACCGGTCGCCGTCAAAGACTCGGTATTTACTAACAGCGGCGGACTGACTTCCACATACCCAGCTTGAGTATGGAGAGTCAGCATAAATTGAATTAATGCCCTCTCCAATGCCGCACCAGCGCCTATCAATGTCACAAAGCGACTTTGGGCAACTTTTACAGCTCGTTCAACATTGAGAATACCCAGCTTTTCGCCAATTTCCCAGTGAGGGAGAATATGCGAATTTTGGGGAATGTACTCATCACCCCAACGGCGCACTTCTACGTTATCTTCCTCATTCTTTCCAAGGGGTGTAGAGTCGCTTGGCAAGTTCGGAAGTGCCAACACAAGTTGAGCAATTTCAGCTTTGAGGTCTTTTTCTTGGGGTTCCAGTTGACTCAACGTCGCTTTGACAGAGTTACCTTCATCCCGCAAAGCTTGAATTTCTGGGTCTTGAGGATTGATCCCAGATTTAATCTTCTGACCGACAATTTTACCAATTTCGTTGCTACGAGCTTGGAGTTGACTACGTGTTCCCTCAATTTCCCGTTGTTGCCGATCTAACAGTAATATCGGCTCGATGTCGTATTTACCACTACGACTATTCAATCGTTCTTGAACTAATTGGGGATTTTCCCGTATTTGCTTAATATCCAGCACAGATTTTTCTCAGTTTTTAGCCTAAAATCTTCCTGTCAATACAGTTAACACATAAGCATTTAGCATATAGTAATTTTGCTTTGCTGTAACTGCAAAAACAAAGTTTATTAGAAAAATCAGTCCAATCTCTGAGCAAGATTTTACCCTAGCATTACTGCCAGGGCTAAGAAACCATATAATGCATTAAACCAATCATGAATTCGTATTTTGAGTCACTGTCGTTTCAGAAACCTGAGCAAGACTCTGATCGTTACCATTATTGTTATCAACGGCTGCAAACGTCCTTTGAGTGATATTCGGTGGTTCCTTATCGTCTCTAGTTTGTCCAGGTGAAGGTAACCAGTATGCAAGCACACCTGATAAACCACCCCAGTAAAGCGCAATATTCTTGTCGTCCTCTGCTGGCGAGCCAAGCTTGAAAATGCACAGCCCCAATACGATGCTACTAAAGAAAACCTGTACGCCAAATCTCCATACGTCTTGATTAAATTTCTGTGCTGGTTGATTTCTCATGGTGTCAAATTGATTTTTCATGGTGTCAGACTTCTAAAAAAGGTACATATTATCCCTGTGCTAGTTTTGGCATCACCTACTACTACAGCTTGGCAAAATTCCTAATTACGCTCGTACCTTTACAGGTATCTTGTTACGCGCAGCATGCCGCTTTCCTGACTTGCCAACGTAATTTGTAATTCCTATACTGCAAGCGTTCCATTGATTGGAATTACGCAGTGCTGTACTAATAAGATGTTTTTCAAGGATTATGTAGTTGTCTTCACACCCAGTTTTGTCCGTTTCGGAAAAATTCTGATTAACTTCTTTAGACTTTTGAAAACTCAGCACTCATAATATTAGGGTCGGTTAATCCGATTGAGCAACCAAAGTGACGCCACCAGCCCTGCAAAGTGCGCTGAGACAGTGTTGGTGTTTGCCTGTACTACAAGCATATCTAGACCGCTAATAATTCGGGTAGGATCAAAAAATTGGGTAGTTATCGCTTGTGGAGATATGGATCGTGCTACCAGTGTTCCAACGATCGCCTGCGCCCCCAAAAGCGTCACCAGCGTTCCTCCTAAATTCACCCACAGCCCTAAGCGTAATACTTGCACAGTCTCACTTTTCCGAGGGCGGTTGCTGGGATTGGAGGATTCCAATTGCTTGCCAATCCTAGTGTAACGGTAAGCTAAATAAATGCCCCCACCTAAAACAACCAGTCCACAAATTGCTAAAAATACACCAAAACCAGTCCCAGGATTATTAGTAGGACTGCCAGATCTTTGATTAAAGATGGCGAACAGCAACACAATTATGCTAGAAACAACGCCTAGTACTAGCTGAATCCAGAAGCTAATCCAACCTATAAGGCGAAAAGTTTGGGCAATTGCCCTAAGAGTTGAGGAAGATGATGGGGCATCGGGAGTTTGTGACATAGCGATCGCCAATGTGCTGGGTGCTTGATTAAGGGAGGCGAGGACGAGGAGACAAGGGGACACGGGAGAGTTCTTTCCCCTGGTTTTTAGCGCCTTCTTTGATAAATTTACTATCACACTTGCCAAATAAGACAAGAAATTCTGCGATCGAGGAAATCAGAAATGGTTACTGCTTAAGTGTGTATACCGACGTAGAGCTTGATCCCAGATATATCCTTTAGCTTAAGCTTTTAGAATTTGCATTGGGAAAATCACTGTAAAACAAAGTGTTTATTAAGTTTTACAGACAAAATAGCATTTTACCTGTAAAATTTCTTCGATGGCATTTTATTGCTTAAGCAGTTCTAACCAGCTCGGCATCCGTTAACACCAAGATAGTGAGGAAGTCACTATCTGTTCGCTCCTCACCACATCGTATCGAGCTTGAGTAGGGGTACATTATTTTGTGTCCCTAAAACTCGCAAACTCGCCCCACAACTTCACAGACGTGGGTAATTGTTTGATGTTTACGCAATGGATATCTAGTCTAAGTAGCTTTATTATGTATTACTCACGTAGTAGTAGCACTGTATACTGGCTACAAGGATTGTAGACTTTACCTTAAGGCATTTTTTTAGCCATCACTAACCATGAAACTTGAGGATATATATCAATTTTTTGAGAATCCTCCGCCAACTTACCTTTGTCAGGAACTAGCAGTTTGTTACATACTGTCTGTTTTATTACAAGGTGAATCCTACGGAACCGAGTTGATCGAGCAATTAGAAACTGAGTATCCCGTCTATCGGCTTTCAGATACCGTACTTTACAGTGCAATTAAATTTCTGGAAGACCAAAGTGCAATCACTGGATATTGGAAGAAACTCGAAGGACGGGGACGCCCCAGGCGGATGTACCAAGTTTCTCCCGAATGGCAAGTTCAAGCTCAGGATTTAGCTTTTCTTTGGCAAGACTACATCAACGGGAGGAAAAAGTAACGAATAATTGATAATGAATAAGTCTCCTCCAGTCAAACACTAACAATTAGTTATGGATACTGCTATTCTGCCATCTACGTTCCTGCTAACCTTGTTGTTATCGGTTGGGCTGTTTTTCTTTATTCGTGCCTCGACTAAAGACCGTACAGAAATGGCCCAACTAGTATCTGAGCAAGATGAAGCTGTTTTAATGTCTCAATTAAAAGAGTATTTTCGATCGCGGTCTTACCGAGTGGCAGCGGTAGACCGAGAACAAAATCAGGTAACTTTTGAAGGTAATGTTCGCCCCAGCTGGTTCTTAGCTATATTTCTGACTTTACTAGCAGCTACTGGGATTGTTTGTCTATTTCTGGTGGCATCCCTGCTTTTTCCTAGCCTCAGTACCCTTGTTCTGGCGATGGTACTGCTGTCGCCTTTAAGTGGTCTATTTTATTGGAAAAAATCTGGAAGACTTGAGAAGGTGTCGCTCAAAGTAGAAACAACTCAGAGCAAACCAACCTCCTCAAGTAAGATCACTGTAGTCGCCCATCGAGATGAACTCAGTGAGTTGCAGAGGACTCTACAGCTCAAGCCTGGGAAATAATTGTTGATTCTTGCGACCATCTTTTAACTATGATATGCAGACTTCTGACCTAACCTACTCTTTAGGCAATGGAAAGTAGTCAGGAGAAAATCAAGATTGCTGCTTTGCCAGTTTTCCCCACGACCCAAACTCGTAGGGAAAAATTTAAATTCATTAACTTAAATTCATTGACAGAGCTTAACTTAACCATCTACGGCATAAGAGCGCAACTTCACTAGCACTATTTAGACGCGTTTGGTATACCCACTCCCTTCTGCATTATCAAAGTAGTATCAACCCATGCAATCTAGCGTGGTTTGAGACAAGTTCACTTTCCAACTACCTGGACTAGATTTACTGGCAAATCAGCTACAAACTAAAAAAAAATTAAATTTTGCATAAACTTAGCAATTTTGCCAGTTAATAGTAGTCAGGAGCCACATTCAATGCTCAAGATGACCATCGATGGTTCACCGACTAGCTAAAGCAAGAGGTTCTTGACCTGGTGAAGGTTCTAACACCCTCAAACTAGGAAATAAGAAATGGTTTTCCTCTACGTATTGAGCACCAAACAGTCCCTTTTCTGCCCAGAAATAACGATCTGTAGTGTGTTCATTTCGCTTTACAAGTAGCAACGCGGGTGGCAAAATCCCTTCAGCTTGAATGAATCTTCTCGCTGCTGTCACAGGCTTTTCTTCGCCACTTTCGATGCTATATTGAGGCACGTGTTCCAAAATGCGCCGTCCTTCTTGACGACGACGACTCTTCCTTTTGCGTCTCCTTGCCAATCTATTGTCCTCCTCTTTCAAGCTATAGATTGTAGTGATAGCTACAAAATCCGTCGTCATTATATAGGTTCTAGTTCAGAAGATCAATAGTTTTTAACCTTTTAATATAAGAAAGTTAATATCTTTAAAACATAGAGAAAATAAAATTACCTAAGAATATAATCCCCTAGTACAAACCATCTCTAAGAAAATTTTAGTTAAGCTTTATTAAATGAGTGAGGTAAAAATTAAGTATCCTCTCTTACATCATGCCTCAAAATCTATAATCTTGAGCAAGAGCTAAAAAATGTTAATGTCTGCCAGTTCCGATTTTCTTGCTCTGTGTCGAGAGCAAATAGCGCTACTAACCCAAGGGCTAGGAGCAACTTTAAGTATTGTGTACCTAACACAAGAATTGGTAGATACTCCTTCTGGTGATGCCAAACTGATTCCTGTGGTGATTTACCCGGAAACAGCATTATTGCTGCCAGGAGAGGAAACTATTGAAGCAACGGCATACAAGCAACTTCAAATTGGAAATGCGTTTATATTACCCAATCATCAGGGAAGGTTATTGACAGCAGGTTCAGAATCTCCAACTTCGTCACAGGAGTCTGAGATACCAGATGGGTCTCAACCCGATCTCAAAGAGGAATACCTACTTAGTGGCAACCAAATTGTTTTACCTCTGATTTATGAGGGTGTGATGATGGGGTTACTGGTGACAGGTAGGAAAGACCGGGTATGGAATGAACACGAGCAAAGTCAGATTCAACGGATAGCCCAAACATTAGCGATCGCCTGTATTTTAGATCAACGGCGAGCATGGTTTGAGCAACAGTTGCGCGAGCAACAAATTCTCCAAGAAAAACAGCGGGATTTGCTGGATAATCTGTTACATCAGTTTCGTAACCCATTAACGGCGTTGCGGACTTTTGGCAAACTGCTATTGAAGCGACTACGACCAGGAGATGCTAACCGGGATGTGGCAAATAGTATTGTCAGAGAAAGCGATCGCCTTCAAGAATTACTGCAACAATTTGAGCAAGTAATTGACTTGACAGAGGCAGATTTAGCACCACGACATCTGCCGGAAGATGAAGTATTTGTAGAAGCAAGTATCCAAAAAGACGCTAAACCGCCGCTATTATTACCGGGGACGGGAGATAAAGCAGTTGACTGCTCGTTAGCAGATATATTAGAACCATTATTAATATCAGCCAAAGCGATCGCCCAAGAGCGAAAGCTAAAACTAATAACTGAAATTCAAGAGAATTCATCTCTAGTGCGTGCCAACGTCAAAGCATTACGAGAGGTGTTAACTAACATTATTGATAATGCTTTGAAATATACTCCCACTGGCGGCAAAATTTTGATTCAGGCTGGGCAAGAAAAAGCTAATTTTCAGGGAATAGTCATTAGTGATAACGGGCCTGGCATTCCACCCCAGGATTTAGAACATCTTGGAGAACGGCATTATCGGGGTGTACAAGCGCAAACAAAAATCCCCGGCACAGGTTTGGGGTTAGCGATCGCTAAACAATTAATAGAGCAAATGCAGGGCGAAATCGAGGTTTTCAGCCCTGCAATCAACTCTAAGCTAACTTCACCTGATGCGCCGGGAACTACATTTATCATTTGGTTGCCTGAAATTAAAAGTTAGTCTATTCAGAACAGGTTATCCCGTTTTTCTTTAACCTTTAACGCTGGTCAAAATCCTAACCTAAGATTATTATTTTTAACAATCAAATAGCTAAATATTTATTCACATTATAGCTAGCATTTCATCCAAGCGCTTTGTCCTATTACCTGACTGTACTTCTACCAGCGAAGAAGTTAGCCTATCAAACTCTAGAGATACATCTATTTGGCTATTATTTATCAATTTAGACAGTGTTGGTATTTCTTCAAGCAACTTATCACTAGGATATGATCTAAGAAGGACAGTTTCGCTGTCATAGCTATTGAGAAAATCAGTGATATTATACTTGAGTTTCTCAATGTCCTTAAGAAGTAAATTAATTCGCTGCTTATCTCCTTCACGATAATAATAGGAATTCTCACTTTCCTTAATAGTCAGTTTTAGATAGATAGAAGCAACTCTTTCAAGAATTTCTTCAATTTTAGACGTTTTTACATTTTTTGACTGCTTGCTCCCAGAAATGTTATGAAAAAAATTCTTTTTTTGTTCATTATTTTTTTGTTCACTATATGGTTCTCTTATATTTATCTTCTTATTCTTAAGAGAATTATTTATTCTTCTTTCTTTACCAGCTGATTAATTTGAGCGTTTGAGCCAAAGTCAGTAGATCGAAAAGTTTTCCACAAGCCTTATCAGCCCTTCATTTTTCCTTGGGAACACCATCTATTGAAATCAGCTTATCATCAAGCTTTCAACTACTTCTGTTCTGGATGGACGAATAGAGCGATGTCTACGACAAGCCGATGTAGCGTCTACACCTATGGTCGTGATGAAAAGCTCCAATAAAGTCGCCTGAAATCGTTATTATTTCCTCAACTTTCAAAAATTTTCAGTCTACTGAAAGTACCAATCATTGAAATTATTTTTTCTTAATAGAACCTATAAAATTAGTCTTGTCTTACCTCTAAAGCGCTATTATCACTCTCATAAATAAATAAAAAACGGCGTAAAAAACTTGCTTAACTTAAATTTAGTTTAAGCAATTTTATTTATAAAAATTTTGATTTTGATGAAAAAAGTAGCGTAAGTGCTGCATACAATATACAGCATTTACGCTATTCTTACAATTCGGCTTTAGACGTATTAATGACTACTTAAGTGAAACCAATAAGTTTTGATTGATGGTCATTTGTAAATCGGTATCTGGGTCAATGGCGATTAAATCAACACTATTTTTACCGAAGAATAGACCAACCAATGCACCGATACCAGCACCACCCAAGACTTCTTCTGTGGCAATGGCGCGATCGCCTGTGACAGCAGATACCGCAGTTGCTGCACCTGCGCCCAATACAGTATTCTTGATAATTGAACCAACACTAGTACCCTTCTTGACAGTTTCAGTTTTGGTAATCACTTCAGAACTAGCATTAAGCTGATACTCCTGACCACTAGTCAAAACCAGTTTCTGGGCAACGAATTGAGAACCGCCCGTAGCAGGTTTGAGTTGACCAATAACTTGACTACCAGCAGGAATCACAACAGATCCGTCTTGCGTCACCACGTTTTGGGATACTGTCAATGTCAAGGGCGATGTTTCATCCTTTGTAACTAGAATTTTTTCTGCTTTCTCATACTTCACAGGAATAGTAGTCCCTTGGGCAATTGTCACTGATGCAGGCGTTGGGGTGGTAGATCCGACAGCCACAACATAAGGTGAGTTAATTGCTGAGGCTTGATTAGAACTAACCAATGCTTGGTAGATAAAAGCTGCTACCTGGGCGCGAGTGGCGGTTGCAGTTGGATTCAGGAAGTTCACATTCGGATAGTTGACCACAATTTGCTTTTGGGTTGCTGCGGCGATCGGGCTACGGGCATAGCTTGCGATGTTAGAGGCATCGTTGAAGTATTGCAGAGTGCTTTCAGTATTGCCACTGGGACTATATTCCAAACCGTTAGCGAGGGAAACTAAAACCTGTTCGCGGGGAATAGCTTGGTTAGGCTCAAAGCGATTACCGGGATAACCAGATAAGAAACCAATGGTATAAGCTTGCTCAATCGCACTGGATGCCCAATAGTTGCTGGGTACATCAGCAAAACTGATTGGCTGCCGTTGCTGTGCTTTTTGGAAAGCTTTGTTGACCATCGCGGCAAATTGAGCGCGTGTCACCGGTTCTTCTGGGCGGAAGCTACCATCAGGAAATCCGGCAATTACACCTCGCTGTGACAATTGTTGAATAAATTGTGCTGCCCAATAGTTAGATGAAACATCAGAAAAAGTCGTTTGAGCTAAAGATGGTGAAGCTGTAATGAAAGGAGCTACAGTACCGACTGTGACACTCAAAGCCATGAGTGCAGCTGTTCTAGATTGCCAACGATTTAAGTTAAACATTATTTTTTACTCCGGTACAATTATTTTTTTTACTGTTAATTAGTTAGACATTTACTAAAATATAAGGTTCCTAATTTTTTTGCTTTTTGTAAAAACCATTACTTTAGTCATACAGTCATATTTAAAAAATCTCTGCCAAACGAACTAGCTAATAGAAGTAATCTAATCACCCTATTACCTGTTAGCAAATTTTCAAAAATATAGATACTTAGTGAGACGATACAGAAATAGAATAGTTGCTGTTAAATAGAAAATTTTATGGTTAAAAATGAAGGCGATCGCACACTCTATTTAAAGTGGCGATCGCCTATTAAATAACTATCTAAATCAACAGATTCTAATTGTGACTAATATAAGTCTTGAAGTAGTAGATCGGCATCCACTGTATACGGTGATTTAATTGCTGAGTCTTAACACAACATAGGGTGAGTTAATTGCTGAAGCTTGATTAGAACTAACCAATGCTTGGTAGATAAAAGCTGCGACTTGTGCCCGTGTAGCGGTTGCAGTTGGATTGAGTAACTTCACATTCGGATAGTTGACCACAATTTGCTTTTGGGTTGCTGCCGCGATCGGGCTACGAGCATAGCTAGCGATGTTAGAGGCATCGTTGAAGTATTTCAGAGTGCTTTCGGTATTGCCACTGGGACTATATTTCAAACCGTTAGCGAGGGCAACCAAAACCTGCTCGCGGGGAATAGCCTGATTAGGCTCAAAGCGATTTCCAGGATAACCAGATAAGAAACCAATGGTATAAGCTTGCCCAATCGCACTGGATGCCCAATAGTTGCTGGGTACATCAGTAAAATTGATTGCCTGCCGTTGCTGGGCTTTTTGGAAAGCTTTGTCGATCATCGCAGCAAATTGAGCGCGTGTCACAGGTTCTTCAGGGCGGAAGCTACCATCAGGAAATCCGGCAATTACACCTTGCTGAGACAATTGTTGAATAAATTGTGCCGCCCAATAGTTAGATGAAACATCAGAAAAAGCGGTTTGAGTTGAAGATAGCGGGGAGCATCCCACTGTGATCTGTTTGCCTTGCAAAGGATAATTCACTGGATCGCAAACAAAACCTGCCGAATTAGCCTCTATAGAAGTCCGCGTTGGCGGATTTTGTTTCTCTGGCTGTGATTTCCAATCGTCAGATATTTTTTCGAGAGTGGGATGCTTACTTAAAAACTGTGAGTCTGCAACAATATCGTGAGATCCCTTAACACTTATCTTAGAACTATTGAGATAAATATTATAGTCATAAACAACGTTTTGGTTTTTAGTGTTGTTATTAATATTTTTTCCCGGAAAAGCATAGAGAATGTTCCTGAGAATTCTGACATCAGATGATGTATGAGCAAATATTTGCCCACCATTAAGTTCTGGACTCTGATTATTTAAAAAAGCTGTATTATTTACAATATCAACATGGTCGCTAAAAAATGCATGAATCCCCGAACCACCATTATTAAATGCAAGATTGTTTTTAACTAAAGTACGTCCTTTATATACACCCAATTTTGAGTTGTCTTCATTTCTTGTACTATCGATAATAATGCCATTACCGTCTGTAATCTTTCCAACTGCAATCCAAGGGATGTACATGCGATTGTTGTAGGTCTTGTTGTTGGTAACAAACATCTTGTATCCCTGGTTGTTGTCAGAATTCCAATTATTCAACATTGAAATACCACTAGAACCATAAACACCATACCAGGCATTATTAAATACCACATTATTATCTATTGTCACATAGTCCGATTGAATCGCTGAAATACCTGCTCCTCCACAGTCATGCACTTTGTTGTTCAAAATACGGATATGATGAACATGACCATTGGTTCGTCCGTCAACGTTGATACAGTTTCCATTCGTCAGTGGGTTTAGTTTGTTAGTCTTCTCACTCATCGCATAATCAAGGGTTATATTGGCATTGTTTCCCATAACCTCTAGCCCGTTGATCTCGATATATGAAGCTCCATTTGAAATCGCGATCCCATTCCATGTATTGTGCTGAATTTTTGGGAAATGCCCTGGATATGCTTTATACCTAATCCATGCATTTGCAGTTCCAGAACGTTTAATATTTACTACACTCCCAGCTTTGCCTGTATTTGTGTATACTCCGTTCATAATCAATACTGTATCGCCAGGGTTGGTAAGGTCTGCTGCCTTTTGAATTGTCCTAAAAGCTGATGAAGTAGAGAGTCCGCTATTATTGTCGTTTCCACTACCACTAACATAGTATGTTTTCGGTGTTGAATTCTTGCTGATTAGGTTGTCGTGGCTGGATAGACTCATTTCCTTATTTGTGGATATCTGACGGGCGTTTTCAACTAAAGATACTTTTATACTTTCTCCCTGAGCCAAAAAACTTAATACCAAGGGAATTGCAAGATATGTGCTTAAACCGAAACCTTGAATTACCACAAGAAAAGGCTCCTTTATCGCTACTACTTAACAAAAGTATCAGGATATTCCATAATTTTGAATACTCTTTTGGATACAGAATACAATAAAGCCAACTTTTAAATAAGTATTACAATAAATATCGATACAGATTAAGACGATATAGAGGTGGAATAGTTGCTGTTTAAGAGAATTTTTTAGAGTTAAAAATAAAGGCGATCGCACACTCTAGTTAAAATGGCGATCGCATATAAGGGATGATTAAATTCACAACTTGAATGAAGTTAAATCTAGTAGCGGGATTGTGGTACTAAATTCAAGTTAGAATTCAGTGTGAGCCTTAAATCCTGTGCAGGTCTGAGGACAAAGGCATTTCCATCTTTTTTCCGCAACAGGACACTCGCACCCGCACCCGCAGCCGCACCGAGAACAGGTTTTAAATCGTCAATTCTGCGATTACCAGTAATTAGTGAACCTAAAAGACCAGCACCTCCACCAATAGCTGCGTCAGTTAAAACCTGACTGGTGTTGGGCCCCTGTTTGACTCTTTGAGTTGTGGTGTATGTCCGAGAAGTTGCATTAATCGACTGACGTTGACCGTTAGAAAATTCTAATTCTTGAGCTACAAACCGCACGCCTTTTCCTTGGTTATCATCTCTATCTCTTGAATAACCATCTAAGTCAACAGGTTCTAGCCGTCCATTTACTTTAGTACCAGCAGGAATTAAGACATTTCTATTTCTGTCGATAATGTCATTGGCTATTTTCAAAGTTAGAGATTTACTTTCCCCAGGAGCAATAGTAATTGTCTCTTTTTCGTAGGTAACAGGAAAGTTAACTCCAGAAGGAATGGTAACGTTTCCGTATTGACTAGTTCTGTCTTGGTTAATTCTATATTGTGCATTAGCAGGAGCCAAGCTCAATAGGGGGCTAATGACGCTTGTAGTAACTGCTATTGCCATAAGTGCAGCAGTACCAGATTTCCATTGATGTAGGCGAGTCATAAGAGGGTTATCCTTTGTATATGTGATGTATTTAATGACGAGGATTCACTGAGTTTGTTTCTGACTGTTTTTGAAGCTGTCTATGGGCGTATTCCGAAGATAAAAGTACTTATTATGATGGGGAGTTAGTGCGATCGCATAGGCGTAGCTTGTCGTAGACATCGCGCCTCAGAATTTGTATCTTGCTAATATGCGTCACTAAAAGCAGAGGCGAGACAGTTATACGACGTAAATGGGGATCATTTTGTTCCCAAATGCTGCTTTATTACTTATGTCCACATATCTAAGCCATTGAATAGAGGCGAATGGGCTAACTGCGAACTCTTACTTTTATTATAAATTTATTTGCTAGGAATTGGAAAATATTTTCATTTTTTTAACGAATAATTCACTATCTGTTATGTGTATATTTAAGATTGCTGCTGACGCTGTTTAATCTCTGCGATCGGTAATAGCAAGGTATCTTCTATTTGCTGTCGCACTTCACGGCTAACGTAACAATCGCTATTTATACAATCTCCCACTATTTTATTACTATTGTAGTACTGTATCAGCAATTCTTTCTGGTTTTTACTAAACTTCCAATCGTATCCAAAATTACGATATTTAATCATCAATTCTCTTAATTTTTCCTTTCTATTTATACCCTTGTTTTTTGTTATTTCTAAGAGTTCTGGATATACTTTCGAGGAATATCTAAATAAGTTGATATTGTCAAAGAATAAATCTTCGTTCAGGTGTAGTTCCAAAAAAAGATCGCGATCAAGACTGAGAGGGCAGTTAGAGGCAGAATTACGAACATAACTAATAGTATTATCCAAGCTACAGGCTAGGTCAAGACTAATCTCATACATCAGACCAAGACCAAGTTCTAGGTAAAAAGCTCTAACTGCTGTTGGTTTGTAATTAGTATCAACATATAGAGATTTATTCTGTACCCACATTAAAAAATCCTGTAACTTTTCATCAGTAGTTATAAGCGTATCAATTTTCTCTTTCATCAACAGCAATAAACGATCTGCACTTGGTGACATCCCAACCGCCAGCAAAAAGACTTCTCGCCAGCGTTGCTCAGTGATGTGGCTAACAAGATTTTGCAACGTTTCCTCCGATGACTGTCTCACAACCACAAATTCTCTAGCTGTGAAATACTCATGAAATGTGAGATGAGAAAATGAATAAATCCCTTTTGCTCTGGCTACAACTAGCCCATGATGATGCTCAATTGAACGCAAAACTTGCTCACTGTCAAGTTGCAATGCTTCTTCGTCAGTATTAGCACCGGGTAAATTGCGGATGTATTCTGTAATATAGTGTTCTGCTACTTTCTGCTTGAAAAAATAGTCACCGCGCTCAAAGGTGGTGAGAGCCATTTTGCTGAGTAAATCTTCTTTGCGTTGGACTGATAGCTTTTTGTAAATCTGATCGCGTTGAATTCCCCGCTTGGCATCCCATTTTTTCAATAACGCATCCAGTCCTTCTTTATATAACTCAGAACGATTTGCAGGAAAATCTCCTGACTCTTCAAATGCTAAACAAAGCAACGTCAGCAGCAGCGGACTTGCAGCAAGTTGTTTGATTCGGCTATTCTCTTCGAGACGTTTGATAAAAGTCTCTGGTTTTACAGCTTTATCCTTAAACCATTTATTGGTAAAGTTGCAAATTTGGTCATCGTCAAAATCAGCAACTTCCACCTCTGTAAACTTCTCAAAGGTATACTCCTTTGCTGCAATCCGGCAGGTCATGACAAACTGATTTTTTGGGAACCGATCGGAAAACTCACGAATTTCCTTTAAGATACGGTTACTATCCTCTTCTTTAACTTCATCCAACCCATCGAGTAAAACTAATACCTTGCCATTTGTTAGTACATCTTGGATAGAAGAGATAGGATTTATCGCCTCTTCTGTTATGTGTTGCAATAATCCAGGTTTGTTTGTAGCTTCCGCAAAGTTTTTGAGGGTGACAAAAATAGGTACACGTTCAGCCTGAAACTCACCTCCAATACACTGAATCGCTAAATACTTCAGAAACGTCGTTTTACCTGCTCCTGGTTTACCCAAAATCATCAACTTGGAATATTTCTCAACCGCTTCCAGTCCTGGCACTCGTTTTGCAGTAATTCTGTTAAGTCCAAAGAGGTCAAAATCCTGGCTGCTACAGTGTTGTAAGAATTCATCAATTCCTAAGCGTTGCTGTCCAGTGATTTTCTCTAATATATTGACGCTGGTGTAAATGTCATTCAACCCAATGGGTTGAGTCATATCTAGCACCCGCATTGTGCCGCAGCATTCTTGAATGAGGGGTTTTAGCTTTTCACGTACCTCTTGGACGATCGCATCAATATTAATACTGTTATCCTGATTTACCTCTGGTTCACTGGCTGGTTCAGCAACTATTTCTTCCCACTCTAGGTCTAGCCTGTCGCAAATCTGCACAAAGAGATTGCGGTCAACAGGTTTACCTGTAAAGAACTTTCCAATCGGCTGGCGAGTTACTTCTAACTCTTTAGCTAATGCCTTTTGAGTTAAAGAATAACGAATTAAAGCTCTTTTTGCTTTTTGGATACCTTCTGGAGAACAGGAAAGCGATCGCCCGGACATAAGCTAACCACTACACTTTTGCTGATTCTAACTGCCAATTTGGCAATTTATACTCATCGCATACACAAGTCACTCATATCACAAACCTGTATTTAAGCCTAGAACAAACACTTACCTGTCAAAGTATGGATGTAGTGATTCAAACGATTTGGGAGGGAGTCAATGTTATCGAAGAAGTTTCCTTCAAGAGATGAAGTGCTGGCTGTTGTAACGCTGATTATGGTGATTGGTTCTCTCACTCTTGCAGTTATCGATGAAAAGAGTCGCCCTCCATTTCTCGATTTAACAAAATTTGCTGTCGGTACATATATTGGATTGTTGATACCTCGGTCAAGCGATCGCAATTAGCTAATAGACCTCTTGCAAAAGTCCTTAATACGCCTCCCCTTGGTAAGGCTACGGTGTACACACAAGTTACACCCCCTTAATCCCCCCTTGGTAAGATTGAATTGGAGGTGTCGTTGATTGAATTCGGGTGGTTGTTGATTGAATTCGGGTAGTCGTTGATTGAATTCGGGTAGTCGTTGATTGAATTCGGGTAGTCGTTGATTGAATTCGGGTAGTCGTTGATTGAATTCGGGTAGTCGTTGATTGAATTCGGGTGGTTGTTTATTGAATTGGAGGTGTCGTTGATTGAATTTAAGCAGTGGTTAGGGTGGGGTAAAACCCAGATTATTGAGCAACTTCAGACTTGTGTGTACACCGTAGCCTTGGTAAGGGGAGGGGAGCGTTTGCTGTCTTCAAATGCGGGGTGGGGTTCTTTATTTTTGATTTATGCAAGAGGTCTAATGACAAATTCTCTCTTGGCGACTATCACAATCTTAAATAATTCCTAAGAGACAAGATCCCCGACAACTTTTAAGAAGTCAGGGATCTGTAACTTTCAATTCTCACAAATCAAAAAAGAATGTTTTCTTCTCAGACAACAGAAAGAAATAACAAAAGCCTCCTGGAGAGTTTCATTTTTCTCCGAAGACAGTAAAACTTTTTCATGCAATAAGAAAAATTGACTGATAGTATTGTAAATTTTTGTAAAATTGATGTCTTCAAGACTAGAAACCTGATATCTAGATAGCTAAACTAACAAACAGTGCATCTGTACTGTTATTTATTAAAAGTAGATGTGGCGCTATAGCCTGAATGATCCCAGTCCAACTTATCCTCAAAAACTTCCTTAGTTACCGTGATGCAACTTTAGATTTTGGCGGTTTGCATACGGCTTGTATTTGTGGTTCCAATGGTGCGGGTAAATCTTCTCTTTTAGAAGCAATCACTTGGGCAATTTGGGGTGAAAGCCGTGCCACTGCTGAAGATGATGTCATCTATTCTGGCGCGAAAGAAGTTCGGGTTGATTTTACTTTCAAAAGTAACCAGCAAAAATATCGGGTGATTCGTACCCGAATTCGGGGAGGTACTAGTGTCCTCGAATTTCAAATAGAAATACCATCTGGGTTTCGCTCACTCACTTGCAAAGGGGTAAGAGCAACCCAGGATTTGATTTTAGAACACATCAAGCTTGATTATGATACATTTATTAATTCTGCCTACTTACGTCAAGGTCGTGCAGATGAATTCATGCTCAAGCGCCCCACGGAACGCAAAGAAATTTTAGCGGAGTTGTTGAAACTCAATCAGTACGATGACTTGGAAGAACGGGCAAAGGAATCTTCTCGTCAGTTCAAAGCACAGGCAGTAGAGTTAGAGCGTTCTTTGGAGTCGATAAAAATTCAGCTGCAACAACGCGAGATCACCCAAGCCCAAAGAGTGGAGTTAGAAGCCGAACTTAACCAACTGCAACAAGTGCAAGCTTTTGATAATATTAAATTACAAAATTTGCAAGTTATCCAGCACCAGCGCCAAAATTGGGAACAACAACTCAATTTTGTAAAGCAGCAATACCAAAATCTTACCCAAGATTGCGATCGCCTCCAACAAGAACAATCAGCTATTGGCTCTCAGCTAGCAGATTTAGAAAAAATATTACACCAAGAAGCTGAGATTAAAGCTGGATACGCCCAATATCAAAGTCTACAATCTCAAGAAGAAGCCTTTGCTGTCAAATTTGAAGAACATACTCGCGCTGGGCAGAATCGCCAACAAAAGCAACAACAGCTTACCAAACAAATTCACGAAATCGAACGGCAACTGCAACAAGCCCAAGCGCAGTTAGAAGCTTTGCAGCAACAAGAGCGAGATATTCAGCAAACTCTCACTAAGTCGGGTGAAGTAGAAGCTGCTTTGTCACAACTAGCCGCAGCTCGTCACCATGTTGCTCGTTTAGATCAACTGCAAATGCAAGTTACTCCCTTGTTGCAACAACGAGCAACTTTACAAAGCCAACTCGATCGCACTCATGCTGGTTTAGTAGCGCGACTCGAACAACTCCAAAGTACTGAGAACCAATTGCAACGCCAGCACAGTCGCCAACCGCAACTGCAACAAGCGGTGATGGATGTAGCAATCCAGATTGAGGAATTGGAGAAAAAGCGGGTTTATCTGCAACGAGTTCAAGAAAAAGGGCAAGAAAGACGGCATTTTATCGAACGTCTGCAAGCTCATCAACGAGACTATGAAAAACTGCTGGGAGAATTAGAGCAAAAATTGCAAATGCTGCAAAATCCTGAAGCACTTTGTCCATTATGTGAACGTCCTTTAGACGAACATCACTGGAGTCGGGTAGTGGAAAAAACTCAAAGTGAGTTAGAGGATACTCAAGGGCAGTTTTGGGTAGTGCGGGAACAATTGGCTGTGTCTGACAAAGAAATTCAGACACTTAGGCAGGAATATCGCGATATATCCCAACACTTGGCGGGCTATGATGGTTTACGCGAACAGCGGGGACAGTTAGCAGCACAGTTAGAAGCGACAACTGATGTGCAACAACAGTTACAACAAATTGCTGCTGAAAAACAGCATTTAGAGCGATCGCTCCAAGCAGGTGATTACGCTCCCGATAAACAAGCCGAACTCCGGCAGCTAGACCAATATCTGCAACAAGTCAATTATAATGAACAAGACCACGCCCTGGCCCGGAGCGAAATTGAGCGCTGGCGATGGGCAGAAATTAAACAAGGGCAAATTAAAGATGCAACTAAGCGACAAGCGCAACTATTAGCCCGAAAACCAGAACTTCAATCCCAAATTGCCCAATTACAAGCCAAAATCCAGCAGGATCAGATTGATTCTGAATGTGCTAAACAAATCGCAGATATTGAGCGTCACATTACTGAAATTGGCTACAGTTCCGAGCAGCACAACAATCTCCGCATGGCTGTAAAGAAAGCTCAATCTTGGCATTTGCGGTATCAACAACTGCTATCAGCACAGCAGCAGTATCCGCAACTCCAAACGAGATTGCAAGAGTTAGAGGAGTCCAGAAGCGCCAGAGTAACGGAGCGCCAAAAACTCGGCGGCCAAATCGAAAGCATTATTCAGCAACTACAAGCAACAGCTAACCCATCTGCCCAAATTCAAACTTTAGAGCAGCAGTTAGCAATCCGCAGACGGCAACTTGATGAGCAAATTGCCAAGTTAGGGCGTTTAGAACAGCTGGCGCATCAACTAGAAACACTGCAAATTCAGTATGAACAACAGCAGCAGCAATTACAATCTTGCAAACAGGAATATCGTGTTTATCAGGAATTAGCGCAAGCTTTTGGTAAAAATGGTATCCAAGCACTGATGATTGAGAATGTGTTACCACAACTGGAAGCCGAGACAAATCAACTACTTTCGCGGCTGAGTGGCAATCAGTTTCATGTACAATTTATTACTCAAAAAGCTGGACGCAGTGCTAAATCAACCAAGAAAAATGCCAAGCTGATAGACACTCTAGATATTTTAATCGCCGATTCTAGAGGAACACGAGCTTATGAAACTTACTCAGGTGGGGAAGCCTTTAGAATTAACTTTGCCATCCGTTTGGCTTTGGCGAAATTATTAGCGCAACGGGCGGGGGCGGCGTTGCAATTGTTGATTGTGGATGAAGGTTTTGGTACACAGGATGCCGAAGGATGCGATCGCTTGATTGCCGCAATTAATGCGATCTCCTCTGATTTCGCCTGCATCCTCACCGTTACCCACATGCCGCACCTCAAAGAAGCTTTCCAAGCCAGGATTGAAGTCAATAAAACTCAAGAAGGTTCGCAGTTAAGTTTGTCAATTTAATTGTATTTTACCCGTGCATCAAGACCTAATGAGCGGAGTTTTTTTGATAGCCTTTCTGCTTGGGCGCGATCGCTAAATGCTCCAGCATTCACATAATCCCCTAAATTGGATTGCTCCGCGACAGCATTGGGTATATATTGTTGTACTTTAGTCAGAGTATCATTACTGGAAATGGGAATTATCACTCTGTAAGGATTATTAGCAACTAATGTATTGCCATTGGTAACAGGTACTACATAGTCATTGGCAGGAGGTAATGCATAGGGATTAGTGTCAGCTAATACATAATCATTATTTGGAGTAGAATTGCCTCCAGTTGAACCATTCAACCCCAATGCTTCCCAAGTTTGCCAATCTACATTTCCAGTGGAATTAATTCGAGAAGATTGCTGGAATGCAATCACAGATTGTCTGGTGTAATCGTTGAAAAGTCCATCAGGATTAGTATTAGAGTAACCCAACTGCACCAAACGCTCTTGAACTAATCTGACATTTTCTCCGCGATCGCCTACAGTTAGATAACTTCTACCTGGTTGTTGAGTACCACCTATGGAGACTCTACGCACTGAGTCCAAAACTTGGACATTAGGAATGCCATCCACAGGTAGTCCATTATTTCGCTGGAATGCAATTACAGCTTCTCTAGTCTTTGGGCCAACATTCCCAGTGGCATCAGCATTTAAATAACCTAGCTGCCGCAAACGCACTTGGAGTTCTCTAACTTGTTGAGTGGAAAGACTCGATCTTCCTGAAGTCGGAGAGGAACCCATTAGTGCGTTCCAAGTTTGTCGATTCACAATCCCGCTAGCAGTTATGCGATAATTTCGCTGAAATGCAATTACAGCATCTTTAGTAATTCGTCCAAAATTCCCAGTGGGATTAGTATTAAAGTAGCCTAACTGCCGTAAACGCTGTTGCAACCTTGTGACGGCTGCACCAGTTTTGCCTTGAGAAAGAGTAGGATATTGACCAACTGGCGAACGTGATGCGCCACCGATATTTCTATTAGAACTTCTACTTTGACAGGCTCGTTGCAAGGCTCTTTGAGTACTAATACCCACAACTCCATCAGCAGATATTCTATTGGCTTGCTGGAACTTGATCGTAGCATTTTGAGTCAAGCTAGCAAACTTACCTGTCACCGGGCCGTTAAAATAGCCTAGCTTTTTTAAACATCTCTGGGTACTGCTAACTTCAGTCCCATTACTTCCTATTTTCTGAAGTGCTAAAGCTTGTCCAGCAGTACTTAGAAGCCCCGTAATCAGAGCCACAGACAAAAAACGCATTGCAGCACCAGTCGATAACTTTTTCCAATTTAAAAATTTGAAATTAACTACGATAGGAACAACCTTGATGCTTTCGGATGCCTCGTAGACTGAGGCAAGCTTGATTAAATGGTTAGCTACCCCTGTTTTCACTTGCTTTTTTCAAGTTGATGACTAGAAAAAAGTATACCACTTACCTGTGTAATAATTACTTTTCGTATGATTCTTTATAAGTAAGTATCCTGGGGAGCAGGGGAGCAGAGGGACAAGGGGGAATTATTGAACAATCTCCCTTGTCTGTCCCCTCTTCTTCGTCTACCTTGTCTCTTATCCATGCCCCATGCCTATTGTTCATTAACTTTTTCAGTATTACCTGCTTTCACCCAACCTTCTTGTTCGCTACCTTCCAAACGGATCTTTTGCCAAGCTTTATCGTCGCTTTCTGACAAAATAATAATTTTTTGATTAAAACCAACTCCACCAATCTTTTCAGATTCTTGATTTGGTTGCGATCGCAAACTCAAGCCTTCAGCCCAACTAACACGTCCTCGGTAAGCTCCCGCTGGCAATGGTTTTGGTGATGGTGTTGCCTTTGGTGATTCTGTGGGAGTAGAGGTTCTTGGAGATGATTGAGCCTGAGTGCCAGGTGTAAGAGTAGATTTACCTCCTCCAGGCTCAGTTGCCTTTGGAGCTTGGGCTTTCACCGAGGGACTATCGTTGGAAAAAACGGGTTTAGCGGGGGGTATGCCGGTGCGATTCATAAAATAGAGTGCAATTGCAGCACCGCCACCTATTAGTACAGCGATCGCTAAGAAAAACCCCAGTATAAACTTTGTAAAGCCAGACAACATAATTAAAACCTGATTATCAACAGTCAAGAGTGAAGGTGAGCCAGTCATCTGCGTATTTCCCTCCCATTGAGGAGAGTGGTGTTGAACTGGCTCTCACGGATTACAAGTAGAGAAGCAAGTAACCCATCAGTATAAGAATCAATAGTCCATAATAATTCATCATTAACTATTGACTTTTGACTAACTCATTATTGTAGCTATGCTGAATAGACATCTAGTTAAATTAAATATGCGTTATCGAGATCCCTTGTAGAGATATAGCACTGCTACATCTCTACATTTTTTTGGGGTTCACGTAGTGCGCCGGAGGCGTTCGCTCAAAGGACTGTGTTTGGATGCTAAACGCGCTCTCCCAGCAGCAGCCCATTCTTGGAGTTGCTGAATTTGCTCTACGGCAGTTCGTGCTAAGGGTATGATCTGACTAGCTGCTTCTAAAATGTCGTCGGTAGCAAAGTCGCGGTTTTGGCTAAATCCAATATGCATCGCTTCAATTAAAGTTTGCTCAATCTCGGCTCCAGAAAAATCGGGCGTTTCATAAGCTAACCTTTCGATGTCATAACTTTTTAAGTTATGGGGGCGCAGTCGGGATAAATGAACATCATAAATTGCTTTTCTCTCTTCTTGGGTAGGCAAACCCACAAAGAAAATTTCATCAAATCGCCCCTTGCGGAGCATTTCCGGCGGTAAGGCTTGGATATCGTTGGCGGTGGCGACGACAAACACGGGTGAGCTTTTTTCGGCTAGCCAGGTAATAAAAGTACCAAACACACGGCTGGCTGTTCCTGCATCACCTTTGCTACCAAGTCCGGCAAAGGCTTTATCTATTTCATCAATCCACAAAATACAGGGAGCAAGGGCTTCAGCTACTTGGATCATTTGGCGAGTGCGAGATTCTGATTCACCCACCAAACCACCAAATAACCTGCCCACATCCAAACGTAGCAAAGGTAAATGCCAGTGATGAGCGATCGCTTTTGCCGTTAATGATTTACCAGTCCCCTGAATACCCACCAACATTAAACCACGGGGGTGCGGTAATCCGTACTGTCGTGCTCGATCAGTAAACGAACCTCCCCGGCGAATCAGCCAGTCTTTCAAGTTATCCAGTCCGCCAATATCAGAAATTTGCTCAGTGGCGGGGTAGAAGTCCAAGATTTGGGTTTGGCGGATAGTTTGGCGCTTTTCTTCCAAAACCAGATCCACGTCTTCTGGCTGCAATTCTCCGTGAGTAGCGATCGCTTTTGCCAAAACCCGGCGAATCCGTTCCATTGAAAGTCCTTGACAAGAGCGCACCAAATCATCTAAAACTTTTCCAGAAAGGGAGTTACCAGTACTTTGTAGTAAGCGATCTACCTCAGTTTTAATTTCTGGGGCGGCGGGTAAGGGAAACTCGACGACTGTCAACACTTCGGTTAAGTCGTCAGGGATGGCGATACGTGGCGACAGTAGGACAATATTTTTTGGTTGTGACTTGAGGAGTCGGGACAGGTTGCGGAGTTTGCGGGCGATCGCTACATCATCTAAAAAGCGATGATAATCTCGTAAAATCAATACCGCAGGTGCGGAAGCTGGTAATTTTTCGATGAATTCTAAAGCTTGCAACGGGTTACGTCGCCCAAAGCCAACATCATTGGGGTTTCCTTGGTAGCCATCGACAAAATCCCAAGTATACACCGGGCGATTACCCTGGTTGGTGGCTTCTTCTCGGATAGCTGCTTCTACCCGCTCTTCCTCGTATGTGGGAATATAAATCAAGGGGTAGCGGGCGCGTAGCAGCAGTTTAAACTCTTCACGGAAGTTCATATATAGCTGTGGTTATTTGTTCTTCTCTCATTGTTCAGGTTTGTATCACCTCTAACAACTAAAAACGAATAACACTAGGGAATTTTCAGTTAGCCCAAATCTTACTTAGCGCCCTCACCCACTAAAAACTAAAGTTCAGCGACTTCATAGCTCAAATCAAGTTTAGTTTTTTCTCAATAGTCTGGCTTTACATGAGTGAAATTTGGAATTCGCTTTAAAATTTGTTCTGCGGACACATTAAAAGGAAGAGCCTGAGCCTGATCGGGAATGCTCACTCTGGAAATGTGTATTCCCTGTAAACAAAATGGACATTATATTACCATGTAGCCGATCCTTGTTTGCAGATCCCCAACATATTGAAAATCCACTCCTAGCCGATAACAATTTGGACAAGCTAATGCGGAGAAATTGGGCAAAGAATTATTAATATCAGTAACTAAATACATCCATCTCAGAAAAAGACTTTTTCTTTTCTGACTCATACTAGTATCATAAATTAATATAATTAAAACTTATATACTGCGATTTAGTTACTTTTGTACTAGTGGTCTGTCCCATTAGTCTGGCAAGACTAAGATGATGCATTAAAAATTTTGGAAAAATCTCAATTTAAAAACATAATTTAATTTTTCTTTCACACCATTTTAATCTTGCTGCGCCATTAGGGACGTTAGGTACTCTCAAGACATATTTCTTACATAAAATAGTTAATTGCGCCGTAATACAGCAAACGGCGCATGAAATATCTATCCCGGAAGTTGCTTTTTCAGTGCTTCCAGCGAAGCCCAACGGCGATCGCCTGGAGTTTCAGGACTATCAGAACTATCAGCAGTAATTGCAGGAATACCTGGACAATTGCGATCGCATAATTGGCGCTGAGGTATTGCCAAGCACATCTGCTCATATAGCCATTCATTCGGATAAAAATAACCATCGGGCGGTAAACTTTCCAGCAAATCTTCCATAACCACTTCCCTTTCTAAGGGCAAGTCATTTGGCTGATTTGCAGTTTCGTCTAACCAGATGATTTCCTTGGTATCAAGCCCTAAACGACGATTGTATTGCTGCAAGCAACGGTTGCAGGTACAAGTAATAATTGTCTCTGCCTGACCCGACACTTCCAGGTAATTGCCATGATGTTGCACGCGCACATGACCGCGAACTGGTGTTAACGTTTCTAGACCAGGCAGAAATTCTTTAACTTGAACTTCCTCTGTTCGCTCCGATGCTCTAATTAGCTGCGGAATATAAATTGCGTCCATAGGATTTGTGAGACATCCTCACTAAAATTTATCTCGATTATCAGCAATTCTACTGTTACTGAATCTTTATTTTATCCCTTAAGAACAAGAGAAATTTTGAAATTATATATGGTTATGAGTTCTCAATTAACTCCAAACTCATAACTCCTAACTCCTAATTTGTAACTCCTTCCAACGAAGCTGGACAGACAACCAGATGACGATGTGGCTCTTTACCGCGACTGAAGGTTTCTAAATCTCCAAATTCCTTCAAGAAGGTATGAACTTGACGCCGTTCAGCAGAACTAAGAGATTTGATTTCCACTTCTCTACCAGAAAAGCGCACTTCATCGGCTGCTGCTTCTGCTAATGCGCGAATTTCGGCTTCTCTTTTGACCCTGTAGCCATTTAACTCAATGGTGTAAGAGGCTTGTTCTTCCGGGGGTTGGCTGAGGTTTAGAACCGAATTTGCTAGATACTGAATCGCATCTAACACAGAACCATCAGCACCAATTAACACCTGGATTTGTTCTGATGTCAAATTGGTTTGGTCAATAGTCAACCAGTAGTTATCTGGTTCTTCTAGGGAATCGCCATCTTGAGATTGAGCAGTTTCTAAATGACCCTGAATCTCAACAGGTATTCCAGTGAGTTCCAGCAGAGTTTTTAACCACTGCTGACCTCGCTGCATCGGAATGTCGCTCATGATCCCCCTGTCGCCTTTTTCTTAGGACTTTTTGGTTCAAACGGTAATGCTTTTTGTTCTGTGACTGCTGCTTGTTTCTCCTGGGTTTCTACAATTTTTTGCAGTTCCTCCGGTAGAGGTTCGCGGGAGAGAAGATAAGTTTGTGCAGTCTGGAAAATATTACCAATCACCATATACATCAGTACCCCAGCTGGTAGGGGGAAGAACAAGAACATCCCAGAAAAGATGACGGGGGTGATTTTGTTAACTGTATCCTGCTGTGGATTGCCACCGCTGGAATTTTGCCCGGAAAGCATTTGGCTAACATAAAGACTGATTCCAAAGAAGACGATCATGGCGACGATATCCCAATGGATTGTGCCATCTGCATCTTGTGCGCCAACCCTGCCTAAAGCATCAATGAATAAAAAGCCTTTTTCTGCTGCTAGTCCAGGAATTGTTCCTTGAATAGTAACTTCTCCCGGTTGCAAGGCTTCTACATTGCCCTGGGGATCAATTTTTATCCGATCTGCACCTTTGGTGATTTTCCAATCAGGAATCAGCTTATTTTCTGGGTGTTCTGCTAATAGCACCTGAAATGGTTTACCCTCAACAGTCTGATACTGTATCTTGGTTTGTTCTCCCACCGTTAATTTGTTTCCACTGGGAAGAATGGCAGCTACTTTAACGTGTTCCCCATCTGCAACGTAAATATTTTGCGGAGCAGTGGCAAAGGCTTGCGGTTGAATTTGTTCTATTTGTTCTGCGGGAAGAATTTGCAAGTTAACGCTGTAGTTTGCACTTGCAAAAGGCGAACCCCGCAAAGTGGCAAACAGCGCTAACAAAACTGGCATTTGCACTAGTAATGGAAAACAGCCTGCCAAAGGGTTGCCAAATTCTTTTTGGACATTAACCATTTCCTCCTGCTGCTTTTGCGGTTCATCCTTATAGCGCTCTTTGATTTCTGCCATCCGCTTTTGCATCAGAGGTTGTACAATTCGCATTTTCCGCATATTGCGAATTGAGCCAGCACTCAGGGGATAGAGCGCAAAGCGGACTATCAAGGTCAAAGCAACGATCGCTAATCCGTAGCTAGGCACAATACCATAGAAAAAGTCTATGATTGGCAGCATCACGTTGTTCGAGAGAAAGCCGATACCAAAATCCATTATTCTGAATTCAACCTGAGGTACTGTAAACTGAATCTAATTTATCTAAATCATGATTTGTCGGCGACTATCTTTCGCTACGGATAGCCGCACATTATAAATGGGGCATTGGGTATTGGGCATTGGTTATTAATTCTTCTCCCTTGCTCCCCCTGTTCCCCTTACTTCCATCAATTGTTGGCAGTGGCGCTAAATTCGGGATTTTTCGCAGCAATTCTTTCGTTGATGTAGTCATAGACTTCCCGAAACTTGGGAATTGCCCGCAATTCCAGACGACTACCGTTTTTTAGAGTGATCGCCATATCTCCCCAAAAGCCAATGCCACGGGGGACTTTGACGATTTTGACAATTTCTGAGTAAATTACGTCAGTGCGATCGCGCCCCTGCCAACCTCCGGTAACAGTAATTCGGCGATCGGTGATGCGGAAACGCAGCCACAATGCCCTGACAATTGCCCCGACTGCTAATGGTAGCCCGACAATGGTTAGCCCAATCAGCAGGTTGACAATTAAATCCCCAACATGGGGGCCACCTTCATAATAAACATCTTCACGAATTCCCATCGAACACCTCAGCTTGTGCCAACAACTGCTCTAATTCTTGCAGAAATTGTGGGCTTACGCACTTAGATTCTGCTGCTGTAGGTTTGACAATGAATACTAGCCGCCATCCTGGTGATAATTTTGGCAGCAAATTGTATAAAGCAGCAGTAATTTGCCGTTTGATTCGGTTGCGAACCACTGCTCTTTTGCTGACTTTTGTGCTAATCGAAATGCCAATCCGCGTACTGGCAAGATGTGCTGAGTCTGTTGCCTGTGTAGTCTGGGTGGCAGTGTCCAAAGGAGGTTTTGTTGAATATAACGGCTTTAAAGCTCTCAATGTTAAATAAGAGCCATGACGCCGAATTCCTTCTCGGAAAACTGCCTGGAAATCCTTTCGGGATTTTAGCCGATTTGCTTTGGGCAAAGCCACAGATGCTCTTTATCGCTTGATATGCCCTAAACGCTCAGACGGTGACGCCCTTTTTTTCTTCTGGCGCTAATCACGTTTCTGCCGTCTGGTGTCCGCATCCTGGCGCGAAAACCAGAGGTTCTTTTTCTCTTACGGCTAGTGCCGCCCAGTGTTCTTTTCATACTGTTCTCCCCTTAGGTGATTTTTATAAAAACTCACAATCTCTAATTGTATCAATTTTTTAGGGAATTGGGAATTGGGGATTGGTTCTTCTCCTTATCCCTCTCTCCACTCTTAACTGATGCTCAAAATCCATGTCCCCATGTAGCGCAGTAGTGGTACATCCCCAGGGGAGAGCACTTGACAGTTAAAATAGTAAACTCCGCCGAACGATGGGTTTTTCACGTTAGATAACACTACTTCAACTGCACTACCTGCTGGCACTGGCTCTTGAGGATAAATATTAATCAGTTTACCTTCTTTGTCCCACTTCACCTCAGAAAGCGGAACTGCTTTACCTTTGACTCGGACTTCAATTTTTTTCTGGTCAAAAGTTCCTTTGTAATAATCAGGGTAGGTAATGGCAAATTGACCAACTGCCAATTTCATTCTTTTGGCTGGAATCTTTAATATGTATCGATCCCAACCATTAGCTTGTCCACCAAAATCTAACCGGAAGGGTAGCTGATTTTCTTGTTTGACGCCGCTAAAGAGCGTAAATCCAGGTAAGCTTTGCGCCAAAGTTAAGGCTGGTAATCCAGTAACCAAAAAGCTAGTCACGGCTAAAGCAGAAAGTAAACGTCGCATAATTGGGCTTCCTCTACCAAAATATAAATCTGTTATCTAAAATAACTGTGTGTTAGTATTCTTTACTAAACTTTACTACTGGCTTCCTGACAATGGACGTTTAATTTCCAAAAAAAGTGCCATCCTACCTGAAGTTTAGGCAACAGCAAAATTACTTAGTAGCAAAAAGAACGTATATGGACTTACTTCATTACCCTTATGTAGTCCTGATTTGATACTAAGTTGGTCAAAATTGAACTAGATATAAACACAGCTGGGATTGGATTGTGTTGACAAATATGTATAAGTGTATCTAAATTTGAGAATTTTGTTATAAAATTTGATCCATGTCATCAGCGATCGCCAGTTAACTTGGGCTAAATTGATTAAAATAAGTTGAATTGGAATCGAAGTCGTAATTATTAAAATTTGATTGGGAAATTATAAAGCTTTCAAAATTCGGTCAATATTACTCTATAAGAAAGGAATACCAAAATTTCTCAATCCCGAAAACAAGCTAAAGATAAAGATGCAAAATTTGGGAATCAATTTAGGATGTGCAATACGTAACCCTGTTTGCAACTATCTGAAAATATGACATCTGCGAGCGGCAAAGCGGAAAGTCCGATCTGCGGGAACCTCCGCTCAGAACTTTACAAAAAAATGAGGCTTTGTCTGGAGAGCTAAGAGTGGGAGAGGAAAGATTCAAGGTTCAATCTACAAGTAAAATTCATGGCTGATGTTCCAGCCTAAGTACTATGAGCGCGGAACATCCCTCGTCTGGACAATCGCTTACTTAGCAGAGATTAGGTATTTATCTTCAGGAGATTTCATGAGAATAGCAGTTGCTAAAGAAATTGAAGTTTGTGAACGTCGTGTGGCATTAATTCCTGACACCGTTGCCCGATTGGTAAAACAAGGTTTGGAAGTGTGGGTAGAAGCGGGTGCAGGAGAGCGCTCTTTTTTTGGCGATCCTGACTATGAAGCAGCAGGAGCCACAATAATCAGCGATACTGCCAAATTATGGGGTGAAACAGATATTCTGCTGAAAGTCAGTCCACCGCAAGAACGAGAAGATGGACGCTCAGAAATTGATTTGTTAAAGGAAGGGGCTGTATTACTGAGTTTCCTCAATCCTTTGGGAAATCCTGTTGTAGCGCAGCAGCTGGCAAATCGGAAAGTCACAGCTTTGAGTATGGAGATGATCCCCCGTACCACCAGGGCGCAAAGTATGGATGCTTTGTCCTCGCAAGCTTCATTAGCCGGTTACAAAGCAGTATTAATTGCCGCCGCGGCGTTACCGAAATACTTCCCGATGTTAACTACAGCCGCAGGTACGATCGCTCCAGCGAAAGTATTTATTATGGGCGCTGGGGTCGCCGGATTGCAAGCGATCGCCACCGCTAGACGCTTGGGAGCAGTGGTAGAAGCCTTTGATATCCGTCCCGCCGTCAAAGAAGAAGTGCAAAGCTTAGGGGCAAAATTCGTTGAAGTCAAATTAGAGGAAGAAACCGTCGCCGCCGGTGGTTACGCCAAGGAAATTTCCGAGGCTAGCAAACAACGTACCCAAGAAGTTGTCGCCGAACACGTCAAAAATTCTGATGTGGTAATTACCACCGCCCAAGTTCCTGGGAGACAAGCACCACGGCTGGTTACAGAAGAAATGGTGGCACAAATGAAACCCGGTTCAGTGATTGTGGATTTAGCTGCCGATCAGGGTGGTAACTGCGCCTGTACCGAACCCGGCAAAGATATTGTATGGAACGGTGTAACAATTATCGGCCCCATCAATCTCCCATCATCAATGCCAATTCACGCCAGCCAATTGTATGCCAAGAACGTAACATCGTTGATGCAATTGCTAATTAAAGACAAAGCTTTACAGGTAGACTTTAGCGACGACATCGTTGATGCAGCTTGCGTTACCCACGCTGGTGAAATTCGCAATCAACGAGTGCGGGATGCGCTACAAGCTTTGAATACTCAACAACCGGCGGTTAATTAGGGACTGGGGACTGGGGATTAGGGACTAGGGAAGAGTTTTTCCAATGCCCAATGCCCATTTATACAAGGAGTTTTGATTTCATGACAGAGGCATTACTTGCTGCTTTGTTTGTATTTGTTTTGGCATCTTTTATCGGCTTTGAAGTTATCAACAAAATACCACCGACTCTCCACACGCCCCTAATGTCAGGCTCAAACGCGATTTCTGGCATTTCGGTACTTGGGGCAATAGTGGCATCAGGAGCTAGAGACACAAGTGTGTCAGTGATTCTCGGTTTAATTGCTGTAGTACTAGCTACAGTCAACGTTGTAGGTGGCTTTCTAGTCACAGATAGAATGCTGCAAATGTTCAAGAAGAAGGAGATTAAGGCGTGAGCGACTTTTTACCAACTGGCATTCAGCTGACATATTTAGTCGCTGCATCCTTATTCATTTTTGGTTTGAAAAAGCTGGGTTCACCAGCTACAGCGCGAAACGGTAATGTGATTGCATCTGTGGGAATGCTGCTGGCAATTGTAGCGACAATGCTGGATCGGCATGTGTTGAACTACGAGATGATATTGTTGGGCTTGGCGATTGGATCGGGAATTGGTGCGATCGTTGCCTACAAAGTCCAAATGACCGAAATGCCTCAAATGGTGGGTTTACTCAACGGTTTAGGTGGTGCAGCTTCGGCATTAGTAGCTGTTGCCGAATTCTGGCGGTTATTAGATAGTTCTCAGCCGATACCCTTAGATGTGAACATTTCCATGCTGTTGGACGTGTTAATCGGTGGTGTTACCTTCACAGGTAGTTTTCTAGCCTTTGCCAAATTGCAAGGTTTAATCAGTGGTTCCCCGATAACATTTCCTTTTCAGCAACCATTTAACCTTTTACTTCTAGGTGCTTATTTGGTGGGTAGTGCCTATTTAATCATTACACCAGATAGCTTACCCATATTCTTAGGAGTGGTAGCTGTTTCCTTAGTGCTGGGTGTGATGTTCGTCATCCCGATTGGTGGCGGCGATATGCCAGTGGTAATCTCGCTGTTGAACTCGTTGTCAGGTGTGGCGGCGGCGGCTGCTGGATTTGTGGTGATGAACAATATGTTAATCATCGCTGGGGCTTTGGTAGGAGCATCTGGCTTAATCCTCACCGAAATTATGTGTAAGGCAATGAACCGCTCTCTCTTCAGTGTGCTGTTCAGTGCTTTTGGTACAGGATCTACTTCTGGCGGTGGTGCTGCTGGTGGTGGTGCGACAGATCAAACTGTCCGCAGTATCGATCCCGAAGAAGGAGCGATGATGTTGGGTTATGCCCGTTCTGTGGTAATTGTGCCTGGTTATGGTATGGCAGTTGCCCAAGCGCAACATAGCGTCCGGGAATTGTCAGATCAGTTAGAAAAAATGGGCGTTGATGTCAAGTATGCCATTCACCCTGTTGCTGGGAGAATGCCGGGACACATGAATGTGTTGCTAGCAGAGGCAAATGTGGCTTATACCCAGTTGTACGACATGGATGATATTAATCCCCAGTTTGAACAAGCGGATGTGGCTTTGGTAATTGGGGCAAATGATGTAGTAAATCCGGCGGCGCGGAGTGATACAAATAGCCCAATTTATGGTATGCCGATTTTGGAAGTAGATCGGGCGAAGCAGACGATTGTGATTAAGCGCGGGATGAGTACGGGTTTTGCCGGTGTAGATAATGAGTTGTTCTACAAGGATAAAACTACGATGCTTTTTGGTAGCGCGAAGGATATGGTGGCGAAGTTGGTTTCGGAAGTGAAGCAACTTTAACGAACCACAGAGGCGCAGAGAGCGCGGAGGAAGAATTTAGAGAGTTGGCTTGCCTTGGGAGTGTGATACTTCTGAGGCAAGTTTTTTGTTGGGCAATTACCTAACGCCAAGAAGACGGTAAAAACTGGGAGTTTTGCTTGTTAATCTAAGCTTTAAATTGGGCAATTTATAAATATAAACACAATATAGTTAGCGATAAATTTATGAATAGCCCTAACTCAGAACTAACTTTAGAATCTTTGGCATCACGGATTTCACACTTAGAACTGGAACAGGATCTCCGACGAAAAAATATTGCTTGGCTAAAACAGTATTTTGATGAATTTAAACAAGAATTTAATAACAGGCTTGAGTTACAGCAAATTGAAATTCTACAATAAGATATCGCACAATTAAATGTATATTTTGCGGAATTACAACAGCCCCTCAATCATCTGTCTAATATTAGTGAAGATTTGGATAATAGTGACGTATCAATTAACAAAGCGAATTTAGATGATACTGAAGTAGTAAATCAGGTTTTTGAAAGGGTTGAGCAGCAAGAAAGTCAAACAAATTTGGAAAACCCAGTTACTAATCCTGGAAATGTTGATATTGCTGAAAGTGAGCAAGAAAAAGAAATTGATGTAGTTGAGGAAGAGACACAAAATAGCACTGCTTCCAAGGATTTAGAATTTCAGATTGACAGAATAATGTGGTTAGTTAACAGAATACATTTATGGTAATCTATCAGGAGCAAATTTTACTTCTGCAAACCTTAGAGGAGCAAAGCTTGAGAATGCTAATCTTAATGAAACAAACTTCTCTTTAGCAGATTTAAGTGGAGTGAATCTGAAAAATACAAACTTAGAAAAAGCCAACATAAAAGACGCAAATATGAGTGGAGCAGATTTATCCGGTGCAGTTCTAACTGGTGCTATTATGCCAGATGGTACAACTCACGATTAGATTTTGATGCATTTGACCAAAAGAGCGATCGCCTCTTCTATTCTTCCTTGGCGTCTTGGCGGTTCGTTAAAAAAGCGTAGGCGAAGCCAGCCGAAGGCATCGCCTGAAAAATTTCCACTGTGCGATCGCTCTTTTCTTCCTCTGTGTTTTCTGCGCCTCTGTGGTTCGTTAAAAAAAGCGATCGCTAAAGTGTTGGGTGATAAATATTTAAGACAACAGCTAATGCTTGAGAAACAAGTTGAATTTCTGAGTCAGATAGCTAACCTAGTTTTCTAACTAATCTTATTTCTGAAACTGAACGTATTTGAAAAGTATCTACACCAGAAACTTTGGCTAAACTGTTCTCTGTACTTGGTTCCAGCCGCACCATCCAAGGTCTAACAGCATATCTTTCTTTCCAATCTGTAACTGGGACAACAACCTTCAAAGGCAATATACCAATAGCATCATCATTGACTATGATACAAGGACGTTTTTTGCTAATTTCTGTCCCTACTGTTGGATCTAAATTAACTAACCAGACTTCACCTCTGTACATAATTTCCTGAGTTGTGGAAGTCTTCATCTGGATCATCGCAAAAGTCTTCTCCCTCTAACTCTGAGAATATATTTAATTCACTACCAGGTGCATAATCTGCAATAGCTGTGATTGCGGCTAGTGTTAATTGGCATTTTTGCTCATCTTTGGTAAGTGAATGTTTTTCTTGAAGAACCAATTGCAGGGCTGATTCAGCTATCTTTAAGCGATCGCTTATGCTCAGGCTTGGGAGTGCTTGGAGAATTTCTTTAGTTTCCATATTTATTTATTGAGCAACTTATATTACTAATGGTAGTGAAATTATGATGAGCGATCGCCTAATTCCACTTTCACAATAAAAGCGATCGCATAACCTACTTCATTGGGAATGTGTTCGCCCTGAACTCATCTTGGAGTATTGCATTCTCCAATTTGCTGTAAGTGCGATATCTTGGGATTAATTAAGCGTCTAGACCTGACAATGCCAAAGAAAATCAGGGAACTAAAACAAATGTTGCTAAGAGCGAATTTTATAGAAATCCCTGGTAAAGGAAGTCATACAAACTGGATACATCCTTTATATGCAGGAAAACTCACGGTTTCTGGTAAAGACAGTTCAGACGCGAAACGCTAGCAAGAGAAAGACGTTCAACAAGCAATTCAAGAAGTAGAACAACAGCAAGAGAATCAGGAAGATGAGCAAATTTAAATATCAAATGTTAATTCAATGGTCTGATGAAGACAACTGCTTTTTAGTCGGATTTCCCGATTTCTCTGGACAGCCTTTTCGGACACATGGCGATACTTATGAGGAAACTGTTGCAAATGGTGCTGAAGCATTGGAGTCACTGATAATGGCTTATGAAGCCACCGGGGAAGCACTTCCAAAACCGACCGTTTGTAAGGCGGCTTAAATGAGTAGTGCGTTGACAAAGTGACTCGCTTGTTTTGTCTCGTCTAACCTGACTTTATAAGCTAGGCGATCATTTGCTTTTTCTTGAAATGCGTAGGCAAAGCCCGCCGCAGGCATCGCTCTCTTCTTCCTCTGTGTCCTTTGCGCCTCTGTGGTTCGTTAAAAAAAGCGTAGGCGAAGCCCGCCGTTCGCGTAGCGTCTCGTAGAGAAGGCATCGCCAAATCTCGGCAATGCGATCGCCTCTTCTCTCCTTCCTCTGTGCCCTCTGCGCCTCTGTGGTTCGATTAAAAAAAGCGTAGGCGAAGCCCGCCGTTCGCGTAGCGTCTCGTAGAGAAGGCATCGCCTGCAAAATCTCCACTATGCGATCGCCTCTTCTTCTTTATGTCTTAATGTCTTTATGGTTCATTAATAAACAATCTGGTAACTGAGAAAAACCAGTTGTAAGACGCGAAAACGTAGTGATGTGATGATACAAAACACCCCACTCCACATTAGCCTCAGCCAAAGTGAAATGAGGTGCTTTTATTATTGGTAATTAAACAGACTTTAAAATTAATCCAATGACTTGCCAGCTTTACTTAAAAGCTTACCTAATCTTTGAATTGGCCCCTTAAATCCCCTTGGGGCTTCAGTTGCAGCTTGTTGAGTTTGTTCGCCCAGTTTTGTCAGCACCTCGGCAAAGTCAGCACCTTTGGCGGTTTTGCGCTTCAATAGTTGCTTAAGTTCTTTAAGTCCATTAGCAACTTCTTGGAGATTCTCGTTTTCAGACTTATGCAATAAGGTGTACCACGTATCAATTGCACCTTGCGCCGCCTCGGGTTCAATTTTAGTCAAGTCTCCTTCAAGGGTTTCTATTACTGATTCTATGTGTTCAATCTGTTCGCGGTCTTCCGCCTTACCTAGTGAAACACCTATATTACGAAGTTGCTTACCCAACTTCTGTAACGGAGTTTTTAGTTCCTTATCAGTATCAGAAGCAACATTACCTGTTTGCTCACCAATTTCAGTTAGCACTTCACCAATTTCATGACCTGTAGCCTTACCACTTTTCACCAGTTGCTTGAGTTGCTTGAGGTTATCGGCAATTTCTTTGATTTCTGGCTCTTTAGCTTTGTGTAAATAAGTATACCACTCCTCGATTAAGCCAGTAGCAGTTTCGCTATCAAGAGCAGTCAAGTCTCCTTCTAGTGCAGAAAGAAGTGAATCTAAATCCAAGTTATCAGCTTTCTCAGCTTTTTTAGCTGCTGTGCTTTCTTTCTTGGTGGCAGTCTCCCCTTGTTTAGTATTGGATTTTTGTTGAGAACTCATGGTGTAATTTCCGTAACAAAATTAAATAAATGTACAGGTATCACTTTATAAAGACTCTGCAAAATAGCCCTCATTCTTAGGTAAGACTTACGCACTATATAAATCTATAATTATGTATATTAATAGAAATCAAACTTTTCAGACCTTTAGTGAAAGCCCAACAATAAGTAGTATTCACTTTTTCTGTAAGCTTTACTACAGAGTAGCTGTTCTCGAAGCTAGGGGCTGATTGTAGCATAGGTGTAAAAGTGTTAATACATATTTATACTTAGAAACAAAGTATAAAAAGTCTATTGTCGTCTGACGGTGCTGTGTTGGGCAAGGAGTTCTTCTAGCTAACTCACAGTTTGCTCGGAATTTGGATACAGAACTCAGAGCCATTATTAGGTTCAGAAACATACTTGAGTTGACCGCCGTGTTTTTCTACAATAATTTGATAACTAATAGATAGACCTAAACCAGTGCCTTGACCAGGTTGTTTGGTGGTAAAGAAAGGTTCAAAAATGCGCGATCGCACAATCTCTGGAATCCCACAACCATTGTCAGCAATCCAAATCAGAATAGTATTCCCTTCTATGACTTCTGTACGTATCCAAATTTTAGGATTGTCAATTCTTTTTCCACTAGTTACTGAGTTTTCCAGTGCATCGATCGCATTGTTGAGAATATTCATAAACACCTGATTCATCTGGGCTGCATAGCAAACTACTGGGGGCAATTCACCATATTGCTTAACTACCTCAATAGCAAAATAATTAGTTTGTGGTTGCAGTCGATGTTGTAAAATTAGCAAAGTACTATCAATGCCTTCATGAAGGTCAACGGGCTTCATTCCTGCTTCGTCAAGTCGAGAAAAACTTCGTAACGACAAGACTAATTGAGAGATCCGCTCTGCCCCCATCTTCATTGAAGTCAAAATTTTGGGCAAGTCATCATTAATAAAATCTAAATCCACTGCTGCTGCTTGCTTTTGAATTTCCCCTGTTGCTTTAGGATACTGTTTCTGATAAAAGCGCAGTAATTTAAATAAATTTTCGGTATGTTCAGTAACATAAGTGATGTTGCCATAAATGAAACTAATCGGGTTATTAATTTCATGTGCTACACCAGCAACTAACTGCCCTAAGCCTGCCATTTTCTCACTTTGAATTAACTGGCTCTGAGTATGCTGTAATTCTTTAAGAGTCTGGGTCAGCTCTTCTTTTTGACATTGAGTTTGTTCGAGTAATTCCGCTTGCTGAAGTCCTACCCCTAACTGAGTACCGATCTGCATCAGCAAATCTACCTCATCTTCTTGCCAATCGCGGGGTTTAATATTTTGATAAGCTGCTAGTAATCCCCAAAGTTTCTCACCCTGAAAAATCGGTACAATCATATATGCCCTAGCCTCCATTCGTTCAATCAAGGCAACATAAGGAATAGAATCATTTGTGCTGTAAATATCTTTAATGACCAGAGTTTTACTATTAGCAAAGTCTCCTACTTGGTTTTTTTGCAAGTAATCATCTGCGTAAGCGTAGCCCGTCGTAGACATCGCAGGTACAATTTTCTTTACTGGTGTCCAACCTTGGGCTAAAGACTCAGCAACAAATTCGCCACTCCAATCAGCTCGGAATCGATAGATTGTCACTCGGTCAACTTCTAATAACCGTCGGACTTCTTCTGTACTAGTAGCAAAAATGGTGTCAATATCAAGAGAGTGGCGGATTTTCTCTACCGTTGCAGCCAGCGCCTTCTCCCTTTCGGCTGCTTTCCGTTCTCGTTCGGCGGCTTGAGCCAGTTTTTGGGCTTGCACCTGCATCTGTGTCAAGGATTCAGCTTGCTGTAATGCTACCCCCAATTGAACGCCAACTTGTGCTAGCAAGTTGATTTCTTCATCTTGCCAATAACGAGGCTGGGAGTTTTGATAAGCTACTAGCAATCCCCACAGCTTTTCACCCTGAGAAATTGGTACAAAAACTTCATTACGTGCATATTTACCCGCTTGTTTCCCTTGCACAAGTACGCGTTCTGTGACTGGCTGCGGCTTAACCATTGGTGTCCAGCCATCAACGATGGAATCAGCTACAAATTCCCCACTCCAATCAGGATAGAAGCGATAAATTGCGACTCGTTCTACTTCTAATAGCCGACGAACTTCTTGAGTAGTGGTTTTAAATATGGCTTCAATTTCAAGAGACTGACGAATTTTTTCTACGGTGTGCGCCAACGCCCTTTGCCTTTCAGCAGCTTTACTGATGTCTGCTGCTTGGATTTGCATTTGTTGGATAAATTCCGCTTGTTGCAAAGCCACACCTAGTTGAGTGCCAACTTGGGTAAGCAAGTAAACCTCATCTTTTTGCCAATCACGACCTCCAGCATTTTGGTATGCTGCTAGCAAGCCCCAGAGCTTCTGACCGTGGTAAATGGCAACGATCGCATAAGCTCTTGCTTGATATATCTCTAAAATTTTAATGTAGCAGTCACTAAAGCCTGAATTGTAAATGTCATTAGAAAGCCGATACACTTCACACTGAGTGAAGTTACCACCCTCTGTATCTTGTAAGTAGGTATCAGCGACTGGGGGGTTAGCTAAATCTCTAGCGCTACATTCGCTGACGTTCTCTTTCAATTCCGGCCGTTGCGACTGTTGATCTATGAGGGAAACCCAACCCTCTGCCACTGATTCAAACACGAATTCACCACTCCAATCGGGATTGAAGCGATAAATAGCTACGCGATCGGCATTTAGCAGCTGTCTAAGTTCTGCGGTGGTTGTGTGGAAAATACTTTCCAAATCTAGAGACTGACGAATTTTCTCAATGGTGATGGCTACGGTTTTCTGCCATTGGGCTGCTTTTTCTCTGGCTTTTGCTTGTGCTAGTTCTGCTGATTGTAGTTTGACTTGTTCCAGGAAATCTGCTTGCTGCAAAGCAACTCCTAGATGTTCGGCGATTAATTGCACAAACTCAATTTCTGATGCTTCCCATTGTCGAGGACTACCACACTGATGAATACACAACAATCCCCATAAATCTTTACCTTTAATCAAGGGGGCAATTATATTGGCACGTACTTGGAATTTTTCCAGAATCTGGATGTAGCAATCACTGGCATTAACTTGATAAATATCAGCTATTGCTCTAATCCGACCTTGCTGATACAATCCTGCGAACTCCTCACTAAAGCAGTGGTCGCGCAGTTTGGCTGCTAATGCCGAATCCCATTCTGTTGCTACATCTTCATAGATAAATTCCCCTTCCCATGCCAAATCAGGATAAAAACGAAACACGCTAACCCGATCGCTTTTCAGAAGTCGGCGAACTTCAGTGACTGTAATTTTGAAGATAGTTTCTATGTCTAGAGACTCCCGAATACGGGCAATAACTCCAGATAAGGCTTTTTGTTGCTCATTCTGACGCAAGGAGAATGTCACGTCTGAATAAGATTCTTGCTGTTCTGAATTTGGTTGTATGGGTTGAGTAGTAGAGGAGTTTTCCATTCCCAGTGGGACTTGAAATATTGAAAGTCTTCTATTTCATGATTCCCGTTGCGATCGCAAAGGTAACAATTATTTCCTGGGAATGCCAGAAAAACAGTGTAGGGACACGATAATATCGCGTCCCTACCAAAAGATTTTTCAACCACGAGAAAATAAATTATCGCCGCTTGGGAGTGGCGCTGCGGGTGGTGCGTTTCTCTTCATCTCGGCGACGGCGATCGCGCCAATCTGCCAGGGTCAAATAACCAATACCACCAGTAACTACTACGAGTAGCACTACAGCAAATAAAGCCAAAATACTCAAGAATGGACTTTCCACAATGCCTCTACAGTCCGTTACGTCCCCACACTACCATTGCAATTGACCAAGTGAACACAACTAACAACGATACCCAACCTAGTGTCAAAATCTCCATAGTTCCATTTTTCAAATAATTACAAAAGGTTTCTAATATTTATCATACAGGGATTGGGCAGGCTGAAATTTTTTTATCAATGACATTGTAAGTTTTGCGTGCGATGTCTACAACGGGCTACGCCTACGCAAAAAAGACACCAAACAAATTTTCTTGATCCGCTAGTATTTTAAGCAACGAGAAAGACGAATGTAATAAAAGTAGCGATCGCGCTTTGTGACTTGATACTTTGGGAATACTAGGGCTATGCGTATATACTTCCAATCCAGCAACCCTTGCTCAAACCTACATGACCAATGCCTACTACGCCTATAGCCATTGGGGAGCGATCGCCGCTTTTTTCTGCATACTTTTAGTTCGTAGCCGAGCTTGCAACTTATTAATAGTGTCGCTCCCAGAAGCGATTTCTCGCACTGAATTTTGAGTAGTTGCGATCGCTCCCTCGCCATCTCACAACCCCAAATTTAGCATTACCCACAGCGCTTTTCAAGTAATTAAACTACACTACTCGCCACTCCCCTAAAATTGTTAGAGTGAAAAGAGTTATGAGGACGCAAATATGACTGACAAAAATCGTTCTCAATGGGACTTAGGCAGGTTTATCGAAACCCTGACTTACTTTGAGGTGATTCCTTTCCTTAACTGGGTACAGCAGTTAATCCAAGGTCGTCCTAAGGATAATCAATATAGACCCAATGGAGGAAGAAATGTGGGTGTAATATTAGTAGCAGGTGCAACAGGTGGTGTCGGTAAACGAGTCGTGCAGCGATCGCTCCAACAAGGTTATAAAGTCCGCGCCCTAGTTCGAGATATTGACAAAGCGCGGTCAATTCTTGGTAATGATATAGATTTAGTAGTTGCAGATATCACGCAACCAGAAACTTTAACTCCTTTAGTTCTGTCTGATATCCAAGCTGTAATTTGTTGCACAGCAGTACGCGTACAACCAGTTGAGGGAGACACAGCAGATAGAGCCAAATATTATCAAGGTGTTAAATTTTACCAACCAGAAATTGTTGGTGACACTCCTGAAAATGTAGAATATCAAGGAGTCAAAAACTTAGTCCAAGCGGCTGCAAAATATCTACCCCAAGCCAAGGAAAAACTAATATTTGATTTCACCAAGCCATCAGCAGAATTAAAGGATAACTGGGGAGCGTTGGATGATGTCGTTATGGGTGGTGTGAGTGCCAGTAATATCCAATTAGTAGAAAATACAGCTTTATTTGCGGGTAATGTCTCTACTGCTAACTCTGGTGGATTTGCTTCTATCAGAACTAAGAATTTTGATCCACCCTTCAACTTATCTAGTTACGCAGGTGTGAAATTGCGTGTCAAAGGTGACGGTCAGCGTTATAAAATCTTTCTACGGACAGATACAACATGGGATGGTATTGGCTACAGCTATTCTTTCGATACCGTAGCTAATACCTGGATAGATATTCACATTCCCTTTGCAGATTTGATTCCCGTCTTTCGCGCAAAAACTGTCAAAGATGCGCCGCCAGTTGAGCAAAGTAGAATTTGTTCATTCCAACTGATGTTGAGCAAATTTGAACATGATGGCGCTTTAAATCCCAAGTTTTCCCCAGGTAGTTTTACTTTCCAGTTGGAATCAATTAAAGCTTATGGGGGGACAACTTTACCACAATTTATCCTCGTCAGTTCAGCAGGTGTCACTCGTCCCGGTCGCCCTGGCATTAATTTAGATGAAGAACCCCCAGCAGTGAAATTAAATGACCAATTGGGAGGAATTTTAACTTGGAAGTTGAAGGGAGAAGATAGTTTAAGAGAAAGCGGAATTCCTTATACGATTATTAGACCTTGTGCTTTAACTGAAGACGCAGGGGGTAAGGAATTAATATTTGAGCAAGGTGACAATATTAGAGGCAAAATCAGCCGTGAGGATGTGGCAGAACTTTGCGTGCAAGCGCTAAAACTAGGAAAAGCATCTAACGTCACATTTGAGGTTAAACAGGGAGAAAATACTGTCAACTATATCGATTGGCAGAGTTTATTTTCTAACTTACAACCGGATAAGAGATGAAATATCTCCAGATTTTTAGTCTGTAACTATCTCAATCAAGTCTGCTTAGATAGACTGTTCTAACAAGTCAGCCATTGGTATGAAAAAAATCAAGGTGCTAGTAATCGCCGGGATTTTAGTAACAATTATCTGGGGCAGTTTTTTTTCTAAAACTGCCTCA
Organism: Nostoc sp.; assembly: GCF_036917415.1. Taxonomy (GTDB): domain Bacteria; phylum Cyanobacteriota; class Cyanobacteriia; order Cyanobacteriales; family Nostocaceae; genus Nostoc. The sequence goes on along the minus strand of NZ_JBALDJ010000114.1, from coordinate 198,136 downwards.
TCACAGCAAGTACAATCCCGCATCAACAATCTGGAAGCAGACTTGAATCGTGTTGAGTTGCGATTAAATCAGCTAGAGTCTCAGCTAGGTAAAACTCGCCAGTCTCCATCCTCAAGAACAACACTTACCCCACGACAGTCAACTGGTTCCAGAAGGAACTTATCACAGCAAGATCCGATGTTCGATCGGCTTGCAACTTTGGTGATTGAGTTGAAGCAACAAGTTAATAAATTAGAGGAGCGAGTTGCTAAATTAGAATCACGCTAAATATTTAATTAAATTTCAAAAGGCTAGTACCGCAAGGCGGAATTAAGAATTGAAAATAAACACAGTGTAAGCGTTTGATTTATAGCGGTTCTCGGTTGAGTGAGGTACACCCGTAGGGGCACTGCCGTGCCCCTACGTGTCAACTTAAGCCGAAAACTATATCAGACAGGCGTTTTGTAAATCCCTCACGCCCTCATCCCCTAACCCCTTCTCCCTTGGGAGAAGGGGAATTTAATGTCTAGCTCCCCTCTCTCTTGGGAGAGAGGCTGGGGGTGAGGGCAAAATGTTTTTACCAAGCGAGTTTAGCGTTAAGTTGACACCAATGGGCAGTGCCGTGCCCTTACACTTCGCGATTAATCTTGTACCGCATCTGAATGGGAACCGCTATATTTGGATGGAATGGGTGATTTATTTACGCCGTGTTGTACTAGTTAAGGCAAGAGACGCGATGAATTGCCGTCTCTACAATAATCAGTTTTTCGTCTTGACGGCGATTTATCGCATCTTTAGCGATCTATAATTTTCATCAAAAAACCTTAACCGAACCGTATTGAGCTATTTTTGGGCAATTTTCAACTTCAATTCTTGTAAAAGTTCAGTGCTAATGGGTAATGTTGCCAGAATTGGATGTTTAATACCTCCCCAAATACTTCCAGTGCGCATAGGATAGGAAACTAATATTTCAGGAATTTGACTAGAGATTAAAACTTGTGGTAGTGCAAGTTGACCTAGCGATCGCGCTCTCTTGTAATGATATGATTCTGATAGAGCCAGATCCAGTTGTTGAGCGATAATTTCTGGGGTTTCTTTTGCCGAATCTAATAATAGAATATAGTGTGGAGGATCGGCAATCGGTATCAAGCTTTTAAAATTAGTTTCTTGCAAGTTCAAGAGAGTCAGAGCATTATTGACAAAGGTTTCTTGCAACTTTTCGCCCACCAAATCGCTAATAGCTTGATGTCGTCCAAGAAATTCTAAACAAGGAGTGTGGCGATAGTAATGAGTTACCCGGATGCGATCGCCAATTCGATAACGATACAAACCTCCTTTCTGCGATAAAATTATCGTGTATTCCTTGCCAAGGTTGAGTTCATGTAAATTATGCAGGGAACCAGTCTCATCCTCGAACTCGAAAAACACTTCATCTAGAACTGGCACATATCCTCCAGCGACAATCAACGGAATCGTCATTGGGGCTTCGGTTGCTAGTAGTCCTTTACCTTGAATGAATACACCTGGAAATTGCGATCTTAAGCCCTGAACTCGATCTGCTGCATTGGCGCTATCCCAGCAAGAAATCAGCTTCAAATTTGGCCAGAGTTGCATCCAGAGAATATTACTTTCGCACAGGAGTTGCAGACGATGATGTGAAATCCGGTTGTGTAATTCTGCTCGCAATAAATCCTGATTTTCTTGAATATATTTTAAATGTACTTGCAGAAAACTCGGACTCCAAATAGAAATAATTTCTAGTTTTTCAGCCTCTAATAATGCCAAAGCCAGTTGATGTTTAAACAAGTTTGCGTCATGCAGCCGATTAAGTTTATTTGGCATTACCAACCAAGGACGCAAAAACCAACGCAACCAGCCATCTAAGTAATCTAAATCGTTCTGTAAAGCTTGGCTATCCACTACATTTACTTGCGGCGAGATACAAGCATAAATCTTCCCTGTGGAAAATTTCGGGCCATGTACAATCAAATCATGCGCCCATACACAAAACATTTGATTAAACGATCGCCGCAAAGATTTAGTATAAGGAATCCATTTTACCGCCCCACTACTACCAGAGGTTTTTTCATAGAACAAAATGGGTTCTGGTGTGAGTGGAATTTGCTGATGTTTGTGATTTAACCAGGGTTCGAGTGCATCATAATCTACTATTGGCACACGCTGCCAATCATCTACAGAATGAATCCCTAAAGTTTCACCATACTCACTCTTAATTAGGCGATCGCAAATTTCCTTCTGTACAGATGTCTGCATTAACTCTGGGTTATCCAAAGCTTGATGAAATCGCCTCGCAGTTGGTGCAAGTATTTGCCCAAAAAGCTGAATAATCGGACGCATTATTGCACCTTTTGATTAGGATAAAGGTTGCTGGCTGCTGGTAAATAAGAACCATCGCCAATGACTACACCAGGAGCAAGATTAGATCCTGCTCCGACAAAAACATTGCTGCCAATCTTGACTTTTTTGACATACAACATTAAATTTTGCTTGCGGGGTTTAATGATATGAGAATAGATACCGACACGATGCCCGATAACGACGCGATCGCCAATTTCTAATAAACTGCGATCGGCAATTTCTAAACCTGGTGTCCAGTAAACATCTCGCCCTACTTTAGCACCCCACAATCGCAACCAACAGGAAAATACCCCTGGAATCAGTCTTAGCAGTGCTTCTAACGCTGGAATTGCAATATAAATTACCTGGATTTGATGACTACCCCACCAGGGATTATATTCTTTACCTTGTAGATAGCTAATACCTTCCCGCACAGGATAAACCCATTCATGCAAGCGGTAAACTAACACTGGTAGCCCATAAATAAAAAGGAATACTGCTAGAATGCTGAAGATGTTGGGTAAATAGGCGAGGTAGACTATTGCTGCTCCAGTTAGCAATAATATAAAGGTGGGAAAGAATAAAATAATTTTACTTATAACTGTCATTAAAATGGGAAAAAAAGTTTTTTTAACAAATTTAATGAGCTATGAATTCCGATTATAGATGGCATATTTTTGCTTTCATAATATGTTCCATGTAACTTATCCCAAATTTTCAGATTAGCCCCATAGTTATAATTGTGGATTTCACGGCAATGATGCCAAGCATGATCCTGTGGTAAGATTAACCAAGGAGATAAAAATTGATATAACCAACTATTTTCAGGAATTATCAAGTCGCTATGTCGCCATAAATCCAAGGCAGAAGTTAGACTTACTCCAAGTAAATAACCTGTAGGATCGGCTAACAGATACAAAAATAAACTGTGTATCCATAAATAAATAATTAACAAACTTGTCCAGAGTGTATTCCGGGAAGTTCCTAATACATCCATCTGAGTAACAGTATGATGGACTTGATGAACCTTCCACAGCAATTTAGTATGTAATAAACGATGATTCCAATAATATAAATAATCAACCACAACAAAACTGATAATAAAAGTTGGAATAAATGATACTTTTAAATATCCTTGTTGAGTGGGTAGTAAATATTGATAAAGCCAATAAACTAAACTAGCTTGTAGTAAGGGAATCAAAATTCCTTGAATCGTTAATCCTGTACCATCAAGCAACCAATCTTCACGACTTTTAACTTTAAGTTGAGTTTGTCCAACCTGATTGGTAATAGTCCAAGCAACTAATCCGATAAAAGAACCAAAAATTATTAGTTGTGAAAAATTTTGTATTTCCACTTCTGATTACTCACACTGATATTGAATATTGATTATGAATTACATCATGTCCGCTTGATTACTTATTAAACCCGAAGAACCCCACCCCGCCAAAGCTTCGCTTTGTCTCCCCTCCCTGCAAGCCTACGGTGTACATACAAGTAGTCCGAGAGCGAGTTTCCAGCCAAAAAATGTAGATTCAAACTGATACAGTCCGCGAATCAAAGTAGTAATTCTCGGAGGTTTCACAGACTTATAACCAGACCAACCACCAAGCCCTTGCATAATCCAAGTAGCCCAAGAAAGAGTTTGAGCAAGATAAGGATTTTGTTGCAATTGAGTTTTAGCATCTATTGTTGGTGCGATGTCTACGACGGGCTACGCCTACGGGGTGTTAGGGACTTTTGCAAGAAGTCTATTGAAAGGATACCTCGTATTTACCTCCACGTTCCAGGGCGCGTTTGTAAGCAGGTCTTCCATGAATGCGCTCGACAAATTCTTTGACCTTTGGCCGGTTCTTGACCTCTTCGGGGCGCGTAGCAACTACTTCTAGGGGAAAGCTCATTTGGATATCAGCGGCGGTAAATTCATTGCTCGCAAACCACGTATTTTTACGGAGTTCGCCTTCTATGTAGTCAAAGTGAAGTTTGATTTGGGGCGCGACGAATCCGCTAACCACGCTGCTGTCCCCTGCTCCGAAATTGTTCAATATCAGCTGCATTACCAGCAGTGGCATTGCAGAGCCTTCGGCGTAATGCAGCCAATACTTATAGCGCAGATGCTCTGGCGTACCGGATGCTGGGACTAGCCGACCATTACCGTAGCGATCGACTATGTATTCGATAATTGCACCCGACTCAGCAATCGTCAAATCTGCATCTGTAATTACTGGTGACTTGCCGAGGGGATGGACTTGGCGCAGCGATTCCGGTGCCATCATCGTCTTTGGATCGCGTTCATAGAACTTGATCTCGTATTCTATACCTAATTCTTCAAGCAGCCACAGCACACGCTGCGATCGCGAGTTGTTAAGATGATGCACAACTATCATAAAACGTTCCTCTTCTGGTAGCTTATTGCTATCTGACTCTTGGCTAATTTCCAACTATACTATTAGACTTTTTCAGCCTCACTCCCCTAATTGGCTGGTTTTATTGTTTCTAATTGGTATAAGTTTGAGTTAGTCGGTTGGAGAAACTGGTGCATCTGCTTTTGCAAAAAGTGACGATAGACACACAGCCAAGAATCGAAATAGTTGCTACATAAAAACCTAATTTGTTTCATTTATGGCTTTAGTCATTGCTGGGGAACGTAGTGGGGTGGGTAAGACAACAGTCACGCTCACCCTTTTAGCATCTTTACGCCGTCGCGATCGCCAGGTGCAATCTTTTAAGGTAGGGCCAGACTACATCGATCCGATGTTTCATCAACACGTAACCGGTCGTGCTTGTCGCAATTTAGACCCCGTATTGACTTCTCAAGCCTATGTTCAGCAATGTTTTGCCCGTCATAGTCAACTGAGTGAATATGCCCTAGTAGAAGGAGTAATGGGGTTGTTTGATGGAGTTTCGTCATTGGACATTAGTCATTTGTCATTTGCAAAGGACAAAGGACAAAGGACAAATGACAAAGGACAAATTACTGATTTTGCGAGTACGGCACACATCGCGCGGCTGTTAGATTTGCCTGTGGTGTTGGTGATTGATTGCAGTCGTTTATCTGGTTCTGTAGCTGCGATCGCTCACGGCTATCGATCTTTTGATCCCCGAATTAAAATAGCTGGGGTAGTATTAAATCGTGTCGGCAGCGATCGCCATCTCTCTCTTCTCAAAGATTCGCTAGAACCCTTACAATTACCCATTCTTGGCGTAATGCGCCGTCAAGATAACATCACAATTCCCGATCGCCACTTGGGTTTAGTACCCACAGCCGAACTTCCCGAACTCAACGCTTTAATCGATCGCCTCGCCGATTTAGGAGATACTTGCTTTGACTGGCAACGCTTATTAGCTTTGTTAAAATCAGAACCCCTTTCTTTTTCTACTTCATCCTGCTTATCTCCGTCATTCCCAGTTAGGATTGCAGTAGCCCGCGATCGCGCGTTTAATTTTTATTACCAAGACAATCTCGATTTGCTGCAACAGCTTGGTGCAGAATTGGTTTTCTGGAGTCCCTTAGAAGATGCTGCTATACCACAAGATATCCAGGGATTGTATTTTGGCGGTGGTTTCCCAGAAGTTTTTGCCCAGCAACTCTCAGAAAATACCAGCGTTCGTGATGCAGTAAAAATGGCAATACTCAAAGGAATGCCTACAGTTGCCGAATGCGGAGGATTGATGTATTTGTGTGAGCAAATTATCGATTTTGAAGGTAAATCTTGGCCGATGGCGGGAGTGCTACCAACATCTGCTGTGATGGGTGGACGTTTAACTTTGGGCTATCGTCGTGCAGTCGCTTTGCAAGATAATTTGTTAGTTAAGGCAAATACAACTGTTTACGGACATGAGTTTCATCGTTCCCATTTAACCTTAACTCCCACTCAACCCCTATTTAAAACTTCTCGCTACGATTGTGAAGAAAATATGGGATGCGAAGGATGGGGTTTACCTGCAAATGTTCATGCTTCTTATGTTCATCTGCATTGGGGAGAAAGTAGAGAAATTCCCCAGCAGTTTCTTAAAGAATGTCTAAAAGTAGCATCTTCAGGAACGTGGATTTAAGCCAATACAGTTCAAGATCAGCCCAAAACCCAGATGTAGAGACGCGATTTATCGCGTCTTGAAAGCAATACGGTTGAGTTAAGCATTTTTTCTCTTCTCTCTGTTTCGCGCCGCGCCAGTTGCTTCAAGTCGGGGAACCCGTCCAACGCACTGGCTTCTCTGCGCCTCTGCGGTTCGTTAAAAAAGTTGACTTTGATAAAGAGTTTTAGCCTTAACCCAAGCGTATTGGGATTTAGGCAAGCGCAAAACCCAGTCAAGAAAATTACAGTAATTTCCAGGTAATAAATAGCTATAAAAATTACCCAAAGAAGTGCGGGTGTTTCCCAGGGGATGGGGACAAAGACAATACCGTTCAGTTAAGCTTTTTTTCTCCCCCTGCTTCCCTTGCCTCCCCTGCCCCCTATGCCTGCCTTAACAGATAAATTTCCTTAACCCAAGCGTATTGGGGACAAAGAGACACAAAAAGGCAGTGAGATAATTCACCGCCTCCTCTTGGAGAAACTTATAACTCCATGTTAGTTTTGGACTTCAACCCAACGGCGGTAAAGCTTTTGAATTTGTTTGAGAAGCGCAGTAGGAGCTGGTTGAGTTGACTCATTCGGCTTCGCTATGTCCTGCAATTGCGTCAGGAGTCTGGCTTCTTCGACGGCAACTTCACCATCGCTATAAATTAAGCCACTGATGGCTTCAATCAAATTTTCACAATCTTCAAGACTGGGGCGATCGCCTAAATATTCCCGCACCCAGTCGTAGCATTCTTTTGGCTGTACAGGAACTAATTCGTACAGCCAAGGCTTAATTTCTGGGTCGTTAGCTAAACCTTTTGCTTGAGCTATTTCGCGGAGATATTGCCGTTCTTCTGGCTGGATTCTGCCATCAATCCAGGCTGCTCCAATCAGGATTTTAACTAAGTTTTTCACATTGGAAGGGGAAACCATTGCTGCCTCCTCTGGTAGATTCAGACCTCTACCAAATCGTACAATCCTAAACAGTATTCACTCGGAATTATTGGTTTTTCTTAAGCGCACCATAAAAAAACCATCCATGTCCTGTCGATGGGGCCAAAGTTTAAACCAACCTTGAGGTGTACTATCGGTAGAATCAGGTAACTCAACGCTACTGGGAGACTCAATTTGCCAATCAGGTGACTCAGCTAAAAACGCCGAAATTACTTCTTCATTTTCCACTGGATGCAATGTACAGGTGGCATAAACTAATACACCACCAGGTTTGACAAAAGTTGATGTATGTGTTATCAATTCTCGTTGCAGCACCGAAAGTTCTCGGACAGATGTTGGTGTCTGTCGCCAACGCGCATCAGCATGACGGTGCATAGTTCCCAAACCAGAACATGGAGCATCGAGTAATACACGGTCTGCGGTGTTTTGAAATTGGTTGAGGTGGCGACTGTCACCAGTGTAAATTTGAACAGATTGTAAATTTAGCCGTTGAGAATTTTCTTGGAGTTTGCGAAGACGAGAGGGAGTGCGATCGCAAGCCCAAATTTTCCCTCGATCTGCCATTAACTCAGCGATGTGGGTTGTTTTTCCCCCTGGTGCTGCACAGGCATCAATTACCACCTCACCTGGTTGGGGGTCGAGCAAATGACCTACCAATTGAGCGCTAGCATCTTGTACAGTCCACCAACCTTCTTTAAAACCCGGTAGTTTTTGAATCGATCCAGTATTACCAATAAATCGTAAAGCTTGGGGTAAATGAGGAATGCGTCTTACCAAAACACCAGCAGATTGGAAAGCCGCCTCAACTTCCTCAATGGAAGTGCGAAGTGGGTTGATGCGTAAGTCAATTGTTGGTGATTGGTTCATCCATTCACACAGTTGTTCTGTAGCAATCAAACCCAGTTGTTCTAACCAAACTTGAACAATCCAGTCAGGAAAACTGTGTAAAATGCCCAAGCGTTCCACAGGGTTTTCTGGAAGTTCTAACGGATCAGTATGGAGAGATAAGGGAGTGTTTTCTTCCCCTGCTCCCCCTGCCCCCCCTGCTTTTCTGAGATACTGGCGTAATAGACCATTAACAAAACCTGTGAGTCCAGAAAAACCGTTTTCTTTAGCGAGTTGGACTGTGGTGTTAACAGCAGCTGAGGCGGGAATACGCTCTTGATAACGCAGTTGGTAGAAGCCCAGATGTAAGATGGTGCGGAGGTCTTGTGGTTGTTGATGAGATTTCTTTTTAGCGAGTTGATCGATGAGAGTATCGAGGGTGCGTTGCCTTCTGACGCTCCCATAAACTAATTCTGTCACTAAGCGGCGATCGCAATCAGGCAAACTGACTTTTTGCAACACTCTATCTAGGGCAACATCAGCATAAGCCCCCTTATGCACATCTCGTAGGGTGATAAAAGCTAATTGACGGGGGTTTGTCATGAAAACACGATTCAGGAGTCAAGAGGCTTTTGTATTCTAACTCCCAACTCCTGTACAGACGCGATTAATCGCGTCTCTCCTAACTTCCCTATCAAGACATATACGGGTCTACACTAGCAATTTCAAACTCACACGCTCTAGAAACCTGTTCTGCTGGTAATTTTCCAAAGCTGATTAATGGTAAAGAAGCGGGGTTTGCCATCAGTTCTTTTGCTAATAAAAACCCAGTTATTGTCCAAGTTTGATATTTCCTAGCTTGTTTCCCAATCAGTCGCCCTTTTTTCCCATCGTAATATTCTGGCCATTCATCTGTACTAAGGCGTCCTTGAGCAATTTCAATCGCCTTTTGTGCAAGATTTGTTTTATTAGTTTTTACAGCCGCCGCCGCCAACATCCACATTAAAACTGGCCAACTACCAGCATTATGATACGACCAAGGTATATTTTTGGGGTCACATCCAGTCACAATTCTGTATTCTTCATGTTCCAAAGCTGGGAAACAAATTTTCATTGGCATATCTCCCACCAAATCATCCCATCGTTCCTCAATCAGAGTCATAATCGCTTGTGACTGTTCTTCAGTGGCTAAGTCTGAAATGATTGCCATTAAGTTTCCGAGTGAAAAGAAGCGAGTATCTAGCTGCGACGGGCCAACATTACCTGCTAGATAACCACCTTTTTTTGGTAGCCACTTATCTAATTCATAATAAGGAACAGAATCTACATATATGTTGAACAGATTAACAGCAGCCTTGCCATATTCTTCACTTTTGAAGCGATAAATTGCATTCAGACGATTAATATCTATCCAATAATGCTGGCGAATATGAGCGCATAAAAGAGGCAAACGGTTATCAATGGCTTCAACAATATCGGAATTACCTTGACAAATTAGCAGTTCGCGAGATGCACGCAATGCCGTGTAAAAAAGGACTTGCAATTCTAGAGGATGCCCATAAATGCCCATACGACGGTCAATCATACAAGCGCCATCTGGAACCAACAGCGTTGGATACATATCAAAACGATTTGCCAAACAGATTTCCATGATTAACCTGATACCATTTTGGAATTCAGGTTGATAGGCAAGAGAAAAATCTTCTGTGGCAACTATATAAGCGCGCAATAAAATAATCCACCATAAGCAAGAATCTACAGGTGTAACTCTAGCGATCGCATGTTCGCCAAAGTCTGCTTCTAAATATTCTTGCCCATTGTCTGATACCACTTTAAAGCTAGCTGGTATTAATCCTCGTCCTGGCTTATAGGCATCTAATGCCTTTTCTTTAGGCTGTAACTTTAAGGTTTCTTCTAAGAAATTACGAACAATATCGGTTCTACCTTTGATCAGAAAAATTAGAGCAGAAGAAACAAAATCTCGGACAAAGCACTGATCGTAATTGAGCGCTTCTACAGACGCATCATAAGCGGCTACTGTCCCAACAGGGCGACCTTGATAATAGAGAATTGATTTTTCTAGTGCTAGCCATGCTTCTTCAACTTCTTCTAAATTCTCAGTAGTTTCCAATTCGTTTAGGTGCATTGCCAGAATAACTCCATAAGGATTGTGAATTTGTGGTAGAGGTGTCTTCATTTATTATTTTTGCTATTCTCAGCATAACAAAAACGATTCTTTGAATAGCAAAGATAATTGGGTAAAAAATAATTAATTAACTAACAATAAACTTGCTGACATTTATGCAACTTTATTGTTAGTTAATTGCTTGCCATCTATTACTATTTTGGTGAATTATAGTTGTTGTTCTCCACCGCAAGTAGTAAGATAATTCCTAAAAACAGTCACTTGAAGGAGGCAGGAGGCAGGAGGCAGAAGGAACAATTGGAAGAGGATTCAGACCCCTCCCTTTTTTTGCGCCGTATAAACGGTGAGGTCTTAAACCCCTGCTCCCAAGGCGTCGCGGCAGGAGGTAGAGGGGAGTTTTCCTTCTGCCTCCTGCCCTCTGCCTCCTGCCTTCCTTGATAAGATATATTTTTAGATTATTTCTTGTTCCGTTGTCTGTCCATAATCTTTGCTTTACCAAACAAAAACATATCTTCAGTGCTGTTTAGGAGTTGTGTGAAGTTAAAAATGGTTGCAGTGTATTTACTTGAGCAGGATTAGTTTTTGACACTAATAAGTCAGATTATTCCCCTATTATCTAATAATTTATAACGTTTTTTCAGAATATGCAAGATTAATTTTCAAAATTCTTAATATGTCAATACTCCTCAAGGGTTAATATCTTACCCTGCTGACAGATGAAACAGGGCGTTTATGGGAGTATAGCTAAAAATAATGAAGAGTGCTGGGTCGAAAGACCGCCCACAAGGGACAGGACATGTACCAAGTAGATAAGTACTGAGTATTAGCAAGGTGATGTTTACGACTGTTCTCCCAAAGCAGCCTTAAACACTTGTTCAGCAGTTAGATTTAGTTCTCTTAAAGTTGGCGATTGAATGCGTTGTTTACCGCCGCAGGCATCGCTACCACGAAACTGAGTGACTTGGTACTCGCCTTCCACTAATTTGTAAACTGATATTGTCGGTTGTTTAGGATTGCTGATAAACCGTTTTCTACCAAGAGCAGCATAGTCAACAATCCAATATTCGGAAATTCCAATTTCCTCTCTTCTCCTGTCGGAGACGCTACGCGAACATATTCACCGAACTTGAGAAAATAATCATCTCGCCAATTTGTACTCACAACTTCTACTACCAATGGAATTGATGCGGCTTGAGTAACTGTTGATGATTTTTTCCAAAGTGGTTCATTTTTCCGGTTTTCAAGTTCCACAAATTAACTTGTCTGTCATCACTGCCACTGATTAAGGTATAGCCGTAGTCACACAGGTTAGGACATTTTGAAAGCATGAAAGCTAGGAATAGTAATACTTTTGCCTCCTGCCTCCTGCCTTCTGCCTCCTGCTATAGTACCATCAGGACTGATTGCGATCGCATTAACTGCCGCTAAGTGTCCTTTGAGTGTGCGTACACATTTCCACGTTTCAGCTAGCTGGGTTTTCAGAGATATTTTTTCTACTTCAATATTGGGAGTAGAAGGTTTAGGAGTAACAAATTCTGATTTTTTCTTTAATTCAGTTTTAAGCGCTTGTAACTCATCTTCAATTTCCAAAACAGCAAATTTTTGGTTGAGATCCTCAGCAGATAAAAATGCATCTAATTCCATCATTGCTTCGGAATAGTAGTCCATCTGCAAAACTTTCTCTTCCATCCGCTCAAAAAGCTGTGCTGGAGTTTCGCTAATTCCAGATTCATCTAACAGTTTGGCAATACCATAAGCGGCGAGTCCCACTACTGCACCAATTCCCGCCATCGGTACTGCACCAATCCTAAATGCTAGCCTTACTTTCGGTGCGACTAAACCCATACCACCAACGACGCTATAAATACCAGCACCGCCGACTGCACCAATTCCCATTGTAGCGATCACAACAGCATCTCCCTGTGCTATGGCTTTAAAAGCGCCATAAGCAGCAGCACCAGCCACAGCGCCAGCACCAACTACAGGAGTTGTACCAATACCAACAGCACCAAATCCGCCTGCTAGTCCCATCCCGCCTACAGTTGCGGAAACGCCAGCACCTGCAATGGTTCCGCCTGCAATAAATGCTGTGCCTGTTTTAAAGTTTTGTATCACTGGTTTTATTTATAGGTAGTTTAAGTTCCTTACAGCATAGACTTAGTAAATTTTTCTGAGTTCAGGGAAATTTATGAAATCTTGATAGGATAAGTTTTTAATAAAAATAAACCGCAGAGGTGCAGAGAAAGCAGAGGAAGAGAGATTTGTGAAATAGTGAAAGCCCTCCGGTGAACTTACCGAAGGGCTAAAAATAATATTTGTCCCAGAGTACTGTGCAAAGTTTAGATTTAATCTTGCACAACTCTTGTAATCAACTAAATTTAAGGGTTTGGCTCACTGTGGTTAAGAGCTTCCCATACGCGGTATCCAATATAGCCAGCTGCTGCTGTTGCGGCTACTGGAAGTAATATCGGAGCTGCTACGACTGAACCAACCGCAGCCCCCGCGGCGGCTATAGTTCCACTTGCAGCCGCAGCTGCTGAACCAAGCGCAGCCCCTGCCATTGTTAGAGTTGCCGCGTGTCCCGTAGCAACCAGCGTTACCGCGCTGCCCGAAGCCACTCCTGCAGCAAATGCCGTCATATTTCCACATTCTGACTCACAATTGAAGATTTCTACTTTTACATCTCCTAATGCTTGAGCAGGAGCAGGTGAAATAGTCAGGGCGCTAGTCACTACAAGTAGTGTAACTAGGCACATTGTAATTAGTCTTTTAGCCCTTTGAAATAAACGTTGCATAAGATTTATTGTCTTAATTTAATGTTGATAAATCACAGAAGCGATCTACCTCAGCTTAAGAAACAAAACCTACAACGCCATCAGAAATTTCCGCAAAGCAGAAAAAAGCCAAAATCCTCAAATCTACCAGCTTATTTATGAAGTTTAAACTATTAGTACAAATTTTTAGTTGGTTAAACTCATCACTTAATAGAACTGACATATAGCAGTCCTAATGCTTGAACTCTCGCAACTGCTTCTTCTTATGTCTGCCCGTAAGCCAGTACACCAGGAAAACTAATCACTTCTGCTAAAAGGCGAACTTGAACAAAAAACGCACACGCAATCCAAAAAAGCTTAACAAGCAAGTTATTCCACAAAAATATCGATGCTATTTTGGTGCGATCGCACTCTCTATGACATGATGATTTTGTGCGATTCTGACAAACAGGTTTGTTAACTCATTACCAAATAATCGGAACTAATCCTGATGCGGTTATATATTACCTATAACCAGTCTAAGCTGTCTTCTATATCTCCATAAAATTCAGTAACTTTAAAATCGTTTTCTGTTGATTGTTTATGCCCAAAAAACATACCAAACCGCATTATTTGCTTTTGTATTCGAGATTTTTCTGGTTCTAAAAAAGTTACAATAACACGGCTTTCTGACACATCAGATGGTAATTCTGAAAGTTGTATATTACCGTTCTTGTACACTCCTTCAATCGATTGCAACATTAGTATTTACCAAATTTGTACTCATATAAATTATAAAGTTAATACTAAAAAGATGCCGACTTGCTTAAAAACATCAAATTTTGGGGTTGTACTGGCGCTAGCTGCTGTTGTAAGTACATATCAATCAGCTTGTTGTACTCTGCGTGAGTCCCGATCCAAAACCACAAAATACCATCCTTAACTTCTACACCCAATGCCCTATAGTTTCGCCCTGCGCGGACTGACTAGTATTTACCAACCTTCTTGAAATGCAGTGATGGATGGGAGGGATCAGACTTGAGTAGTTCGTAACACTGATCGGCTATTCGCTGAACCTCTTCAGGCAAAACATTGTAACGTTCCCAAAATCGATGAGTTGTGTAATGCATCAAATTGTTCGATAGTTCCCCGCCTCGAACTCAGCGATGTCTACGACGGGCTACGCCTACGCTTCTTGTGCAAAAGCTTCCAGTTTGCCATCAGCAATATCTTTCTCTAATTGTTCATCCCACCGTTGATAGTCTAAATCAGCAAACCATTGAATGAGCTTTTCATACTCGTTGGGTGGCAGTTGAAGAATCGCGGACTCAATTTGCTCAAGCGTCAGCATAAGGATACATCACCTTTACTCCAAGCAAATTATAGCTTTCTCAACTAACGATCTCGACCGTGGTTGTATGCTTTGCATCCCAATCTTAAATTCGCCTCTGTTTGGATTAAAGCAGAAATTTATCTCTGTAACTGAGACTTGAAGTAGCGATCGCACATCATACGTTACACACTCTATCGATTATGTCAAGCAAGCCTGCTCTTTTATTAATCAGCAATAGGCGAACTTGAACCAAAACCCATACGCAATCGGGAAATTATCAACAACCCTGATGAAATCTACCAAAAAGATGGAATAACATTTGTGTGTGCTTCAACAAATTGTGTATAAGAGTTGAAAATGACGATATGGCAACATCTAATATCCTCAAAGAACCACAGCTTTTGCGTCTAGGTCGCTTGTTTGGTGGACTTCGTGGCGATTTCACAGGAGGACTAACAGCAGCAGTAGTAGCATTGCCTTTAGCTTTAGCCTTTGCAGTAGCCAGTGGTGTGGAACCAAAGGCGGGACTTTACACCGCGATTGTGGCGGGAATTGTCGCAGCAGTTTTTGGTGGTTCATCAGTACAGATTACAGGGCCAACAGGTGCAATGGCTGTAATTTTGGTGGGAATTGTCGCCAAGTACGGCCTTGAGAAAGTTTGGATTGCTGGGGTGATGGCTGGAATTATCCAAATTGCCTTGGGGGTTGCCAAACTTGGACAGTTAGTAAAGTTTATTCCCTATCCGGTGACGGCAGGTTTTACTAATGGTATTGCCGTGATTATTTTTTGTGGTCAGTTAAATAATTTCTTTGGTTTAAAATTACCACGTAGCGAACATTTTTTGCCGGGACTTTGGCAAAGTCTAACTCATGTAGAAGCTCTTAATTGGGCAGCAGTTGCCTTAGCAGTTGTGGTGATTGCAACTAATGTTTTATGGCCCAGAATCAATACGACAATACCAGGTTCTTTAGTGGGGTTGGTGTTTGCAACAGCGATCGCTTCTTCCTTCCATCTAAATGTACCAACAATTGGCACGATTCCCCAATCTTTACCGATGCCTCAAGGTATTCCCCACTGGAATAATTTTGGCTTGATTCGAGAACTAATTAACCCAGCTTTGGCTTTAGCTGCACTGGGAAGTATTGAATCGTTGCTATCGGCGGTTGTGGCTGATGGGATGACAGTCAGCGAGAAACATAATAGCGATCGCGAATTAATTGGTCAAGGTTTGGCTAATATGATTGTCCCATTTTTTGGTGGCATCCCCGCCACAGGTGCGATCGCTCGAACTGCTGTCAATGTCCGTTCTGGCGGCAAAACTCGACTATCTGGGGTAATTCACGGTGTTGCCTTAGCCATCATCGTTTTAACTTTAGCACCCCTAGCAGCACAGATTCCTTTAGCAGCACTTGCTGGCATTCTGATGGTGGTTAGCCTGCGGATGATTGAGTGGGAAGCCATTGGTTTATTGATGCGCGCTACCTACTCCGACTTTGCTGTAATGATTCTCACCTGGCTAGTGACAATCTTGTTTGACTTAGTTCTCGCTGTAGAAGTAGGATTGATTGCAGCCGGAGCCTTGTTCATTAAACGGATGAGCGATTTAAGTTTAGTTAAAATACCTGAAACCGAAGTATTTCCCCCTGGTACTCCTCTGGAATTAGGTAAGGAAATTGCCGTTTATCGGGTAGATGGCCCTGTATTTTTTGGTGCTGCTGAACGATTTGCTACCTTCCTCCGCGATGAACCGGAAGTGAAATATTTAATTCTGCGGTTGCGGTTTGTGCCAAATATGGACACAACTGGGTTAGTAGCCTTAGAGGATATTTATCACGACTTGGAACGGCACAATTGCCGATTAATTCTCACAGGTTTACAACCCGAAGTCCAACAACTACTAGAACGTACAGGATTGTTAAAAACAATTGGGTTATCAAATTGTTTTGAAACAACCACAGAGGCGATTTGCTCTATCTCTCCTCAGATTGCATGTTCTCAACCTGTAGCGGCTAATTTGAAAACAAAAGAATTGATGGAATTAATTGACTGAAAATATTTTGCTAATTCAACCCAAAGAACTAAAGCGCTGCTTTGTTTTTCCTAAAAGCAAGCCTAACATGTATACACAAGTCTTCTAACATTGCTGCATAAGCTTTTGATATCCCCAAGCCCTTTCTCTAGGTGTGCAAGGCGTTGCGTCCCTACGTTCGCAAAGCGTCCCGCAGGGATGTTTTTTTAAGAGTAATACCAATTGGAAAAAAGAATGCAAAAAATAGACCATTTGTAGAGACGCGATGAATCGCGTCTTTACCCAAGGATATGTTGCAATCATTAATTGAATTGGTGTAAGTCCCAAAAAAGATTTCTTAAAAGTCGCAAAGTATGCTAAAAACTAAAGCCTGATTCAGCAATGAATACAGGCTTTTGATGTTTTTTATGAAATTTTTGCACAAATAACTTTAGTTTACAGAAATTTTCAGGTAAATAGACCACGCGGTAGGGGCGCAAGACCTTGTGCCCCTACAAAAGATGTTACTGAATAGCGAATCCTTCTGGTCTGATTGCATCGTCCAAATCAACGCCCATCAGGTTAGCTCCCTGGATGTTTGCATTTGTTAGATTTGTATCTTCCAAATCTGCGTTTTGTAGGTTAGCGGTTTGCAAATTTGCTCCCAAGAGATTGGCTTTCTCTAGGTCTGCATCAAAAAGGTTTGCTCCTACCAGGTTTGCTCCCCAAAGGTTTACCTTGCCTAAATCTGCTCCTTGAAAGTTAGCCCCTTGTAAGTTTGTTTGCTGCAAGTTAGCTCTTTCTAAGTCTGCATTTTGTAAGTTAGCACCCTCCAAGTTTGCTGCTTGCAGGTTTACGTCCTTTAGCATTGCCCCAGCCAGGTTACAGCCTACACATTCATTGGTTTGTAATAAATGTCTAACGTTTTCTGCTACAGACACTATTGGCGATACAACCGGAGATATTACTGGTGGTGTTACAGGCTCCATTGGTAATTCAACTTGAGCTAGTTCAGATTCTGTATGTATGGATGGTATTAGTGTTTGCGCTCTAGCGCTAGGCTGGATAAGCAGAGTAAATCCCGCGACAACTACTAGAAATACTGCTGTTACGAGCCACTGAGTTAATTTTTTAGAGTTTGATTGATTCATTAGTTCCTTCATATTACGGTTCGTAGTGGTGGGCTTGCTTTTATAAGAGCCATCGATAATGTGCTTTATTCTCACTTTAGATCGCTTGATTGATAAGATTAAATATTATTTTGATTTATATTGATAAATTCAAGTGATTAAAAATCTTTTTGGATGGGAAACGATCGCTGATTTTTTTGCTTACATCAGGGACATAGCACCCATCAAGAATTGCGGCCTCATACCTAATTCCCAAGCATTGCCAGACTAGGTAAAAGCCGATATGTTTCACTTTTAATTAAGATTGAGAGTCCCAAGTAAATTAAGACAAAGGGGAAGATTTTTCGACCATAGCGAGTTAAAACGGGAGTCATCAGAGGATTACGAGTCAGGTTGTAAGAGAGTAAGCACCACGCCCCAATACTGAAATAGCAAACACAGACAATTACGCTCAAACTTGGAAGATTGCTACTGGCAAACAAGGGTACATAAATTCCAATGTTGTTTCCTCCATTGGCAATAGTCACTGCGGAAACACGGTAAGTTTGAGGATCGCGGATGGTTGCGAATAGTGATTTCTTCTGGCGTCCAGATTTTACAGGAGAGGGTAAATTAACTGACACAGCTTGCACTGTCTCTCCTTCCTCTTCTCGACTAATGAAATTACTGATACCAATGGCAATGGGAAGCAAACCCAGCAAACCAATCCAGGTGCTGGGAATAATCAGACCACCGAAGAAACCAGGGAGACTAGCACATACTAAGGTAGTAAATCCCAGGAATTCACCGAGAACAATATGCTTAGGACGAAAGCTGCGATTGACTTTTCCGAAGAAAGCTGTCAAATATAAGTTGTCGTCAAAGGTAGTTGCAAAAGCGACAGAGATTCCAATCAATAATGTACTAATTAGCCAAGCCATAATTGTTGCTCACAGTAATTCAATGCTGTTCGTCTTAGTCCTCTCTGCTTCTCAATGTGAGGGCAGGTTAGGAGATTTTGTGACTGTTTTCCTAACGACAACCGATCGATATTCGTTATTAATCAGCCAATTACCCAATTTTTAGAGGCTTCGCCTCCAATCAAATTGGTGATTTTTTTCTCAGCAAGGTACCTTGGGAGCTCATGAAGTCAATATTATGGCTTTCAACCAAATAAGAGCAAATACTCTTGTTTTTTAAAAGGATAAATAAAAGTGATTGACAATTTTACTATATGTTTTGGGCTTTCTACCCATTAACACCGATCAGAAGAAAAGGGAAAAAACTTTTAACCTTTTCCCTAAACTAAATTCTGAGTTCAAAATGCCCAAAGCGAGTAGTATTGAATACTGAGCTATTGTTTGAGAAACTTCTATGCGTAGTTTACCGCCGTAGGCATCGCTCTGATTGAAGAGAACCCTTGTCAGATGGTAAAGCCTGGGATATCCTTGACGGCTAGCATTCAACATCAGTAATATGACTAATCGCCCTCTGACTTCAGTTTTGAGATATTCAGTAATGTTGGATTTCTAACTTGTAATTATGCTAACCAGTGTTGACCGTTTATTATTTGTCCGGCGAGTCCCGATTTTTAAGGAATTGCGGGATGATTTTATTGTGCGGCTCACTTCAGTGATGAACGAATTGTCATTCCCAGCTAATTACACCATCTTTCGACAGGGAGAAGAAGGGCGATCGCTCTATATTGTCGTGTCCGGTCGAGTTAAAGTTCACATTGGGAATAAACAGTTGGCAGAGGTGGAACAGGGAAAATATTTTGGTGAGATGGCAGTATTCGATACTCAACCTCGATCCGCCACTGCAACCACTTTGGAGCCTTGTGAATTTTTAGAACTGACGCAAGAGCAACTATATGATGCGATCGAAGAAACTCCCGAAATTGCGGTAAATATTATTCGTGAGTTATCCCGTCTGATTCGCAGATTGAACGACGATATGAATGTAACCTCTTTGCGGAGTTAATAGACAAATGTAGAGACGCAGCAGTGCTACGTCTCTACAAGGGTTTTAGATAATGTAAAATGTGGTTCAAAATAAATGAAAACTGCTGTAAGTTTGATTATTAAACTCAGCACTCATCACTGCTTATTACTTAGGTTCACCCACACCCGGAGTTTCTTCTTTATCAACTTTAGGCACAAAATCAGGACGTTCTTTGCTTTCCCAACCTGCGGGGCGTTTCGAGTTGTACCAAGCTATTGAGCCAATGCTAACAGCAGCAACAAAACCAACGACATACACCAAGGTAAAAGCAACAGGAAAATGAGGGGCAGCATCTATAGCTGGTGCTGCTGTTTGCATAAATAATAAATTCATGAGTATATTCTCCACAGTTAGCTAACACTATTGAACACGCTATAAGATGAGCGTATCATCTAACATCCCTCTGTAGTTTAGTTTGAGCAACTTCATATTGCATAAAGAAGGACAGAGGTGCAAGGGAAGTAGCTGATATGTGTAGGTTTGTTGCACCTATTTGTACCTGTCAGCGTGCCCTTTGCCTCTTTTCAGCATTTATATCTTTGCGATGCAGACTCGACTATTTCAGAAATGATTTCTGTGTATGTCACACCACCCAAACGTCCGATAATTGGTAAGTCGGAGCGGACATGATGTAATCCTGGCAATGGGTTAACCTCCATAAACTGCAACACACCGTTAGGATCGCAGCGCAGATCCACGCGGGCAGCATCACGGCAACCAAGAGTATGGTAAGCATCCAGCGCCAGCTGTCTTGCCTGTACTGCCAGTGGTTCAGGATCTATAAGTAAACGATAAGATACCCGTTCCAAATACTCATCTTTGTTGAGGGTGGTGTAAGCAAAAGCTTCCACTTGCCCTGTAAAAATTACTTCCATCACACCTACCACCCGTGAGTTGCTACCGTTGCCAATAATGCCTACTGTTACTTCTCTACCAGGAAGAAAAGTTTCCACGAGTATTGGTTGCTGAAAAAGTTCGTGTAACACTTGATAAGCATTTACTAGCTCCTGATGTTCTTTGACAAGAGAACGTCCAGTTACCCCTTTAGAACTGCCCTCCGCCATCGGCTTAAGAAAAAGTGGCATTGGCAACGATACAGCTGCTGCTTCTGCGGTAGTATTCACGACCTCAAAAGGGGCTGTCGGCAAACCGCGATCGCGCACTACTCTCTTAGCCAGAGCTTTGTCTAACGTCAGGGCGCAGGTAAGCGGATCGGAAAAGGTGTAAGGTTGAGCGAATAATTCGCAGATTGCCGGGACTTGAGCTTCACGAGAGCGACCCTTTAAACCCTCAGCAATATTGAAAACCAGATCCCAGCGATCGCCTTTTGCCAAGCGCAGAGCAAGTTCTCTGCCATTACCGACACGTTCAACCTGATGACCTAACTGCAATAGTGCAGTTTCCAGCCCAATGATAGTTTCTTCATCGTCGAACTCCATGACTTCAGAGGCACTGAAACCAGCCTTAAGATAGTCTGCTTTCAGGTCATAACACAGACCAATAAATAACCCCATAGCCCGATAATTCCCAGTGAGAAAACTTTCTCTGTTAGCTTTAACGTACAAATCAGATATCTTAATTAAGGAATTCCGATTACTAAATCATTAATTAAGTGAAAATATCTCATCAACAACATCAAACCATATAGGAGATTTATCATCAGGAGAACCGTTGTAGTTGCCAGTAATTTCTTCTCCTACTTCTATATCTCGATAGGCAATCAGATCCAATTTTCGGTCGGCGAATTTTTTCACATAATAAGTATTGGGATGGTAAGAATGGTTGATCAAGGAAGATAAACCTAAAGCGATCGCCGCAGCTTTATCTTCCCAATCGTAGTAATAGTTGCCCAAAATCGTTTTATCTAGAAATTCAACCTGTTCTGCGGGTATAACAACAACTGACACTCTCTCAATGAGTTGTCCTTTCAAAAAGCGCTTCTGTGCGAAGACACCTCGACCTTTTAGGTTTGTATTACCAACAATCAACATTCCAACTAATCTCCTGCAATTACTTAGTTTTTTGGTTTGCCAAGAACTCAAAAGAACCTATTCCAACTGACCCTTTTTGATGATGGCAAGCAACTTATATATAGGGTTAAACCTACTTTCCTGGATCTACATAGGTGTACATCTTACCTGCCCAATTTCGCACTGTAGCTGTACCATTCTCATAAGCAGCTAGAGTCTCAGCTTGAATTGGGATTTTGCCACCACCACCAGGGGCATCAATTACATAGGTTGGTACAGCGTAGCCAGTAGTATGACCACGCAATTTAGAAATTAAATCAAGCCCAGTTTGCACACTCGTTCGCAGATGTGCAGTACCAACAACTGGATCGCATTGATAAAGATAATAGGGTCGCACACGCAGCTTGAGAAGACCGTGAAACAGATTCTTCAGGGCTTTTTCAGAATCATTCACACCTTTTAACAGCACGGTTTGACTGCCTAGAGGAATGCCGCCATCAGCTAGGCGATCGCAAGCTTGTGCAACTTCTGGAGTAAGTTCCCGCAGATGACAAAAGTGCAAAGATAGCCACACACGATGTTTACGAAGCAAGGCAACCAGTTCCGGTGTAATGCGCTGCGGTAAGAAACTTGGCACGCGAGAACCAATGCGGATAAATTCAATATGCTTGATGGCACGCAGCCGCCTAAGCAAATTGTCTAAAGGTTCATCAGCCATCAATAGAGGATCGCCACCGGAAATTAGCACGTCACGGATCTCAGTGTGTTCCTCCAGGTAAGCAGCGATCGCATCCAACCGCCGCGTTACTGGATACATCTCACCTTGGCTCACCAAACGAGAGCGGGTGCAGTAACGACAATAAGCAGCGCAACTGTCTAGGGCAAGCAGCAACACTCGGTCAGGATAGCGGTGTACGAGTCCTGGCACTGGAGTATCGCCATCTTCACCGCATGGATCTACCATGTCTGCTGGACTAACTATTAGTTCTTCTTGCTGTGGTATCACTTGTAACCGTAGTGGGCAAAGGAAATCTTCTGGATCGAGTAGCGATGCAAAGTATGGGGTTACAGCTACAGCAAACTTTTCTGGTACGATTAAAAGTCCCTGTTCTTCGGTAGCACTAAGCCTTAATAACTTCTGAAAGTGTTCCAGCTTAGTCAACCGATGCCGCATTTGCCAGCGCCAATCGTTCCAGCGTTCTTGGTTGTAAGTCTCTCCCAAAATCTGACAAATTTCTTCACACCGAATATCAGTTACTAGAGGATCTAAAATAGTGTTTTTGATCATGATTAGACCGAAATTAAGCTGAGAATAATAAACAAATCACAGCCTAATAGAGTGCGGCGCAAATCCAGCTACCATCTCAATTAAGCAAGCAGACCAGTAGGGGCAATTCATGAATTGCCTCTACTCAAGTCCCTTGTTAAAGGTAAGCAAATTTCTGTCACAGTGTATTAGTATGTTTACTTAGATTTTTAGGTAAAATAAAAAAATCTATTTCAAGTTCCATGACAAGTATCTTCCTATACAAGATATACTTATGCTGTGAGAATAGCGATCGCTCTTAGAGTGTCTTTGTTACCTTGAGTCGGTCGGTCTTTCCCTGTTGTTGTACCGTATTAATACATATATTTATGTCGTATATTTAACTACAAAAGTGTTTTTTGGGGTGCGATCGCTCAATCTACAACCTCTATTAATATGAGGACATAAGAACACTTGAACAACAAACACACTATGCGGATTACACCTGACGGTCAAATTATCATCCCTCCTGAAATTCGAGAGGTGCTAAACATTTCTCCCGATGTAGAATTAGCGTTTGAAATCGAAGGCGATCGCCTCTACCTCAAGAAAATACAACCTACCGATAAAATCTCAACCTGGATTGACACCATGCGGGGTTGCGCTGCTGGAAACCTCACCACTGACCAAATCATGACCCTCACCCGTAGCGACGACAATCTATGACGGTTTTGGTAGACAGCAACGTTATCCTCGACATTCTTACCAACGATCCCAACTGGTTTGATTGGTCAGCCCTTCAACTGGCAACCTATGCCCGTCAAGACCAACTTGCGATCAATCCCATCATCTACGCTGAGATTGCCATCGGCTTTCTCAGAGAACAGGAACTCATCACTGCATTGCCAGAAGATATATTTCAACGTCTCCCTTTACCTTGGGATGCGGCATTCCTAGCAGGTCAAAGTTTTCTTAACTACCGTCGTCGTGGTGGCGCAAGAACCTCCCCATTGCCTGATTTCTACATTGGTGCCCATGCTAGCACTGCTAATTTGCCTCTCATATCATGTTCGCTTAATTAGTTATAATTCTCGCATCTGTGCAAAAACCAGGAAATCCTCTTTCCCCCTGCTCCCTGCCCCCTGCCCCCTGCGGTCTTAATGAGAAGTCTTTAACCGAACACGATATCATTACCCGCGATGTCAATCGCTATCGCACCTACTTTCCCAACGTTAGGCTCGTTTCACCTGAATAGCCATTAAATTGAACGAGCAAACACATTAGTACAACAAGGCAAAAGTAAAAAGTAAATTCGATAATCAAATACGCTATCACCTACCAGAACATAAGGCGCGATCGCCATTGGGACTTACCTTAAAGCTTTTAACAGATCGCACTCTTGATTCCATCTCCAATCGCATCTAAAATTCACGTTATCTACCAAAACACAAGGCGCGATCGCCCTTAGCATTGTCTCCATAAAGCTAAAAACTGCTTATAACACTCTTGAATCCATCCCCAATCAGATATTAAACTTCGTCAGGATTTATTCCAAGCTGTCTCAAACGTTCTGCTAAACGCTGGGTTTTTTGCTGTTCTTGTTTTAATTGGGATGTTAATAACTGCGATTTTTCTTGTACTTGTTCTAGTTGAGGTGCTAATAACTGCGATTTTTCCTCACCAGTTAGTAATAAATTTCCCTGTGTATCCCACCAACGCAACCAAGGCGCTGTAGTATTTCCATACTGTCCTTGCCAAATACCCAATTCGACACCCATTAAGGAAATCTCATAGTGTCCACGTTCGTTAGCTGTGAGTTGCTGATACCTACCATCAACTAAGTGATAAACTTCAACCGCAGCTTTGCGAAATTCGTAAATGCCGTAAAAAGGTACGCGGATTGCTTGCTCGTATACCCAGAATTTACCAGTAATTGGAGTATTATCTCTTTCTTGGGAACCATCCCCAGAAGCGAATTCCAGTACAATTAAGGGAGCAACATATTCTTGCCACAACACATACGAACGCCGAAACTGACCATTTAACATAGGTGCAACATTCGGGACGTAAAACCAATCGGGTGCTTCGGCACCGCGCTCAGGTGGTTCGGTCAAACGCCAGTAAATGCCACAATCTTGACCAATACAATACTGATTATCTGAATGAATTTGCTGTAATACACCTTGAACAGAGTCAGTTAGAAGTATGCTTTGTGGGTGTTCTTGAAAATTTTTCACAAAGGTTCCATCTGACTCTGGTAACTCAGTATGGTCGGGAAGGTGAGTAATGCCTAGTTCGGATAGTTTGGCAATAGTCATTGAACTTTGGCGCGAGTGAATCGGCTTATTTATCTTAGCATTGCTCCGACCAAAGGTTGTTGGTGGGTAGTTTACTGTTCAATAGTGTAGTTATTTTAAACGTGGGATATTGACTAATTACAGCCAGGATTTCCTGCGGTTACTGCTCAATATCGCCTCTCATAATTCTTCTGCATTACCTACCAAAACACAAGGCGCGATCGCTTTTCATTACCTTCTGATTAGTCTGCAAATAATCATGTAGCAAATTGCAACCCCGTGTCAGTAATTTTTCCAGTTGAATATCTGCTAAATCTCGGAAAATTACTGTGCCATTGCCACTACCCGCAGCCAGAGTCTTGCCGTCATGGCTGAAACTGACGCTGGTTAACTCATCCTTATCACCTTTCAAAGCAATCAGCAATGTCCCTGCTCGGTTCCAAATCCTCACTTTGTCATCACTGCTAGCTGCTAAAGTCTTGCCATCGGGGCTAAAACTGACACTGATAAAACTATCACCATCGCCTGTGAGAGTATTTAGCAAATTACCGTCTCGATTCCAAATCTTCACTGTGCTGTCAATACTCACTGAAGCAATGCTTTGACTATCAGGCGACCAAGCAACCCCATTTACCCGACGGCTGTGACCAGTTAATGTGTATAGCAATTTACCCTCTACACTCCATATTTTCACGGTTTTGTCATCACTGGCTGAGGCTAGCAACTTACCATCTGGGCTAAAGCTTACCCAATTCACTGCTTCTTGATGTCCCTGCAAGGTGTTGAGCAGTTTACCGTCACGACTCCAAAGCTTTACTGTTTTATCTTTACTAGCAGAGGCAATTACTTGACCATTAGGCGACCAAGCCACACCCAAGATGGCATCATGATGACCCTGTAAGGTGTTGAGCAGTTTACCGTCACCACTCCAAAGCTTCACTGTTTTATCTTTACTAGCCGAGGCAATTATTTGACCATCGGGGCTAAAACTAACTCCCCAAACTTGACCCTGATGCCCCGTGAATGTACGAAGTAGTTTACCATCACGACTGAAAAGTTTTACAGTTTTGTCTCGACTTGCTGCTGCCAAGGTGCGATCGCCTGGGCTAAAACTGATGCTAGTTATCCAGTCATCATTATCGGCTTTGGGCTTTCGCAATAACACATCGTCCCAATGCCAAAGTTTAATAGTTTTGTCCCGACTGGCGGAAGCAAGGGTGCGACCATCTGGGCTGAAACTGACACTGTTAACCCAATTATTATGTCCCTTTAGGGTTCCCAGCAGCACACCTTCAGAACTCCAGAGTTTGATTGTCTCATCGGTACTTGCGGAAGCGATCGTGTTACCATCGCGGCTAAAACTGACGCTGGTAACTCCAGCACTATGCCCCGATAAGGTTCGCACTAGCTTACCCTTTAGATTCCACAGTTTGATTGTCTGGTCTAAACTAGCAGATGCAATTGTTTTACCATCGGGCGACCAAGCTACACTTTTCACTGCATCTTCATGTCCCTGTAAGGTTTTGAGCAGCTTACCATCTCGACTCCACAGTTTCACCGTCTTGTCAGCACTCCCAGAAGCTAAGGTTTGACCATCGATTGACCAAGCGACACTCAAGACTGCACCATCATGTCCCTGCAAAGTTTTGAGCAGCTTACCATCCCGACTCCACAATTTTACTGTTTTGTCTGTACTCGCCGAAGCAATAATCTGGCCATCTGGGCTGAAACTAGCACTATTCACCACACCCTGATGCCCTAATAAAGTAGCAAGCAGTTGACCTTCTCGACTCCAAAGTTTTATCGTTTTGTCTTGACTGGCGGAAGCAACGATTTGACTATCTGGGCTGAAACTGACGCTATTAACCACATCCTCATGCCCCGACAAGGTTTTGACCAAGCTACCATCGGGATGCCAGAGTTTGATTGTAGTATCCGCACTAGCTGAGGCAATTAAAGAGCGATCGAGGCTGAATGTAGCACTATTTACACCAGATATATGCCCATCCAAACGGTTATATTCTCTTACCCCAGAAACTGCTTGATAAAGCGCCGTCTGTACTTGCTCTCTTGTATTGGAATCTACCCAGACTGTTTGTTGTAATTTTCTCCCTGCCTTTAAACTTTCTTTTAAGGCATCAATACCTTTTTGCGAGGCAAATAAAGCTTCACTGGATGCACTGAGGGTTTTAATTTCGCTATCTACTGCTGTCACTATGGAAACACTTAATCCGAAGATGGCGAGAACGGAAGCGGTTAGGGCAATTTTCAGCGAACGATTTAATTGAGCTTCACTAAGTCTTTGTTTCTTTTGACTTTCTGCAAGTTTAGCTGTTAACTCTTTTTCTTTAAGTTCAGCTCGTAATTGCTCAATTTCTAACTGACTTAATTCTTCGCGCTTGTGTAACTCTCGCAATTCTGTTAATAAGTCT
Source organism: Nostoc sp. (assembly GCF_036917415.1). Classification (GTDB taxonomy): domain Bacteria; phylum Cyanobacteriota; class Cyanobacteriia; order Cyanobacteriales; family Nostocaceae; genus Nostoc. The sequence continues at coordinate 170,660 of NZ_JBALDJ010000114.1, read as the reverse complement.
AATCCCTGTTGGGGATGAGGAGCTACCAATTTGGAACGCTGCTTATTTTGACTAAGTTCGCTCTTCAGTCGCTCAATTTCAGCTTTACTTTGTTCTACTTTATAGCGCAACTGATTTAGTTGTACCTGTAAGCTCGATTCTTGTTGTTGCAGGTAGCGAATCAAGTCTACTAAATAATCGTGAATCAGTTGATAGCGTTCTGGTACATCAGGAAAGAGAACTACTAAACCGGAGCGCACTAAAATTTCTAATACTAAATCTAATTTGTCAGCATCTTCTAACTCTGCTAGTTGTGCCGCTAACTCAGCACGAGTTTTAAAAGGTCGGTTGTTGCTTTCATCTGTTAATAAGTATAAGACGAGTAAAGCGGCTCGTTCATTTTCTGGGCCGCAGTCTTTAATTAGTTCCTTAATATATCGTTCGATGAGTTTGTTCGGTCTATATGGCTGATATTCTTCTAGTGTAGTAATGCGTTCATCTTGAATTTGCGCTCCCACCACTTGTAATTCAATGGGGCGGACTTCTCCAAATTCTGTTGATAAATCTTCGATTAAGGCATCAATTAAAGCGGGTTCTAAATTAAACTGCGATCGCTCCGTCAATTTTCGGATAATTGCTTTGGCATATTCTGGCGAAAAATTATTTAACTGATAGCGGATATGCTTATCGAGAATATTATTATTAATCGCTTCCAGTGCCGAGAGATGTTTAAAGTCTAATAACCGATGTAAATAATCTTCTCGCAAGGAAAGGATGACTTTGACAAATGGTATATTCAGGCAATCGCTAATAAACTTATCAAACTCTTGTTTTTGATTGCGATCGCTATAACCAAAGAAAAATTCTTCAAACTGGTCAAAAATTAAAACTGTGATCAAATGGCGATCGGCATTTTCTTGGAGTTGTTGTAAAATTCTACCAATGGTGAACAGTGTACCAGAATAAGGCAAAGCTTCTGATTCAATGGCTGCTTCTGGGTTAATATCAGCGTAAATCGCCAAGGATGCGTCACTAGACATCGCCTCACTTAAAGATTTCCCTAATTCCCGTGCCCAATCGGTATAAACTTGTAGTACCACAGGCACGGCTATTTGATCGCCAATGGCTCGATTTTGCAGTGCTGGAACTAAACCCGCCGTGACGGTAGAACTTTTACCCACCCCCGATTGACCGTGAATCACCGTCAACTTTTGATCGGCGCGGCTAATTCTGCCAATTAAGTTATTAATATCACGCTCTCGACCAGAAGCTGCAATTTCTAAAGCAACGCTGCTACTTCCAGAAGGTGACATCAATGCTGGATTTGTCACCTGTCTTTGGGGTTGCAAGCGTCCTGCACCAATAAAAGCCCGAAAACCATACTGCTGCTCAACAGAACGCCGTTTTTGGCGAATGTAATAGGCTTCTAAATATCGCCCTTCTTCAAAGTACAGCGATCGCAGTCTCCGCAATAAGCGAATATAACGATGGGCATCGTATTGATGGGCACTGCTTTCTAAGGCTGCTGGCAGTTCTTTTGTCGCCTTATCTAAGTATTCACGAGCGATTACCAATTCACCTAAATTTCGCTGTGCTTTCACCAACACTAAATAGTAAATTTGCGCCAGCAGTAATGGAAATAAACAGTTATAAGGGTCGTTCTGCTTTTGCGCTTCACCTAATTTCAGCAGTGATACGTGTGCTAAGATACTCGCCTGTACCCACCGCGACTGCTGCACAGCTACTTGCGCCAAAAAACCGTAGTCACAAGCTAGTTGGATTTGACTACCATAAGTTTGATGTAACTCCAGAGACTTTTGAGCAACAGTCTGCAATTCTTCCCACTCTTGCAGATATTGCAAAACCTCAGCGAGTTGATTAATAAATCCAGCAACTATATCTAAACGCCCAGCCACCTGCAAAATATTCAAGCACTGCTGAAAATAAGATTTAGCAGTATACCAATGGCGGCGGTTTTCTATTTGATTTTGCTCTGCAAAACGGCAATAACACAGCCCAATATAAAACAGCAAAATTCCCTGTCGCAGAAGTAGAGCAGATGGGCGATTAGGAGGCGTAGGGGAAGAAAATACTCCTTCATCCTCCCCTGCTTCCCCTGCTTCCCCTGCTTCCCCTGCTTTTTCTATCTCCACTAACTTTTGCCAAACTTGCAAGCTTTGTTGAAAATGGCTTAAACCTGTATTGATGCGATCGCTAATATAATTATCTAGACCAAAAACAAATTCTAAACTAGCGTGTAATTCTGGCTCTAAGGTAATACCACGATTGTGCAACTCTTTAATCGCAAAGTGGAGTTCATAGCTATGTTCCCAAACTTGCTCGACAGTGGCATAATGCTTTGCAACTTGAGGAGGTTGGTGTTGTGCAGCATTCTGACTTTTCACGGAATCTGGAAAACCTCTCTCCTGTGAGGAGAGAGGCTTTGAATTCTCCCCCTTCCCTAATAGGGAAGGGGGCTGGGGGGTTAGGTTTCGCGTTAGCTTTTCCACATGACCTAAATTGTCAGGTATATAAGTTGGTAACACCGTGGCAAATAAAGAGTCAGTTTCTTGTTGCAGAAATTGCAGCAGTGATTGAGTTGTCATTTCAAACCGAATCGGTGTAGCCGCCCAACTAGCAAAATCTGGTGCTAAACGGACTACCTTTTGCAACACTTCCTCATTCATCCATACAATCATCGGAAATGGGTGGCGTTTGCGAAATTCATCCCGAATATGATTAATAGACCTCAGTAAATCGTCGAGTCCATCTACTGACTCTAAACCCAAAATCATCAACGCCGATGGCGGATTAGCTTCAGTTAGCAGTTGTAAATGAATACTTGTGTAAAGACTTCTGGCATTATGCGGCAGAACTACCTTTTGAATATGGTGTACTCCTGGAGAGAGTTCTTCGAGTTGTTGCAGCATAAGTTCTTGCAAAACTCGATAATTGCAGCACACCAAAACCAAGGAAAATTGACCGCTAGAAAGGGTAATTGCTCTCCCCAAACTCCTCAGAGCGCGCTCGTTAGCTGCTGTTATATCTACTTGTGCGTGTCGTTCAACCATGATTTAAATTTTTCTGTCTCCGCTAAAACTGGGTTGACGGCAAACCAAGCTCCTTGATGATCGCGGTATTCAAATACAAATAGACTTCGCAAAAGGGTATGGTATTCTATATCACCTCTAACTCGTTGCTGTTGCACCACCTGAAAGATTAATTCCCACTCATGGGGGTCGATAGCGTTGGCTCGGTAATCCCGCTGTCTTTGAATTACCAGTTCGACACACTCCCGATCAAAGGGTGGATCTTGTTCTCGCAGACAGTCAAACAGTAAACCTAGTAAGTCGCGTACATGACCACCACTTATCAAGCACAATCGATCTAAGGTTTCCAGACTATCAAACACCTCTGTAATTAAGCCTAACCGATCGCTAGGTAAAATGTCTGGAAAAGCTCTAGCTAGCACCATTTGCCGCATCATTGCTAGCCCTTGGGGAAAAATCTCACCAGAGCGCAAACGCACAGGTATCATCGGTAAAACTTTTGGTGCAACTCCTCCCCCTAAACGATGCTGAAGTTCGGCGCTATCGTTAGAGAAAGTCAGGGCTAGAGGAATAGTGTAGACTACATGACAATTCAGTTTGCGTAATTGTTCGCCACGCTGAATAAATAAATATTCTGGCAGCGATCGCCCCGATGGTAAAGGTCGAATTGCAACTCGATCCAAGTTATCAACAATCACCACCAGTCCTTTTTTACCCCTGGTTTTCAGTTCTTTGTTGGCACGTTCTAGTAATTCTTGATTAATTGACTGTAAAATATTTGCGGTTCGCGGTTCGAGATAATCTCTTAACCGCCGCCGCAATTGGGGACTTTCTTTCGTTTTCGCTGTAATTTTGGCAATCCCTACAGACAATTCTGCTTCTACCCCAAGGTCAATTGGCGTTTGCAGAAAATCTACAAGTTCACCAAACAACTTAGTAAAGTAGGTAGGTTTGAGCCTAATTTTCATCGCTTCTAGGCTTTCACTCACCTGTCCAGCGATCGCTAATAAAATATCAGTCACATCCACATCAGCCATTTCTAAGACATGGGTAGACTCAAAATAAACTACATGAAATTGCTGCACTTCTAACTCAGCTTTCAGGCGCAACAACTCTGTTGATTTTCCACAACCGAGATGTCCTGTAAATAGTTGACAGGTTGGGATATCTGGCGATATTCTAGCGATCGTCCGCTGCAAAGCTTCGATAATTTTGCCACCCCGCACCGCAGCAAAATCGATATAGTACCTGCGATCGCTGGCATTTCCTATAATTAGAGGTCTGCTGGGATTGCAAGCCTGATAAAATCTTTCTAAATCTAGGAGCATAACTAATCAAGTTCACTCAGGAATGAGGATGACAAAATTTACTGGATAAATATATTGATTTTAGGAAATTTATGCTTTAGTTTAATCAAACCTACTAACTAAACTAGCAACATTTCGGATAATTGTTCATATCTCTGTTAGATGTAGCACATACTAATGCTGCAATTTAGTTAAAATAAGCAGAAATACTACTATAAGTACAAATCGCAAAAACTTTTAATATTAAATAAGGTACTCTTATGAATATTAAAAATATCCAACACAAAAAAAGGTACCGTCAAGTACAATTTGGTAGCTCTCTTGAACCCATCATTAGCTTGAGTTATAAATAAATTTTTGTCACTTAGACAACAAAATAATCTAAAATCTTTACGGTAAAAGACTTTTAACAAAAATATTGCTTAAACTAACTTCAGTTCAGAGTTAATTTTTGGCTAGATTCTCCCTCTCGTTACAAAAACCATAGTTTTGTTGATAAAACTCATGCTTTTGTTGATGAAAACCATGAGTTTGTTGATTACTGGAGTTTAGACTAAAAGCAGGCGATCGCTAAAAAAGTATCCGTGGTTGTTTGGTATACATTTTAACTCTAATTTAGACGAAAACAGCTTGAGTGCGCAGCACTCAAGCTAAAGAGTGGAAAGGGTGGTGTCACCAACAAACGGGGCGATCGCCCCCGACCATCCGCTTAAAAAGGCTTATAGTATGGTGTAGGCTACAAGTTCTACTTTTGTTCGTGCTCTAGCAGATTTATGGACTTGGTTAACTGGGAAGGAATATCCTTGGGAGCTAGCATCACCTCAATGAACACACATCTTCCCTCAGTCTGAGCCTGAGCCGCCTTCGTGAGGGCTGTCTCTAACTCTGACTCAGTAGTGACCCTCAGACCCAATGGCTTCTGCATCTGTGCGAAGACCATCGCCAGCTGATGATAGCTCCAGGACTGAAGTTCGTTATAGTGCATCTCCCTGAAACCACCTTCTTGAAGCGCGTTCTCAACCTCATAGTGGTTATTATGGAGCAAGAAGATGATCGGGGCTAGTCCTTGGCGTAAGATAGTCGAGAGTTCCTGTGCAGTCATTTGGAAGGCGCCATCTCCAACCACAAGCAGGTGGCGGCGGGTCTGGTCTGCCATGTGCGCCCCAAGGACAGCCGGCAGTGTATAGCCAATCGCCTCCCACGTCCACTGAGTCACGACCTTGGTGCGTGCTGGCATCGGAACCGTCGTAGCCACATTACACGTACCCAGATCGACGACGAGGACATCATCTGACTGAAGGAAATGACCGAAGCGCTGCCACAAGCGATCTTGCTTGATGGGGGTATCGTGTTGTGGCTCAAACGGCACAGAGTTGGTGCGAGCCTGTTGGGAACTAAAGGCGAACTGGCGGTGGGGAACCTGCTCGCTTAATTGCATCAGCACGTCACGCAGGGTCACATTCGGATAGTGAGACGCTCCGATCGCAGCGCTTTTTATCTGGAGATCCACAACGTGAGGCGATTGCAAATCGAAGGCGGCACATCCATTATTCGTTTCATCGTGCTGAATACCCAGGCGCAGCAGCAGATCGGCTGCTTCGATCAGTTGATTGACAGCACTACCTTCCATCCCTGCCTGATACGTCCCAAGATACTGCGGGTGGGTTTCGTCCAGCAAAGCCGACTTGCCTGTAAAGGTTGCTGCAAAAGGAATGCCACTCTTGTTGGCGAAGGACTCAACCAGCTCTGTCAAATGATAAGAACCCACTGGAGAATCAATGAGCATCGCGGGGCGACCTGCTGCACTCAGCAATGGCAGCAAGCTCTTCAGGAAGGCCGTGAGTTGCGTTTGATCGCTTGTCGGCTCAGACAATGCCAGCTTTTCTGTAGGAGGTTGAGCGGGCAGACCTCCCACATCGTTGGGAAGCTGAATATAAACTGGAAGCTTCTCGGACCAACATGCCTGAAGGACGCGATCGATTTCTTGACAAGCATTCTCCGGTGTGAGGAGTGCCTGAGCCACCGTGAATTCTTTGTAGATTCTGGGAAAGACACTAAAATCCCCGTGCAGGCTGTGGTGTGTAGACAGTCCCTTCTTCAATGCCTGTGTGGTAGGATGACCAGCGATCGCCACCATCGGCACCCGTTCGGCGTATGCACCCGCAACACCGCAAGCCGCACTTAATTCTCCGACTCCACAAGTCACCACAAACGCACCAATACCCTGAATGCGGGCGTAACCATCGGCGGCGTAGGATGCGTTGAGTTCATTACAGTTACCGACCCACGAGATATCCTGATTCTTTTCAATGCAATCCAGCAAAGGAAAAGCATAATCTCCCGGCACACCGAAGATATGACGCAGGCCCAATTCCTTGAGACGATCCAACAAATACGAGTTTACTGTGTACTCTGTAGACATGTTGATGTTCCTTTTTTTCTTTCAAAGTTATGTGGTCGATGTGACCCCCCATGCACCATCAAATTTTGTAGCGTTTCAACGCCAACGGCACAAACCGGGGGTCGGTCTACGGAAACGATCGCCCCACTTTCAGAGCAGGGCTGATTCGTTTTCTATAACAAAACACTCAAGCTTTCCAGTCCATGTACTCTCAGGGTCGGAATTGGTTTAAGAGACTCTTTTGAGTCAACGCGAAGGTTAGGAAATTCTGAGAGTAAAGCTTTGAGGCCAATCTTGGCTTCCAGTCGAGATAAAGGTGCGCCTAAACAGAAATGAATCCCATTTCCAAAGGCAATATGTTCATTCGGGTCTCGATCGATGATGAAGCGATCGGCATTCTCAAACTGATGTTCATCTCGATTGGCAGAAGCGAGCCAAGGATGCACAACTTGCCCAGCAGGAATTGTCTGGTCTCCAATCTGGGTTTCGACTTGCGTGAATCGATTCAAAAAAGTAACCGGGGAATAGTAACGCAATACTTCCTCAATTGCACCCGGTAATAGAGACAAGTCATTGCGTAAGCGTTGGTTTTCATGACTGTACTCATGCAGACACCAAATTGTATTGGTAATCAAGTTAGTTGTAGTCTCATTCCCTGCTGTCAACAGTAGGATGCAAAAATCCACAACTTCCTGTCCGGTCAACTTTTCTCCCTCTTCATAAGCCGCAATTAAATCGCTGATCAAATCTTGACCTGGATGCGATCGCCGCTCCTTGAGTAATTTTCGGAAATAGTCAGCCATGTTTTGGATCGCGGTTGGATCGCTAGCTAATACCCCGTCTGACCAGCGCTTGAAGTCTTCCCGCTCATCAAGGGGTACACCGAGAATTTCTCCAATCACGATGATCGGCAGAGGTGAGGAGAAAGCTTGGATTAAATCGACCTGTTTGTGTTGCTTCATTTGATCGAGCAACTCGTGAGTCAGTTCGGTAATCCGAGGTTCCATAGCTTCGACTCGATGCGGAGTAAACACCTTTTGTACTATTGCGCGTAGTGACTGATGTTTCGGCGGATCGGTCTGGGGTAAACTCTGAGTAAAATCTTCTCGACCGAGGGGTTTCGGCGATTTAGATGAAAAGGTTTTCCATTCGCTTGATGCTCGTTTCACATCGTCATAGCGAAACACCATCCAAGCTTGTTGCTCTGGGTCATAGAAAACCGACGCTTCTTGACGCATTTTTGCCATCCAGGGATAAGGATTGAGCAGGAATTGTGGATCGGTGGGTCGGAATTGTAAATCGCTAGTCATGACAAATCTCCTTGTGTCAAAAATTGCAAGTAAAACTGAGTCAGATGTTGGCACTATCTGACATATCATCTACTCGAGAGAAATCTGTGGTGGAATTACGGAGTCGCGCTGCATCCAGATGTAATCGAGACAGGTATGACAACAATCTCTAGACGCAAACATCAAATTAGGAATGCGTCCAAATCAAGCCTTTCTCACACCGTCTCAATTACGAATTACTCTCGTGCTAGTTTCAGCAGAGTTTCAATTACCTGCTTGTGCAAAGATTCCTGCGGGACTCCTAAACCAAAGAGATAGGCGAAGGATAGACCATTGAGCGCTAGACGAATCAAAGTTGCGATCGCCGGATCGAGTCCACTTGCTTCAATTAGCCGTTGCCAATCAGCAAATTTTTCTTGCCAGGGCTTAAGTAATTCTGGATTTTCAGCAACCGCTGCAAGTATTGCGGATTGCATTGGACTAGAGTGAGTATTATGATTTTCAAATGACCGGATGTAGGCTCTAAGCCAATGTCCTGGTGTATTCGGTGCATCATCTTGCTCTAATTCATGCTTTAGTGATGCTGTCTTTTCATCAATTAGCTGTTGCAACATCCCAGCAATCAAGGCTTCTTTGTTGGGAAAGTGGTAAAGTAATCCACCTTTACTGACACCTGCTTCGCGGGCAACTGCCTCCAACGTCAATCCCTTTGAACCATCAGCTACCATCACTCGCGCCGTTGCTTCTAGCAATGCATTACGGGTGAGAGACGTAGATTTTGTTTTTTTGGTAGCAGTCATAGAGCTTGAATGATGGAACTGGATAAATTGTCCGGTGAACACAGTTTATCTGGCAACGAGATTGTTAATATCTTCTCTCATTGCTTCGTCTGTGGGGCAGCAAGGCTAAGCTGTTACGCATTTAATTTGTATATTTAATGTGAGGGTTGTCATTGGTCATTGGTCATTAGTCATTAGTCATTTGTATTTAAAAGGACAGATGACCAATTGACTTAGGACGGTCTAAATGCAAAAGTGTACAATCTAGACGCGCATCAGCTTAGGATTAGATTTATTGGGTAAACTTGCTCTCTTTGAAAATCGGTGGGATGTAATCATACAGTGTAAAGTTTCATCCAACAAATCCGTAGCATGTCGAACCTGGGGATTTTGAAACAGCAGCGAATTGCTATAGGAACCCAAAGCAGTTTGATGAAAAAAGGGATTTGCAATGGTAAACATAACATTCTCAATCCAAGATTGATATAGATTGGATTCAAGTATCTACTTTTGGTATACCGTCTGGACGGCTTATAAATTAATAATACCGTCTGGACGGTACAGTGTCAACTAGGTAGTTTGAGATTTTGGTTGACATCCTCCCCAGCCTTTTAGGCTGAGGATTCCAAGTAAACCATGCCAAACTAGGACGCATCAAGGTGAGCTTGTGGTCAAATTTACATTTTCGCAAAGCCGCTACACGTCTGATGTCTCTGATTCGGGTTGAGCGTCTTTCTGAGGAAGGCAAATTAAGAGTATCAAAACCTTTGTGGTTGGCTTGGTTGGGAGAACAAATGCCCACCTTAAAAGAAGTTTGACAACTCTAAGAGCGTCGTTTTACTGTTGACCATTGGTATCGCTTTTTGAAGCAACGCCTACACTGGACTCTTCCGAAACTAAATACCCCTCCAAAAAATAAATTATCCCTCTTGTGGGGTAGGCCGAAAAGCCCGCCCTGAATATGCGACGGGTGAGGACACCCATTTCACAAGAAAATTTGGGATGTTTTTTTATTTGTCAGTCCCTTAAAGCCTTTACACTCGGAGTAACAACCTCTGAAGTAGTAACAACAGGTAATCTACAGCCCCATTGAGTATAAAATTATCTTGTCATGTAGCTGATCGGGCAAAATATGCTTTAGGATTGCTCCGAGTTTGGCATCTTGTCCAACAAGATAACGCGTCTTAGGCTGCTTTGCAGTCAGCGCATGAACAACAACCTGAGCGACAATATCCGCAGAAATTCCCTTAGATGCGAGAATTTGCATTTTCTTGCGGACAATATTCATCGCTTGACCGTAAAGATTTTGTGCTGATTGTGGTAAATCATGCTGGGCTACCTCAGATTGACTTAGGGACTTTTCCCAGATTGGGGTAGCAATAGAACCAGGTTCAACAATTGAAACTGAGATTCCCCAAGGTCGTAACTCCATCCGCATCACATCAGTGAGTGCTTCCAAAGCAAATTTAGAAGCATTGTAAGCTCCGAGAAACGGCGTAGGACTCCTACCAGCAATGGAACCCATATTGACAATTCGACCCCGATTTTGACGTAAAAGACCAAGAAATGCTTGTGTCACAGCTAATTGTCCGGTGACATTAACCTGCATCTGGTGTTGAAATTCTGCGATCGCTAATAATTCCAACGGCCCAGGAACAGCAATTCCGGCATTATTCACTAAACCTAAAATCCCCGCACCGCCAACTGCATTTGTTACTTTATCAACCGCATCTGCGATCGATTCAGCATCAGTAACATCTAAAAAAATCGGAATCAGCCTTTGTGACCCTTTCTGTTTAAGCGTTTGAGCATCAACATCTTGACGCACTCCAGCAAAAACAGAAAAGCCCAATTGGTCTAAAAGCAAAGCACACGCTTGACCAATTCCTGTTGAGGCTCCTGTAACCACTACTGTACGTTGATTTTCTACAACCATTAATTTTCTTTGATGATGGGGCTGCCTTCAGGAGGCAGGAGGCCAAAGACAGACGGTAGAATTAACCCACGTTTAAAAGCGCGGAACTTAGGTTATGGAAGCTTTGTATCGCATTTCGTGCCGCTACGCTAACGCACTGCGCGTCTTGATACAATTCTTCTTTTGAAACTGGTAATAACCCAGAACTAAAGTTTTCATTCATACTTCTTTCTTCTTGTCTCTTGCCTTCTGCCTTCTCTTATCAATCTTTGCAAGTGCCAGCACGAAGGCAATCTTCGGTTTGGTCATCTCTAGCCGATATTTGCCACGGCAAGATGCGTAACTGAGCATTTGTACTGTAAGCAATTAGAGCAGCTATTGTGGGATACTGGTTTTTAACAATTGTCACGTCACTACTAGAAGTATTGCCTAGCTCAACATTGTATAAATAAACAGGCAATGCCATAAGGGCAATGCAAATTATCCGGTTCATAGCCAACCTCAGCTCAAAATTTCCGATTATCCTATGTATAGATGCCACCTTGATGAACCGGATTTTTAAAACTGAGTGTTAAATGTTAATGTTGTGTGAATTTATGCAGCGCTACTAGCCGCAAAGACGTGATTTCTAAATTATCGGTTCCACCTTTTTTTTAGGTTAGGCATTGCCTACAAGATGGCTTCCTACTAACTTATGCAGATGCAAACCCAAAAAACAGGACAAAAAACCCACATCACCCAAAAACATATCTTAGTAACTGCATTCCCCAGATAAAATAATGAAGAATGCTGAGTCACCGAAATGGTCGATGACCGACAAACACTCATGATATAAGCCCATAATTAACAATTCAAAATTCAAAATTCAAAATTCAAAATTGAAGACATTTTCAGACGAAGAGGAGTGCGGTCTTGGGGTCTCCCCAAGAGGAGCAACTCCGGGGGATTTAAACCCCGACTGAAAATGGTGCTACGTATAGACGTAGGGGTCTTAAACCCTTTAATTTACGATAAATTTAGGGTATTGTTAATTTTGAATTTTGAATTTTGAATTTTGAATTCGGAGCGAAGCGACGTGACGCCTTCACAAGACGTAGATACTGTAAACGTTCCTAACCTCGATCCAGAAGGATATGGCAACTCAGACACCGATCCTCTTGATGAGTTGCCTGGTGAAGTCGAAATGTCCCTTTTCGACCACCTAGAAGAGTTGCGGCAACGGATTTTCTATTCGTTGATTGCCGTAGCAGTGGGGATTATCGGCTGTTTCTTTGCCGTTAAGCCGATTGTCCAGTTACTTGAGGTTCCAGCACAAGGAGTAAAATTTCTCCAACTTGCACCTGGAGAATATTTCTTTGTCTCCCTGAAAGTTGCAGCCTACACTGGCTTCGTACTTACTAGTCCTTTCATTCTTTACCAGATTATCCAGTTTGTGCTTCCAGGACTGACTCGCCGCGAACGCCGTTTACTAGGACCTGTGGTTTTGGGTTCGAGTGTGCTATTTGGGGCGGGTTTAGTATTTGCCTATTTACTCCTTATCCCCGCAGCGTTGAAATTTTTCATTAGCTACGGAGCAGATGTAGTCGAACAACTTTGGTCAATTGATAAATATTTTGAATTTGTGCTGCTATTGTTATTCAGCACTGGTTTAGCATTTCAAATTCCCATTATTCAACTGTTGCTCGGTAATTTGAATATTGTCTCGTCAGAACGGATGGTTTCTGGTTGGCGTTACGTGATTATGGGAGCAGTAGTTTTAGGAGCCGTTTTGACACCTTCTACTGACCCCTTGACTCAAAGTCTCTTAGCAGGAGCAGTTTTAGCGCTTTATTTCGGTGGTGTAGGACTGGTGAAGCTTACAGGTAAATAACATAGACAGGTTACAGGGAATAGGTAAAAAGATTTTCATGCTTAGTTTTTGAGCAAATGTTGATTAGCTATAGTGATTTTGAAAAAATCGAGATTCATGTTGGTAAGGTCATTAAAGTTGAAGAGTTTCCTAAAGCTAAAAAACCAGCTTATAAATTGTGGATAGATTTTGGCGATTTGGGCATCAAAAAATCTAGTGCCCAAATTATAAAAAACTATAAGCAAGAGGAATTAATCAACAGATTAATACTAGCTGTTACTAACTTTTCACCCCGTCAAATTGCCGATTTTATATCGGAAGTTTTAGTCTTAGGAGTTGTTTTAGATGATGGGGAAGTTGTGTTAATTCAGCCAGATAGGGATGTAGCAGTGGGCAAAAGAATTCTATAGCATCTTGTGGTACTTTTGGATAAAAATACTGTAATTACTTATAAGTTCATTAATCTTAATGCAATAGTAGGTCATAATATCCATTCTGAAGAGCGTTCACCTAAATCTAGAGGAATGCTAACAGCTTTGCCGAGGCGGGGGCGATCGCGGGTTTGGGCAATAAAAGTTTGTACCTGTGTTGACCCACCCAAGGCATGAAGATAATTGGCAATGCTATCGAGATGTTCTTGGTACTCTGCCTCACTCAAGGGAAAAGAAACTTGCTCCAGATATTTCCACATTACTTGCAAAAATATCTTTCCCTGTGCCCGCCGGAACTGGACATCGTAAGAATATCCCCACTTATCAAGCAATATCTGACGTAATTCCTGTCCTGTCATAGCTTTTCTCAATCAGATTTTACATTTAGTTATGATGTTAAGTTCCGTGACTCCAGTATGATAAGGATATAAAGAAATGTAATGCTAACAGAAAAGATGCTAAATATATCTTGGAACAAAGAAGTATGGCATCGTTGCGAGCGCTAGCATTTCGACTTAGACAAAAGTTGCTCAAGTACTAGTACTTTTGTCAAAATGCTTAACAAAATACACAAAGAGCGCGTAGATTATGGCTCAATTTTCTGAATCAGCAGACGTGCCCGATATGGGGCGTCGTCAGTTCATGAATCTGCTCACTTTTGGAACTGTCACTGGAGTAGCTCTGGGTGCATTGTATCCCGTTGTCAAGTACTTTATTCCACCAGCAGCAGGTGGCGCAGGTGGCGGTGTAACGGCAAAAGACGAGTTAGGTAACGATGTTAGCGTCGCTAAATTTCTAGAAAACCGGAATGCAGGCGATCGCAACCTAGTTCAAGGACTGAAGGGAGATCCGACCTATATTGTGGTAGACAGCAAAGAGGCGATCAAAGATTATGGCATTAACGCCATCTGCACCCACTTAGGTTGTGTCGTCCCCTGGAACGTTGCTGAGAACAAATTTAAATGTCCTTGTCATGGTTCCCAGTATGACGAGACTGGTAAGGTTGTTCGGGGCCCAGCACCTCTGTCTCTGGCTTTAGCCCATACCAAAGTAAACGACGACAAAATCGTCTTAACCCCTTGGACTGAAACCGACTTCCGCACAGGTGATGCACCTTGGTGGGGTTAATAATTTTGTCCTTAGTCATTTGTCCTTTGTTCAGGGCTTAATGACTAATGACTAATGACCAATGACTAATGACTAATTCAATTGTCGCCCTTATAGAGATGAGAAATGTTTTTCTAACAGCGAGATTAACTCGCAGTGCTAGAGCGATTGTAAAAACATTGCTCATAGCGATCGCTACTGTGACATTTTACTTCACCAGCGATCTAGCACTTCCCCAATCAGCTGCCGCCTATCCCTTTTGGGCACAGCAAACCTATCCCGAAACCCCCCGCGAACCAACCGGGCGGATTGTTTGTGCCAACTGTCACCTCGCAGCCAAGGTTACAGAAGTAGAAGTTCCTCAATCGGTGCTACCTGACACTGTATTCAAAGCTGTGGTGAAAATCCCCTACGATCTAAGCGCCCAGCAGGTTGGTGCTGATGGTTCTAAAGTTGGCTTGAACGTCGGTGCAGTACTGATGCTACCCGAAGGCTTTAAGATTGCTCCTGAAGACCGTCTTTCCGAGGAACTTAAAGAAGAAGTTGGCGACACTTTCTTCCAACCCTACAGCGAAGACAAAGATAACGTCGTCATCGTCGGCCCTTTACCCGGCGAACAGTATCAGGAAATCGTCTTCCCAGTTCTTTCTCCCAACCCCGCAACCGACAAAAACATCCACTTTGGTAAATATTCAGTTCACGTAGGTGGTAATCGGGGACGCGGACAAGTTTTTCCCACTGGCGAAAAGAGCAACAACAATGTTTACAACGCTTCCGCTACTGGCACAATTACCAAAATTGCTAAAGAGGAAGATGGAGATGGTAACGTTAAATATCTAGTCAACATCCAACCTGAATCGGGTAATGTTGTCGTTGATACGATTCCTTTAGGGCCAGAACTGCTTGTTTCCGAAGGGCAAGCAGTTAAGACTGGTGATGCTTTAACCAGCAACCCAAACGTTGGCGGATTCGGTCAACATGATACAGAAATCGTATTGCAAGACGCCTCTAGAGTCAAATGGATGATTGCGTTTATCGCTCTTGTAATGTTGGCTCAAGTTATGCTGGTGCTGAAGAAGAAGCAGGTTGAGAAAGTTCAAGCTGCTGAGATGAATTTCTAAATTCTTTGCTAAATCATTACTTACGAGACAGGCAATAAGCCTGTCTTTTTTAACGTTATTTACATGAAGCCGAGAAAATTATGCTTTAAAAACACAAATAAAATAGACCTTTTTCAAAAAGAATTTAATCAAAAAATGAAGTGTTAAAAAATCTATTGATAGGATGGCTAAGTTAAAGTAGGCATTAAGCTAGATTCTTGTGAATCCCAAAAATAATAGGATTGCACCTATAGTTTCAGCACTTTATCATCACATACTATGGCTCAAGGTTTCGTCTACGTTCTAGTCAATCCATCGTTTCCCGATCAAGTCAAAATTGGGCGAACAGAAAAAACTTCTGAGCTTAGGGCAAAACAACTACAAACTACTGGAGTTCCAACACCTTTTATTGTGGTTTATGAGGAGTTAGTATCGGACTGTGAAGTTGTTGAAAATATTTTGCACAGTAGGTTTGCAGTTTACCGCACCAGTCAAGATCGAGAATTTTTTCGAGTCCCTGTTCGTGAAGCTATTCGTGTTCTTCAATAAACTGCAGCGGCTTACAGAATTAGTGACGTAGCTCCGTCAAATCGAGTGGATATTCTACCGAGCATTGAACAGAAGTACAAAAATTATTTAAAGCCAAATATCGTTTTTATAGCAATTGTTCAGTTGACCGATGTATCTTTCCTAGAAGTTACTCGACTAACTTATCCAAAAGCAAGGGATCAAATTATCGAACGAATGGATCTTTCAATTTTTGGGGCTAATGGTGGAAAAATGTTTCCAACTACTGATCCTATTGATATAAATGTCCATCGTTTTCTTAATGAATTACATGATTACGATTTAATAATGACTGGTGCACCTTTATTCACCAGTGAAGCCTGTAAGCAGATAGCGTATGAATGGGAGGAAGGAGGCAAACTTGATCAACATCGCTCTCGTTAGTTTTAACTTGTTCCTAAACCAGGCATATAATAATCGGTTGGAGCGGACTAAAGGGAAATATTGGGTGAGATGCAAAAGTTACTTGCAGCCACTCACCAGCACCTTTATACTTACTAGTTTTTCTTTATATTATCTGGAAAAGCAACCTTAGAAATTGATGGTTCCCGCCAAGTGCTTTATCAACACAAAGGTGTAGAAGTTCCGCCTAATATTCCTCATCAGATGCTCAATGAAAGCGACTGTGATTTGGAATTTTTGGTAATTTCACAGCCTCCCAGTCATGGCGATCGGGTTTTGGTTAGCTAACCTCTAATTATTAAAAAAATCTAACCCAGCGAAATTAATCTTTTAACAATACAATTGTAATATTTAAAGTACATTTTTCAATAATGAGCTATAACTTTTCGCTACGAAGTTGCGATCTAAAGAAGCTTAACTCAATGACTAAATACCCCAGTATCTCTACCTATCACTATCTAGGAGATAAGGGTACTTTACTAGAAGAAACGGTTAAGTTTGATGGTGAAGTAATCCTCACTGAAAAGGTAGATGGCACTAATTCTCGGATCATTCTCCTACCCGACGGAAACTTTGTTTTAGGTAGCAGAGAAGAGTTACTGTTTGCTAAAGGCGATCTCATTGGCAATCCTGCACTTGGTATTGTAGACGCTCTCAAAGGCGTTGCAGATTCACTGCCTCAAGCACAAAACAGCATCACTGTTGCATATCTCGAACTCTATGGTGGCAAAATCAGTGCTGCAAGTAAACAATACACGGCACAACAAAATGTCAATTGGCGATTATTTGATATTGCAGTTATTACAGATATTGAAATTTTATTCACTAAGGTTGTACAGCAATTGGCAGCATGGCGTGACAATGGAGGTCAGGTGTTTCTCAACGAAGAAGAACTTAAGTTAGCAGCAATTGATTATGGATTTGAACTAACACCACGAATTACAACAATTCCTGCAATGCCTGTAAGTATCCAGGAAACACACGAATTTCTCAAAAAGATAATTCCTAAAACTAATGTTGCTCTTGATGAAGGTGCAAAGGGTCGAGCAGAGGGAATTGTTGCTAGAACAATTTCTAGAAGTGCGATCGCAAAGCTAAGATTTGAAGATTATGAACGCCATGCTGCCAAATGTCGCAGTCAGTGATATAGTGTCCGGCAAATTACTTGTGATATGTCATTGCGAGTGCAACGAAGTGGAACGAAGCAATCGCAAGGCTTTTGGGATTGCAACTCTTGGAGACGCTCCGCGAACACTTCGTACCCTTCGGGAACGCCAAGGGCGAACGCAATGACAATTGTTTAACCGGACATGATATGAGATGTCAGTTTGACTAAAGAATTCAGATGCTAAATTTAATCTAGCCTTAGTTGAGTTGAGGTACTACTCATGACAGCCTCAGTAGAATATATCCCCGTTACCCCAATTGAGTACCCAGATGAGGACGGTAAGCCGATGGCTGAAGGTGATATCCAGTGCAGTTACTTGACTTATGCAAGAAATGCGCTACGGATTTATTTCCAAAATCACCCAGATGTATACGTCGCTGGTAATCTATTTATTTACTATGAAAAAGGTTATCCAGAATCAGTTGTAGCCCCAGATGTATTTGTGGTGTTTGGAGTGGAAAACGGTGACAGACGCTCTTACAAAACCTGGGAAGAAAATAATCAAACCCCAGATTTTGTTTTAGAGATTACCTCAAAAACCACCCGCAGCAAAGACCAAGGTGCAAAAAAAGGAATTTACGCCTTTCTGGGAGTGCGTGAATATTTCCAATATGACCCCACAGACGATTATCTCAATCCCCAACTCCAAGGTTTACACTTGGTCGATGGCAATTATTTTCCAGTGGCAACTAATACCCTGCCAGATGGTACAGTTTCTTTACCCAGTGAAGTTTTGGGGCTAGAGTTACGCCTGGAAGCAGGAAAACTGCGTTTTTACAATCCAAATACTAGTCAAACGCTGCTAACTCATGAAGAGGAAGCATCTGCACGACAAGCCGCAGAAGAGAAAGCGCAAAAATTAGCTGCTAAACTTCGAGAATTAAATATTGATCCAGATAGCCTTTAAGGTGGATAAATAACACCCACCCTACTCTTGCTTACTGAAGTTGGATAATATAGCAGGAGGCAGGAGGCAGGAGGTAAAAGTATTACTATTCCTAGCTTTTATGCTTTCAAAATGTCCTAACCTGTGTGACTACGGCTATAATCTTAAAGCTCTCCGTTAATCTTACGCCTGATGATTTCCATCTGGGCTTGCATATCAGCTTCAGTAACAGGCATAGGATAGCCTTTAGAATTAGGATCGCGTTTGCTCATCAAAAAACGTAGAGCTTCAATATCTTCGCGGTTTTCCACGACATAAGTTCTCAACTCTGTAAAACTCATTTGCTCATAATTCGGGTTCATTGACAAAATCCCAAATACCATTACTCAAAACGATAACTTGAAGTTCATCTCCAGCCAGGATGTAAACCTGTTCGGTTTTATCGTCAAATCGAAATAAGCGGATGTCTTTATAAAGATTTGACAGCATTTGACAAACCCTTACACAGGCTAAGGCTAGCTCTATTGTTGGTAAAATAAACGCTCCTCACTACTAATATAAGGTGAGCAATGCCCACCTTACTGCTGTTGATTACTTTTTGTGAAGACTATAGCGGACGGTAGACGCGATAGTTAATTTCCGGGAAGATATTATCCATTAACTCGACTTTTTCTAACCAACCACTGTCAACTTTGCCGATTTTCACATCTTCGTAGAGCTTATTGAACCGCATCAGGTGCGATCGCGTCCGTCTAACTGCATAGGGTACCATCGTTCCCGTCCGCATAATAAATGCCCAGTCGGAAGATTGTGCTAATAACAATTCTCGCGCTGCTTGGTTCAAGGCTTTCCACCCCAACTCATCTTCTGGTTCCAGGTGCGAGATTTCAATCATCCGTTCAGCAGCTTTGTGCAAATGCGGATAAACCCACGCATTCGTCTCATTCAACCAATACTCGTGGAAACCCTTGAAACCCCAACTCGACTGCGAAGGACGACAAACTTGCTGGGTCGGCTGCTCGCGCAAATAGTCTGCTAAATGGGTCATTCGATATGTTCCTTGGTCATACCACGACTTGCGGAATAGGTAATCGATGAACCAAGGACCTTCATACCACCAATGTCCAAATAACTCTGCGTCATAAGGCGAAACGATAATTGGTGGGCGTTGCATTATACCATAGAGATGCTCAGATTGCCGCTCTCGGTTATACATAAAGTTAGCAGCGTGTTCTGCGGCCTTTTCTCTAGCCCAATAAGGATCGTAAAGTGCCTTATCTGACAGCCCTAAGCCACGCCCCGTAATTTTGTGATACTTAATGCCCGTGTTTTTCCGTTGACCATTGGGCATAATATAGGGCTTGATGTACTCATATTCTGCTTCCCAGCCCAAATCTTTGTAAAATTCCCGATATTCCGCTGCCCCAGGATAGCCTACCTCAGAAGACCATACCTGTTGTGAAGATTCATGATCTCGACCAAAGACAGCAACACCAGTTTCTGTATAAATTGGGGCATAAGTACCAAAGCGCGGCCGGGGACGGGCATAAAGGATGCCATGCCCATCAGTGAGGAAGTAGCGTAACCCAGCATCAGCTAGCATCCGCTCTAAACCTTCATAGTAGGCACATTCCGGCAACCAAATGCCTCTGGGTGCTTGTCCAAAGCTTTGCTCATAATGTTCGCAGGCTACCTGAATTTGCGCCCACACAGCTTGTGGATACATTTTCATCAACGGTAAATATCCGTGAGTAGCGCCGCAAGTGATGATTTCCAGGTTGTTACTGTCTTGGAACTTCTTAAAAGCTGTCACCAAGTCACCGTCGTAGCGTTCCCATAGCTGACGCGCTTCACTAAACTCAGTCGCGTAATGTTCGGCTAAATAACGAAGATGCCCGTTGTTGACATTATGTTCTGCTTCTAGTTGTATAAGTTCTTCTAGTTGAGCTAAGTGTGCTTCATAGCGTTCTTGAAGCAGAGGATCGCGAAGCATCGACACTAGAGGGGGTGTCATACTCATCGTGATTTTAAAGTCGATACCGTCTCGCTTTAAGCCTTCAAATACTTTCAATAAGGGGATGTAGGTTTCTGTGATGGCTTCATAGAGCCATTCTTCCTCCAGCACGTAGTCACTTTCCGGGTGACGAACGAAGGGTAGATGTGCGTGGAGTACAAGCGCGACGTAGCCGATAGCCATAGTGATTTTGGGGTGATACTTGTAAGTTGAAGGTCGAGAGGTTTGGCTGAAATTAACAATATTTTAAGACTTTATGGGGATCGTGAAGATACAAGTGTCAACTTTTCACATAAAAGGAACGCTTAGGCAGCTGCTTCATGTTAACGTGAGTTCGACAGACCTCTCCCTCCCAGCCTTCCTCTTCTGCTTTTGAGAGGGAAGAGCAACGAAAAATTAGGCTTTTTGCTACCCTCTCCTGTTAGGAGAGGGGCTGGGGGTGAGGTCAAAATCCTGTGCATCGAACTCACGTCATGTTAACTGTTCATCTCTAACCAAATTATCAATCCTAATCTCTAGTACCTACTAGATGTACATGACTTAAAGTTGTGACAAGTATATTTCTCAACTTTTTTGGTGCATGGCGTAAAAGCAGCGAAGTTGGAATGTATCTACTAATTACTATTTTCATGTTCAGCAAGATACTGGTATCCAGCTTCACTAATTTCCCAAACTCCGCGTCGGGAATCACTCTTTACAAGTCCTTCTTTCATCAATTTGTAACGAACCCATTTTGTTCTTTTTTGCCAACGAGGTTCTACGACAGTATAAACACCTGTTATATTTTTATACTTATACTCTAGATAATCTGTTTTATTTAAAACTCCTTTCATCAATTTTTTAACTAGCGCTAGTACATCTTTGGTTCTGGCCAAACCACCTAACTCGTCGAGAGCTTTTAATATTGGAAGTTTGTAAGCTTCTTCAGGAGTGCAAATTCCACGAGGTATTCGTCTAAAATAACGACGTTGACTTGGACTTGGCAAACTACCGTCGTCAAGATCGAATTCATCCACAACTTCAAGATATTCATCCTCATCCACAACTTCAAGATATTCATCCTCATCCACAACTTCAAGATATTCATCCTCATCCAGAAGTTCAAAATCTTCATCCTCATCCACAACTTCAAGATATTCATCTTCATCAGATAGTCGTGAAAACAAATTACAAGGCTCAACAGTAATACACCCCCATGAACTAGACGAGCTGGGGAAAGTATAGTGGATCACTCCAGTTACCCTAAAAAATTCTGTTCGCAAATCTGGAGTACCGAGTTGAATTATTTCTCCACTACAAGGAATTCTAGTCACTGTAAAAACTAATGCACCCGAACTATTTTCTGTCAGTTTCCTAATAAATTTTTCAATTTGTAGATTTGACCCTTTTATCTCTATGTTGATCAAATTCATTTCGTGATGTGTATGACTACCCCTACTATTTTTTGATCGGCGATGCCTACGGCGGGCTACGCCAACGCTAGAATTATCCAAAAAAACGCTGAACTCGAACGCCGAAACCTGTTAACAGTGGTGATGTGATTTCGTCATCAGCCAACAAGGTTGCGATCAGTTTTAATTGGGCAGCTTCTCGGCGATAAACTTCTAGCTGCTGTAATTGCCAATTTGCAATCCAATATTCTTGGACTCCTGTGGATGAATATAGTTTTAGCTTGGCTTCTCGATCTCTACGTTCGTTAGTTTTCCCAGGAGAAAGCACTTCCACAATGAGTTCTGGCGCTCCTCTCAAATGCCCTTCGTCATCTAGCAGCTGTGCTAAACGCTCATGACTAATCCAAACTACGTCGGGTATAACATTATCGGCATCTGTAAAAATTATACCGGGAGTTTGACGGGTTTCCCCTAGCCCACTAGAGCGAGACCAAATTTGTAATTCTAAGCATATATTGCCCGCAGTGCCTTGATGTTTCCAGTGAGGCGCTCTAGTCACAAATAGTTCTCCGTCAATAATCTCATACCGCTTCCATTCGTCAGTTGCAAGTAATTCTAAGTCTGAGGTTGTCCAACGGACTTTATTAGATATTGTTTGGTTCATAGCATTATTTTCCTATACCTAGTTTAGAGATAAAATTCTATTTTTAGAATATTTGCTCAGGATCAATACCTGCGTCTCGCAAGCGTTCTGCCAATATTGCAGCCCGTTGACGTTCTTGTTCTAATTGTTGGTTTACTTGTTCTAACTGTTGATTTACCTGCTCTAATTGTTGGTTTGATTCTTCCTCTGGCAACATCACCAACTGTCCATCTGGTGTAAAGAAGCGTAATTTGCCCAAATCTACTGCCAAATACAGCCCTAATTGCTGACTCCACAACCAACCCGACTCAGTGGGTGCAAGGTCTTGATATTGCCCATCAACTAAGTGAAATCCCTGTAATTCTAGGTTATTTGGGTCAAACCAAAAGTAATCTGGAGTGCGAAATGTATTCTGGTAAATTTGCTTTTTCAAACCTTTATCAACTGAGGCAGTGGAATTAGATAATAGCTCAATAATCACATTGGGGTATTTGCCGTCTTCTTGCCACACAACCCAGCTTTTACGGTCTTTTTTCTCTGTATCTAAAACCACAAAGAAATCAGGGCCTCGAAATTCTTCTGACTTTTTCTGGTTGGGACTGAAATAGATTGTCAGGTTGCCGGTAGCATAAAAATTTTCACGATCGCGCCACCACCATTTGATCAGGCGAATGAGTAAATCAATTTGTTCGCGGTGTAAATCAGATTCCAAGGGGGGTTCGTCACTATAGATATCACCTGGTGGGAAAATTATACTCTCAGTGACAGCTTGTAAACTAGGGGTGTTGGCAATGGGCTGAGACATACAAGATACTTTTTCTGTTTGTATCTATGCTATCGTGACCAACCTTTGCATTATGAATGCGTAGCCGCAACTCGTCGTAGACATCGCACTCCTTATTCCTCATCCCGATATAACTCTTGCAAGTCCTGTAACTGAGTCTTTCGGGAAATCCGGCGATATTTTTTACTTTCTAACTTGGGTTCGTATTGACTCTGCCCTTTGCCTTTGCTTTTTAACTTCATGGTAGATTCTGGATCGGCTTGTTGGTATAGCTGTGTTTGATGAGCGATCGCCGCGTCCAAAAATTCTAAATAATGTTCATATCGTTCCCAGTTTCCCCGCACCACACACTCAGGCTCGTCTCGATGCAGACAATCACTAAACCGACAGCTAGCAACTGCTAACCGCTTTCTTGCTTCTGGGAAATAATGGATTAATTCTTCTGGGATACAATCCATATCTGGCTGATTAAAGCCGGGAGTATCTGCCAGTAAACCACCGCTAGGTAACTCAAATAATTCTATATGACGAGTGGTATGACGACCACGAGCTAGTTTACCAGAAACTTCTCCAACTCGCAGCTCAAGAGAGTCAATTAGCGTATTAATCAGGCTGGATTTACCGACACCAGAAGGTCCAGCGATTACGGTAATTTTATTGCTCAAATATTTGGCTGCTTGGTCGGTATTTATACCATCTTTGACGCTGATAAATATTGGTTCATAGCCCCAACCGAGCAGGCGATCGCTAACTTGTTGTTGTTCTTGCGGTGAAATTAAATCACTTTTATTCAAGCATAAAAGCACTTCTAAGCCAGTAGACTCAGCTTTAATCAGAAACCGACTCAACTGATAAGGTTCCAAAGGTGGATCGGCTACGGCAAATACTAATAAAATTTGGTTGACATTGGCGATCGCCGGACGATCTAATTCGCTTTGACGGGGTAGAACATCAGCGATTGCACCGCGTCCCCCAGCCCAATCTGGCTCTTCTACCACAACGCGATCGCCTACCATCACCTGTTGTCCGATTTTTTTCAGACGTGTTCTTCGGGTACAAAGCAGGAGGGGAGGCGAGGGCAAAGGGGCATTTAAATTCAGTTTTGCCTCTGCTCCCTTGCTCCTCTGCTCTCCATCCTCTCGATCTAGCTGTACTCGGTAAAAATTAGCCTGTACAGCCACCACCGTACCCAATAACTGTCCAGTTGCGGCAAAATTTTCCCCTGTCATTGGCCAGCAACTGGACGGCGCACTAACAGAGAAAAATAATTAGTGCAGTCTGTAATTTGTTCCACCTGATAACCTGCCATTGTCAAACTATCAGGAACCTGCTCAATCGGCTCACCAGGGTCTAGCCAGACTTCTAGCAAACCTCCCAATGGCATTTTCTCCAGACGTAGTTTTGTCCGCACGAAATTAATCGGGCAAGGGGTGCCGCGTAAATCAAGTTGAGCATCGGGAGTTGAAACAGAAGAGGGCATCATCACTTAAATAAATTTCCCAAAAATCCTTCTAGACCGCCTTTACCAGTCCGATCCCCCTTAATTTTAGCTAGCTTCTCCAGCAGTTCCCTCTCCTCTGGGGTGACTTTATTGGGAATATCAATTAATACGTTCAGCATGTGGTCCCCACGACTTACGGGATTACCCAAGCGGGGTACACCACGGTTTTCCAACTTCATCACTGTATTCGGCTGAGTTCCAGCTGGAATGATTAGTTCTACTGGCCCATCTACTGTATCTACCTCTAACCGACAACCTAAAATCGCTTGCAGGTAGCTAACTTTGATTTCCGAGAGAATATTAATCCCATCGCGTTGAAATTCCTCGTCCTCATTAACGAACAAGTAAACGTATAAATCACCAGGAGGGCCACTACGTTGACCAGCATCTCCTTCACTAGAAATCCGCAAACGTGTGCCATTATCCACCCCTGCTGGAATGGTGATTTTGAGTTTCTTTGTGACTTGATTTGCGCCCTTACCGTCACACGCGTCACACTTATCTTCAATTACCATCCCTGTTCCATTACAGGTGGGACAAGTCGAGACTTGGGTGAAACTGCCAAAGGGTGTTCTAGTCACACGCCGTACTTGAGCCGAACCGCCACAAGTCGAACAAGTCCGAGGGCGGGTTCCAGGTTTAGCACCAGAACCGCTACAAACTTCACAATTTTCTAGATGGGAAATGCGAATTTCTTTTTCGCCGCCAAATATCGCTTCCCGAAAGTCTAACTTCAGGTCTAGCCGCAGGTCATCACCCCTCGCAGGCCCACTGCGTCGTCTTTGTTGCGTGGGATTACCCATACCGCCAGCAAAGCCACTAAAAATGCTTTCAAAGATATCGGCAAAACCACCCATATCGCCGACATCTTGAAAGCCCGCGCCAGCACCAGATACACCTTCTGGACCAAAGCGATCGTAACGAGCGCGGGTTTCGGGTTCTGAGAGTACCTCATAAGCGCGGTTAATTTCTTTAAAGCGATCCTCCGCCCCCGGTTCTTTGTTCACATCTGGGTGATACTTCCGGGCTAGACGGCGATAGGCTTGTTTGATTTCTTCTTTGTCAGTGTCACGAGAGACACCCAGGATTTCATAATAGTCGCGGGCCATATAGCAAAGGTAAAAGTTAGAAGGAAGAAAGCAGAAGTCAGTAGAACGTTATTCACGGTCACTTGCTACCCTATGGATTAAGTGTTTTGCCTACAGATATGTAAGAGCAAGACATTATCCTTTAGAGGGCAGCTTGCCGGAGGGCAGGCAGAAGATAAAATTAATTTTTGTTAATAACTGATTTTACCCTTTACCTTTTACAAAAATCACCGACAAATCTTGAGCAACAGGTGCTTTCCTCGTGGGAGACGACAAAAGCTATAGAAGTTAGGAGCTGGTTGTAAGCCTTTGCTCAGACTTCTCACTGCCGAGTCGGCTGTCTCTTTTACAATTGTGCTACGTAGGAGAGGAAAACTCGCCCATCAACCAGAGGGGCTAGCCGCACCATTAGGTGTGGAAAACCACCCTTATGCTTTGGATTGGCTCTGAACTTGCACATTGCCTAGCCCAAAGTAATTTGCTTCTACAATCTAGCAAACCGCTGGGGTCTTGTGAAACTTCGCTAAATCTAAATATTTAGATATATTAAAATATCTTAATAAAAATTTGCAACTTAGGGGAGTAGGGACTGGGGACTAGTGACTGGGGACTGGGCAATGTCTGAAGGGTTAGAGGTGTAGTGGAGAAGGGTTCAGAGGCATTTTCGCTCTGCTTTCCTCCTTCTTTCCCAGTTCCTAGTCCCCAATCCCCAATCCCCAATCCCCAGTCCCCAATCCCCAGTCCCTAATCTATCGCCTCATAATCAGCCTGAGCAGTACTTTCTTCGTCAAAATCAAAGTTGAATTGTGGTATTAGCGTGCCATTCATTGGTGAGTCTACTTCTGGGGTAAAGTGACCAGATGAACGCTCCTCAATCTCATCACTTTGGCTGTTAGCTCGATTGTAGACATCAGCACCAATTGCAAACAAGGTTTGTTGGAAGTCGTCTAAGCGCTGCTTAAATTCCATTGTGGAAATGCTGGAGTCAATCATTGCAGCTTGGAGTTGTGCAACTTTTTCACTGGCCAAGGTTTTCATCTGGTCGCCGATAAAGTTGCTATTATCCTTTATGGTGGATTCATAACTGAACAACAAATTATCTGCTTGGTTTTTGAGTTCAACCAGTTCTTTACGTCTTCTATCTTCTTCGGCAAAAAGTTCTGCCTCTTGGCGCATCCGTTCGACTTCGTTGTTACTCAAACCACCTGTATTGGTAATCCTGATACTCTGTTCTCTACCTGTACCTTTGTCTTGGGCAGAAACCTTCAGGATGCCGTTGACATCGATTTCAAAGGATACTTCAATTTGCGGCACACCTCGGGGCGATGGGGGAATTCCTGCTAATAGAAACTTGCCAAGACTCTTGTTATCTCGTGACATTGCCCGTTCACCTTGGAGGATGTGAATTTCCACCGAGGTTTGTCCATCAACGGCTGTAGAAAAAACTTGTGACCGACTTGTAGGAATTGTGGTATTGCGTTCAATGATTTTAGTGAACACTTCACCCAAAGTTTCAATTCCCAAGGATAGAGGGGTGACATCCAGTAGTAAGAGATTATCGACTTCACCACCCAACACACCTGCTTGAATAGCTGCTCCTAATGCTACGGCTTCATCAGGGTTGATGGAGCGATCGGGAGCTTTGCCGTTGAAAAACTTAATTAGCGCGTTTTGGACTGCGGGAATACGCGTAGAACCACCTACCAAAATAATCCGATCTATGGATTGTGGTTTTAGATCCGCATCTTTGAGCGCTTGAATCATTGGTTCAATGGTCGCTTCAATTAATTTCGCAGCGAGTTCTTCAAATTTCGAGCGACTGAGTTCCATCTCCAAATGCTTTGGCCCGGTGTCATCAGCTGTGATAAAGGGCAAGTTGATGGAGGTATTGACCATACTGGAGAGTTCAATTTTGGCCTTTTCGGCTGCTTCTCGCAGGCGTTGCAATGCCATCTTGTCTTGGGAAAGGTCGATTTTCTCTTGTTGCTGGAAGCGTTCTATCATCCAAAGGACGATCGCATTATCAAAGTCGTCTCCCCCCAAGTGGTTGTTACCACAAGTCGCCTTCACTTCAAAAACGCCATCCCCAAGTTGCAGGATCGATACGTCGAAGGTACCGCCTCCCAAGTCAAATACTAAAATTAGCTGCTCTTGGTCTTGCTTTTCCAATCCGAAAGCTAAAGCCGCAGCTGTTGGTTCATTAATGATTCGCAGGACTTCTAGTCCAGCAATCGTGCCAGCATCTTTAGTTGCTTGTCTTTGGGCATCTGTGAAATATGCTGGTACGGTGATCACTGCTTGAGTGACCTCCTCACCCAAAAAGTTTTCCGCATCCTGCTTGAGTTTTTGCAGGATCATCGCAGATAATTCTTGGGGCGTGTAGTTTTTTGAGCGAATTTGGACATCAACGGTTTCGTCTCTACCTTTGACACAGTTGTAGGGGACGCGATCGCGTTCTACTTCAGTGTCTTCCCAACGCCGCCCGATAAATCGTTTAATACTGTAAATTGTGTTTTCGGCATTAGTTACGGCTTGGCGCTTTGCCAATTGACCAACCAAGCGATCGCCACTCTTCCCAAATCCCACAATACTTGGAGTAGTTCGTCCCCCTTCAGAATTGGAGATCACAAGTGGTTGACCACCCTCCAAAACTGCGACGCAACTGTTAGTAGTGCCTAAGTCGATCCCAATAACTTTTCCCATATTTGCCAGTATTTTTACTGAATATTTCTGCTGTAATATGTCGCGGACTAACTTTTTTGCTAAGAACAAAGGCTAGCGGATAACGTCTGTGGAACCCCTGTTGCTGGTAGCAAGAAAGAAGTTGAAACACAACAGAGTTATCCAAAGCCTTGTCCAAGTTTTAGGTACGCGATGCTCGTCCTTGCTATAACCCAGGCACTTGAGGTCAGCGAGGCGAGCGACTACAGCTTAACTGCTGGCTGAACTCGACTGATCTTCTGGTGCAAAAGGTGTATCTTCCTTGGGAGCAGCTACTTTGACCATTGCATGGCGTAGCACGCGATCGCCCAAGTAATATCCGCGCACTAACTCTTCTAACACTGTTCCTTCAGGATGTTCATCCGTAGGTTCCCGCATTACTGCTTCGTGCAGGTTAGGATCGAATTCTTGACCTTCGGGACGCATTGGTGATACACCCAAGCGCTTCAGGCTATCTACTAATTGTTTGTAAACGCCTTGGTAACTTTTGTGCATGGTCATTTCGCCATCAGACTGCGGTTTGAGGTGCGATCGCGCCCGCTCAAAATTATCGACCACTGGCAGCAATTCCAAAATCGTATTCCGCTTCACCTGCAACTCTAGGTCTTCTTTTTCTTTGCTAGTGCGTTTCCGGTAATTCTCAAAATCAGCGGCAATCCGCATATATTGAGTACTACGCTCTTCCAGTTGCGTTTTGACGGACTCGATTTGTTGAGTCAGTTCTGCCAAAGCTGCCCTTTCTACTTCAGTTTTCTCAGTTGCTGCAACGCTATTTTCTGAATTGACAGCAGTATTGCCTGATATATTTGTTTGGGCTGCCACTTGCTCTGTCACCTCGCTACCAGATTCATTGAAATTAATGTGGGCTGGGGAGTCACTCTTCATTGCTTGCTTTACCTCTGTTGGTTCACCCAATTGCTGGCTTGTATTGTTTATCTGTTTATTTTCATCGATCATTGTCTACTCATTCCAGATCCTATTTATGGCAGTGTATCTCTACAGCTTGCAACCGTCGTCATCCACGACTTGCAACTGAGGCTGATTTTATTGCCGACAAGTTCCTGAAAGTGATGTAACCGTCCTCTTATTGTGACAAATGGTGAACACGTTAGCCCAGACGCCACTAAGGCGGGAACCCGAACGAGTAGTTTGCAATAGTAGCGCTGAAGGTGACTCGCCCCCGATCTTAATTTGAAAATATCTTTAATTTTGAATTTTGAATTCAAACTAAAGCGACGTGAATCAGGACTTTTTTGGTAAATGAGAATTCTATCTCACACTAGGGGAATACTTTAAGCAGAGGTTTCCCCTACTCAATTGCTCATTTATGACTTACTCGTCAGCACAACGGCGCAGTACCGCTCTAACTACCAGAACAGAGTTTTCGCCCTTCGGCAACAAGCTAGTGCAATCTGGCTATGTCAATACCGAACAGATGAGGCAGGCACTAATTGAAAGCCGCAAATCTGGCAGGCCCCTAACGGAAGTACTAGAGTCAATCACTGGTCAACAACTATCACCTGAGTTGCTCAGGCAATACAAAAAACAGCAACTATTTGAACTGAAAATACTATACGGAGTTGAATTCCTCGATCCAGAAGTCAATTCCGTTGGCAACACGATGATGGGGAACCTGATTGAAACCCTGATCCCAGTGGATATCTGCCGTCGCCATCGCTTAGTACCACTGTCAAAACACGAAGACCAAACCCCGCCCTCAGTTTTAGTGGCGATGGTTGCTCCAGATAATCTAGAGGCTTCCGATGACCTGAACCGCATCTTGCGCCCCCAAGGCTTGGCGTTACAGCGCATGGTGATTACACAGGAGGACTACCAGCAGCTAATCAACCAATATTTGGATGAAATGGCTGTTAAGCAAAAGCACCTGGAACGAGAAAACTCTACAGATATTAGTCAGGATTTAGAAAATCTTGGGAATCTCGATATTGAGGATGCTCCTGAAGAAATGGAGGCCGATCTAGGGGCAGCGATGAAGGGTGCAGAGGATGCCCCAGTTATCAACCTAGTTAATAGAATCCTAGCTAAAGCCTTACATGAGGGCGTTTCTGACATTCATATCGAACCGCAAGAAGAAAACTTACGCATTCGCTTTCGGAAAGATGGCGTACTGCGTGAAGCTTTCCCCCCAATGCCAAAAAAAATCATCCCGGCGGTGACAGCCCGATTTAAAATCATCTCCAATCTAGACATTGCTGAACGTCGTTTACCCCAAGATGGACGCATCCGGCGGCTGTTTGAGGGACGTAAGGTGGACTTTCGGGTGAATACCTTACCCAGTCGCTACGGGGAAAAAGTGGTACTGCGGATTTTGGATAACTCCTCCACCCAACTGGGATTGAATAAGTTAATTACCGATCCAGAGACTTTGGATATTGTTAAGGATATGGTAAGTCGTCCCTTTGGGCTAATTTTGGTAACTGGACCAACTGGTTCTGGGAAAACAACCTCGCTGTATTCTGCACTTTCAGAAAAGAACGATCCCGGAATTAATATCAGTACTGTAGAAGACCCAATTGAGTACAGTCTTCCAGGGATTACTCAAGTACAGGTGATTCGGGAAAAAGGGCTGGATTTTGCTACCGCATTGCGGGCTTTTTTGCGGCAAGATCCAGATGTGCTGCTAGTGGGTGAAACGCGGGATAAAGAAACGGCAAAAACCGCAATTGAAGCTGCCTTGACCGGTCACTTGGTATTAACTACCTTACATACCAATGATGCCCCAGGTGCGATCGCTCGTTTGGGAGAAATGGGGATTGAGCCTTTCATGGTTTCTAGTTCCCTAATTGGCGTTTTAGCTCAACGTCTAGTGCGGCGTGTATGTTCTGAATGTCGCGTTCCCTACACTCCCACAACCGAGGAACTAGCTCGTTATGGTCTATCAGCTTCTTCAGATGTGGGAGTCACCTTCTACAAAGCTAACACCTTGACATTAGAAGCGATCGCAGATGCCAAAACCAAAAATCATCTTTGCCCAAAATGTAATGGGGTCGGCTATAAAGGGCGTTGTGGTGTTTATGAAGTCATGCGAGTCACCGAAAACCTGCAAACTCTCATCAACGAAGATGCACCCACCGAACGCATCAAGGAAGTGGCAATAGAAGAGGGCATGAAAACCTTGCTGGCTTATAGTTTGGACTTAGTGCGTGAAGGTTCCACCACTCTAGAAGAAGTAGAACGAGTGACGTTTACTGATACTGGTTTGGAAGCAGAGTTAAAAGCCAAACGCAAGACTGGTCTTACCTGTCGGAGTTGCGATGCCACATTGAAACAAGAATGGCTGGATTGTCCTTACTGTATGACACCTCGATTTTAAGACTAGTCATTGGTCATTGGTCATTAGTTGATGCTTAGTAACTTTAAACAAATGACAAAGGACAAAAGACAAATGACAAATAAAAAACATTAAAAGGAAGCAAAACTATGGAAATGATGATTGAAGACTTGATGGAGCAGTTGATTGAAATGGGTGGCTCGGATATGCATTTATCCGCAGGTTTGCCTCCCTACTTCCGCATCAGTGGCAAACTTACCCCTATAGGTGAGCATGTATTGACAGCCGATCAATGTCAAAGGCTGATTTTTAGTATGCTCAACAATACCCAGCGTAAAACCTTAGAGCAGACGTGGGAGTTGGATTGTTCTTACGGTGTCAAAGGTTTGGCTCGTTTCCGGGTCAATGTTTATAAAGAGCGTGGTGCTTATGCGGCTTGCTTACGGGCATTAAGTTCTAAGATTCCTAACTTTGAAAAATTAGGTCTGCCAGATATCGTGCGAGAAATGTGCGATAAACCCAGAGGACTTATTCTTGTAACAGGCCCTACAGGTTCAGGAAAGACAACTACCCTAGCGGCAATGATTGACTTGATTAACCGCACCAAGGCAGAGCATATTTTAACGGTGGAAGATCCAATTGAATTTGTCTATGAACCAATTAAAAGTTTGGTTCACCAGCGGCAACTAGGAGAAGATACTAAAAGTTTTGCTAATGCTTTGAAAGCAGCCCTACGGGAAGATCCAGATATTATTCTGGTGGGGGAAATGCGCGATTTGGAAACAATTTCTTTGGCGATTTCTGCGGCGGAAACAGGACACTTGGTATTTGGCACGCTACACACCAGTTCCGCCGCCCAAACAGTTGACCGGATTATCGACGTTTTCCCTCATGAAAGACAAACCCAAGTGCGGGTGCAATTGTCTAACTCATTAGTGGGGGTATTTAGCCAAACCTTGGTGTCCAAGAAAAACCCTAAACCCGGTGAATATGGTCGGGTGATGGCTCAAGAAATTTTAATTGTCACTCCTGCTATTTCCAACTTGATTCGAGAAGGTAAAACATCTCAAATTTACTCAGCGATTCAAACTGGCGGCAAATTGGGAATGCAAACTCTGGAAAAGGTTTTAGCCGATTTTTACAAAGCCGGAACGATTTCTTTTGAAGCGGCAATGTCTAAGACTTCTAAGCCAGATGAAATTCAACGTCTCATTGGTAATTCTACACCGCAAGCTGCCGCAGGTGCTAAACCCGGTGTGGCTGCCAAAGCACATTAAAAGAATTGGGGATAGGGGAGATGAAGAATATTTCATCCCCTTGAATATTTTGAATTTTGAATTTTGAATTTATTTATGCCAAACTTCGTTGCCCGTGTTCGCGATTCCCAAGGAAAATCCCGAACAGAAAAAATTGTTGCTGAATCCTTGGTACAAGCTCGTACTAATCTCAGAGATCAAGGTTTTGTAATTCAAGAACTTAAACAATCTCAAGGATTTCAGCCAGATGTTGCCTTCAAAAAGTTTCAGAATTCTTTAGTTAAGGTTTCTGTAAAAGACAAAGCCGTTTTTTCGCGTCAATTTGCCGTTTTGATGAATGCGGGAGTTGCGATCGTTAGAAGTCTGGGGGTACTTTCTGAACAGTGTAGTAATACTAAACTCAAACAAGCCCTAGTTGAGATTAGCAATGATGTTCAAAGCGGAATGAACCTTTCAGAGGCAATGCGGAAGCATCCTGACTGCTTTGATGGGTTATATGTGAGTATGATTCAAGCTGGCGAAGTTGGTGGTGTTCTAGACGAAGTATTAAATCGTTTAGCCAAGTTGTTAGAAGATGTTGCCCGTCTACAAAACCAAATTAAATCAGCATTGTCTTATCCAACTGTTGTGGGTTTTATTGCAGTTGCTATCTTTCTTGGCATGACTATTTTTCTGATTCCCATATTTGCCACGATTTTTACACAAATTGGAATCTCATTACCACCTCTAACGCAATTCTTGATGGATGCCAGTAAATTTTTGAGAAGTCCGGGTGCTTTCTTACTTCTAGGTATTCTTATAGGATTGAAATTTGCCTATGGACAATATGCTAAAACTCCTGTTGGTCGTATCACAATCGATCGCCTTTCCCTGAAGATGCCATTGTTTGGTGATTTAATTCAAAAATCTTCAGTTGCCCGCTTTAGCCGGACTTTTGGTTCTTTGACTCGTTCAGGTGTACCAATTTTAACTTGCTTAGAAATTGTCCGAGATACATCAGGAAACCAAGTGATTGCTAATGCCATAGATGCAGCCCGTATGGAGATTCAACAAGGAGGTATGATTAGCATTGCTTTACAAAAAGATGCCGTTTTTCCAGCTATGGCAATTCAGATGATTAGTATCGGAGAAGAAACTGGAGAATTAGATGGAATGTTGATGAAAGTTGCCGATTTCTATGAAGATGAAGTCGAGCAAGCAGTAAAAGCAATGACTAGTATTTTGGAACCGGTGATGATTGTAGTTTTAGGAGGAATGGTTGGAACCATTTTGCTAGCGATGTATCTGCCTATGTTTGCGGTATTTGAAAAGCTGGGATAAAGGATTAATAGTTAATAGTTATAAGTTAGGAATAAAAGTTTTAATTCCTAGCTTTTAGCTCCTCACTGATTAATTTTATTCTTAACTCCTGTACAGACGCGACGCCAGTCGCTACAACGGGGGGAACCCCCGCAACGCGCTGGCTCATTAATCGCGTCTCTACTCCTAACTATTTAATAAACTATGACTGTGCAAAAATCTCAGTACGAAGCGAGTTTGGCAGAGTATAGCAATCATCTAGCTGCGATCGCCTTATTAAAGCAATATCGGCCATACTTGGAGATGATTCCCAGTCTGCGCCGTCCAGATGAAAGTCTCATCACTATACCTTTGCCAATTGTCCGGCTTCGCAATACTGCTACAACAGCCTCACAAACGATTTGCTTACCCTGTGATGTGGCAATTTTGATGTGCGATCCAGAGTGGAAAATCAAAACTGGAGCAGAAATTTTAGTCTTTATTCATCGCGCTCACGAAGACTTTTCTGATTTGTTAGGACGTTGGCGACAAACCCAAGTTTGCCTGGACAATGATTATGAGTGGTTGATGCCTCTGCGTCACAGTCATATTTTGAGTGAGGGAGCTAATACTATATATCCTCTGTTTGTCGTTTTTAGTGAGACTTTAGAACGCATCCAAAGAGGGCTTGTGGGAGCCGAACTACCATTTATTATGCAAACACCAGATTTGCTTGTTGAGGAGAATCTCACAGATATTTTCTCTTCACAAACTCCACCAGCTTAGAAACTTATAGCAAAAAAAACATCTCATCATCAGAGTGCAAGTCCTTGCGTCCCTATAAATCTACTAAGCGAGTTAATACCGTTTCTTTGTGAAACTGCATATATTTACCCCTCGGCTACGCCATCCCCCCTTCCTAAACTAGAAGGGTTTTTTATGTGAATTTTCATGCATCCGTAGTAATACGTATGTTATATCCCTACACATTGCGATATAACGTTGTGTACCACATCTGAATAGGAACCTCTATAAGTATCCACCAAAAAGATTTTCACCTCTCTTAACCAAACTACAAATTAGCTTGCAATCCAACATCTTAAAAGGGCTAGCTTTACAAAGATTTATTTTTACTTTTTGAAGAGTAATGAGGATTTAGCAAAGATTCAGTAATCTTACTGTTGTCAATAAATAATTGTCATAGAATTTAGAGACATTTAAAGATATTTTGTACTAATGAATCGTTTTTCTCAAGAGAGCATTTCACAACAAACTCAGTTGATTCAGATGTGTGGTTCTAAACGGCTATTTCGCGGTCGCTATGAAATACTGCAAATTTTGGGTAGAGGTGGTTTTGGTGTGACATTTTTAGCCAAAAATGCCGTATTACCTGGGAATCCACTGTGTGTCATTAAACAACTTTGTCCAAAAGTAACTACTCCCCAAAGTTGGCAAAAGGCATGTATGCGCTTTGAAAAAGAAGCAAGAACTTTGGGACAACTCGGTAGTCATTCGCAAATTCCCATGCTATTAGACTACTTTCAGGCGAATGGGGAGTTTTTTTTAATTCAAGAATATGTGCCAGGTTTGACTTTGGCGCGAGAAGTGCGGCAAACTGGGTCCAAAAGTGAAGCCTTGGTTAAGCAGTTCTTACAGGAATTATTACCTGTATTACAGTATCTTCATAAACATCATGTGATTCATCGGGATATTAAGCCCCAGAATTTATTACGGTGTGAATATGATGGGCGCATAGTGCTGATTGATTTTGGTGCGGTGAAAGAGAAATTAGTTGATGCTTGTGAAAACTCAATCAATCAAGCTGCAAAGACCAACTTTATCGGGACTAGGGGATTTGCACCACCAGAACAGTTTTCTCTACATCCAGTTTATGCCAGTGATATTTATGCATTGGGTGTAACTTGTATTTATATGTTGACTGCTAAAAGTCCTTTAGAATTGGACTACAACCCAAATACTGGTGAAATATTTTGGCAAAAACAGGTAAATATCAGCAACAGTTTCGCCCAGATTTTAGGAAAAATGGTGAAAATCACCTTAGAGGAGCGGTTTAAGACTGCTGATGAAGTGATAAAAGCTTTAAGTAGTGAAAGTTATTCACCTACTTTGGCTAACTGTCTAACTACCCAAAAATTAAATAATAAAAGTATTACACAACACGAAATTACACAAAACAAAATTACACAACATGAAATTACACAACACGAAAATTATGATGTATATATGCCACCTGTAGCCAGAACTGCTAGTGCCATTCGGAAATGGAGAGCAAGATTCAAGGAAACAAGATAGCCCATACAGCAGAATTCAGGAGTAAAACACGCTTTATCCCTGAGTAACAGACGAATCGTTGTGTACCTCACTAACTTGAAATCTGCTGTAAGTTGCAGCCTTTTTTAGCTAAAGTATCAAATGAATAATTAATTATGGGCAATTTAAAATAGCCAAAACAAATTTAGTAAGCATTTTAACTATATTTGATAGTCAGTAATGATTAATTAATCAGGGTTTATCTTCAATACTTAGTCAGTTATCGCTTGCCAATATACAAGCAAAATTACTAGGTTTAAAAGTTCAAAAAAATATTTTTATTCAGAATATTATATAATCGATAGAATAATTAATCTTATGGCTCTCGTAGTTTTCCACAGATGAGGAAGACTGACTACTATTTACAAAAGCTAACTATATAAGTAATTCCCCAATCCCCAAAACAGGGTTTATCTACCACAAGTAAGCGAGAGTCAATTATCTTAAGGGAAAGTTCGGGACAAACTTAGCCGAAGTTGTCATGCAGTCGCGCCTGTCAGATCATGATCTGCTGCTTAAATCCCGATTGCTCAAATCCCCTGAATCCCAATGGAAAGAAGTTTTGCCAAAGTTGTAGCACCCCGCTGGTGTCACTTTTAAGAAATCGCTTCCGTGTCATCCGAGTCCTTTCAGATGAAGGGGGATTTGGCAGAACCTATCTGTCAGAAGACGTAGATAAACTCAATGAACGCTGTGTTATCAAGCAATTAGCTCCAAAATTCCAAGGAACTTGGTCGCAAAAAAAGGCGATGGAGTTGTTTGCAGAGGAAGCGCAGCGACTACAAGACCTTGGGGAACATCCCCAAATTCCAACTTTGATAGCTTACTTTGAGCAAGACGGCTGCCTATATTTGGTGCAGCAGTTTATCAATGGGGAAAATTTATTAAAGGAGTTACAACAGCGCAAGGCTTATAATGCTAGAGACATTCAATCTATTTTGCTAGATTTATTGCCCATTCTAAAATTTATCCACGATCGCAAAATTATTCATCGGGACATCAAGCCAGAAAATATTATTCGCAATAAAAATGATGGACGATTAAGCCTGATTGATTTTGGCTCCTCAAAGCAATTTACCGCCAAAGTTCAGCAGAAATCTGGCACATCTATTGGTTCACATGGTTATTCTCCCCTAGAACAAATTAGAGATGGGAAAGCTTTCCCTGCCAGCGACTTGTTCGGTGTGGGGGCTACCTGCTTTCATCTGCTAACGGGAAATTCCCCGTTTCAGTTGTGGATGGAATCTGGTTACGCCTGGGTAAGTAATTGGCGGGAATATTTGCAAAGTCCGCTAAATCCTGAGTTGGATTTTGTCATCGACAAGCTTTTGAAAAAAGATATCCATGAACGTTACCAGTCAGCCGAAGAAGTCCTTAGAGACTTGACTCCAAAACAACTCCTCGCCCTGCCACCTGCGGGTAAGTCATCTGGGAAATTACCACCAACTAAAGCACCATCTTTAGCAAAAAGTTATCCCTTACTGAGAATTTTAATCTTAGTCAGTGCTTTCATTCTGTTGTTTGGATTCAGCGAATCTTGGTATAAAAATTTTCGCCGTATTCAAACCAGTTTGGTCTCTAGGTTGATTCAACACAATAGTCCTGGTAAAAATGACGCGATTTTGAGTCAGATTAGCTTGGGTAAGGTTTCCTTAGCTAACACCCTCCAAGGACACGAAAACTCAGTTTTATCTGTCGCCATCAGCCCCGATGGCAAAACCATAGCCAGCAGTGGCAACGATCGCACAATCAAACTTTGGAATCTCGTAACCGGAAAACTAATCTCTTCACTTAACGGGCATTTTCAGCAGGTGAATGTTGTAGTAATTAGTCCAGATGGCAAACTTCTGGTTAGTGCCAGTGATGACAACACCATTAAAATCTGGAATCTGGCAACGCGAAAACAAATTCGCACTCTTATGGGGCATTCTGACTCAGTTCATGCCCTAGCCATCAGTGCTGATAGCGAGACTCTAGTTACTGGTAGTGATGACAACACCATTAAAATCTGGGATTTGGCAACAGGAGAGCTAATTCGGACACTAGCAGGGCATACATTCTGGGTGCGGTCAGTGGCTATCAGTCCCGATGGTGTGATTCTGGCCAGTGGCAGTTTTGACAAGACAATCAAAATCTGGAATCGAGCAAAGGGATACCCAATCCGCACACTAGAAGGAAATTCTCAAACAGTGACAACTGTGGCTATTAGCCCAAATGGTAAAACTTTAGCTAGTGCTGGCCGCGATCGCACCATCAAACTTTGGAATTTAGCTACGGGAAGAGAACTTCGCACACTGGCGGGACATGGCAACACTGTCACATCCGTAGCCTTCAGTGCCGATGGTAAAATTTTAGCTAGTGGTAGCCGCGATCGCACTATCAAACTGTGGAATTTAGCTACAGGAGAAGAAATTATCACATTAACAGGGCATACTAACACAGTAACATCCGTGACTTTCAGTCCTGATGGCAAAACCCTTGTCAGCGGTAGTGAGGACAACACTATTAAGATTTGGCGGTTGTCTCAGTGAGTGGGAACTGGGGGATGAGGAAGAATTAGCGCAATTAGCCACAGGTAATGGCTTGATAACGCTCTCTATCGTCAGATTAAAGTTAGTCTACCTACGCGGACTTTGTTTATGTAGCCGCGACTTCCAGTCGCCTCAATTATTTTCTAGAAACAATCAGTTTTAACTGATTACGTCTAAAGGAGTTGGTAAAACACGCCGATTTTTATATTCATTGGGTTCGCCATCTAATGGATTTTGCTCTCCTTCAATTTCCATATATCGAGTTTTTGATGATGGTAGACTTTGCCAACTCAGCATTGCTAAAAGCATTTGAATCCTGGGGATATCATTAAACCTCCCTGTTTGCTTAAGTTCCTGAAGGATATAATTTTCAAAAAACTGTTGATAATCTGGGTTATCATCTAGGCTTTCTGCTGTTTGCCAATTGTTATTATTAAATAATTGGGTGTATCGTGCTTGCCGTTTGCTTATATATAAGTTACTTTCTATTTTTACTGCTCCCATACCCAAAGGTTTACCCATCCCTAATGAAAGACGGTAATTGTTATTTTGAGCAATATCAAAAATCCACATCAATGCACCAACTTCAACTTTACTTAAATTTTCAAATTGGATAGTAAATTTAAATTCAATACCTGATTTAATTGGTTTAATCTGAGTTGTTTGAGTATCTTTAATTTCATTGGGTTTAGGATGTTGAATATCAGGATTACTTCCTTTATGCCAATACAATTTATGTCCACGAATTACAGTTTCTTCAGTGGGTTGACTAGCATAATGTTTGAGTTTTGATTTCTCAGCATTAGTTTCTTCTGGTTGCACTAAATAATGTTGATATGTAGTTGGCTTGGGACTTGCAAGAATCTTGGGAGTAATCACTTCTTGAGTCATAAATATGTCATTTGCGGAACTCAGACAAATTGCATCACTCACAGAAATTCTACCAGCACGACTTTGTTCTTTCTTTTCAGGTTGCTTATCGCGTCTCACAAAACCAAAAATCGCCTCAGCAATATCAATTATGGAATCATCTCGTAAATTTTCTGGAATGAAATCTACGACTGTAGCGGCTTTACCATCACCATTGGGAGAGTAGGGAATTCGGAAATAGGGGCTATGACCAAATAATGTAACTATATTTCCTTGTGTAGGTTGACAATAAAATACAGGACGATTTTCTTGCAACATCCCTAATTTTTCATCAAAGGGAGGTTGTTTTTGGAAGTCAGTTAAAGCATTCAAGTAATCATTAATTGCCTCTGGGTCAATTATATATGTTTTATTAGGGTTAGGGCTGGGAGCAAATACAACGCAGTGATAAGTACGTATGCTTTCACTATCGGAGTCAGAAGTTTCCTTCATGTTTCCGCTAGTGACTAATCTTCCTTGATTGAACGGGTATTTTCTGGGAATTGTGACATTTTCTACTATATATCGTCCCTTTGGTTTAGTAATTGAATGAAAACTAATTGGTATATCTTGGGATAAATAATCTGCATCATCAAATTTCTTTAATTCGGGAAAATCATCAGATGATAAATCTTCTTCCTTTACCCAAGCGAATGATGTTGAGGTATTATTGATTCTAATTTCCTTTGCTGCATAAATCTTCCAAGTATCTCCATCTCGTTTGAGATAACCAGCTTTTACTTCACTTGGTATAAACTCTCGGTATGCTGTAGCAAGGGAATCTTCTCTAGGTAAGGTAGCAACAGCACGAAAAAATAATCGCTGATAGTCTGATACTGGGGATATCTTGCTGAAACTAATAATTTCTACTAAAGTCCGTAACATTCCTCGCAGGCTACTACCAGGAAGTACGGGTTTTTTAGTTATGGAGTCAATGTAATAAAAATCTGATAAATCCTTCGCTTCTGTACCACATTCAAATTCTTCTTTAGTTAACCCACAACGAATGTAGAGAGGGGAAGAAGTTATTAATGTGCATTCAATTCTGCCAGTATATCTATCTGAATAATAGCGGTTATTGTCGCGTAGCTTACCATTGCTTTCTAATTCTGCTGCAACTATTTTATCAGGTAGTTCGACAAAATTATAAGGTGCGATCGCTTTCTTATTGTTCGGAACTTTACGAATGTGCTTTTTCATCGATAACCTTTCTTGATTTAAGTGACACAAGCCGACTGAGATAAATCCGAGCTAAACCTGTTTTTGGGTCATAATTAATATAGTTACGAACAACTATATACAGAGGACGATATAATTTTTGAGTCTTATCAAATTCAATGGTTGGTAAAGGTACAGCATGACGCAAACCTTGGGAACCATCTGAGACTAAAGTAAATTTATCCTTAATCTGTTCTGCTTGCGTTCCCCATAATATTTGCTGTTCGGTAATAAATTCTGAATGTTGATTATCTTTGATAAGAATAGCTTTTAAACCATCTTCAGTTCGCCAAAACATGATTTCTTCGCTATCACCAAAAACTCGACATTGCTGTAATGTCTCATATCTAAACACTGGAAATTTATATTTAGGAAATAGTTTTTCTGGCTCAGTTGCTGTAATTAAATTTCCTTCGGGGTTAAAATATCCCCATATCACACCATCTTCTGCATGAGCTAGGAGATACTTTAAGTTATATCCTGAAGACTGAACTTTTTTTTGTAGCCATTTACGTAAGTTAACAGTATCAGAGATTGTTTGAATATCATCAAGTATTTTACAATCTGGTTTACTCATGCTGTTTCACCTGATTTACAAATTCAGTTACTAAGTTATTTAATTCTTCTTGTACTTTCTTGGGAGAATATTTTTTGTTAAAAATATCCTCAATTTGTAGTTTGTTATCCTTAAGTTTAATTTTCCACTTCTTTGGATGATTTTCATTCGTCCAAGCAATAGTCACTTCCTTACCTTGTAATCTTCCACGTCCAATACTGCTTGTACTACCTACAGGTAAATCACCAGTCCATAAGTCTTTCAGTAGTAAAAGCAGTAATCCTATTTCATAATGTTTGGGTTGATGTAATTCGATTTTTAACTCTATTTCTGTTTTATCCTTAGCAAAAACTGGTTGTTCTTGAAATAATGCTCCGTGTAATGCGCCACCTGTAAATCTATCAATAGCAATCCGGGTTTGAACTAAATGGTTGGTTTCCTTAATGATGCTTTCATCGACTATTAAGCGACTAGCTTGCCCTTTTCTCTTGTCATCATCAGAAGTTGAATCAAGAGTATCTTTTTTTTCTTTGACAAAACCAAATAGCTCATCAATTATCTGGGTATTTTCAGCTAGCGTATTTACAATGCGTTCGGCTCGGTGACGCAATACGCCAGCTAAACTTGTACCAGATAAAATCGATTTGAGTTCGCCATTACGTCGAGATTTGAGGTGTACGTCGTCCGGTGTTTTTTCAATATCAGCTTGACTTGAACGAATTAATAAGGGACTTGCAAGGGTGAATATCGCTTGGATTATGAAACGATTTCTATTATCTTTCCAGTCTGTTTTTACCTTAATTTCTGCTTTTTGAAATGCTTCTGCTATTGTTGGATAACTGTTATGAGTTGGGAGGAAGTCTGTTGTCCAATGTGGAAAGTTCAACCATTCTATGAAATCGTCGATTTTTTGCAAATCAAATCGCCATACTTGCCATTTTTTCACATGACAGCGACCAAATCCGCGTCGTTTTTTCATTCCCAAAGAAATTTCACCGTTTTCTAATCCTTGAAGGATAATTAATAATTCTCTAATTAATTGCTCTCGAGTGTCTTGTTCTGCAATTAATAATTCAAAGTCAAGTTCAAATATAGTACCAGCTTCTAATAGTTCTAAATCATATTTAGCTTTATCTGCGGCTGTTCCTGTGAGACTACAAATTTTAACTCCATCTCTTAATTCAGCTTTAATTAATTCGCTGCTGAGTGCATCATTGATAATTAGTGGACTTTGTTCGCCATCTTTATCACTGCGATTACCACCAAATAGTAACGATGTTTCGGTTGCATTGTAACCATTTTCAAATTCTCGCAAATAGTTTCTTAATGCTCCAGAGATTGATGAACCCATGAGCAATGCTTTATCTTCTATACTATCTCGTAAAATTACTAAATCAGTATTGCCATGAGCATCACCACTTCCCAAGAAAGCTGGTGTATCTAATATTAAAGTTGCTTTGATGATTATGCGTTCAATAATCAAGCGTTGCTTGCGGCTTTTGAGGCGCTCACAATTCATCTATTTTCCTCCTTTGTTGCCTTTTTCGCTAGTGCCATAATTAGGCGTAAGGTATATTTTTCTGCCAGTTTATTTGTCTTGGCAAATTCATCGTTAATACTTCGCTCTACATTGGCAATATTAACCTTTAATTCTTGTTGGTTACTCACCCAAGACCAATTATCTGGATAAATTAACCAATTATCTAGTTGCTGTTTTAAATAATAATTATTTTCATTAGGTTCAATTTTTGCTCTTTCAAATTGACTCCTAGCATGAGGAGGAAGATTATTTAAAAGTGATAAAACTAAATTACAATCACCTGTGGTAACAGCTTGTTTAGCTATCACTTCTAAACGAGAAAGTTGACTGTTACGAATATCACCTTTAATAGTTTTACGTCCAAGATAATTTTGTAATGCTTGTTCTATTTTTTTATACAAAATTCTCTCAGCCATTTGTGCAGCTAAAGTGTGTGATTTATCTGTTTGTAATCCAGGTGAAGAAATGCTTGGACTTTTATTTGGTAGCTTGATATGAAATTTTTCGTGGTTTAACCAGTTAATAGCAACTCTACCAAATCCCTCTGTGCTTCTTTCTCCGATACCTTTAATTTCTATTGCTTGAATTTGCTCTGGTGTTAGAGAAAAATTTTCCAATTCAAAAACAAAAACACTCCCGGCTGCAAGTGCTGGAACTGTGGGTAGAGGTAATCCCCATTTGCGATTGAATCCACCGATTATGGTACTACTGGTAAAGCATCTTTGCGGCTGAATTTCTCCACCTAAAACTTTTTTTAATTCTCGTGTTAGCGGTGCAAGTATTTCGTGCTTGGTTGAAGGTGGAATTATGACATATTGCCCCCAATCATCGCGTAAAATCAAGTCACTCAGGAGTGTAACTGTAAAAAAATCTCTATCAGTTCTATCATCATCGTCTACAGGAATATTTACTTCATTCCAGTCAGCAGCATCAATGATATGACTAATGTTAGTAATTTTAGTGTGTCCGTAACCTGCACTTTGGGAACCACCAAGCCAAATATCTGATGATTTTGCTAACAAATCTCTGATTACCTGAACATCAGTTTCGCTACTACACAAAATCACAGCTTGGAAAGTTTGTTCGCTATCTATCGCTTCGTAACGAAA
Source organism: Nostoc sp. (assembly GCF_036917415.1). Classification (GTDB taxonomy): domain Bacteria; phylum Cyanobacteriota; class Cyanobacteriia; order Cyanobacteriales; family Nostocaceae; genus Nostoc. Next base: position 126,268 of record NZ_JBALDJ010000114.1, on the reverse strand, counting down.
TATTTCTCCTTCTCCTTGAGTTGAGCGTCCTTTTTTGCGATCGCGTTGATTATGAATATTAATCCGTCGCTTTTCTGTATAATAATTTATACTGCCACGTTCTGTAGTCCAAAAACCTTCACCAACAGGTTTGGGGTTTTCTAGTTCGTCTTTTATATCAAAATCAACGCTAAAATTATAGACTTTTATTTCTGATATTTTGTCTGTAAATTCTGCATTTTTTTCCTTGAACCAAGAACGAGGAATAGGAAGCGTACGTTTACCTTCGTTACTTTGCAAATAACCATTTAAATAATAGGTACTATTCCCATCAAAAAACAACCGCTTAACTTCATCCTTAGCTAAATCCAATTCCGATAAATCATGCTGCTTCATATACCGTCTAATCACAGCACCCCGAATCATACTACCGGGAATATAAGAGTAAGAAACATCACTATTTGGGTCGCCTTCAAATGAAGTTGCAAGTAACGGTTGTTGCGTTCGCAATGAAAAAGTGATTACCTTCACCTAATTTTCTCCTCAACTTTTCCAAACAAGTTTAAATAATCATGGGTAATGTCTTTTCCAGAAGTATCATGTAGGGTGCATTTTACGTGACCTCTCCCTCTGTTGCGTCCACTTCCTATGCGTCGCAAAGCTAAGATACTTGCAGATAAAAAAGACAGAATTTCATGACTTGGTTGAGTTTCAAAAATCAAATCAGCCTGGAATTCAAGTTGACGTATAACTACGCGAAATGAGCGCAGACTTCCTTCATCAGCTACACCTATTTGCGAATTAATAGCAGTTTGACGGCGAATAGTAGTCAAAGAATCAAGAACTTCATTGTTCGTTAATTCTTCATTTTTAATTTGCCAAGCTACTGCTGTTCGTAAATCTTCTGGTAAACAAGCATCTCCAACGTGCATGATTCCCATCGTTTGCAAAGAACTACCGGGTACACCAAATAAAGTACAAGCAATATTTTCCCAGTAAGAACAAACATCTGCTGGTAGTAGCACGCCAATTAAATTATCTGATTCTTCGCTTAACAACCCCTTCAAAGTCCGTCCGCGCAAGTAAGGAAATCCATAAGGATCATGCTCTACTTCTTGGTCAATTAAACCAGCTATACCGTCACCTCTACCAAAAGTTGTATCACTCAAAAGTGTAATTTTCAATTTATATATAGTCACCTAATCACTCCCAACTCCTAGATAAAAATCCATAGCTTCAATTGCATCGAAGTAACCGCAAATTTCGTTGTTCCAACCCTGCTTTATCAATTGTTCGCTTTGACTAGATGATTTTGGAAACAATGGTAAATTTGGTAATTTATAATTCAGCAAAAATTCTTCAACAGCTTCAATAGAACCTTTCCGTAGTACCTCTCGCAACGCCATAATTTTGTTTTGACGTTCTCTCCAATTATCTCCTTGCTTGAATTCGCTCACAACTTGAGTAAAACCTGACCAAGTACGCCATTCATCATCGCGCTTTAACCATAATGGACGCATTTCTAAATACCAAGATTTATTATTTACTCGATATTCACGCTGACGAATTTCTGATATTGAACCAATTAAACCGCTAGCTGCTAAATGCCAATCAATTGCCGAAAAATAATCTATTCCGTATTTTTGTCGCTCAGATTTCACAAATTTTTTTGCGACTTTACATAAATCTTCACTCATCTGATAAGCTCGTGAAAAAGGATAATGAGCTTTGACGACACAAATACCAGCGCAAGCTGTTAAAGGTTCTCCATCAGTGACTTTTTGCACCTCAAACTTTTGCAAAAATAATGCAGCTAATTCTACACCTAATCTACCTTCGCAAATAAAGGTAATGTCATCACCTCCATAAACTAAAGGACGGAAAGGAAGATAAAAAATATTACTTGTGCTATTTTTATTTAAATCAAATTCTCCAAGTTTACCGACAAGTCTTCCTGATTTAATGGAATTTACAATAGTTTCAATCACAGCTTTCAGCGCCTCAGTACCTGCTGTTTCAACACTGTTAGAAAAATCTCGCATTGCATTAATGTAATCTCTATTCTCCTTACCCTCACCATGCTTTTTAAATCTATCTCCCATGCCATTACCATCAATATGCACAACTGCTACATAGCTAGATTCACCTTGAGAACGTCCTAGATTATCGCTTCGGTAGGGAAATTGATAAATATTTTCGTCAACTACATTCGAGAAAATTTGCTGGAGTTTTGGATTAGCTTTTCTAACAGCTTTTAGCTTTTGCCTTATTTCAGTAGAAATTAAATAGCTATCTGTTCCTTCATCGTCATCATAATCGATGTACTTATTACTTCTATCTACAGCAGGGAGTTGAGTTGAATTACAACTAGCAGTGACACCTAAACCAAGTAATGATGCAGAATGTTTACGCTCGTATTTTTGATGCTCTAATTCATTTTTCTTTAAGTCTTCAACTATTGTATATAAATTGTTATTTTCCCAATCAAAATCAGCATGAGCAACTAATAAATTCACACCTGATGCTTCGGTTAAAACTTTTTTACTCAATAGCCGAGTAAACTTGATAGCAATTTCCCGTGACTTAAATATTATCAGTGCATTACCACCATTTGCATAAACTATTTCTGCATCAAGTCCACTACTTTCAATCGCTTCTGCTTGACGATTTTTAGGAATTCCTAAGTTTGTTTGTAGTATTTCTTCAACCCATTCTTTCGTAGATTGCGATAAGAGAAACGAAGCTCCAATATTTTCGCGCAGACGGTTGGTATTGAAGATATAATTTTGCTTGCCAGTTGTATCAAATACAGTGATAGTAAACTGTGTCATCTTGTCTCCCTATCATTTTCAACAATCCACTTAATAATGTTGTCTGACAGATTTAGTAAATCTGCACATCCAAAAACAGCAATTTTTTTATTGGAGAGTGTATCAGTAATTTCTGCTTTGAGAGTGTCTGGTTCATTAGAACAGCAAACTAAAGCAACTCTTGCTTCTTCTCCTCCCATTTGTATAGCTCTTAAATATGCTTCAAAAAGTTTGCTTTTGCACAATTTTCTCTCGCTAGCAGTTGTGCAAGAAATTGCAAAAAGCTGATAACCGCGTGTAAAGGCTACATCAAATTCAAATCCATCTTTAGTTCCTTGAAGCGGGATTTCAAAATTTAACCCGTAGTCTTGGAGCAATTGGCTATTAGCAATCTTTTTAAGTTCCTCTAAAACATAATGCTCTAGCCATATTCCATCCAGCCATTTACAAAAATCTTCAATTTTTAGAAAGACTCCGAGTTTTTCCACTTCTCCTAGAGCCAGATTGTTGTCACTTATTAATAGTTGTTTATCTCTTAATGCTGCTACTATCTCCGATGGTAAGTTATCTACAGGTATTAACAACTTAGCCAAATCAGTCTTATTCTTCCATTTTCGATTCTCCTTGCGTGCTTCTTGACAAAATATGTTGTGATACCAATCAAACCATTGGGTTACTTTAGCCTTATCTGCAAACACTTTGACAAGTTCTTGAGCTAATTCTGGTGACTGTGCTTGCTGAGTTGGATTTTTCTTTAGATTCAGCCCATGTAACTGGAAAATTGTGACAAGTGGAATTTGCAGCGTGTCTGGTTTAACTTTTAAACGCTCCCGCTCATTATCTTCCCTATCTATGCACATTTCTAACCTCCGGGGGTCAAGATAGCTAAAAATAATACCCTTACGCCGTCTGTATACTTTACCAGTTTTATCTTGAATTTCTTCATAAAACAACGTTCGGTAAGAGTGCGCGGACATTGCTTTTGTACCACCTGTATAATTTAGCCCTATTTTCCCGTTATTGATGCTTTTTAGCTTGGCTGCAATTTCTTTTTGAATGTGGTAAGCATCTGACTCATAATGATTAAGCGATCGCAATTCCATATTAAACTCACTTTCAAAACTCTTTTTCAGCCGCTTGGCTTCATCCAAAGTATCTGTAGTATGTACCAAATACGCTGTCCCACCCCGGTGAAGCAACAGCTTAGTTGCTACATAATTAGGTAGGGGATTTTGACCTACCAGCAAAAACAGATGGTCAACTTTATACTGTTCAAACTCGGTTGTACTCATGGGGTTGAGGTATCAGCTGTTTAAAAATCTACCCATAGTATTACATAGTATCGGAAATACCCCCTTCCAATACTTGCTAATCTGGAAGGCGTATCTCAGACGTACTCAGCTACCGTGAATATACGTTTTACTCATCCCCCATCTCCACAATTATTACAACAACTAGCCAAAGGCTCTTTAGACCAAAGTCAAAATCTTACCCGTGCTATCCGGTTATGGGCGTTGCTGCATTGGCTTTATCACGACAAAGAGCATACAAAATTAGGAAATAATTTTACTTACGCAGATTGGCGTCAAGCTTTCTTTAGTGAAACTCATAAAGACGAAAAACAGGAAGATATTCTCAATCACCAAGACCCGAATTGTGCTTGTGTCAAAACTATTAGACAATGGTTTCTAGAATTAGAAGTACCTATAGACCAATGGAAATATTCTCTACAACAAAAAATATCAATATCTAATTCTGAACTAGAGAAGTTACTAGAAGAACGCTTATTTGCTCAAGTTCGGAAATCATTGCAAAGTGATTTAGATTTATTAGTCAGTCGAAATTATTTGCAAAGGGCATATTGCACTTCTGGGAGAAGTAAATATTACCATCGAGTCGAAATATTGCCAGTTATTGAAACTTATTTTAGTAGTAAAAATCAAGTTTATTTGGCAGAAACTTTAGGTATGTTCAGTTTTATTGACCCCAGTTTACCTTTACTTGCTGAGGAATTTTCGCAACAATTAGATGAAAGTAATCATCGCGTATTTTTGTATGTTGATTATCTCGTACCAGAATCAAGTCCCATACAAGATGCAGTAGATGAGATTCAAAGCGAATTGCAGTCGCTTTGGAATTCAAGAGAAATTCTCCCCATACTATTGACTTATTACAGCGCTCATCTGAATTTACAAAACGAGTGCGCCGTTTACCCTGTTTGCATTTACTTTATGGAAAGAGCTAAATATTTATGTGCCTACGGTAGTACTCCAACAGGTGAAATTAACTGGTACAAATATCGCTTAGATAGAATAATTTCTAAACGGATAGAAACTCTAGATTGGCAAGACCCTCGCGTTCCTCAATTATTAAGAAAACAATATTACGATTGTCAACTACCAACTCCGAAAATAGTTAATAATAAATTAACAGAAGCTTGGGGATGCGATTTTTATAAAGATAAAGAACTAATGATATTACGGTTTGAACGAGATTTTCATAAACGCTATATTCAAGGAATCAGCATTCACGATACTTTTAAAACTATTGACTATCAAATGGTAGCAAAATTAATTAAACAAAATACTTTTAATTCAGAACATCAAAAGACTATTTTAGAAACTCTCCAATCTCGTCTTAGCACAGATGCTTATTACCAAGTAGATTATCGAGTTAAGGACTATTATGTACTTCGATGGTTGCGAGCTTTAGGTTCTAAAGTTGAAGTTTTACTTCCTTTGAATTTACGCCAAGAAATGGTTGAGGAAATCCAAACCCTGTGGAATTTCTATAAGTAATCGGTCATGAATTAGGTACAATAATAATTATCAAGCGTATAACCGTAGCCCGTCGTAGACATCTGCTTTCATCTTCCCTTGGCTAATGCAAGCAGGTAAACTAGGACATTTAGCCACTCAATAACCATCTTCTATTGGATAAATAATTACTTGTCTCTTCATCTTTGACTCCAAGATTTATTGGGATTGATTCCATCGCACTCATCCCATTTTATCCACTCATGGGATGCCTGCGGCAAGCAGAGCGATCGCCTCTCAACAAAATCCCAGATTCAGCATCCATCAAAAATCTGACTTTAGGCTTGATATTTTTGTGTTTCGCGCTGTCTATAGCCGTTTTGACCAAGACTTCGGTACTACAGCGATCAATCGCACTTAGGCAGTAGTAGTACCCAGAATTAAGCCATCACGAGAACAATACTTTCGTGCAGAACACTTGGCAAATTTGGGGGTTTTGGCAGCTATTCATCCAAATGATCTGACTCCCGATATATTACTGCGATCGCTGTTACAACAACTCCAAACTCCGCAGATTTCCCTACCGACTATTAATCTGGCGTTGCGGAATCATGGGATGATTTCGCCCAATTTTGAAGGAATTATCAATGGTTTCACCCACGAATTCATCCCGGATTTATGCAACACCCCCACAGTCATCAATACAGTTCAGAATGACCTACAAAACCTTTATGTAGAGACGCGATTTATCGCGTCTTAAAAGACCAATTATCTAGATCAATAACCCTTAATTGAACTTTGTGCAATAGTATCGAGACTATTACGGTAAGTAAAGAAAACATTCCGGGCTATATCCACTCGTACAATAGTCTCGACACCAGAATCGGTAATTACTTCAGAAAATAGTCAATCTATATTTACCGCGTTCCTGTGGATTTTTGGAAGTAACAACTATATAGTATGTATCATCTTCAGGCAACCTAGCTCGGTCAATTAAAGCACTGTAGACACCAGCTTTGTCTTTGTCTTTATCGATAGCGATCGCCTGTCCTTTAGAATTTAGCAAAGCTACATAAGGAGAAAACTCTTCATCAACACTATCTACCCGAATACTTATAAGCTGATTTTTTTTACCTTGAAAATTAGAAACATTGTAAGCGCCTCCATTTTGTTTCAGGGTTGAGCTTTTGGCAGTTAGTTGGTCTGATTCATCTAAAGTATAGCTAGCTCTGTCATTCCTGAGAGCCAAGCTATAGCGACCTGTATCTCCAGGATCTTGACTAGTAACTGCAATCTTGTAAGTGCCATTCTTAGGCAGTCGCGCAAAAATGAATGCATCATCGCCACCACTGCTTTTATCCAAAGCGCCTTTTTTAACGATGATATTATTATCAGGATCGTGCAGAAACAACAAGGGTTTTAAACTCAAGTTATTGGATCTACGTGTATCATTACTACCAATCAGTCTAATTTGAACTAATTGATTTTCTCTACCCTCAAACTCATAGAAATGAAAATATCTACCTTCAGATTGAAAGTCACTCTTACTTAAAATACCTAATGCAACATCTACAAAGTTAATCTCTTTGTAAGTTGGTGTTGCAGGCGAAGAAAGCACCGAATTATCGAGATTTTGGTTCCCAGTTGTAGCTACATTAGAACTTGGCTTGCGAACTCTCCCAAAGCCACCATTAGAACGATTGGTGTTTGAATTTGCAGTTCTAGTTCCAGACGATCTAGATGCACCACCACCATTGGAACGATTAGAGTTTGAGTTATAAGTCCTACGTCTAGACGATCTAGGAGTAGAGCTATTATCTGAAACGCTGGAAGTTCGCTGAGAATTTTCTCTATGAGACGATACACGAGGAGTCTGCTGTATTGGTGACTCAATAGAAGTCTTCCGTCTCGGAGATATTGATGCTTGAGAAGCAGGAATTTGCTCAATTCCTTTTTTTACTGCTTCTGGTTGTCTCTCATCTGGTGATTTAGCAATTATGAAGTCTTGAGAACTTTGAAATTTCACCAAAGCACTTATAGGCAGCACATTACTTGTGATTAACAAACTACTAGTCACGCAACCAATTAAAACATGACTTAATTTGCGACGATAGTTTTTGTTGTCTAATAGCATAATTACGCTCCTAATTTTGCTGGTAATTTTGTCTCTTTCTGAAAGACAAAATTAATACTAGTTGCTGTTTTAACCGCAGCAGTTATTTAAACGGAAAGGGAAATTTAGCGTATATACCTTAGCGGCTTGCTAAAGGCATCGCCTGTAATCAAATGAATTCATATATGCTACATATCCAAATGTTTGCCACAATCAAATCAGAAAAATTATATTTTCAATTTAGACTACTAGAGGAAATCTCAATTTCGTAGGTATATACTGAGCTACAAACTTAAATTGCTGCTTTTCGGATTTTTGCCCAGGTATTTTTGTAAACCTGACTAAATTACTCACACACATGTAATACACAAGCAGACCTGACGCCCATCAATTCGTCAAAAGGCATCGCTCAAACACAATTTTTTGCAAATTATCTAAATTGTTCAATACCTGATGAGGTAAGGAAATTGGGGATTTGTATGGTGTCTCAGTGATATTTACTAACAAGAGAGATTATACTGCATGACTTAAGATGAATATATACCCCAACTGAAATGGATTCCCAGTATGCTCTGTTGTGTGAATCCCGATTGCCAAAAACCCCTAAATCCTGATAAAAACAACTATTGCCACAGTTGTAGAGCGGAATTGATACCTCTGCTAGGAGGTCGCTATCGTCCCACTCAGGTTTTATCAGACGAAGGCGGATTTGGTAGAACCTATCTAGCAAAAGATGTACACAAACTGAATGAATGCTGTGTTGTTAAGCAATTCGCGCCAAAACTTCAGGGAACTGGCCCGCTAACAAAGGCCGTTGAACTATTTAAACAAGAAGCGAGCCGACTGCAAGAACTGGCAGAACATCCGCAAATTCCAACTTTATTGGCTTATTTTGAGCAAAATAGCTATCTTTTTTTGGTGCAGCAGTTTATCGATGGGCAAAACTTGCTCAAAGAATCGGAAACGCGGGCAAACTATAACGAAACGGAGATTCGCCAACTTTTGCTAGATTTACTGCCGGTACTGAAGTTTATCCATGTGCGGGGAGTGATTCACCGAGATATCAAGCCACAGAATATTATTCGCCGTCAAAGTGACGGGCGATTAATCCTAATTGATTTTGGAGCTTCCAAGCTTTTGACAGCAACAGTGCTGACTAAAATGGGCACTGTTATTGGCTCACACGGTTACACTGCACTTGAACAGATGCAAGATGGAAAAGCTTACCCAGGCAGTGATTTATTCAGTTTGGGGGCTACTTGTTTTCATCTTCTGACTGGAGTTCGCCCATCTCAACTGTGGATACAGCAGGGTTATGGTTGGGTTGCATCTTGGCGACAACATTTAACCAGTCCAGGTAGGGAAGGGATTTCTATATCTGTAGAGTTGGGTGAAGTTTTGGATAAGCTGTTGCAACTAGACATCCAAAAGCGTTATCAATCGGCTGATGAAGTCATCACTGACTTGACACCTCAACTACCACCATTGTCATCAGTGCCCCCAACTATACTGACACCAACATTTGCAACTACCCCAGTAAACAAGGGGCCAGTTTCACCAAAATCAAATAACAATCTGAAAAGTCAACTGCTGTTAGGTTCTAGCATTTTGGTGTTGGGATTAGGGGGAGTTTGGTATTTTCAGTCTCGTCCCCATACAGTCAGCGACGTTTCTGAACCTATTTCTCAGCCTATTTCTCAGCCTATTCAGCCCCAAAAAAACGTCTCAGAAAATTCTTATCTACCCAAACCCTTCAAGGGACATTCCAGTGACGTGAATTCCGTAGCTTTCAGTCCTGATGGTACAACCCTTGGCAGTGCCAGTGATGATAAGACAATCAAGTTATGGAATCTGACAGATGGACAGGAAATCCGCACTTTAGAAGGACATTCCAATTGGATTTGGACTATAGCTTTCAGTCCTAATAGCAAAATCCTCGCTAGTGGCAGTGCGGATAAGACAATCAAACTGTGGAATCTGGAGACAGGAAAGTTAATCCGCACCTTGCAGGGAAATAGCGACGGAGTTACTTCTGTAGCTTTCAGTCCTGATGGCAAAACCCTTGCGAGTGGCAGTGCTAGTAAGGATATGAAAATCAAACTGTGGAATCTGGAGACAGGAAAGTTAATCCGCACCTTAGAGGGACATACCAGTGGTGTTGCATCTGTCGTTTTCAGTCCTGATGGCAAAACCCTTGCCAGCGGTAGCTGGGATAAAACAATTAAATTGTGGAATCTGGGCACAGGAAAGTTAATCCGCACCTTAGACGGAAATGCAGAGTCGATTCTTTCAGTCGCTTTTGCTCCCGATGGTGTCATCCTTGCCAGTGGCAGTAAAGACAAGACAATTAAATTGTGGAATCTGAAAACAGGAAAGTTAATCCACACCTTAAAAGGACATCATGATAAAGTTAATTCTGTCGCCTTTTTACCAAGCGTAAGTTCAAATGGTATTACGCTTGTAAGTGGTAGTAGTGACAAAACAATCAAACTTTGGAACCCAGTAACAGGAAAGGAAATCCGCACTTTGGAGACAGGTTCTGGATATATTTATGCTGTTGCCATTAGCCCAGATGGACAAACCATTGCTGGTGGTGGAAGTGGTGAGAACATTCTCAAAACTTGGCAGATGATTAATTAAAAATATCTGATAGTGTACATTCGTGGGATAGATTGCGACTTTTTCGGCTTCTACCTCAGAATATTTAGCTGTGCAAAAATTTCAAATTAATCCTAGCTTCAAAAGATGATATTGGCGAAGACTGTAATATGATAATATTCTTTACGTGCTCAGAGGATGTCTGAAAAGTTTTTTGTATACACCTAACCCTTGGAGATCCCCCTAAATCCCCCGATAAATTGGGGGACTTTAAGACTTTTATTCCCCCCTTTTTAAGGGGAGCCAGCGCGGTCTTGGGGGTTTCCCCCATGAGCGACTGGCGTGGGTTAGGGGGGATCAACAAATATTTGATACTTCTCAGACATCCTCTCAGGATTATAGCTTGAAAAAAATATCAAAATCTATCCCTAAACCTACGAAAGTAGGTTTATATAGGTTTTTTATTATCAAAAAAATATCTCTAAATAAAAGTTTATGATTAATAATATATTTTTCTTGCTCGTACTATTTTCTTCACTTTTAGGGCGAGTTAAATTTCCAGGAATAAATATTGGTATTCATTATTTATTACTTCCTGCATTTAGCTTGGGAATCATTAGTTTCTCTTTAAAAGAGATACCAGAAATTGTTAAAAAGCATAAAATAATTTTGATATCTATAAGTCTAATGTATTTATGGATGTGGCTGTCCTCTTTAATGAGTGAGTTTCCAAATATTGCTATTACTTATAGTTTCAAATATTCAACTTATTATATATTATTTTTTGCTTTTTTAATATTAACTTCTAAGAAGATAGCAACACCATCTTTAACATTTTATTATCGTTGCATATTGTACTTACTACAGATAATTGCAGGTTTGGGTTTTTTAGAGGTTTTCCTTCCCAAAAACTGGATTTTTAAATTATTAAAGTTCCCTAGCTTTTATCCTGAGATTGGTTCAATTATGCAAAACCCTAATCAATTTGGGGTTATAGTCGCCATTGGATTATGTTTAAGCCTGATTTTAGAAAAACAGAATAAAATTTCTAAAATTGAATTAAATATAAGCGAATTAATTTTTATAATTTCCTTAGCTTTGTCTGCCAGCGGAAATGGTTGGGTAATTTTTATAATTGGGATGTTTCTTTTGCTGATATATAAAATTATTAGTTTAGAAAAAATGATTTATCTAATAAGCTTGTTGTTTTTATGCATTCTAACTGTACCAGTTTCTACATGGAGACTTGGTTTGGCAAATAGTAAAATCTTCCCATTAATTAATGTATTTTTAGAAAATTCAAATTCAGTAAATCCAAACGAAAAAAAGCCTCATACTCTTGTAGTAACAGGTTTGTCAAGGTTTCAAATCTGGCAGGCAGCTATTAATGAAACTATTAAAAGACCACTTACTGGTATAGGTATAGGGGTTTTTCCAGACCAGATAGGAGTGAAAGTTTGGGGAAAGAAAGGTTATCACGCACACAATATATTTTTAAATGTGTCAGCAGAACAAGGAATTACTGGATTATTACTATTTACTAATTTTTTAGCAAAAATAGCATTTAAAGTTAAATATGCTAATCCTTTAATTACTGTTCCGATTCTTCTGTTTTTAGTGTCTCAAATTATAGATTTTTTTGCTGAAGACTATACTTTTACAACTCTTGAGTTTTATTTTATAGCAGCAGCTATCAATTCTCGAAAAGATATTGTCATGCAATTAAAACCTGAAATTATTTAAAATGCCAAAAAACCTATGATTGCTAAACCTCATATTTACTTAATATTTCCGAATATATTCGATTTCAAGGGAGGTATTCAAGTTTACTCAAAATTTTTGCTGAAAGCTTTACAAGATATATATCCTGAAGCTAATTATGATGTGTTTTTAAAGTATGATAAGTATAGTTTAAAACAGCCAGATAAATTGCAGTTTTTAAGTTCAACAAGATTTCATTATTTTGGAGATTTACCAAAATTCTTGCAACTAATTTTCTTTACAACGAAAATAATTATTTTAGCTATTCTTCAAAATCCCATTATAGTAATTTCCACTCATGTTAACTATGCGATTGTTTGTTATATTCTAAAAATTTTTACTGGAATTCCTTACTGGGTTGTTGCTCATGGGTTAGAAGTTTGGGATATCGAAAACAAGGCAACAAAATTCGCTTTAGAAAAAGCAGATAAAATTATTAGTGTTAGTAGTTATACTCGCCAGCGCTTGCTTCAAGATACAAATATTGATTCAGAAAAAATAGTTATTTTACCTAATACATTTGATGCTAGTAAGTTTCTAATAAATTCTAAACCTACCTACTTACTCAAGCGATATAATTTAACAGCTGAACAGCCTGTAATTTTAACAGTAACGCGGCTGGGAAGCATGGCAAAATACAAAGGTTACGATCAAATCCTGCACGCTTTAGTTAAAGTGCGGTTGTATCTCCCTAATGTTCACTTCATTCTTGCAGGTAAAGGAGATGATATACCTCGAATTAAAGCTTTAGTTACCAACTTAAATCTACAAGATTGTGTGACAATTGCCGGATTTGTTCCAGATAAAGAATTGTGCGATCATTACAATCTCTGCGATGTTTTTGCTCTGCCTAGTAAAGGAGAAGGATTTGGGATTGTTTTTCTAGAAGCTTTAGCTTGTGGTAAACCTGTATTGGCGGGTAATCAAGATGGTTCTATAGATCCCTTGGCTGACGGGAAGTTGGGATGTTTGGTCGATCCTGATAACGTTGAAGAAATTGCCGATAATCTAATTCAAATCCTGCAAGGCAATTGCTCTAATCGAGTAATTTACCAACCAAGATACTTACAACAAAAAACTATTGAAGCTTTTGATTTTAGCCAGTTTCGTGCAAGTTTAGCAAAGTTAGTTAGTGGTAATTAGTTACAATTTAAGAAAATTTGTTAAAAAAATGGAAGATTCAATATTTGTTATATTTCTTGCCTTTGGGTTTCTTTGGGTTTTGATGGGAGTTGTAGGTTGGATTGCGTTTCTAAAATCTGAGGGTGAGGAAATTAAGTTTGGTAAGTGGGGACTTATCGTTGCTATTCCAATCTTAATACCAATAATTGTTACTCTGATTATTGGTGTATTTTATCATTAAAAAAATCACTAAAATCTATATTTTTTACTTTTGAATCGCACCTCTAACCAAAATCACTGTACTTTCTACACCAGAGGCGATCGCTTCGGGAATATTACCTTGAATCGCCTGCTGTAGCAATCCCTCGCGGGAAGCTCCCAAAACTACAACATCGTAACCTTCGGTTTGCACTAGGTTAATCACACCTTCGGCGACTGAATTAGCTTGCACTGGGAGAGCAACTACAGTACTGGATAATTTGCAGCGACGCATCAAATGGCGGATGGCTTGTTATGATGCCGTGATTAAACAATGCACCAAACAAGCCTGCCAAAATACCTAACAGTATGAAAAAGGGGATTTCTGGAATAGAGAATTGGCTGGAAGATTTTACTAATTGCAAGTTCAGGTCAAAAGAGCCACCACCTAAAAGTCGGGATATCACACCACCAATAAAGGAGGCGATAATGGCAGTTCCTAGAGTCAATCCTGATAAATCTTGGAGTAATTCTTCAACAATAAATAATACACCTGCGATCGGGGCATTGAAAGCAGCAGCCAAGCCCGCACCCGCACCAGCTGCAATCATCTGCCGTCGATGATCTGGGGAAGTGGGAACCCAACGACTCATCCCTGCTGCTAAACCTGCCCCCACTTGGACAGTAGGGCCTTGCCGTCCTAGAGTCATGCCGGAACCGATGGCGATGATGGCACTGAGTAACTTCACACCTGCTACTTGCCAAGATAATGTCACAGGCACATTGGCTAGAGTTGCTTTGACTTGCGGAATACCGCTACCAGAAGCCTCTGGTGCTAATCTATCCACCAACCAGCCAGCCAGAAATCCCAGGACAAGACCAATTGCAGGTAGTACCAGCCATGCCGGCAAAAGGTGGGTAGTATGCACTCGCCATGTCCCCAGGCATCCCGATCCTACTTTCAGGAATACCGCAGATAGGGCAGCAACCAGACCGATAATACAGGCTTCGGCGATCGCTAAACCTCTTCTAGGCTGCCACCAGGTGCGAAAACGCTGATTCATACCAATTTTGGATTTTAGATTTGGGATTTTTGATTACAAATCTTTACTAAAAAGCTGTTCGGTGGAATCTTTAGAGGATGTTTTAAAAGTCGTTGGCAAAATACAGCAGAATTCAGGAGTCAGAAGTAAAACAGGCTTTATACCTGGCTTTGAGACGAATCGTTGTGTACTTCACTTTCCTTGAAAGTTGCTGTATAATTCGTTACTACACAATTCCTGTCTCCAATTACGAATTACAAATCATTTAATTGCTTCTTCCCGTGGTAGATAGCCCTTCTACTATCAGAGACGGAGTATAACAAGAACCATTCCAATCAACATCGTTGCCTAGTGTAACCAATTGCTTCAGGGCTGTGTAAACATTACCTGCAACCATCGTATCCTTAACACGCCCAATTACTTGACCATTTTGGACGCGGTAGCCTAAATCGATGTTGATCGAAAAATCTCCAGAAATACTGCCGCCACCACCCAACATTTGATCGACAATCAAGCCATCATCTAGTTGTTGAATCAAATCTGGTAGCGATGCCGAACCTGGCTGGATGAGAAAATTAAATAAACCAGGGGTGGGATAGCTACCTAAACCAGGGCGAAAACCATTTCCAGTGGTGTTAGTACCCAGTTGGGAGCCAGTGGTGCGATCGCCATAGAAATGCTGTAAAGTCCCATTTTGGATAAATACTAGAGATTGAGTCGGAGTCCCTTCATCATCAAAAGGGCAACTGTAAGGGCCAGCTTCTGGATCTTGGTAGATGGTGAGACTGGGTGCAACTACTTCCTTACCCAAACGTTCTGCCCAAGGTGAAGCTGCTTCTAAAACTCGCTTGCCATTTAAAGCGGCTTGCACAGTACCCCAAAGCATATCGGCGGCTTTAGAAGTGAACAAAATTGGGACACGACCAGTAGGAGGTGAGATATTTTCTCTAGCCCAAATTAACCGTTGTAAAATTTGATTAGCTAATCTCTCTGGATCGAGTTCCCCCCGGTTGGTTTGCCCATCAGCAACACTTAAAAAATCATCACCACGCACCCATTCTGCTGATACATAGCAGCTGAGGGTAGTATCAGTATAGTGACAATCTAAACCTTTGGTGTTGACTAGTCTGGTGGTTTCAATATCACATTCCCAGTCACCATTGCATACAACATCGGGATAGGCATCACGGATGAGTGCGATCGCTTCTTTGCCCCAGTCCACCAAAACCTCTATCGGTAAACTTTCTCCTAAATCGGGGTAGTCAGGCTGAAAGTTAGAACCTAATTCTACAGTTTCCGGTTGATTTAGTTGACTCAGAGCCAGAGCTTTTTCCACCATTACTTCAGCTAAGACAGAACCGTAAGCCACCGTCAGCCCCGGACACCCGTTTCGCCAAAGCCGTAGTGCTGTACCTTCAGATTGGTTAGTTTCTAGCTGTTTGAGTCGGTTTGCCTCAAAAAACACGGGACGAGAAAGCGCTCGCGACTGATACACCTCAGCAGCTTCTGCTCCAGATTTTATAGCTAGTTCCAGCAACTGTTCGGCTAGTGTATCTTGTGATAAATTTTCAGAACCCATGACCCTTAGTGAATTGTGGATTTTGAACCGCATATCAACGCTGTCTCTTGAGAAGTGCGATGTCTACGACGGGCTACGCCTACGCACTTTCCAGTGATGAACGCAGATAACTATCCAAAAATCATCAGTGTTTCCTTACAGTTACGATTTGGAACCGCAGATCGACACTGATGGACGCAGTTAATTATCCCAAATCATTGTCATGTCTCAACGGATTTAGTCATTTGTCATTGGTCATTTGTCATTAGTCATTAGTCATTCTCTCCCCATGCCCCATGCCCAATTCCCCATTCCCCATTCCCCATTTTCACAGATTAACCTCTTGCAACAGCCAAAAACCAGCAAAAGATTGTGCTTTGGGATCGGACTGGATGCCGATAAAATGTACTCCATTAGCTTTTTGCTTGGCTGCTTCAAAACCTTTAGCTTCTGTTAAAATTTGAGGTTTTTTGATATTTGCCACAATCCAGCTTTCAGTTACACCAGTTTCTAAAAGCAATCTCGCCTCTTGACTGGTGTCAAGTCTTAAGAAAGCTAACTCCAAACCAGACATCCAGCCAGCCAAGGGTAGCGCTCTCGATGAGAAAATCAAAATACCAGGAATCCGGGATTCGGGTGTAACTTTCGCCAACTCTAAAGGGAAAGCTTCACCAAAGCCAATTTCCCACTCTGGCATATCAGCAAAATCAGCAGCATCTAAGGTAACAAATACCCATTGCTGTCCTTCCAAAGCATCTGGTAAACGTTGCGGCAAAGGTTTCTCCAAGCGGACTGAGGGATTTGTCCCCCCTTGATACCCTGCCTCTTGAGGATACACTTCTTTCATGCGCTGTTCTAACCATTGGTTGAGAACTAAAGTGCGGCGGCTAGGCTGGGCAGGAATGCCCAAATCTTGACAGGCTTTAGTAATCATATTGTTCATTTGACGGCGGAAAAAGCGGATTTTAATTGGCGCTTTTCCGGCTTGGTTAATAGCTTCCTGCAATGCTGTCCGCAACCAGCCCGAATTTACCTGGGTACTGGGACAATATTGAGCATAACGAAACAAAGAATCTGCTTTTGCGCCTATATCCAAGGGGCTTTCGCAGACTAAGACTTCCCAAACTTTTTTTTGATTAGCGTCCAAAATCGGACGAGAGTAAAAATCGATTTCCCAAATACTGCCCATGTTTTGCGGTAAAAATCTGGCTGTTATGTTTTCCTGATATCTCGATCATACGAGTGTTGGGGCAGCATTGGGCATTGGACATTGGGCATTGGGAATTGAGATGAATGAGTCTCTGACAAAAATGCAAACAATACCTTAGCGATCGTCTGGAACTAGTAAAGGGTAATTAGAATAATGCTAAAAGACTCTAGAGAGGTAGATGGATGCAACTAGAAGATTATTTTGAGTTTTTAGATCCAGATGATATCCGGCTCAAAGGCCATCGCATTGGTATTGATAATGTGATTCAATATTACTTGCAAGGATATTCACCAGAGGAAATTCTAGAGGAATTACCTTCCCTAGATTTGGAGAAAATTTACGCAACGCTTGCCTACTACCTGCATAATCGTGTTGAAATAGATGCTTCTATGTTGCGGTTAGCAAAGTGGCGAGAACAGCGCTATCAAGAATCATCAGCGAATCCTTCACCTTTGATGGAACGTTTAAGAGCCTTAAAGGCCCAACGTGAGCAGGAGTTGTTAAACCATTAGTGAAGGTACGTTTTCTCCTGGATGAAAATTTGTCGCCTAAGTTGAAGACAGCTGTTTTGCGCTTCAATCCAGCTATAAATATTCTGCGTGTAGGCGATCCCGAAGCACCGCCATTAGGTACGCTTGACCCAGATATCCTGCGCTACCTGGAATTATCCCAACGAATATTGGTTACAGACAACCGCAAAAGTATGCCCAAACATCTGGAAGAACACTGGAGAGATGGAGGACATATTTGGGGACTAGTTTGGTTGCGTTCCAGTGGGAACCTCAGTATTTTGGCAGAAACAATTTATTTGATTTGGGAAGCGACTGAGGCAAAAGAGTGGATTGATAGATTGGATTGGATTCCACTTTAAAAATTTGGCGTTGCTGAATTTAAGTATGAATTTAGAAACCAACTTTTGCTAAGTGGACTGATTGAGCCAATAACTCCACAGCTTTACATGAAAACGAGTCACAGAGAAGTTTTCATAGCCATCGGAGCGTCAAAGTATCCCCTCATTTACCACGGTTGATCCAAACGCCTCTGAGTCCAGCTGCTTTAGCTGCATGATAGTCTTCTACAATGCTATCGCCGATATGCCATGCCGCCTCTGGGGAACATTTATGTTTATCTAAGGCAATGGCAAAAATTTGAGGATCGGGTTTAGCTGCACGTACCTGGGTAGAAATGGTGACGGAGGTAAAAAACTCTCTCAATCCCAAACTTTGCAATACTGAGTAAATCCGAGAATCAAAATTGGACAGCACTCCCAAGCTAACTCCCAACCGCCGCCAGTTGATTAAAGCTGGTAAGACGTCGGGATAGACAAACCAGGGTTCGCCAGTACCAAAGTGAATGTAAAGTTCGCTAAAAAAAGCCGAAAAGTCAGAAAATTCCTTGAGAACACCTGCACTTTCAAAAGTGTTCAGAGCAATTATCCGCCACCAATCAAACTCGCGCTGGGGAATATCTTGCAGTTCTGCATCTGGAAATATCGGCGGCGGCGCTGCTTTAAAACTTTTGATGAAGGCTGTATTTAATGTTTCGGCTGAAACTGTAACGCCAAATTCCTGGGCTATCTGACTATAAACTTCGCCCACACTACCTTTGACATCAAAGAGTGTACCCACAGCATCTAAAAAAATAACTTTCGGTTGTTCCATCAAAGTTTGATTGAATTGGGGATTGGGGACTGGGGATTGGGGACTGGGGAGAGTCACTAATGACAAATGACAAATGACAAATGACAAATGACAAATGACAAATGACTAATTTCCAACCTTAACTTATCGAGAAAGTGTTTCTATTATTGGACGGGCTAGCCAATTAAAACCAACTTTAAGCTGATGCTCTAAAGTTGGCAACCTATATAAATAAGCAACACGGCGGGCGACGTATGCCAAGGGCCCATCTAGTTTAATTCCCAAACCAGTAAGAGTGGCGTTGTCTATTCCTAATGCCATCATTTCTCCTAATTGCTGGTAGTGGAAGGGAAGGAGGGGGCGATTAGTCAGAGTTGCCCAGATATTCCAAGCAGTATAATCAGCTTGTTGAAAAGCCGCTTGTGCGGTAGCGGGGACTTGTTGTCCTTCAGCATCATGACAGTCTGCTAAATCTCCCAAGGCAAAGATTTCTGGACGATCGAGGACTTGCAGAGTGGATGTAGTGGTGATTTGACCACGCTGATTTTGCTTGAGGGGAAGAGATTTGACTACGGGCGCAACCCTAGTTCCCACAGTCCAAATTACCAAATCCACGGGAATCGTATCTACCTGGTTTTTGTACTCTAGGGAAATGCTATTTTGCTCTATTGATTCGACTTTGGTTTCTAAGTCAAGAAACACACCACGGGCTTCTAAAGCTTTCTTTGCTGCTTCCCGATTAAACTCTGGGGAAGTTCGCAAAATTTGGTCGGCGATTTCAACAATCCGAAAGCGTCCTCTTTCGCCTAGTCTGTCGGCTAATTTACAAGCTAACTCTACACCACTGTAGCCAGCCCCAACGATCGCTACCCGAATTTTATCAGCATCCGATTCTTCTAAAAATCGCAGGCGTTCTTCTAAACGATAGGCATCAGAGATTGTGCGGAATGTGTAGGCGTAGTCTGTTGCACCAGGGACTAAATCTAGCGGTGTCTCACCTCCTAGCGCCAGCACTAATCGGTCGTAAGGAATTTCCGGGCCTTCTTGTATATTTACCCGTTGCTGGTCGATGTCAATTCCAGACACAACACCTTGATAAAAACGCACCCCTGTCCCTTGCAAAAGTTCTTCAAAGGGTGGGGCAATTTCCCAGGTTTGCAATTCGCCAGTGAGTAATTCGTAAAGTAAAGGAGAGAATAGGAAGCGATCGCTTTGATCTACCAGAACAATTTCGGGTTTTTGCGTAGATTCCCAAGGTAATTGGCTTAACCGCAGGGCTGTGTAGAGTCCACCAAAGCCTCCGCCAAGGATACAAATTCTAGAAGTTTGTTCAGTCATCTATTCTATGCTATGCAACAATCAATATTAATTAGGCAACTAACTTCAGGGTAACTGAAAGTTTCAAGATTTTAAAACCCTTCATGACGATACAACTATCAAAACTTTCCTTCAACTAGTTACTACTAATGCCCTCTCCGAAAGTGACAGAAGAGGGTTAGGCATTATTTTTAAATCGCATTATTCCAAATTTCCTTTTTATCACATTTTATTAGTCCAGTGGACAATGTTTAACTGTCCACTAGACGCAAAATTTAATTTCTTCTCATCGCCGACTGCGAAAACCCTCTTTACCATTAACTTGGTCAAAGAGTACATCGTATTTATCAAACAAGGCGATTCCAGGATTTACAAATATAGGCAGTTCTGCTTGTGGCGAGATACTCAAATTCCAGCGATTAAATCCGTCACGGGTTCCTGGTGTCAAACTGTAATCAAAAATGCCATTAATTCCTACTTTCACAGCATTTGCTGACCCTAATACTCCGGGTTTGAGTTTACCTGCTGTAGAAGCTGACTTGAATTCAACCAAACCATTAATAGTTCCAGTATCAGCGATCGCTCTACTATTACACGAATTTTTCGCAGAACTCCCAGCAAGAGTTAAACAAACTTTACTCAGTCGAGAGTCCCATCTTTTACCGGGTACACCATTAATTTCGGGTTGTTCACTCCAAGAAGCCATTTTGAAACCTGCTTGATTCTCAGCAGTTAAACCGAGAATTAGGCTGCCATTATTATTACTACCACCATTTCCCATAACAATAAATCCGTTACTGAGATTGCCTGGTAATTTTCTTAACGGGTTATAGGGAAGTGATTTTTCAAAATAGTTAACACCGACAATTCCAGAAAATGGCACACCACTATTTGCCGAACATTTAGGTTTTTGGGCAGTACACTGGCGACTAGTAACAACCTGTACGGGAACAGGTTCGGCGGTGGGAATTAAACCAAAGCGGACATTAGTATAAACTAATTCTCCTTCCAGGATAGTACCATCACTTAATACCTCCTTGATATTTTGACCTGTTCTTTGGATCGGAGAATTACCTAAAAACTCTTTGGGAACTCTTAGCCCTGCCGACCCTGTATCTAATAAAATACGTTTTGGTTGACCATTTGCGATCGCAACTTCCAAAAAATAGCCGCGAACACGTTGCCCAAGGGAAGGTTTTGGATATAAAGGTAAAGATATGGTGTTAAAAGTTGGCTTGCGGGGTGTATTTTGCGAGATATCGCGCAACGCTGAATTTGGGAAAAGAGCCGCAAATGCCGACTGGCGTTGTGCTGCTGGTTCAGGGGCAATATCCCAAAGGCTTTCGTAGTAGAAAAAGCCGATACCTAAACCGCGTTGTTGCACTGCTTCTACCTGGGATTGGATTTGTGCTATGGAAACTGGGCGATTTCGTAACCCTGCCATAATACCAATACCAGTTGGGATGATTTGTTGGGTTTCTAAAATTTCTGGGCGGGTAATTTGAGCGATAAAACTTTCCACATCATTACGGTACACCTGCATCACCAACTCATCGACAATACCCAACCGTACCCAGTTGAGCCAATCTTGCAGTTGCATTTTATAGGCGAAATTATAATAATTAGGAGCAACTGAAAAAATAGCATTCGGTTTTCTGGCTTTCACGGTTTGGTAAAGGTCTACCATAAAGGCAGTAATTTTATCTGCCCGCCATTTTATCCATGCTTGGGCTAAGGGATTGGGTGGAGGAGGATTGCCAGTTTCTTGAGTATATAGACTTATCGTGTACTTATCGTAACCAAATTCTACAGGTAAACTCGTATGGTCGTCAAATTGAACGCCATCAGCATCGTATTGAGTCATAACTTCCATGACGAGTTCGCGGATAAAGTTTTGCACTTCCGGGTGAAAGGGATTCAACCACGCTACTTCACCCGCAGCACTAATTGAAGTTTGAGTGCCATCCCCTTTTTGGGTTAGCCAATCTGGATGCTGTGATGCGAGTTCTGAAGTTAGAGGAACCATGAAACCAAATTCAAACCAGGGTATTGCTAGTAACCCTTGTCTGCGGGCTTGAGTAATAATGTCTGCAATAACATCTTGTCCATCTACTCCTTTGAAGAAAAAGGGAATACCCATTTTCTGCATGATGGCGCTGGGGTATTGTGTATAACCATCATTCCAAACTACGGGGTAAACAGTATTAAAGTTTAACTGCCGCAGTTGGCTCATGGCTGCAAGCACCTGTGAACGATTTCTAAAAACGCTAAAATCGTTACCACTTAACCACACTCCCCGAATTTCCTGACGAGGTTGAGGAGGTAGTTGGGCAACGGCAGGGGCAAAGCTGTTGAGTAACAATACCAGAAAGAATGATATCAGACATAATAATGGCAGCAGACGCTTTTTCAAAAGCCACGGCGATGTCTCTTGACTCGCTACGTGTAGCTTGCTTAGACCTAGTAGTACTTGTCTGTATACAGGCTTAAATAGTAAGTTAGTTAGAGTTGCATTAATTTTTCTACTTTTTTCCCAAAACTTAATTGTCATTACTTCTGCTTATTAAATGAGGTTAATTGGTTATATTTAATACCATATAAACGTTAAATTGCTACACCATGAAAACTGATGCAGTAATTTAGCTGCAAGATATTTGACGCAGTTATAAGGTTAGTAGTGCCAAATAAAAATGTTTCAAATGTAAGCTGTAGTCGAGATGCTGTAATCAAATTTATCGTAAATAAAAGGGTTTAAGACCCCTACCTCTACAGGTAGCCCTAGTTTCAGTCGGGGTTTAAATCCCCGTCTGAAATTGTCTTTAATTTTGAATTTTGAATTTTGAATTGTTAATGTTGTGCCATCGTCAAACCCATGAATTTCAAACCTCACCAAAACACTTTTGACGACAAACTAAGCGCAAGTATTGGGCTGGCCATTGGATTGCTGTTCATTGGGGGCGGTTTTTGGGTACGTAACATCATCGCCCACGAAGGTGCAACGCTAAACGAAACACGCGGCACGGTGGTAGACAGCATCAGTCGTCACGATCGCAGCAGTACGAACAATAATGATAATGAGCAAAAAGAAACCTATGCACCAGTTATCGAGTTTCTAGCCAACGGTAAACGCACTCGCTTTACAGGCAATTATGAGTCCTACCGCTCCAACAACGGCCAGATGGTGGTGATACGTTACAATCCTAAACAACCGATCGGCACTGCGCGTGTGGTGAATCCGCTAGAAGGCTTAGTACCTTGGGGAATGTTTGGTATGGGTGGGTTAACTGTGGTTTTTAGCGTGGGTACACTCTTACCTGTACGCTGGTCTTCAGGTGGGTGACTATAGATTTGGTCAGTTAATATTGCTCAAAGTGGAAATGCGATCGCCTTGCCGCCGACTTACTTACACAAAAGTACTGACAGAAAAGTTGTCTTGGTAGTCATTGGACTATTTTGATTTTCGTGCTGACTTTGGCGGCGTTCGGTGTGCGCCAAAATATTTCTCACTGCGGTAACGCAACCACACCCGCAACACTTGCGGAATCTGGTCTTTTTCTTCCTTAGTCAGGGTGTTGTAAAGGGCTAAGGCGCGATCGCGTTCGCCCCGACAAGCAGCATTGTTGTGAGCATCCCAATAGCTGCGGGCTACTCGAATCCGTCGACAGACTTCTTTAATGAGTGCGCTTCCCGTAAGTCAAGTGTCTTGCTTGGTCATACTCAAATGCTATAAATTTATAATGTCATCCTAGCGAGTCAGATTTATGTTGACAATCGCAAATAATCCCAATCAAATACTTCACTAATGACGGTTTTGTATTAAATTATTAAACATTATTTCTAAATGTTGTTACTCTGAGTAGGTAAGAATAAAGTTTCTTTTATATGCTGTTTTACTTCATCAGCTAATTTACTATCATTTATCAAATCTTAGAGGATGTCTGAGAAGTATCAAATATTTGTTTATCCCCCCTAACCCCCCTTAAAAAGGGGGGAATAAAAGTCTTAAAGTTCCCCTTTTTAAGGGGAATTTAGGGGGATCTCCAAGGGTTAGGTGTATACAAAAAAACTTTTCAGACATCCTCCAATATTTCTAAATTTTTTCATAATATTTCTTTAATAATTTCTTTTGATGTTCGCTCAATACTAAATCATAACCAATTAACTGTCTTATTCTATCAAGCCAGTTTTGACCATATTCTTGTCGCTATTCCTCAAATCTTACTTGTTCTGTTTTTGGATTAGGTAATTCGATTTTTATATATCTTGTAAGCAAGCTTTCAAATTGAATTTATAGAGCTTGAGCAGTTACTGGGTTATTTAGTAATACACCAGCTTTGATATTTTACTCGTGAGCCGCTGCTTCCGTCATCCCAACTGTTTAATTTAATAGTGGAAAGCAGACTAAAACTCGTTTGAAACTCAGAGATAGCTCTTCAAATTTCAAGCTGGCTGATTTTGCTGAGTTAATTCATTGCTATCCTTCATGGTTATCCAACCAGATAAGAGGTAGAGCAATAATGCTAGGCAATGACTGAAGTAGAAAAGCTGTTGGGCGTCCTAAGCTAATGCTGCCGTAGATTCCTGCGACAAATGCACACATCAGAATAAAGACCGCAGGCTTGACTTTTGGTATCTTAGGATTCATAGCGAGTAATCCCCAGAGCGCACCAGCACTGAGAAAACCATTGTAGAGACCTACATTATGGGCAAGGATTTCGGCTTTTTGCGCGATTGTGAAACCTCCAAGCAATGTTTCTTGCACAAAAGAGGTTTGCCACAAAAACATCTCAGCCACTAGGAAAAACAGATGAGCAACCACAGCCCAAACCAGACAAAAGTTGATCCAATACTTAGGAATACTTAGAAACTTCATGATGTATTTTCCGAGGGGATTAGTTTTAAAAGTCGGGGCAATTGTCAGAAAGCTCACAAGGCTTAAGCTGAAATTGTAAGCATCAGTACCTTGTGAGCAAATGACTAAAGCTGGTGATTGAGTTGTAGTTGTAATAAAGCTACCAGTGCTAATCCCAAAAAAGGAAGCTTCTGATGAATTGTCGACAACATTACAGTTGGTTTGTAACACTGTAGACGAGCTACTTTATTAGTTGTTAATAGCTGAGGCAGTTGCCAGCCTAAGCGTGGAATAGCTGGGATCAGACCAATGAGCAATGCAGAATCAGTAAGAGTGCTAACAAATAGAGGAAGAATAGTGAAAAATGAAGCAAAACCACTCCCAAAACCAAAAAATCCACTTTCAATAACATTGACAGTAAAGTTATGGCGAAGGTCTTTTTGAATTTCAGAATTAAGCATTTTTATAAATATTGCAAGTTTGGTGATTTATTCTCTTTGGGGAAACTCAGGCTGCATTTTAAACAGGTTTATCTTCTTTTTGTAGGTACTTAGAAATTACCTAAGTATCCACAAAAATCTGAGTTCCATAAATTGTTCCCAAATGCTGTACTTAAATCACCCTTGAAAAATATTTTTGTAAAATATCCCAATTTTTGATGGTGAGCCTTACTGCAAAGGAGTCCTGGGTCAGTGGCAGGTCTAGGTTAACTTTGAAGGTGTACGTCGGTGGTGTCTGATTGGCTGTTAGCGGTATAGATTATATCCTCACAAAGCTCACGCCTCTTAATCACAGAGATTGACTAGACAAGACAGTAAAATAGCTAAAGCATAGGCGTAGCCCGTTGTAGGCATCGCACAAAAATTATTCAGAAAAGTTGATTTGAAGCTGGACTCTTTGGGTTGGGTCGAAGGAAAACGGAAGTGTGTCTATCGGTTTGTTGACCACAAGATTGTCGTGAGTTAATTTTGGGGCAGTGGGTAAATTAGTTATCAGGTATGACTCGGGAGTCAGAGTTTGAGACTTTGTGTTGACTGAAAACTTTTCACTGTTCGCTGATTTGGTGTCAATCATCGATAATATATGTATATACACCAGTCATTGATACCACCACATAAGACATTCCCCAAAAATTGCGAAAGGTTGTGAAAACTGGTGCTGCTCAAGGCTAAAAGGATTGGGGCGGGTGCAAATCTGTGGTGTGTGATTGGTTGCTGGTGGTATCCCTAGACTTGAAACTATTTAGTTGTTAAAAATTATTGATTGTGAGATTTAAAACAATAGTATTCTATGGTTCCTACAGGAGCGATCGCTAGGGCATCAAAGCTGCCAGATATATAAATCTTTGACGATAACTTCTTTGGCGATAACTTCCATAGTTTCTTTCAATACTGGAAGCCAAACGCAACCCTTAGTCACCCTTTAAGAGAAACTTGTGTGAAGCTGTAAGAGAGTGAAGAATCAAACTCTCTTCTACTAATCAGTTCTGACTTGCCCTTTGTAAATATGCCTTCAATTAACTACAACCGCACCGACAGCCAGCAGCCACAAAGCATTACCATTGAAGGTTATGTTGTTCGTCCAGGATTACACATTATCAGTTACGAGCAACTCAAGTTGCTACGAGAGCAAACACAGCATCATTCTCAGCTTGAATCTCTAGTGAGCCAAGGTGTTATTAAGTTGACTGGTTAATAGTCGTCAATTCACTTGCAATTCATCTCATCACCTACCCAATAAGCAGGTGATGAGATGAATTGCTGTATCAGTTAAGTTCTAAGTAGGTGAGTCGGAACGTTCTATTTGCTGACGAATGGTATTAATAGAAGCATTAATACCAGCTAGTTTGGACTCTAAATCATCTCGCATCCAAATCAAGAATTTTAATTTCCGCTCTAAGCTAGTTTTGTGCGAAATGGGTTCGCTTCCGTAACATGGATTACCCCAAAAAGGAAACATATTTTACCTCTGTATTTAGCTTTTGTAAGAGTGCAATAGATTGCACCATTACATTCTGACGAATAACAATTAGACTGGTGTATGTAACAACCGACCATTATTGTGGGTGCTTAACGAACTTTTGCTAAAAGTTGTCTCTTGAATTGGTGGAGGTATTTAACCAAACTGCCATCAACTCTTTCCACTTCTCCTCTAAGAAAAAGTTGAAGTGACGATACCATATTCAAAGGTTCTGGCAATTTGGCATTACAACTCTGTATTTTGCAGTTTAAATGAGATATCAACAGAACAGAACAACCACAAATCGCCAGTTGTTGACCCAACACTGTAAAAGAACTCAGCAGCCAATTTACAGCGTTTGGTCATCGCTTCTCTACGAGACGCTGCGCGAACGCTACAACTGGCTAGTAATTTACTAGAAAACCCATAGTAAAAGTGCATAAGCTAGAAAGCTGTCTTAACACGGCTAGTAAAATAAATGTGAAGTACCCGCAAATCAACATACTTATATCAGTGTAAATACTTCTAATAATAGATGACTTAGTAAAAGGGAAAGGGATAATGCTGAAAGGCGTAATATTCTAAGACCAATTACTGAGTAGGAAATTATTTTATGAAAACCAGAAAGCTAGGCAAACAAGGGTTAGAAGTTTCAACTATCGGACTTGGTTGCATGGGAATGTCTGAGTTCTATAGCGGTCGTGATGAAATTGAAGCGATCGCGACAATTCATCGAGCATTAGAACTTGGAGTGAATTTTCTTGATACTGCTGATATGTATGGGCCTTTTACCAACGAGCAACTAGTAGGCAGAGCAATTAAAGATCGCCGAGATCGAGTAGTTTTAGCAACTAAATTTGGCAATGTCCGTACTGAAGATGGTGGTTTTAAAGGGGTTGATGGTAGACCAGAATATGTCCATCAAGCTTGTGATGCCTCGCTAAAACGTCTGGGCGTGGAAGTGATTGACCTCTATTATCAACATCGAGTAGATCCAACTGTCCCCATTGAAGATACTGTCGGGGCAATGGCAGAGTTAGTCAAGCTGGGAAAAGTGCGTTATTTGGGGCTTTCGGAAGCTGCCCCGGTGACGATTCGACGGGCTGTAGCAGTTCACCCCATTACTGCACTGCAAACAGAATACTCTCTTTGGAGTCGAGAGCCAGAGGATGAAATTTTACCTACTGTGCGGGAATTAGGAATTGGGTTTGTTCCTTATAGCCCATTAGGAAGAGGATTTTTATCAGGTGCGATCGCTACCCCTGACGATCTTGCACCGGATGACTATCGAAGAAATTCTCCTCGCTTTCAAGGTGAGAATTTTTATAAAAACCTGCAATTAGTCGAGCAAGTCAAGGCGATCGCCAGCGAAAAAGGAGTAACTTCTAGTCAGCTTGCTTTAGCATGGCTATTCGCTCAAGGAGAAGATATTGTCCCAATACCTGGTACAAAACGCCGTACTTACTTGGAAGAGAATATTGCAGCTACCGAAATTATCCTGACTGAACAAGATTTGAATCGACTTGAAACAGTTGCACCAAAAAATGTGGCAGCTGGCGAACGCTATCCTGACATGAGTACTGTTAACCGTTGATCCATCTCAGTGCTGGAGTATTTTTTCAAATTTCGCTTTCGATGCACAAGCAGATATTACAGCAGTTTGCAACAAGCGTGAGGTACAAAACCGAGGACTCAAAAATTAAATTATTCTTCTCCCTCCAGCATAACTGCCTCCAGCCTCCTGCCTCCTGCCTCAAAACTAGTGACTTTGTACTTCATCCAAACGAAAACTGCTGTAACGCAGCTTAACAAAGTAATCACCCAGAATTCTCAGAGGAGATGTCAAAAGTAGCGATCGCTATTTTATCAGCTACATATTTGGACACTTATTCAATCATCTGGAAACTGCCAGCACGAGATATGTTCAATATCTTTGCTGCCGCATTTACTACAGACTGCATCAATCACAGAGTCCACCCATTCATAGCTACAACTACGACAATGACAGAAAATGTTATTGCGATTAGCCATTTCAATACCTTGATGCCACTGTTGTAGTTGAGAAGAGTCTGGAAAAGCTTCTGACATTTCATCAAACCTCGTTCGTGTCATTGTCTGTATTATGAGCCTAACAAGCCCCGAAGTGAATAACTCAGTATTAATCCCCCTGACTATCGCCGTGTCTATAGCGCTATCGCCCGTCAGCATTGCTGGTACTGTCCAAGGTTCAACCCATACTATCAAAATGTCTTCATTTAACCTCAGTTCCCAAAAATGGCAAAACCGGGTGCTGCTAATCTTTGCACCGTCTGTTGATAACCACAATTATCAGCAACAGATGCAGGTATTTAACCAACACCAAAACGATTTTCAAGACCGAGATTTAGTTCTCGTTCAAGTTTTGGCAACAGATAAAAGCTATGCCAACGGACAGTTAATAGATGAGTCTTCTGTTGCAAATTTGCGAAATCGTTTTGGGGTTGAGCGAGAAAATTTTCGTGTCATTTTGATCGGCAAAGATGGTGGTGTTAAGCGCCAAGAAACTACACCAGTGCAAGCGACAGCAATTTTTAAGCAAATTGACGCTATGCCCATGCGTCAGCAAGAAATGCAAGAACGATAAATTGGTAAAGCAGTTGGTTTTATTGTTTAACATTAATGCAAGTACAGGTAATTGCCCTTTCCTACAAATGCTACGCCAATCCCTAAGCGCAAACCTCTTACAGCACCAGAGTTCTACAAGTTGAGTAAACTTAAGTGCGAACCTACAAAAGTATCTGCTTTCAAACCTGAGCTTAATTCTTCAAGTAGATGAGAACACTCATTAAAAACGCATATACTGCAATTATCAAGCAATGAATTTATTAGCTCCTAGTTTTAGACCTACTAGGAGCTTTTTTTTATTATCCATCTTTAATTAAGGGAGTTCATCACCAGAAGTAATAGCGTTCATCCTCAAGGCTATGGATTATTGCTTCTGTTGGTAGATTGAATGTCAATATTTGGATTGCTATTGTGTATTTGTCACTAGAAAACGTTTATCAAATAAAAATAATGAATATTCTTGCTTGGATTGTTTTGGGTCTAATTGCTGGTGCGATCGCAAAGGCTATCTACCCCGGTCATCAAGGCGGCGGAATTTTAGCAACAATTTTATTAGGAATCGTTGGTGCTTTTATTGGTGGTAGTTTGGGTGTATTCTTCAGTACAGGAAGCTTTGCTCTAGCGGCTCCCTCTTTGAGTATTCCGGGTATTGCAGTGGCAGTTCTGGGTGCAATTGTTGCAGTCTTCTTGTGGAATGCGTTAAATAGCCGCAGTGCTTTGTAATAAATTAAATTGAATTAACTATTTTAGAACTTACGCACTTTTTGTCTTACCTGTCAATGCGTAAGTTCTGTTTATCAACAATTCCTGACAGAATTTATTGCTTGTTATGCTGATAGCCTCAAAATTATTCAGGTTGAAAATGTTGAGGCTATAATCTTATTTTGAATGCTCTATCTGTCGCAAACATTTTTTGAATTAGTATTAGAGAAGTCGTAAATCTCTGCCTTACAGGCTTATAAGGTCTGTAGCAACAACAACAGCGTGCTAAATCGCGAATTTTATACTTGTAATCTAACTTAACTTTATTTGGTGCATAGGCGTAGCCCTTCATAAACATCCCCTGGTAGGATAATTAAAAACTTGGGTTAGCGATCGCAATCTATTAGTTATACGTGTTTTATTTCAATTAAAGTTATTTTTCAGACATATAATTAGTTCTTTACACACTACTAGTATTTAACAACTTAATACTAGTAGTGTGTAAATAGATTAAGCTTGCCTCTGAGCTATTTGCGATGAAATTTAATGAAGAGGTAGTTACGATTCCCAGTGTACAACTTTGACAACTGTCCACAATACTGTTGCGTGTCTCAAGCTCATGGTAATATTATCTTACTATCAGGGAGATATTATTTTATACATCAATTTGTAACCATGCTGAAACAGCTAGTTAGGTGTGCTACCTCCAAAAAACAAAAAATTATTCAACCTACCCAGGAAATCAACAAAAGCCCTAACATACAAACCACAGAGCTTTTGAGAATCTGCTTATATAAGGTACTAAAGAGCTAACTAAGGCTCTTTTTTCGGAATCATCATAGCCAGCGAAAAAGGCATAAAACCCTCTTAGGATGGCAAAAAATTAGACAAGAGTAAATAGAAAAGTTTTGACACAATGTCAATAGGTTTTTGTATATGTAAAAATATCAAAAAGCCCAATTTGTATTGTCAATAATACATTAACATTGTGTGTTTTATTTAGATATTGATTCTCTTTGTGCTTAGTTACCTATATAAAAGTCCTATTTGATTAGTCAAAACTTAAGCTACGCTCGCTCAAATTAGGCAAACACTTAAATTTAACAAATAATTTAGGACTGCTAGATCAATCTCGATCTAGTAAAAATTCGATTATTCACAAAGTCAGTAAGAGTAACAGGAAAAACATGAATATCATAGTTCGTTTGTTTGGAGCGATCGTTCTCCAAGTATCTGCGTTGGCTGCAATGTCTAGCATGGCAATGTCTGATGACAAGCCTTTTCACATCAATACCCAGCAGACTCCTGCTGTTTATCCACGAAAAACAACACAAATGTCTGATGACAAGCCCTTTCGCGTCAATACCCAACAGACTCCTGCTGTTTATCCACAGAAAACAACACAGAGGATTTGCTCTTTAGATCCTATTGAAGATTTATTACCTCCACCACAAACTAAAGCAAGTAATTCTTTGCTTTCTTACCTTGCTGAACAGGGTTTTACACAAAATAAAGAGGGTTCTTGGGTCTGTTATGCCAACGATCCTAAAAAAGAAGGACGTTATTTTACTTTATTTAAGGTCAAACAAGTTAATAGCAGGCTCATAGCAAGTTCTTTCCTAGATGAAGGCAGTCTGATTCAAGGGCAGGAAAATCGTAGCTTGGACTTCTTTATGATGCTGATTGAGCGTCATACGAATACTACTAAAGAGAATCGTCAAGGTATACGTAGATATCTACAAGCCTTCGTTTCCTTAGTCAAGGAAGGGAAGATTAAACCTACACGTCGTGGGTATCTTTTTGACCAACCAAACCGGGCGATAGTCTTATATCACACACTCTCATCAGGAAATCTCAAAGGTACAGGAATCACGATCAACATTTATTTAGCTAAGAGTTGAACTGGGGAGCAGGGAAGCAGGGGAGGCAGGGGAAGCAGGGGAGAATAATAATTCCTGACCAATGACCAATGACAAATGACAAATGACAAATGACAAATGACCAATGACCAATCCCCAATTAAATTGCTGTCGTTTAGTGGAGGTGCATCTTGCCTAAATCAATTGTTCAAAGAATTGCGATGCCGAAGGTAGTTCGCTTTGCAGCGATCGCATTCTCATCTGTTGCAGTAGTACTCAGTACGTGTCAGTCTGCTTTTGCACAGCTAAATGTTGGACGCTATGGCATCCAACAAGGACTGGAGTCTGAGTATCTCCAGTACCAAATTAAGAACCAGAATTTGAGCCAGATGCGAGTCATTCCTGGATGTGATGTGGGATTTGGTCTGACCTGCAATAAGACTGGCTCGGTAATCCAACAATTAGTGGAGTTAAACAATGGGACTAGTTATCAAAACCTTTTGATCCGAGCAGCCGGTGGGGAGAAAAACTTCCAGAATTTCGCTAGCTTCTACGGTAATAATCCCAATCTCTCTGCGGTGCCTTACGCCTCATTTTGGAGAAACGCATCTCCCGCAATCATGGATGGATCTCAGTACCTTCTTGGACAACCTTTTGGTCGCAATCCAGTAGAAGGACTCGGACTTGTAACCAAGCAGTTCTACTGGGCACCATATTCAGGAGTCAATGACTCTGTTAGCCTCCGTAATGGATTACTAGACCTGAAATTGTCATACGGACGACTGCTGTTTGAAGAGGCTTCACAAATTTCCAATATTCAAGAGCAGATTCAGTCTCTAGGTCTGTCGCCAGAGATGACAAATTTTTATTTAGATAAAATCTCTACAGGCTTGGATGCGTTGAGTTCTGGAGATCAGAACCAACTCCAACAGAAGATTTTTGAAGTACTATCCTTTCCATACTCCGAAGATGGTGGAGAACTCGGACGCCCCAATAATGCGATTCCAGAGGAATTTAATCAGCTCTTAGGAGAAGATATCGCAGGAGATACTTTGCTGAGTGACAATCCACTAGCCTTGGATGGAGAAACAATAGCTTTTGATGCTTTACCTAGCTCTGCGGGAGATGTCTTGGTACCAGGCAGTTCTAATTCCTTTCCACTTTGGCCAATAATCGGCGTTGGGGGTCTCGGTTTAATTCTGCTTCTACTACTGGGTGGTGATAGTTCTTCAGCTCAACCACCTGTTTCTTCATCTCCTCAACCACCTGCACCTGTTTCTCCAGGAAATGCACCTTTGTCTCTCAACAACAAAGGCGAATGCGATCTGACTCCCAGTGGTAATGGTTCCAATCACACACAGATGATTGAAATTCCATGTAGTGTGACTCCTCAAAGCCCTACGGAAGTGAAAAAGGTAATGGAGCCATCAACGATCAAAGCGCTTGTATTGCTAATTGTTCTACTATGGATAGTCGGTAACAAACACCGAACTTTAAAAATCCGTCATTCGTAATTATGTTACATAAGGGGATTTAGCGAAAAGTTAGAGCGCTAGTTTCCAATACGCTTGGGTTGGCGCTAAAAACCTTAAACTGGTAGGTTGGGTTGAGCAACGCGAAACCCAACATCAATCGGAGTATTGGGTTTCGTTCCTCAACCCAACCTACAAATTTTTTTGCAAAAATTTAGCCTTGCCATGCCAGTAGGGTAGCACAGCCAGCTGTGCTACCCTACCCATGTAACTCATTTAAATAAGAATCGCTATTATTACAAAATTGTAATTCAGACAAAGGGAAAGCTGTCATATTGGGCTGGTGTAATTAAAACTATCAACTCTTTCCAATCTCAGCGAAACAAGATTGATTGTTATGATTATTCGTCAATTTCTAGCTTTGGCAGCCATTTCCCTCACGCTTGCAGCCTGTAGTCAAGCAGGCAGTAACCCGAATCTGACCTCCCAAAACCCCCCTCAAGCGGGTGAGCAACCACCGCAAGGGAGGCGATCGCACCGCCAGATAGATTTTACAGCCGCGGCTCAAAAACTCGGTGTTACCGAAGCCAAGTTAAAAGAAGCTTTGGGAGTACCCACTAATCCAACCAATCCACCAGCTGGAGAGCGTCGCCGTCCCGACCTGAAAGCGGCAGCTACAAAACTTGGTGTTACCGAAGAGAAATTGCGGGAAGCGTTGGGGATTCCGGCACGTCCTTTGAGCAATTCTTCTAATTAATCAATTACTTGCGGGAGTCGAACGCAACGACTCAATTGTTGTTTACAACCAAGGTGCATTCATAGCGTATGACATTTAATTCTCCCCAACAAATTACACTCAAGCCTTTTAAAGAAGGTTTGATAAAAGGCAAACTGACGAAATGGCTGATGGGGTTATTGATATTCAGTTCACTCACAGGCGGTGGATACCTCGTTTACCGTCAGACGGTGATTTCTTCAACTCAAGAAGCCAGAAGCAAAATGCAGACAGTCCCAGTCGAGCGAGAAACGTTAGCGATTACCATCTCAGCTAACGGTACTGTTGAAGCCAAGCAATCGACCAACGTCAGCCCCAAAAGCTCTGGACAGCTAAAGAAATTGCTGGTAGATGAAGGTGACTCTGTGAAAGCGGGGCAAATCCTGGCATACATGGATGATTCAAATCTGCAAGGGCAACTAATTCAAGCACAAGGATCTCTGGCTTCTGCTCAAGCGAATTTGCAAAAGGCGATCGCTGGCAATCGCCCTCAAGATATTGCTCAAGCACAGGCACAATTAGAACAAGCCCAAGCGACTTTAGAAAAAGCAGAAGCAGGTAATCGCTCTCAAGATATTGCTCAGGCTGAT
This sequence comes from Nostoc sp., assembly GCF_036917415.1. Classification (GTDB taxonomy): domain Bacteria; phylum Cyanobacteriota; class Cyanobacteriia; order Cyanobacteriales; family Nostocaceae; genus Nostoc. The sequence goes on along the minus strand of NZ_JBALDJ010000114.1, from coordinate 91,350 downwards.
GCACGTTTAAAAAGCGCTCAAGCAAGTTTAACAAAAGCCGAAGATGATTTGAGCCGCAATCAGCAACTATACAATGCTGGTGCTATTTCCCTTCAGACTTTAAACCAAAAACGCGCCGACAAGGATAGTGCTAAAGCTTCCGTAAATGAAACGCAGCAAGCGTTGGCATTGCAAAAAGCTGGGTCACGCAAAGAAGATATCGAGCAACTAAAGGCTGTGGTTAAGGAAAAACAGCAAGCTTTAGCACTACTGAAAGCAGGAAACCGCCAAGAAGATATTGACGCCGCACGCGCTCAAGTGGTTCAGCAACAGGGCAACCTAAAAACGATTCAAACACAAATTCAAGACACGGCAATTCGTGCCCCATTTACTGGTATTGTGACTTCCAAGTATGCCGATCCAGGTGATTTTGTTACACCGACAACATCTGGGAGTTCGGTTTCAGGATCGACCTCTTCTTCGATTCTGTCGCTGGCATCAACTTATCAGGTGGTGGCAAATATTGCCGAAACCGATATTAGCAAAATTAAGGTAGGGCAGTCGGTAAGTATTACAGCCGATGCGTATCCTGACAAAACCTTTAAGGGAAAGGTTGCCCAGATTGCAGCTCAGGCAACTGTGGCAACCAATGTTACCAGCGTTAAAGTCAAAGTGGATTTCACCGACCCTGAGACTCTCTTGCTTCCAAGCATGAATGTTGATGCTAAATTTGATGCAGGCGAATTAAACAATGTGCTTGTTGTACCAACAGTGGCGATCGCTCGTCAGAGTAATGGCACTGGAGTACAGGTACTTACAGAAAATGGTAGCACTCGATTTGTGCCAATTAAAACTGGAGCTACGGTAAATAACAAAACCGTTGTGCAATCCGGTTTACAAGGAAATGAAAAGGTTTTAGTGAGTGCGCCATCGAATTCTAACAAAAATAGTAATACTAACAGGGGCATTTCTCCTGGCGGTATGGGTGGCCCTCCTCCTGGTGGTCCTTAGTACAAGTACAGTTTTGCCTAAAAGCATAGCGTTTTTAATACAGGAGAACACATTAACAATGCAAGCTGAGACATTAACAATGCAAGCCAATGCATTAACAATGCAAGCCGATGCATTAACAATGCAAGCCGATGCATTAACAACGTAAGCCGATGCATTAACAATGCAAGCCGATGCATTAACAATGTAATAGCAGTTTAAAAAAAGAATGCGACAAATAGACCATTTGTAGAGACGCGATGAATCGCGTCTTCACCCAAGGATGTGTTGCAATCATTAATTGAATTGGTATAGCCGTAGTCACACAGGTTAGGACATAATGACAAGCATGAAAGCTAGGAATAGTAATACTTTTGCCTCCTGCCTTCTGCCTCCTGCTATATAAGCCGATAAATGGCATTGCAGGGTATAACCAAATTTAATTAGCTACGAATTAATAAAATGCTGTACTTAGATTTAGTTTCACAAGCAAAGTTTAGCAATGATCAAATCACGCAATCGCAAACCACTGGTTAAACAGGCATCTACTCTAATCCGCAGTTCTTCAGTATCAGCCGTTGAAATTTTGACAATGGCGTTAGAGACATTGTGGAGTAATAAACTCCGCACTGCGCTAACAATGCTGGGTATTATCATTGGCATTATGGCAGTGATCGCTGTTACCGCCATTGGTCAAGGCACTCAAAAAGCAACCGAGCAACAACTACAATCACTCGGAACCGACATTTTGCAAGTGCAAGCGGGTGCATCTAGAAGTGGCGCGGTGCAACAAGGCGCTGGGAGTGCTACGACATTGACTTTAGAAGATGCTGAGGCGATCGCGCAACAGGTTTCAGGGGTTGAGCGGGTATCGGCTATTCTGCAACAATCTGCCCAAGTCGTCTATGGCGAAAACAACGACTCAATGACCATTATTGGAACTGATGTCAATTATCCAGATGTACGCAACACCCATCCTCAAACAGGCAGGTTTTTTACTGAGGAAGAAGTCAAGGCGGCAAAACCTCTGGCGGTTTTAGGCCCCACTGCGCGCGATGAACTGCTGGGGTCAGGAAGTATTGCAGAAGGCGCACAAATCCGCATCTCTGGACAAACCTATGATGTGATTGGCGTTATGGAGACGAAGGGAGCGCAAGGGCCACAAAACCCGGATGAACAAATTTATATCCCGCTTACCAATATGTCTGCTCGGCTAGTAGGAAATAATGCCGTTAAGGGAATTGCCATTCGAGGAATTTATGTCAAAGTCAAAAGCCAGGAACAGCTAGACGCTGCTCAGTATCAAACTACGAATCTCTTGCGGGTAAGACATGGCATTTATCCAGATAAAGGAGATAAAGATGATTTTCGGACTGTAAATTCGGCTGATATCATCAACACGCTGACTAGTACATCTAAGCTTTTTACCGTAATGATAGTGGCGGTTGCGGTAATTTCTTTAATTGTTGGCGGTATTGGTATTGCCAATATCATGCTTGTGTCAGTGGTCGAACGAACGCGGGAAATCGGGATTCGGAAAGCGATTGGAGCGACTAGCACTGCTATTTTGAGCCAGTTTTTAGCCGAGGCAGTTGTGATTGCGGTAATTGGAGGGGTAATTGGTATTGGACTGGGAATTGCGATCGCCTTTGCTGCCTCAAATTTGTTTAAATTTCCTTTCGTGATTTCGCTCTGGTCAATACTGTTCGGCTTTGGTTTAACGTTTGTAATTGGGTTACTGGCTGGCGTAATTCCGGCTCGCAATGCTGCCAGACTTGATCCAATTACGGCGCTCAGAAGTGATTAAAACATTTTTAAAGTAGAGAATTACTAATATGGCAACGATGATTTGGATGGAAGAAATTCAGAAAACATATCGTCTTGGGGAAGTCGAGGTTCCGATACTCAAGGGTATTGACTTGTCTATTGAAGAAGGCGAATACGTTTCAATTATGGGGATGTCTGGTTCGGGGAAATCTACGCTGATGAACATCATCGGTTGCCTCGATCGCCCCACATCTGGACATTATATTTTAGAAGGCAGAAACCTGACTACGCTAACCGATGATCAGTTAGCATATATCCGCAATCGACGGATCGGTTTTGTGTTTCAGCAGTTTAATTTGCTGGCTCGTTCTACGGCTTTAGAAAACGTGATGCTGCCAATGGTCTATGCAGGTGTTCCTAAATTGGAACGTAGAAAACGCGCAGAGTCAGCTTTAACTCGTGTTGGCTTGGCAGAGCGAATGTTAAACCGTCCTAACCAGATGTCTGGTGGACAGCAACAGCGAGTAGCGATCGCCCGCGCCCTCGTCAACCGCCCTGCGCTTGTTCTAGCAGATGAACCCACTGGAGCTTTAGACAGTCAAACCTCTCAGGAAGTGATGGATTTGTTGACTGAGTTAAACAGTCAAGGCATCACGATTGTCATCGTTACACATGAACCAGATGTAGCCGATCAAACTAATCGGATCATTCATGTTAAAGATGGTTTAGCTGAGGGGGTAACAAAGAAGCTACAAACCAGACTGGATATATGTGCATAGCATCTAAAACCTGATGAAAATCGGGTAGTTTAGTAGCCCTTTGCCTAGCGTTCAGTTCCCGGAGCGTCCCGTAGAAAAGGAAAGGTATCGTCTGTTAATCTGCGGCCAATTCACCACATTCCACCAATTATCCAAATACTCAGCCCGACGGTTGCGATATTTCAGGTAATAGGCGTGTTCCCATAGATCGTTACCCATAATCGGATATGAACCCTCCATAATCGGGTTATCCTGATTTGCTGTGGTGATAATTTGGAGTTGCTTTTGAGGATTGCGTACTAACCAAACCCAACCACTACCGAAACGAGCTGCACCCGCGGCGTTAAACTGTTTTTTAAAAGCATCAAAACTGCCAAAAGTTTGGTTAATTTCTTGAGCGATCGCGCCTGATGGTTGTCCACCACCTTGAGGACTCATCAGTTGCCAAAAAATCGTATGGTTAAGATGACCACCGGCGTTATTGCGTACCTTTGTCCGAATACCTTCAGGTACGCTGTTCAAATTCACTAGCAAACCTTCAACACTTCTTTTTTGCAAATCTGGATACTGCTTCAATGCATCATTTAAGTTGTTGACGTAGCTAGCATGATGTGCATCATGATGCAATTTCATCGTTTCAGCATCAATAGCTTTTCCTAGTGCCCCATAAGCATAAGGCAATGGTGGTAGCTGTGCGGGAGAAGCACTTAATGATCTATTAGGATAAGCTACAGTGGCAAACGGTCTAGTAGGTGTTGGTGTAGAAGATTGTGCCTCAGCTATTAGTATTGGTTCGTGATAAATTAGCAGAATTGTCAACACAATTGTTGTGAAGAAAACTATTTTTTTTCGCCAAAATCCGATCATAAATTGTAGCCTCAAAATCAATATTATTGGCTTATAACCCGCTCGTAGACTGTTATTTTGCAGTTACATTAAGCCAAATATTATATATATTACCTTAGTTGTCAGTTAATTTAAACAAAAATAGATATAGCTGAAATTTTATTTTCTAAACCTATAATTCAAACCATGTAACAAAAAAATCTCTTTTGCTAAGAATAATTATTAATCAAACTCTTAATTTTTATTGTGCTATGGGCGTTTATTCCGCCCGTGTGAACATCTTGTTTACACCATAATAGCTAGATTTTATTCATTATTTTAGCTGGGCTATGCCAATACAGTTCAGTTAAGCATTTCTTCTCTTCCTTTGCGTTCTTTGCGCCTTTGCGGTTCGTTAAAAAATTACTTTGATAAAGAATTAAGCCTTAACTGAACCGTATTGTGGGCTATGCTACTACAACTTTTCTATTATTTAGCTTAGTTTTTGTTTTTCATCTGTCTGTAAATAGCTGCAATGTTGCGAGCATCATCAATGCCACGATGGTGTGTGCCTTTTAATTCTATCCCCAACTCATTGAGAGCCTGCGCCATGCCAAATTTTTTAGATACGCCAAGATATTCTGAAAATTCTTCTTTGATATTTATATGTTCTGAAGTAAAAGGATAAGGAAAATCATGAAACGCACAATCTTGAATAAATTGCTTTTTGTCGTAATTACCCCAAGAACAAAAAATATAGTTGGGAAATAAATTAATCCATTCTTTAAAGCGAGAAATTGCTTCTAAAAATTTGGGTGCTTCGTCAACATCTAGCTGGCGAATGCTAGTCAATTCGGTGCAAAAACCTGTCAGTTGCGGATGTCTCACAGGTTGGATGAATTGCTGAAACTCTGAATCAATTTCCCATGTTGCTCGATTGAGCATCACTGCACCGATTTCGATAATTTCCATTTCGTGACGGGGAATAGTTTTACTGTTACAGCAGGTGGCTTCCAAATCGACTATCAGGTAATAGTGGGATATTTTAGTATTCATATTAGATTGAGAATTAATAATGGTAATTATTTATACTTTCGTATAAAGTTTACAGATTTTCGTGTAGTAATTTTGTATGTATTGTACTACAAAACCGTGATGTTTACAGTAGCTTTGCTTTTTTCATTTATTTAAACCACAACCTCCTGTATAGGCTTGCAGGTAGCTGTTAGACCACAGGAATTTAGATTGATGAAAAAGTTTTAACCCAACGCAATTGAATAGCGATATCAAGAGCGATCGCAGCCAGCGCAAACCATAACAAACTTTCTGCCGCCAACACCAAAAAAGGCCAAATTGTGCTGTGAGAATTCCACCCAAATTCTATCTGAGTTAATCCGCGCACCAAGCCAAAGGCTAACACGCCACCAGCTTTGAGTTGGGGATTTTGATCGGAGCGGATGATATAGCGGTAGGTGACACCAAATAGGAAACCAGTAAAAGTGGCAACTGCACCACTTACCCACAAGCGCCAGTTAACATCACTTTGCAGACATACAAGTGTCTGAAAATACGTTGCTAGTACTAGAGTATTTAACAGACTAGCGATCGCGAAGCTAAAACACACAGATAATCCCCCAATTATTCCAGCCTTGAGGGATTCTATGCGTTCTGCCATTAATTGAGGATCTAAAGTTGGGTTCACTTTATATATAAATTAGGTATTGGGTATTGGGAAAACTCTTTCCCAATACCCAATATGATAAATGCTAGAGCAGTTTTATAATCAATTAAATATTGTTCTCATGTAAGAATTTTGATGATAAACTCGGTTCCTATGTCAGGTTGAGAATTCACTTCTAAAATACCTTTGTGTTTCTCTACAACTAGGCGATTTATCGCGTCTCTCTAACAGTCAAAATGAATTTGACAGACCACTAGTACCGCAAGGCAAAAGTCAGTAATTCTCATTATGAGAATAATTATTCACCGCTTGCTCACATACAGAAGTTAATCATGCAGTTTTCTGAAATAAGGCGATGCCTACGGCGGGCTACGCCTACGCATTCGTGCATTCTCCGATTTTTTGGAGTTATCCTAAAACAACGTTCTCAATGCAAGGTGCGATCGCATTTTGGTTTTTGAGGAGTACGATTGCTAGACTAGACTAATCAGTTTGCTTTTAGCCTAATAAGCGCTTAAGTTGCTTGTACACTTCGTCATCATTACGCTTTCCCACCAAAATCACCTCAACCAAATCAGCATCAGCATCAAAGCGATAAACAATGCGGTATTCTCCAGAATCTATACGATAGTACCCTGCATAACCAGCCAATTCCTTGTAATCTGCTGGTAAAGGGTCAATATTCAAAGACATTACTTTTTTGGCAATCTGAGCAGCGATTTTAGGCTGTAATCCTTTCAGAAAATCAAGAACTGTTTCCAGACCATCGAGTTTTGCCATCTTATCAGATTTTATCAGCTATTATCATCAAGCGCGGCCAAACGCTTGAGTTCTGCCGTAAAAGTTTCTGTACCAACCATCCGTGAGTTAGAGAGTGCAGTTTGAGCTTGTTGACCGATAATTAAATCTTCCAATTGAGCAAGTCGGTTCATTAATTGCTCGTAGTTTTCGACAGACATAATCACATAACTAGGTTGCGATTCTTTTATTAGTAAAACAGGCTCAACAGCAGCTTGGTTTAAAATTTCACTATGGGTATTTTGGATTTCTGTAACAGAAAAGCGCTGCATTTTAACAACTTTACCAAAAACTTATAGCTATATTGTAACGTGTGAAGCGCAAAATTGATTATTAGCAAAGATGGCAATACAGTTTTCTGCAATGAGGCGATCGCATTCATGTATTCTCCAGGTATGAATACTGCACGCAAACCAGCAGAAAAGGTGGATGTGTAACCTTAACTTCTAATTTAATGTATAACTCATCGGCAACAGCAAAACTACTGACCGCTAGTTAGTTCCTTGCTTCTGAGGCTAAGTAATTACACAACTTCAGCTTTTTACAAATTAATTGCATATTTTAGGAGGATGTGAAAACGATGATTATCGTCATGAAATCCGGTTGTCCTCGACAAGAAATTGAATTATTATTCGCAGAACTTTCGCGCTGGAAGATTGTCCCAGAAATCTCTGTAGGTAAACACAAAGTAGCAATTGGTTTGATTGGCGATACAACGGAAATCGACGTGCAGCAAGTGCAAAATCTAAACCCTTTTATTGAGCAAGTGCTGCGGGTAAAGAAGCCATTCAAACGAGCTAGTTTAGAATTTCGTTATGGTGAACCCAGCGATGTAAAGGTGTCTACACCCTCCGAAACTATCGCCTTTGGTCAAAACCATCCTCTAGTCGTAATTGCAGGCCCCTGTTCTGTCGAAAGCGAAGAAATGATTGTAGAAACTGCGCTGCGAGTCAAAGCCGCAGGTGCAAAGTTTCTCAGAGGAGGTGCTTACAAACCACGAACTTCACCCTATGCTTTCCAGGGACATGGAGAAAGTGCTTTAGATTGGTTAGCAACAGCTAGATCGGTTTCTGGCTTGGGTATTATTACTGAGGTGATGGATGGGGCTGAATTAGAAATGGTGGCATCAATCGCAGACATCGTGCAAATTGGTGCCCGCAATATGCAAAACTTTTCCCTTTTGAAAAAAGTCGGTGCAACAGGTAAACCTGTATTACTCAAACGTGGTTTGTCAGCCACTATTGAAGATTGGCTAATGTCTGCTGAGTATATTTTGGCAGCAGGAAATCCCAATGTGATTTTATGCGAACGGGGCATTAGGACTTTTGACAGAGAGTATACACGCAATACTTTAGATATATCTGCAATACCTGTTTTGCGTAGTCTGACTCACCTGCCAATTGCTGTCGATCCCAGTCACGGTACTGGGAAATCGGAATTGGTAACACCAATGGCAATGGCTGCTTTAGCAGCTGGTTGTGATTCGCTAATGGTCGAGGTTCACCCTAATCCTCAAAAAGCCCTTTCAGATGGGCCTCAGTCGCTCAATTTTGCCAGCTTTGAAGAATTTATGAGAGAAATGGCTCCCTTGGGCAAATTCTTTGGTCGCTGGCAAGAACAGAAATATACAAAAAGTGTCGAAACTAATTCTCTACTCCCTTTAACAAATTGGAAGATTGGGGTTCTTTAACAAGAGAGGCAGAGGGCAGGAGGCAGGAGGCAGGAGGAATACTGCCTGACGCTCTCTACGAGACGCTCTTGCTAGCTTGCTTCTCTGTAAGAGTACGCAAACTCGCTACCGCTGCGCTATCTCCTGTGGCGACCTTTCGTGGATCTTACAGGTTTAAATCCCTCACCAAAATCTCCGATTTGGGGGATTGGAATTAGATGGGGTTGAAGCCTCGCCTCATCTAAATTCCAACCTCCTGCCTCCTGCCTTCTTCACTAATTGTCAAGGTTGAAAACTTTAGTCATAAACTCTCAAAAGCATGGATACACTTCGTTTAAGCAAAAAAACTGCCAACAAAATTGCCTTTCCTTTTGTGCATAGTTCTGATAAGGCTGTAATTGTAGGCGATCGCAATCTCACTGTTGAAGAAGTAACTAGTGTAGCGCGTTATGGAACACGGGTACGTTTAACTGACGATCTAGAAAAATTGTCTAATATCCAAGCATCCTGCGATTTTATTCGCCATGCAGTTGAATCTGGCGAACCTATTTATGGGGTAACAACTGGTTTTGGTGGTATGGCAAATGTAGTAATTTCTCCTGAATCTGCGGCGTTACTACAAAATAATTTGATGTGGTATCACAAAGTAGGTGCAGGAAAAAAATTACCTTTGGCTGATGTTCGAGCTGCAATGCTTCTACGTGCAAACTCCCACATTAGTGGTGCATCGGGGATTCGTTTGGAAATCATCAAACGGATGCTGATATTCCTCAATGCTGGTGTTACACCTCATGTCTGCGAATATGGTTCAATTGGTGCTAGTGGTGATTTAACACCTTTAGCATATATCACCGGAGCATTAATTGGTTTAAATTCCAGCTACACCGTTGACTTTAACGGTGAAGAAATAAATGCACTAACAGCATTAAAAAAGCTGGGTTTAGAGCCATTGCAATTACTTCCGAAAGAAGGGTTGGCGATGATGAATGGCACATCAGTGATGACAGGTATCGCTGCCAATTGCGTCTATGACACCAAGAATCTTTTAGCATTAGCAATGGGCGCTCACGCTTTAGCTATTCAAGGTTTAAATGGGACTAATCAATCATTTCACCCATTTATCCATAAGCTTAAACCACATTCAGGACAAAAATGGGCAGCTAACGAAATGCTCAACCTGTTGGAAGGTTCACGGTTAGTTCGAGAAGAGTTAAATGGTTCTCACAACTATCGCGGTGAAGATCCGATTCAAGACCGTTATTCACTGCGTTGTTTACCTCAATATCTGGGGCCAATTGTCGATGGACTTGAGCAAATTCAAAAACAAATTGAAGTAGAAATTAACTCTGTAACTGACAACCCGCTTATCGATGTAGAAAACCAAGCAAGTTATCATGGCGGTAATTTCTTAGGGCAGTACATTGGTGTAGGCATGGATCAATTACGTTACTACATTGGGTTGTTAGCTAAACATCTGGATGTTCAAATAGCCTACTTGGTAGCACCAGAATTTAACAATGGGCTTTCTCCATCTTTAGTTGGTAATAAAGAGCGGAGTGTAAATATGGGCTTGAAGGGATTACAAATTACTGGCAACTCGATTATGCCTTTGTTAACCTTCTATGGAAATTCCATAGCTGATAGATTTCCTACCCACGCAGAACAATATAACCAAAATATCAATAGTCAAGGTTTTGCTTCGGCAAATTTAGCGCGTCAATCTGTAGAAATTTTTCAACAATATATAGCGATCGCCTTGATGTTTGGCGTGCAAGCAGTTGATTTACGCACATACAAAACTATTGGACATTATGATGCTCGTGTCACCCTCTCACCTGCAAGCAGAGATTTATATCTTGCAATCCGCGATGTAGTCGGACAAGTGCCTTCTCCTGACAGACCTTATATCTGGAACGACCACGAACAAGCTCTAGACGAACATATTGCCAAAATTGCAACTGATATTGCCAATGGTGGACAGATTGTGCAAGCAGTTAACCATCTTTTGTTGACCTGACACTCCTAATACCAATTCCTAATGACGCTTACGAGACGCTGCGCGTAGCTTGCTTCTCCGTAGGAGTACGAGGACTCGCTAATGCTACGCTAATGTAATTCGTCAGAACTTACGCACAGGTAACGGAAAAACGAACCACAGAGTACACAGAGGACACGGAGTAATGAGGGGTTGAGAGGTTTTTTGCGTAAGTCCTATTCGTAATTCGTAATTAGGAAAATCAAATTCAATCAGAGTTTTAAGGTTTGCATCTGTAGGCGTGCAAAACCTTACATCCCCGCTTTTGAATAATTGGTATTAATTCACAACTAAATGCAGTCTCTGGTGATGATTTTTTCTAATTAAATAGGAGATAAAATACAATGGTTAAACAAAGTATCTACCAAAATGCACGTAAAAAACCTCCTGGCCCAACAGGTTTTCCGATTATTGGTTGCTTTCCACAAATGTCAACAAATCCGCTGCAATTCCTCACCAATGCAGCGCGTAAGTATGGTGGAGTTGTGCATCTGGGGTCAATCGGCCCGCAACAACTTTACTTGATTGCCGATCCAGATTGTGTGAAGTATGTCCTGCAAGAAAATCCTCATAACTATACAAAAGGTGAAAATTTCCAGGACATTAAACTGGTTATTGGTGAAGGCTTGGTGATTAGCGAGGGTGATTCATGGCGTTCCCAGCGTCGTTTAATACAACCATCTTTTCACCGCCAGCAAATCGCCGCAATGGTCAATGACATGACCCAGCTTACCGCCCAGATGGTAGAACGCTGGCAAAAAATTCCATCTGGTGCAACCCTTGATGTCTCTGCACAGATGCTCGTGCTGACACAGAAGATTCTCCTGAAGACGACTTTGAGTATCGATGCTGATAACGACACCAGCGAACTAATTCAGGCTTGGAATACTATCTACAAGTTCCTTAGCGATCGCTTATGGGCTATCATCAAACCGCCTATTAACTTCCCTACGCCAAAAAACCGCCAGTGTCAACAAGCAATTAACACCCTCCGCACAATTGCCAACAACATCATCCAACAACGCAAACAAGGCAATCATACCGCTCATGACATACTTTCAATGTTCATGAGTACTCAGGATGAGTCTGGTAGAGGATTGAGTGACCAGCAATTACATGACCAGATAGTTGGACTCTTCTCTGCTGGATTTGAGACTTCAGCTGTAACACTTGGCTGGATCTGGTACTTGCTTTCCAAATATCCCACTGTGGAACGCCAGTTACAAGCAGAACTGACTACGGTATTGGCTGGAAGAACCCCGACCTTTGAGGATCTGCCACACCTGAAATATACCAAAATGGTCGTCCAGGAAGCAATGCGACTTTATCCGGGTGCTTGGGTTTATGCCCGCAACAACTTGGGCGATGATTTGATTGGCGGCTATCATATCCCAGCTGGCTCCATGCTTTTGTTCAGTCCGTTTGTCACGCACCGCCTCCCTGCTTTTTGGGATAATCCTGAAGGCTTTGATCCTGAGCGATTCACCCCAGAACGTTCTGTCGATCGTCCGCGTTATGCATACTTTCCTTTCGGTGGCGGCCAACGTCAATGCTTAGGTGACATCTTTGCATTAACGGAAATTCAGTTGATTGTAGCAATGGTGTGTCAACGTTTCCGCCTCAATCTACTGCCTGAACACCCGGTTGAGTGCCAGCCATTGCTAACTCTGCAAACACGCAAAGGCATTCTGATGACATTGCAGCCACGAACTGAACTTGATAACATCAGTCAGCTAAATACTCAAAAGACATTATTAACAGTGAATTCTTCTGATCAATGACTGTCGAAGTAGACAAAGGTAATCAAGTCGAGTGAGTCTTTTTAGCCATGAATATTGCTCATCATGTCGAGCGGGGTTGTCAACTATATCCTGATAAAATTGCTCTGATATTTGAAGATAAATCTTTTACTTACAAACAGCTTAACCAACTAGTAAATTGTCTTGCGAACGGTTTAAGTGGATTAGGAATTAAAAAAGGCGATCGCGTAGTTTTGTTTTTGCCAAATATTCCAGAATTCATCATTTCTTATCTTGGCATTCTCAAAATCGGTGCGGTTGTCGTCTCAGTCAACGTTATGCTGAAAAGCAATGAAGTTAGCTACATTCTCAACGATTGTGCTGCTAAGACAATAATTACCACAGAGTCACTCGTTGAAAATGTACCAGAGGCAGATTTACCCGAACTGCAACACATTTTGATTGCAGAGGGGAGCGCCAAAAAGGGAATGACTTTAGCGAAACTGATGGAAAGTGCTTCTGGTAATGCAGATGCTATTGAAATAGATCGCCATACTCCTGCTAGCATCGTTTATACATCGGGAACAACAGGTTTTCCTAAAGGAGCGACCCTTTCTCACGGCAACATAATTTCTAATATGTATTCCCAAAACCGTTGTTGTGGAATGCAACCAGATGACCGATTACTGCTTTACTTACCGTTATTTCATTGCTTTGGTCAAAATGCTATTCTCAACGCAGCATTAAACGTCTGCGCCACAATTATCCTAAAACGTCGATTTGATCTTGAGCAAATACTTAACGCGATCGCTACTCATCAAGTAACAATGTTCTTTGGAGTACCAACGGTATTCATCAATCTTCTAAATAGTGATTTATCTAGCTACAATCTCAATAGTGTACGTTACTACTTTTCAGCCGCCGCACCGATGCCAATTGAAGTTGCCCAAACTTGGCGAGATAAATATGGAAAAGTCATTAATGAAGGATATGGTTTAACTGAAACATCACCATGTGCATCTTATAATCACGATTTGAAATATAAACTTGGTTCCATTGGCGCTCCAATCGAGAATGTAGAAATGAAAATTATTGACGATGATGGTAATCAGGTAGAGCTTGGTGAATTGGGTCAGATAGGAATTCGAGGGCCTAACGTCATGCTTGGTTATTGGAATCGCCCATTGGAAACTGCGGAAGTAATTAAAAATGGCTGGTTCCATACTGGCGATATTGGTCGGGTAGATGAAGACGGTTTTTTCTACATCGTTGACCGCATGAAAGACATGATTAATGTGTCTGGATTTAAGGTATATCCGACTGAAGTTGAAAATGTGATTTATCAACATTTCTCTGTTGCTGAGGTAGCGGTATATGGCGTTAAGGATGCTATCAAAGGTGAGATAGTTCAGGCAAATATTATTCTCAAGCAGGGCAACATAATTAGCGAAGAACAAATCCTCAATTTTTGTTCTGAAAGAATGGCAAAATACAAACTGCCCTGTGCAATTAATTTTGTAGATTCCCTGCCCAAAAACCCAACTGGCAAAGTTCTAAAACGAGTTTTACGCCAGCAATCAAGCTCTCAGTTAGCTGCTGTTAATAACTAAATGCTAGCTTGAGTTAAGTAATCAATAAAGCTAAAAAATCAACAAATAGGAATCAAGGTTAGCAATTGTGAATACTAAATCTATCAACAAAAACGCTAATTTTTCTCAAGCTTTGGGAACAAAAAATAATCCTCCATCAAATCAAATTTTATTTGAAACTTCAACTGGATCTTCTATTTTCTCTCTGGCATCGCTGAATGAAAAATCTCCAGAGTCAGAATTAACCCCTACGGTTGCAGAGGCTCTAGTTGAGATCCTGGAAAATTTGGGAGTTAACTATGCATTTGGTGTTTCAGGAGGCGGTATTGGCCCATTATGGGCAACATTGAACCGTAGCAGCATCGAGTTGCTTCACTTTCGCCATGAATCAGGTGCAGCTTTTGCCGCTACCGAGGCTTATTTTGCCAGCGATCGCCCCGTCGTGGTATTCACTACTACAGGCCCTGGTATCACTAATGCTCTGACTGGGCTTTTTGCTGCACGAGGGGAAGGAGCAAAGGTAATTTTCTTGTCAGCTGCAACCTCAACTGGAAATCGCGGGCGGGGAGCTTGTCAAGAAACCAGCGCCCACACAATGCCTTTCTCAGGAATTTTTACATCAGGCCCACTATTCAATTACGCAACCATATTAGAGTCTGGAGATCAACTACCAGAAATTTCTCGCAGACTTGCCCAAGGTTTAGCACAACCAGGTAGCTTTGTAGCCCATATTAGTGTTCCCACCCCAATACAGACGACACCATTAAAAGTACAGTTACCTCAATCAGTGTTTTCTCAATCTGTACCAACTGCCAGTGAAGAAGCGATCGCTGAATGTGTAAAGTTGTTATCAGCAGAATCTTTTGCTATCTGGGTTGGCTTTGGGGCGCGACACGCCGCCGAGGAAATCCGCCAGTTGGCAGAAAAAACTGGAGCGGCGGTAATGACATCACCTCGCGCCAAAGGCATTTTTCCAGAACATCATCCCCAATTTATCGGTGTCACAGGCTTTAGTGGGCATTTATCTGTCCTGAAATATATGCAGGAACAACGACCACAACGCATACTAGTGTTGGGAACGCGCCTTGGTGAGCCGACTTCATTCTGGAGTCCGGCAATGATTCCTGTTAATGGGTTCGTCCATGTTGATATCGATTCGCAAGTTCCAGGAGTGGCTTATCCATCAGTAGAGACTCTTGCTGTCCACTCGGAAATCAAAGCATTCCTCAAAGCTTTATTAAAACACCTTCCAGAGCGTCTTAATTGGTTTCCCACTTCCTCACTACCGCGTCCTGAAGCCTACACAAATACTCAGCGCCCAAATGGCTTAGTGCGACCCGAAGCACTGATGGATGCAATTCAACGGCTGATTATTGAGGGTAGCGATGCCTCAATCTTAGCTGAAGCGGGTAACTCTTTTGCTTGGGCAACTAATTTACTGCGATTTAACCAACCAGGTCGTTACCGGATTAGTACTGGTTTTGGGTCTATGGGTCATGCTGCTACTGGGGTAGTTGGTACGGCATTAGGGCGAAAAGGTAAAGCCGTTGCGATTGTTGGGGACGGAGCAATGCTGATGAACAACGAAGTTAGCACAGCAGTGAAATTCGAGATTCCAGCTATCTGGATTGTACTCAACGATGGACGCTACAATATGTGCGCCCAAGGAATGGCATTGCAGGGGTTAAGTGGGAACGTCCCTATAGATACGGAGATACCGAGTACTAATTTTGCTGCGATCGCTAGAGCTATGGGAGCAAACGGCATCTGTGTTAATACTGAATCTGACTTGGAAGCAGCTATAGAAAAAGCACTTGCCTCTACTGTTCCATTCATTATTGATGTGAAGATTGACCCAACCCGACCCGCACCGATTGGAGGTCGCATTCAAAGTCTGATTAAGCAAGGAGCCATAGAAGCCAAAACAGGCCGTTCCTAAATCTGTGCATCTAGATAAATCCTCAATCTGCTGCCCAGAAGTTAATCAAAAAGTCATAGCAATAAGACTTACGCACTCAAAACCTAAAACCTTGATCCCCCCTAACCCCCCTTAAAAAGGGGGGATCTAAAAAGCCCCCTTTTTAAGGGGGTTGGGGGATCTCTTATCGACTGCTATATCAGTATTTTCCAGTTCCATTATGTAACGCCAAAAACAAAATCAAAAGGAGATTTGTCATGACAACATTAGAACCAGTAGGTATTCGCGCAGTCTCAGTTAACTTTCCTCGCATCATCCGCACAAACGATTACTACAGAGAAAATTTCCCCAAGATGGTTGCTGAGGCTGAACAAAAAACTCTGGCAAAACTGTTTGTACCCGATAATGCCACAATCGATAGTGACGACGATATCTGGTCACAAGAGGTAGCACCGTATATATCAGACCCCTTCCGTGGTACTGTCGAGCGAAGGGTATTAGCTGCCGATGAGACTTCGCTCTCACTAGAATATCGCGCTGCTATCGATGCTCTCAAAGCCGCAAAGCTATCTCCTGAAGACATCGATCTCATGCTGGTTACTTCACTGTTTCCAGAGCAAATCACACCTGGTAATGCTGCCTTTCTCGCTGGGAAACTAGGACTACATGGTGCGGCGTGGAATATAGAATCAACTTGCACTTCAGTGTTGGTTTCGCTTCAGACGGCCTGTTCTTTGGTGCAAACGGGACGGTATCGCAATGTGTTAGTGGTTGTCTCAACTACGTATTCACGCTATACCGACGAAAATGATACTTTGGCGTTTTTATCAGGCGACGGTGCTGGAGCCTTTGTAGTTGGTAAGCTAAAACCAAATCAAGGTATTCTCGGTACGAAAATTGCCAATACCTCTGCTACCTGTGGAGCCTTCTATAATGAATTCACCACCGATGAGCATGGCAACGTCAAAATGTTCATCCGAGGCGGCAAGGGTGCAAGTAAGATGTTCAACGAGACGACGGTGAAGTTTATTCGTCTATGTTGCCACGGTGCGATCGCTGATGCTGGACTCACTTTAGATCAAATCAACTTTTTTGTTTTTAATACACCCAGTGCTTGGTATTCACGAGTTTGCATCCGCGCTCTAGATATTGAACCAGAGCGTACAATCAATATCAATCCCCTATATGCCAACATTGGGCCAACCTTTCCCGTTGCTAATCTCTATCATGCCGCCCACGCAGGTAAAATTCGTGAAAACGATTTAGTTCTCGTCTATACAATGGGTTCGTCATCTAATGCTGGTGGTTGCGTAATGCGTTGGGGCGATGTCGCGCTAGGCCCTGCTCCCGCTCACTCAGTCAGCCTTTCTCAACCAGAGGATAGAATTCTGATCCGTCACTAGAATTCTAGTCCTATATCAATTTGAGATTGTGCATAAAACTGTATTGCTATTCCTTTCACAATACAAGGATTATGTACATACAGATGGTATTTTTTGAAATGCGTAGGCGTAGCCCACCGTAGGCATCGCTTGCCAAACAATGAAATTCCCAGCATTCAAGTATAGCTATATTGCGAGATAACTAAAATGGCTTTGTTGAATAAATTCTCGATGGCTTCTGTTATCAGCACCGCAGCATTTTTAGTTTTAGGAATGGTTGACATAAATCCAGCCGAAGCTGCTCTTTTTAAATTTACTTTCGAGGGTGAAGGAGCAAATGGTTACTTTATTTATGATGACTCAGCTAATAAGATAGAACCTCTTGGGCCGAACTTTCCTCTTGCTGAGTATGATGGCTCAGTGGAAAAGTATTTTGTTAATGCAGGGGATATTCTGGCTCAGGGAAGAAAAGGATCGCAGCAAGATATACATGATGAGGCCAGAAATATTGTTTATCTTGGACGTGCTGGTAATTTGGGCTACGATGGTGCCATTGATGACTTTATTCTTTACGTTCCTCCGGCTGCTCGTGGGCAGCAATACGGTTTGTCAATTCGCTTTAGTTACCCAGAGGGAACCTTTTCAGATTCTGTTGTCCTACGAACGAGCCTACCTGACACCGCTAGACTCAGAGTTTATCCATACTGGGACTTTCCTAATACAACGGGAGACTACACCTTTGAAGGAACTGTTAAAACAAAAATCGAGCAAATTCCTGAACCTGCATCAGTGTCTGCATTACTGGGAGTAGGTGCTTGGTTTCTCTTCCGTCGTCAGCGCCGACAATTATTATCTGCACAGGATTAATTACACCGAGCCAGTTTAATATATTTAGGTCAAAAAAGAATGCAACAAATAGACCATTTGTAGAGACGCGATTCATCGCGTCTTTAGCCAAGAATGTGTTGCAATCATTAATTTAATTGGTATTAGTTTTAAGAACTAATTTAGCAATCAATCTTTTAGAAAGGTAATAAAAATGGCTTTATTGAATAAATTATTGCTTCCTGCTATTTCAAGCGTAGTAGCATTAGTCATGTCAGTAACATTAAACATAGATACCGCTCAGGCAGCATTGTATAAATTCACTTTCGAGGGTGAGGGAGTGAACGGTTACTTTACTTACGATGACACTACCATAGGGTTTGCAGATTCACCGAACGCTACCGGATATTTTGAAGGGGGAGATGATTATAAATTTGACTTAGGCGAGAAGGGAGTTTTTCAAGGAACTATTGGCAATCCGATTGTTTTTTTACCCCGTCTAGAAGATGGTATTACAGCACCTGAAACCGACGATTTTCTTTGGGAAGTACTCGCTTCTCAACGGGAACCAGCATCCCCCTTCGCTTTCGTGAACTATTTTCATTACCCAAAGGGTTCATTTGAGGGATCTACCGCTATACGAACAACAGTCCCAAGTACTGCAATCCTTGATGTCTATCCAAATGTGGACTTTCCTAATTCAATAGGCAACCTGCTGTATACAGGAACCGTCCAAACCCGAATTGAAAAAGTTCCTGAACCTGCATTGTTGCCTGCATTGTTGGGAGTAGGCGCTTGGTTTATCTTTCGTCGTAAACACAAATTAAGTACTTAAGGGTCAAATCAATATGGATAGGCTCACATTTATTACACATACATATCAACAAACTAATATGTCAGCGACACTCCAAGAATGGCGAGTGCGGGGACTCCGGGGTGCAACTACAGTTAGTCACAACTCACCACAAGCGATCGCCGAAGTTGTGGATGAGTTATTGAATGCCTTAGAAGTCAACAATCCGCTAGATCCTGCCGAAATCGTTAGTGTCACTTTTTCCGCCACTCCTGACTTAGATGCAATAGACCTCTTGCATAAATTACAAATTAAGAACCCCACACCGCCAAAGCTACGCTTTGTATCCCCTCCTCGCAAGCGGGAAGGAGATTAAGGAATGGGGTGTTAAGCACTTTTGCAAGATATCTAATACTCTTAGCAGCTAGGGATGTCGAACAAAAACAACCATATTTTGTTAGTAAACAAAGTGCGATCGCTAATCAACCTATAGCATCATGAGCCGATAAGAGTTTCAGAGAGTTCTTGCATAAATCCAAGACCTTGTAGACTCAACGCTAATTTTTACGATACAACCAAAAATGTTAACCAGAAAGCAATTTTTAACGATGAGTGCAGGTTTAGGATTAGGAATTCTGCTTCCCGAAGTAATCAAAGCCAAGAGAACCTATGCAGCCTCGCCTCGACTCTCAAAATTTACCGAGTCTCTGCCCATTTCATACCCTATTTCACCACCTAGTACCTTAGATATTGCGCCAGGTAAACATTCGTTCCACAGCAGCTTAGGGTCTTTTCCCACCTGGGGTTACGGCGGATTGCCTTATCTTGGCCCCACTTTCGAGGTAATAAGGGGAACACCAGTTAGGATTCGGGCATTCAACAAACTCGGTACTCATCCATTAGCTGGGTCAGTCGATACAAGCTTACATGGTGTGAATGCGTCCGACATAACTAACCCACGGACAGTCATACACTTACACGGCAGCAATACCGAACCTGACAGCGACGGTTATCCAGAAGACACATATCTGCCCGGACAGAGCAATGTGTACAACTACAACAACAATCAAGAAGCAGGGACACTCTGGTATCATGACCATTCCCTTGGCATGACCGCTTTGAACCTCCAAGCTGGGCTAGCTGGGATGTATCTGATTCGGGATGACGACGACCCTATAGGTGGCAATGGCCCTCTTGGTATCCCTGCTGGAGCGCCCTATGAAGTGCCCTTGATACTACAAGATCATTCGTTCAATTCCAATGGTTCAATGTCCTTTCCAGCAAAATGGGATCATGAGTTTTACGGTGATGTTGCTGTCGTCAACGGTAAGGCTTGGCCAAACCTCAATGTTGACCGAACTTTGTACCGCTTCCGCATCGTCAACGCTTCAAACTCCCGATTCTTCAGACTTAAGCTGTCGTCAAATCAGCAACTAATTCAAATTGGCTGTGACGGAGGATTCTTGAACGCTCCAGTATATTTGTCTAAGCTACTGCTGGGGCCTGGTGAACGAGCTGATGTACTAATCGATTTTTCTACAAGTCTGCCAGGAGATAAGATTGTATTGCAAAATGACGCTGCTGCACCGTATCCCAAGGGCTTGGCTACGGTCATTGACCAGGGTTACTTTAGAATGCCAGAAATCATGCAGTTTACAGTGAATCAAGGCGCTGCTGTTTCTAAAGCTATTCCCATACGGTTGCGAGTAAACAATCCATTGATAACAAAGATTGCTACCAAACCAGTAAGACAGCGCAACCTGGTTCTAACAGATATTTTGAACTCTAACTTTCAGGTGTTAGCGATGATGCTCAATGCAGTTTACTGGCATGAAGCAGCCAACCACCCAGAATTGAGGGAGCAACCACAAGTAGACACAGTAGAGCAGTGGAACTTCATCAATCTCCAGCCATTCGCCCACACAATGCATTTGCATCTAGTGCCATTTCAAATCCTCAACCGCCAATCAATTAATGATACTGCCTACTCCGCAGCATATAGGGCTACTGGGCCGCGTCAAGTACTTATGCACCATGCACCTGGTGGGGATAAAGTGCCATTCGGTTATCCACCACTTGATCCTACCCCCTATTTAAAAGGTTTAGCAAAACCACCAGCAGCAAACGAAGCTGGTTGGAAGGATACTGTGGTAGTCAATCCATTTGAGGTTGTTCGTCTGATAGTTCCCTTCGGTGCTAAAGCCACAGCGAATTTACCTTTTGGCAATTCATTTACTGGACGCTTCGTGTGGCACTGCCACATGCTTAATCACGAGGATAACGACATGATGCTACCCTTTGACGTGCTACCGTAACCCTTGCCAACAGCTATTAGTTACACAAATAAGTAGTTATGAAAAATCCTTGTTAATAGTGGTTTGAAATAAAAGGTAAAATAGAATGAATTTTGACAAAAAGCTTGCAGTTACCATTACTAGTATGGTCTGCATTTTAACAACTACAATGGCTCCTGTTTCAGCTGCAATTTTTAATTTTTCCTACTCTGGTACGAGTGTACTTGACCCAAATGACATTGTTACAGTTGCAGGAAAATTAACAACTAACCCCTACGATTCAGCCACAAATAGTTATGAAATTATAGATATTACTGGCACAAGAAATGGCAACCCAATAGAGTCTTTATTCTCTCCAGGATCGTTTCTTGACAATGACAATCTCTTATTAGCTAAAACTCTGGCATTGGATGAATTCGGATTTGCTTACACCGTAGAAGGAGAGTCATATAATGTATTTCACACTTATGACTACTTAGAAATAGGCGATCGAGGTTATTATACAGGTTATCCCCTCACTTCTTTTTCTATAACACCTATCCCTGAGTCTTCGTTAATGTTAGGTCTACTAAGTATAACTGTTTTAGTGGCTATCAAAAAAAAGAAACGGTAGATTAGCTCATTTAAAAAACTCGATAATCCCAATTTGGGCGTTGCTGATTCAGGTAAAATGGTAGAGACAATTCATTAGCAACAGCTTCACCTAAATCAACTAAAATCAGCCAGATGGTAAACACACTTTAGAGGTGACTTTATATAGTATTTATCTAAAAATTTAAAATATCTAATGATTCTTCTATCTCTAAATCTAATATTATTTCTCGTGTATCTTTGAGTGCTTCTAGTTTACCTTCTTTACGATAGATGTCTGCCGCTTTTTGAAAATCTTCAATTGCTCCTTGTTTATCTATAATTTCTAAACGAATATTGCCACGATTATAATAAGCATCAGCATAACTAGGATTAATCTGGATTGCCTGAGTATAATCTTCAATTGCGCCCTCAAAGTCTCCTAAATCTGAACGAGCATTACCACGGTTGTAATAAGCATCAGCATAACTGGGATTAATCTGGATTGCTTGAGTATAATCTTCAATTGCACCCTCAAAATCTCCTAAATCTGAACGAGCATTACCACGTTTTTTATAAGCTATGGCATCTTGAGGATTAATCTTGATTGCTTGAGGAAATCCTGGCTGAGAGCCTAATAAATAACGAGCAATCCCACGGTTTTTATAAGCATCAGCATAATGAGGGTTAATTTTAATAGCCTGGGTATAATCCTCAATTGCTCCTTGGTTATCTCCAACATGAGAACGAGCTTCAGCCCGATTTTTATAGGTTATGGCAACATTAGGATTAATTCTAATAGCTTGAGTATAATCATTAATCGCTTCCTCTAATCGCCCCAATTGATAGAGAGCTAAACCTCGTTTATTGTAAGATTTAGCATCATGAAGATTCATCTGGATTGCCTGAGAATAATCTGCGATCGCAGCTTCATAATCTCCTATTTGATAATTAGCTAAACCTCGTTTATAATATAAAAAATCAACATCGCTTTGATTAACTTTTAAGGCTTGATTATAGTTAGTAATTGCATTTGTATATTCTCCCCTTTGAAAGCATTCATCACCCCATTTTACATAAAACATATTTAAATCTTTACGATCGTATTCAGGCTGAAAAGAAGATTTTAGTACCTGATGATTAGTTGGCTTAGATAGGATTTCCTGTTTTGGAAGATATTTATAAATAGGTGGTTGTTGCCGAGAAGAATTATTTATAGAAGATTGTAACTGTTCTAGATAGCACCATAAACCACCACCATATAGTAATTGTTCTATTCCAAAAGAAATTTTACCAGTCTTCAACTTAATCATTCGGGTTGGGAGAAAGCCAGCCAAAAAAAGGTGATACTCAGATTGTGCTTCACTGACATCTTCTTGAATTAAAATGCAAACTACAACTGCATTTTTTTCAACTTCTTCAGAACTAATTGACCATTTAACTTTGTCAATGTCACCATGACGTGATTTAACCTCAATACCACTAGATGGGTCAGAAGTCAAGGTAAAATCTATATTACCATCGCCGCCAAATCGCTTTTCATAATCGACTTCGGTAATAAAATCAGCTAAACGTTCTTTGACAACTTCCTCACCCAACTTTCCTTTGAGATAGCTAATAAAAACATCACGGACTGGTAAAACACGTTTATATTTTTCAGCCATCTGCCAGCAAAATTCCCGTAGTGCCTTTAATCTCTCTCCAGAAATTATAGTTAATTCACTATATTGACCTTCTGTTTCACAATGAAGCAGACAACCAGATGCTAACCTTTTAATAAAATCAGATTGTAGCGATCGCAGTAGTGTAATCCAGTCCATTTATGTTTCTGCGAATCTTTTGATGAGATTATTCTATTAAAATATCCTTTCGGCGTAAACCTTTTAATTAGCTTGGATCGTATTCCCAAAAATTGTTTACTATTTTGCAATAATTCTTAATTTAACTTACTATTAGTCTTCCATGTACTCCTGACCATAATTCAGGATCTTCCAAATACGGGTTCATTCCTGGAAATGGATAAGTCATAACAAATATCTCAAAACCAAAATTTTAAAAGTAATTTTCATAGCCCCATCCTCGCTTGCCTGTTGGGGTGAGATTCTAAGAACAACTAGTAAGGGCTGCCCCACATTGATCTTCCCTTGTCAACCAACCCTTAACACCTTGATATTCTACCTGCGCCCAATCTCCTTGACAACCTAGCAATTTGACAGCCGTATTAGCAGGAATTATTCTCGCTTTTTGGCTTTTTTGATCTATGGCAGTATATAAATACACGCCATTAGTACCGTAGCCTCGCGTTGTTAAGCCTAACTTTGGCACAAATACCCATCCAGTTCCTTGAAAACCATTGCTAGCATTAGTAATTTGCACCCAATTTCCAGCCGCACCAATAACCTGAACTGTTTCGTTGATGGGTATTTGTCCTATAATTACGTTATTTGTACTTGCACCACTCCGCACATTTAAACCTTGGGCATCTGTATCGGTGACGTAGGCAAAAAGATCGCATTTTTGAGAATGAATTGATTTCGCTAAACTTATTTCACTAGCTATACCAGTATTGAGTATCATATTAATACAACTGAATGCCAATCCGATCGCTAACTTTGATCCTAGATTTTTCACTTTTTTTGTCATAATTTCTTCAAGTTTCTGGCATCATTATCCAAAGCTGGAGCCTTAGTTTATATCTCCGAATCTACCTAAACAAATTTTGGTTAACTTTGTAACGTAGTTCTATCAAAGAAATTTTAGTACTATAATAACATTTTACAAAATTTAGTCCTGCGATGTCTACGACGGGCTACGCCTACGCTGATGGATGCAACACAACGATATCATTGAGTATTAATGTGTCAGTATATGGTGTAGTTAACGCCAACAGTAAGTTAAAATTTCGACAAAGATTCATTAAGTTATATGAATAAGAAAATACATTCCATATCAGATAGCATAGTTCAAGAAATTAATAATCTCGACAATGTGAGTATTTTAGAATTAGACAAAGAAGAAATTATTAGCTTATTTAAAGCTAATGGAATCTTACTTTTTAGAGGATTTAATGTTAATGTTGATATTTTTAAAGAATTTACCAATCTCTTGAGTATCGATTTTATCAATTATGCTGGTGGTGCATTCAGTAGAAGGGTAATTAATGGAGATGAGACTCTTTTAAGCGTCAATGATTTTAAATCTGAGATTAAGTTGCACGGCGAAATGTATTATCAGCAGAATATCCCACTTATGCTGTGGTTTTTCTGTGCTAATCCACCATTAGAAGATGGTGAAACTACGGTATGTGATGGTAAACAATTTTTTCATGAAATTAGTAGTTCAACCAAAGAGTTATTCAGCAAAAAGAAGTTAAAATTTACTGTTCGGATATCTCAAGAGGACTGGCAGAAAAAATATCAAACAGATGATTTGAATCAGCTAGAAGAAATGTGTCAGAAGAATAATACGCTTTTGACAGTAAATAACGATAAATCGATTCTGCTTGAATACATTTCTCCAGCCATTATCCCCAGCAGATGTGGAAAATATCAGGTATTTATTAATAGTCTATTACCCACAAAGCAGTTAAGCCCAAAGATTCTTAATTTTGAAGATGATTCAGAAATTCCTGAAGAGGTTGTCTCTGAACTTAATGAAATTGCTGAAAAAATAACTATAGAAATTTCGTGGCAAAAAGGCGATATTTTAATGATTGATAATACAAGAATACTTCATGGGAGAAGGTCTTTTGCTGACGATCAAAGAGATATTTATATCAGGCTATGTTCTCCAGCTTTTTCATTTTGATATTTGATTACAGCAGTTTTCATTTATTTAAATAATATCTGTCGTAAGGGTACAGCATTACTGTAACTTACTGCGCGATCTATAATACAATACGTTTCAGTTAAGGGTTATTAGTGTAGATAATTGGTCTTTCAAGACGCGATAAATCGCGTCTCTACATCAGAGTTTTGTTGCTCTATCTAAACTGTATCGATTTATAACACGTTACTTCATATCATAGCCAAACAAATTCGGGTCTACTTCTCCTAACTGCAACTCTGCTAAACCATACTCCGCCCATCGTTTCTCTACCATCGCCGCCACATCTGGGTCGGATTCTAAAGGCGAACCCCATTCATGGTTTGTTTCTGGCGGAATCTTTGTAGTTGCATCAATTCCCATCCGTCCACCTAAGCCAATCTTTTCACTGGCAAAATCCAAGGTATCAAAAGGTGTATTTGGCAAAATAAAGACATCCCGCACTGGGTCAACTTTGGAACTAATCGCCCACACAACTTGACGCGGATCGCGAATATTTATGTTTTTATCTACAACAATTACAAATTTAGTGTAAGTAAATTGTGGTAAAGCACTCCAAAATGCTAAAGCCGCCCGTCGCGCTTGTCCTGGATATGCTTTATCAATAG
Source organism: Nostoc sp. (assembly GCF_036917415.1). Lineage (GTDB taxonomy): Bacteria > Cyanobacteriota > Cyanobacteriia > Cyanobacteriales > Nostocaceae > Nostoc. The sequence goes on along the minus strand of NZ_JBALDJ010000114.1, from coordinate 65,305 downwards.
AAATAATCGCCGCTTTGTAACTCAAAGCTTCCATTGGGAGGAAGAAATCGACAATTTCTGATACTTGTTGCCGCAGTATGGGAGTATAAATGCGATTTAGTGCGATCGCCATCATCGCTTCTTCTTTCGGTGGACGACCGCTAAATGTTGTTAAGTAAATTGGATTTTTCCGGTGCGTCATACACTCAAAGCGTACCAACGGCGAATCCTCAACACCGCCGTAATAACCCATGTGGTCGCCAAAAGGCCCATCTGGTAAAACTTCCCCTGGTGTAATTGTCCCTTCCAAGACAAATTCGGAATCTGCGGGAACTTCCAAATCTACAGTTTTACATTTTGCCAACTGCACACCAGAACCGCCGTAAAGTCCTGCAAACAGCCATTCTGATAAATCTACAGGGATGGGTGTGGCAGCTGCCATAATAATTAGAGGATCTACACCAAGTGCGATCGCAACTTCTAATTTTTTCCCACGTTCGGCTGCTTTTCGCAAATGCCTCGCCCCACCCCGCACCGATAACCAGTGAACCGTCATCGTATTCTGAGATTGTAGTTGTAAACGATATACTCCTACATTCGGAGTACCAGTTTCACAATCTTTGGTAATTACTAGTCCCAGCGTGATAATCTTGCCAGCATCATTAATATAAGGACGTATCAAAGGCAACTTATTTAAATCTAAATCATTACCTTGAAGCACAACTTGCTGACAAGCGGGGAAAAAGTCTCGTCCTGGTTTCGCCTTCACCACATCAAACAGCACTTTTCCAAAATCTATCGCCTGGGAAATCTTCTTCGGTGGTTTTGGCTGTTGCAGCATACTCAATTTTTTCCCCAGAGTTTCCAACTCCTCTGGATGCTGCATATTCATCGCCCAGCAAATCCTTTCCACAGTTCCCATCAAATTTACCGCCACCGGGAAGGAAGCGCCTTTGACGTTTTCAAACAACAACCCTGGCCCACCTTTTTGCAGCATCCGGTTGGAAATCTCAGCAATTTCTAAATCTGGGTCAACTAAAGCTGAAATTCGCCGTAATTGTCCTCTTTCTTCCAAAATTTTAATGAATCCCCGCAAGTCTCTCGCCATTGTTCTAATAAAGCTGATTATTTAAGAAGTGTGAAGCGCTTTCTTATATTATGGGGCATTGGGGATTGGGGAGGCAGTGCGGTCTTCTCCCAAGGGGAGACGCCAAGGGCGATAGCAAAGCGGTAGCGAGTCATCGAGCGTCTGGGGTTTCCCCAAGTAGAGCAACTGCCGTCATTGGGAAGAGATAAAAAAGAAACTTGTTCAATCATTCTCCCTTGTCCTTCCCATTCAGGAATTTGTTGGTTTTAATTCAATACAGTTCAGAATGAGCAACAAAACCCTGATGTAGAGATGCGATTTCTCGCGTCTTGAAAGACCAATTATCTAGACCGAACTTGAGTATCCCCCAGAAGTGATGCAAGGAATTGTAAAAGCACTTAAACCTGGTGGTCGGGTAGTGCTGGTTAAATATCGCGGTGAAAATTCCTTTATCACGATCAAACGTCTACACAAGATGACTCAAAAGCAAGTCCGTAAAGAAATGCAAGCTGTTGGTTTGGTTTGGCGGGAAACTAAAAACTTGTTACCCAACAGCATTTAATAGTGTTTGAGAAACCCGATCGGGCTTAGGCAGTACATCACAAGAAAAATATGTACCAAGGCCATAATAAAGTAAGACTCCTTGCCAGAGCAGAAAATCATGGTCAACCTATCATTCAAGCAGCGAATTCCTCATTTAGAAAATGGCGATCACCTTACTCGCTACGAATTTGAGCGACGCTATCAAGCAATGTCCCGTCATCAAAAGGCAGAATTAATTGAAGGAGTTGTATACTTTGCATCCCCATTGCGCTTTGAAAGTCATGCTGAACCACATGGTCATACAATCACTTGGTTGGGAGTTTATGAAGCATCAACCCCTGGTGTAAGATTGGGAATTGAGCCAACAGTCCGCTTAGATCGAGACAATGTACCGCAACCAGATGGAGTGCTATTAATCACACCAACAGCTAAAGGACAATCTCGTTTCAGCAATGATGATTACATAGAAGGTGCGCCAGAACTGGTAATAGAGATAGCAGCTAGCAGTGTTGCTATTGATTTACATGACAAGAAAAAAGTTTATGGTCGTAATGGAGTAAAAGAATATATTGTTTGGCAAATATTTGAAAACAAATTAGATTGGTTTAGCCTGCAACAAGGAGAATATGTGTCGTTAGAAGTGGATGCAGATGGAATTATTAAAAGTCAAGTATTTCCTGGTTTGTGGTTATCAATGTCCGATTTAATTGCTGGCAATATGCAGCAAGTATTGGCTGTATTGCAGTTGGGATTAAATTCACCAGAACATCAAATATTCTTACACCAATTATTTGGGGAAGGAAGTTCGTAATTAATTACGAATTACGAATTACGAATTACGAATTACAAGGCTGGCGCTTTTGGTTGCACTATCCCAAACAATCCAGTTAAGAGAATTATCTAAATCTTCGGGGCTATTTGATACTTTGAAATATAGCTTTTCTTCGCCTTTTATTTCAATGGCAAAGTCGGCATTTTGAGCATAAACGACTATAAAACCTTTATCTCGCAAACAATACATCGCCCAGGCTTTCAATGATTGCTTGTATGGTTCGTGTGGAATTGGCGGTTTTGCAATCGTGTCTTCAATTACTTTAAATATTTGTGTGAGTTTAGCGGTCATAGTAAATTAAGTAGTGTTTTTTAAGAGCCAAAGCAAAGGTCATTTGCAGCTATACATAAGAAAAGATTGAGGTTTTTAAAATCACAAAGGTGGGTTCTGCTTGTGTGGATACAGTTTCCAAGCATCGATTTCACTGTGCATCTCTAATATCTGTTCTATCCATTCGAGCATTTTCAAATATTATCCCCAAATTGTTTTCAGATTTAGTACAAAACTAGGTAAAACACTTTCTCCAGAAATAGTTTGAGGTGATTTTAAAACTTCCACATCTTGTTCAGGACGATAAATTTCTACTTCCTGTTTTTTTCGATTTATTAACCAACCTAAACGACACCCATTTGACATATACTCATGCATTTTTTCTTGAACTTTTTTAAAAGTGTCAGATGGTGACATTATTTCAATCACAAAATCAGGACATAAAGGAATAAATTTTTCTCTTTGTTCTTTTGTCAAACTATCCCAACGAGATTTTTCCACCCACGAAACATCAGGAGAACGGTCAGCACCATTTAGTAAGGTAAATCCAGTGGAAGAATCAAAAACTTCACCTAGTTTTTTTTGTTCATTCCATGATGCTAATTGCAGAATTAAATTAACGTTACTTCTTCCAGTTTCTCCTCCCGTCGGTGGCATTATGACTAGTTCTCCTTGGGCATTGCGTTCTAGTTGTAAATCGGGGTTTTCTTCACACAACTGATAAAACTGCTCTCTTGTCAGTTTCAGAATTGAATTCAAGTTTAATGTCAGTGCTGTCATAGAAGTATTTCCCTTTTTTACTGACAAATAATTATTTAATCGACATCTGGATCGCAACGAATTTCAATCATAAAGCCATCTGGATCGTAAAAATACACTCCTCTACCAGTAGGACGAGTGACTGGGCCATGTGCGATCGCTATTTTATTTTCTCTGATTACTGTCACCGCGCGATCGAATAACTGTGGATCGATGTCAAAGGCTAGATGGTAAGCCCTGGTAAAGGTCTTTTCTGGATTGGGATCTGGTGGTGATAATTCTGGTTCCCCAAATAAATCTAGAATTGTACCATCAGGAGTGATGAAGTTAGCTACTTTCCCAGATGCGACTAGTTCCACCAGAGTTGCGGGTACTTCGTCGCCTGTGAGTTCATGCAAACCCAGGATTGTGCTATAAAAATAGCGCGAGGCTTGCATATCCTTGACGTTGAGGGCAATGTGATGTACTCTACGCAGACTTCCTGGCGCAATAACACTGTTCACGAATTGGGTGCTAGATAGCATAATAAAACAAAATTTCCCTACAGAGATAGAAGCTCGACTTATTTTTTAAAGTTTATTATGAATAATAAACACTAAGCATGGCTTTTGATTATTCTTTAGACTTTCAAATTATTGATTTTCGCCAACATCCTGAACTCTATCGTGTTGGCAAGGGTGAGCAAGGTGTACTTTTGGTTGAACCATACAAATCAGAAATTCTTCCTTACTGGCGGTTCAAAACTCCAGATATTGCTAGAGAGTCGAGTGAAAAAATCTACGAGCTTTTTCTTGATTATTTAGAGAAAGATGATTTTGTCGGCGCAGATATGGCACGGAAATTTATTCAAATGGGCTATACTCGCTCCCGCCGTTATGCTAATCATAAAAGCGGCAGGAAGTACAAACAAAATTCGGAAGATTCAAGCTCCAAAAAAGAGATTCTTCCCTATGAAGTAGATCCAGTGAAAGCTGAATCAGCAGCAATATTTAAAGCTAAGTGGATAGAAGCAAAGACAAACGAGAGATATCAAGAGCTTTTAGCCAAACATAAGCAAATGTATGAAGTAGATTAGTAACTTTCGTAGGGTGCGTTACCTTGCTAACGCACCCTCCAAGATATTTTTGGTACGTTAGCAACAGCTAACGCACCTTACCAAACAGCTAATGAGTCTTTTATACTCGCCGACGAGTCTTTTATACTCGTGAATGAGTCTTTGATACTCGCTGACGAGTCTTTTATACTCGTGAATGAGTCTTTGATACTCGCCGACGAGTCTTTTATACTCGTGAATGAGTCTTTGATACTCGCTGACGAGTCTTTTATACTCGTGAATGAGTCTTTGATACTCGCTGACGAGTCTTTTATACTCGTGAATAAGTCTTTGATACTCGCCGACGAGTCTTTTATACTCGTGAATGAATCTAGAGGACTGATTTCAGAAACTTTTTACATTGTCGCTGATTAATTAAGAGTAATGCGATCGCATCTTTTCTCTCAGCAATCCAACAATAATCATGCCCAGTATTACTAAATACGGCATGACCTGTGATTTCTCGCTTTAATTTCTTAGGCAGGCATTCATTAAGCAGCACTTTCATAAGAAGATAATACCTTTTTCAGGGCTAGCTTGAGAAACGCTGTTGCCTGTGCGCGGCTCACAGTGGGAAAATCTTCTAGAAAGTCATCAAGGCGATCGCCTGCTTTGAGATAATCAACCAATGTTTGTACTGGTACGCGAGTTCCATAGAAAACTGGTGTACCAGAAAGGATGTCGGGAGAACTCTGTATTAATTGAGGTTCCATATCGCATCTGGCAGTGTGATATTGAAGGACTGCATAAGCTGATTACATTGTTAGCGATTAATTTCAGATTAACGCGATCGCATCTCCCCCTCACCAAGCCAACCAAAATCATACTGTGCAACAATAGCTGTAGCTTAGTCGGAGTACAAAATATGGACTGGCAACGGTACATTCATAGCCATTGATAAAGTTGCCGTCCCAACTGGGTGAGATAGGGTAGATAATCTTTTTGTTGAGCATAATAATTTTGCTCGCACAAATTAATGAGTGCTGCCAACTCCGTTTTATCCAGGCGACGCGAGCCATAATCACAGCGCAGTTCAAAAGTTTGCTGTTGACTGAGGGCGAAGGTGAAGTTTAGGGGCATGGCTGACAGCAGTAGTTTCCACAGTAACCTTCACCGTATTATCACCTTTTTCCCAAAATTATCTGCGATATTCGTCGCCGCAATCGCCGATTAGCTGGTACAAATCGCGTGATTGGCGAGATACTGCATTGATGCGATCGCGATCGTCAGCATCTAAACTAAAACTAAATACTTTGGCGTTATCTTCTATATGTTCAGATACCCCAAGTCTGGCACCAACTATCACACCGCCCACAGTTGGCTGATCTAAAATGTAACGCACTGCCACGTTGGAAATGCTTACGTCATGCTTATTAGCAATTTCCTTTAAGATAGCCAACAACTCTTGAAATAAGCGCCAACCACCCCAAGCATCGATCATATTTTTATATTTTTTCAAACTAGCAGTGGAGAGATCAAATCCTCGCGGTTCCGGTTTACCCACATAGTTTTCTGATAACAAACTGCCGCAAAGTGTACCGTAAGTAAAAAGCTTTATGTCATGCTGTTGACAAAACTCCACCATATTAACTTCAGGGCGGCGGTCAATAAGGGAAAATTGCACTTGGTTAGAAACAATTTTGATACCTGCTTCAGTAATAATTTTTAAGTTTTCCGTGTCAAAATTAGTTAAACCTAGATGCTTAATTTTACCCTCAGTCTGAAGTTCTGCCATATATTTTAGGGCATCCAGATAATTTTTATCCTGATATTCCCACCAATGGAATTGCATCAAATCTAACGATTGTACATTCATCCTTCTCAAGGAAATATCAATATTTTCCTCGACAAGTTTTTTCGTCATTTTGCCTGGACGAGGTACCCATTTTGTAAAAGCTTGCACCTGAGATAAAGCATCTTTCCCACGAGTATCAATTAGTTGACAGCGAAACTCACCAATAAAATCTTCTGCGGGGCCATAATGATCTGCTAAATCCCAAGTGGTAAAGCCTGCATCTACATATTTGAACATAGTCTCAATAGCGACTTGGGGATTGATCTGTCCATGTCCGCCAGAGACTTGCCACATTCCATTTAATATGCGGCAGATGTTCAAATCAGGAGTAAATTGGAGACGACTAGCTGCGGGTAAGTTCATTTTCAATTTATGAGTGAAAAGTTAGGAATGGGAAGACTTAAGAATTACTAATAGATAAATCATAACTGATAATTCCTAATTCCTAACTTCTAACTCCCAACTCCTAATGTTTTAACGCCAGCCTTTTTCAGCTTGTTCGAGAACGTAAGCAGCAACGTCTTGAATTTGCTGTTCGCTGAGACGCTCTTTGTAAGCTGACATATTATTTTTACCATTGGTAACTATAGATATAACTGCCTCTATTGAATCCATACCATACTTTTTCAGCGCTTGCTTTTTGAGATTTTTACCTCGCCGAATTATGTTGCTACCATTGATATGACAACCAGCACAATGAACACTAAATATTTGTTCGCCGTTAACTGTGTCTGCTGCACTAGCAGATAAAGTAAAAGTACTAATTAATAACAAAAACGTTACTAATACTAATGTCAGTAGTTTTTTCAATTAAATTCTCCTGATTTGGACATACTGTTTACACACATAAGTGTTAAAAGCAATACTAAAGTGATTCAAAGTCAGTTGTAAATCCAGCAAAATTTGCACAATCTTCTTGAAAAGCTTCGACATCGCTGACATCCTCAATTTTATAAGACATGATACGCGTACCATCTGGCATTTTTTTGGAACCAATCAATTCACCTTGATATTTCTCTGCGATCGCTTTAAATTCAGTACCAGAAATCTTCCAGGCATCACCCGAACAAGTAATATTTACTCGCCACATATTTGACTCCCAATTACTACCATTAAATATTCATCATCTCACAAATGGGCAACATGCTACACATCACCTCTTTAAGGCTAGAATTTTCTATCTAAAGGAAGTACCGAGCCAGATCGGGCTACGCCATAATGATGATGTAGGAACATTTCTAGAAAATTTTATCCAAATTAGTTAAATCCCAAGAGTTGAAAATGCCTAACAATATCAAGCAACAAATTCAAGCCGACCTGCAACAAGCAAAAGAAACTGGACAATTAAGAACTGAGCGGATTCGAGAAATAGTAAAATCCGCAGTTTCTCAAGTAGCTTCTGAGTTTAAACAAGGTTCTAGTGAAGTTCGTGGCCTTGTGAGAGATGCAGTATCTGCTGTAGTTGAAAACTTCCAAGAAAAAGGTAGTGAACTCAAAGATGAAGTGACAGCTTCCATTGAAGGAGCGCTGGAAGGAATTAATAGTCAAAGACACGAAAACATTGCTAAAACTCAAACAGATATCAAGCGGCTACAGGCTCAATTGGATGGTGAAGAAGAACAACTCCAACAAGAGGTTGATGTAATTCTGGCAGAAATTGAAGAGACAGGTAAGGAAAAACCTGCGAGTACCAAAACTGCTATTGATTCTGCTGTCAATGCTATTAAAGATAGTGAAGAAGTAGGATTGTTAAAGAAACGTTACGCGCAACTGCAAGCACAGCTAGCCATTGTTCGAGCTAATATGGCTGCACGCTATGGCGGACGGAATATGGAAGTTCAAGATTATCTAGACGAGGCTAAACACTGGTATGATAAAGCTCGTCCCCAAGCAGAATCTATGGTTGTACAGGTAGAACAGAAGCGATCGCAACTAGAAGAACAATTAGGAGAAGCTGGTACATCTTTAGCAAGAAAAGAGCGCCAAATCAAACAAACATTGAGGCAATTACTCTTAACGGCAGCTGACTTGTTCAAAGATAAGCAACCTGTTGAGAAAGAGCGTGAGACTATTCATAAATAGACTGTTTTAACGTTTAATTGACTTACAAAAGTAGGGTAGGAAATTCTCACCCTACTTTTGTTGAAACGGTAGTTTTCATCAGACTTTTTGTATGAATCAAAAGTTCTCATCCTAAATCCCTCTCCCCATCTGGGGAGAGGGACTTTGAAATTAGCTCCCCTTCTCTCAATTTGGGGAGAAAGAGTTGGGGGATGAGGGCTTTACATTGCACTGTATTATATATAAAAAATAGTAAATGGGTAATTATCTATCGTGCAACAATTACCCATTTATAAAACTCTTATTGCGTATTAGTAAATACGTCCTTCTTGATTAACTTGCTCGTCATGCTTGGCGATAACCCAAATTGCATGAATACTACCAGGAAGCCAACCTAAAACTGTGAGCAAAATGTTAATAATCAGAGTCGGGCCAACTCCAACTGTCAAGAAAACGCCTAAAGGAGGAACTAACAAACCTAAAAGAAAACGAACTAATTTCATGATGTTACAACTTTGTGATTTTGTTTAATTACATTTGAGATGCCGAATTAGGAAATCCATCTTCGGAGATTTTATCTAGGAGAGAAACATGACTTAACTTCCGTTTCTACTAGTTCTAACTTATCTAGAAGAAGGTAATTCAGCTTGATTCTTTACATCACCACTGCTGGTTAAAAGGTTTCTTTCAACAAAGTAGTTGTTAATAAATGTGTTAGCAAAAGTTAAAATTACTGGCCCAAGCAGAAAACCAATAATTCCACGAACTGCGAACCCAGGAACTAGCACTGCTGCTAACCAAAAACACAAACCGTTGACAACGAGCGAAAATGCTCCAAATGAGAGAAAGTTAAGTGGTAGGGAAAGAGCAGACAAAACTGGTTTAACTGAACCATTAATTAGACCAATTACTAAAGCAGCAATCAAAGCTGCGGGGAAATTGGCAATATTAACGCCTGGAACAACGATATCGACAATCAACAGGCTCAAAGCTGTAGCTAGTGCAGTTAAAAATGGAGTTAACATTGTTTTTACCAAATAACTAGAGATTTTTTTGCGACTTCTTATATCATCTTTGACTATCTGCTAGGGTTTCACCTCCCTTGCAAGATAGAATTTCTTTCTACCATTAGGTCTATCATTGATAAAAATATAGCGGTTTTAAATACATTTTATGGGCGCCCATCTGTACGCCTATACATTAGACATAGGAGTAGAGACATAGCAGTACTACGTCTCTATAAGGGTTGTGGATAACGCATATTAATTTCTGGAGATTTCTAACATATTGCAATATTTTTAAGGGCGCGTTAAACAAATTTAACGCACCATAAAAATTTAAGATTAATTTAATGTCACAAGGCAAAAATCACTCAGATTTTCCCAAATCAGGCTTATAATAAAGGGCTGATTTATATAAGACTTGTTCTTGATGGGTTTCTAAAGTGCAATCAGACAATGGGTAAGTTACACAAGTAACAACATAACCAGCCTGTACTTCATTTGGACGCAGAAATTTTTGCTCGCTTTGATCGACTTCACCACTAATAAGTTTAGCAATACACGCAGAACATTCGCCTTGTTTACACCCAGATGGTAGGCGGATACCAGCTTCTTCCGCCATATCCAAAATATATTGATCGTCTGGTACTGGAATGGTGCGATCTAATCCAAGTGTAGGATTGATAAATCGAACTTGATAAACTGCCATCTGCTGTTTCTAATTATTGTTTAACTGCTTTCATCGACAAACCAATCCGTTTGAGTTTCTCGTTGATTTCTAAAACCTGCACTTTGACTACTTGTCCAACTTTAACCACTTTATTGGGATCGTCTATAAATCTATCAGCAAGTTGGGATATATGCACTAAGCCATCTTGATGTACGCCAATATCGACAAAGGCTCCAAAGTTGGCGACGTTCGTCACAATTCCCTCTAATTCCATTCCCACATTTAAGTCCTTGATTTCCTTAATTCCTTCTCTGAAGGTGGCATACTTAAACTCAGCACGAGGATCTCTACCTGGTTTTTCGAGTTCGCTAAGGATGTCGCGCAGTGTGGGTTCGCCGACGCTATCGGTAACGTATTTCTTCAGATTGGTTTTTTTGAGTTTTTCGGCAATTTGTGTTACCTGATTTAATGGCACATTTAGATCGGATGCGATCGCTTCTACTACAGAATAACTCTCTGGATGCACTGCTGTATTATCCAAAGGGTTGTCACCGCCGCGAATCCGCAGAAAACCCGCTGCTTGTTCAAAAGCTTTTGGCCCCAACTTCGGAACTTTCAACAGTTGTCGGCGATTTTTAAAGGCTCCATGCTGGTTGCGATGGGCGACAATATTATTGGCGACTGTTGCCGTAATTCCAGAGACGGATGTTAAAAGTTCTTTGGAGGCGGTGTTTAAGTCTACGCCGACGTAGTTCACGCAGCTTTCTACAGTGTCATCCAATTTCTTTTTCAACAATTTCTGATCGACATCGTGCTGATATTGTCCCACACCAATAGATTTGGGATCGATTTTCACTAGTTCCGCCAAAGGGTCTTGCAAACGGCGACCAATGCTAATTGCGCCGCGCACGGTAATATCTAAATCGGGAAACTCTTCCAGTGCCACTTTGCTAGCAGAATATATAGATGCGCCAGACTCATTCACCATCACCTTAACTGGTTTGCGTTCTATGGTTTGTAATACTTGCGTGACAAATTCCTCTGTCTCGCGAGAGGCTGTACCGTTACCAATGGCAATTAACTCAATTTTGTACTTTTCAATCAGATTTTTGACAGTTTGTGCAGCTTTGAGTCGTTGTTCAGCCGCTTGGTGGGGAAATACCGCCTGATATTCCAAAAATTGTCCAGTTTGGTCGAGGACAGCAACTTTACATCCAGTTCTAAATCCAGGGTCTATCGCCAGGGTTGGTTTCATCCCTGCTGGTGCAGACAGCAGCAACTCCCGCAGATTAGTTTCAAATGTCTTGATTGATTCTATGTCTGCATAAACTTTTTTCTCAGAAATTACCTCTCCCATAAGAGAGATTTTCATCAAACGATTGAATGCATCCTTCAGCATCGCCTGATAAAAATCTCGAATTGTCCGTACTTTGGTTTTAATTTCTTTCGACTCAAGATAGTAAAGTAGGGTATCTTCATCGAAAGCAATTTCAAAGCTTAATATTTTTTCAGTTTCACCCCGACACAACGCCAGCATATTGTGGGGTGCAATATTTTTTACCCTAATTTGATAGTTACGGTACATCTCAAATTTGGTTGTACCTTCAGGATAATCATCTTTGATGCGGGAGAGAAATACCCCCTCTTCTAAAAGATAGTCGCGGATATATGCGCGTAACTCAGCTTTTTCAGCTACTTCTTCCGCCAAAATATCAGCAGCACCTTTTAGTGCTTCTTCTGCTGTTTTTACTCCCTTCGTTTCCGAAATATACTTAGCCGCTTCCTCTAGTGAAGCCGTTGTACCATTTTTAACATTTAGCGACTTGATAAACTCTGCTAGTGGTTCGAGTCCTTTTTCTCTGGCAATGGTAGCACGGGTACGCCGCTTTGGTCGATAGGGTAAGTATAAATCCTCAAGTTCAGTTTTTTGTAAGCAGGATGAGATTTTGGCTTTGAGTTCATCTGTAAGTTTACCTTGTTGGGCGATCGCACTTAAAATCACCGATTTCCGTTCTTCCAGTTCTGTTAAATAAGTATATCGATCGGCCAGTTCGCGTAGTTGCACTTCATTCATCTCATCGGTGCGCTCTTTTCGGTAACGTGCAATAAACGGAATTGTTGCACCCTCCGCCAAAAGTTCCAGCGCGTTTTGCACCTGATGGGATTTGAGGTTTATTTCAGTTGCCAGTATTTGAGGAATGTTCAGCATTAGGTGTCTAAAATGAAAATGCTACTTCTAAAGGTAATATGCTAAATCCTTATCCTGGCGCAAGGCCAAAGTTTTAAGCTAATTTACCAGATGATTGCTCACAAGAGTAAAATTGGCGAAATAGACAAAACGCACCTACGCAAGTTTTATAACCCTTTCAATTTGCGTAGATGAATGAGAATTTGTCTAGTATTAGCACCTTGGCTGAGTCGGGAGAACGGCAAAAGTAGCATCACCCACAGGAATTGTCTGTTCCTAAACACTACGCAACTTCCCATACCACCTCATACGTACTTTTAAAGCTTGCCGCGCACACCATCGACCGCAGAAAAAAGAGTTGTCAAGCTTTTAGGCGCTTCATGTGTCGCAATAATTATTCCAATTGGCGTAATATACGACGTTGCGTAATCTTGATTTTCTATAATATTTATTTCGCTCGACTGTTGTAGCTAAAACCTCATTGGATGTAAGATTAACCACACTTACAAAAAATTTGTTTTAAAAACACTGCAACCTTTAGTTCAGAGGTTAATAAAATGCCTTTGTTTTTCTTGATACCACTATGTACGGCTTTAGCTACTGGCTATTTCTTTAAAAAGAGTACTGATGAGATAGCATATCTTGCAGGTGTATTCGCAGCGATTAGCTCGATCTTAAGTTTAGTATTAGCACCTTGGCAGATTCAGTTTGGATTATTAATCATTGTCTTCGTCATTACCAACAGACTTTTACAGGATAATGAGTCCAAACAATAGGAAAACAACCTAGAGAAACCTCTATTCAGCCAAGGGAACTTAGCGTTGTTTTTCTTGATACCACTATGTCCTGTTTGAGCCACTGTCTCCTTGTTTAAAAAGAGTACTAATTAAATTGCATACTTTGCAGCTATTAGCTTGATTTTAAGTCTATATTAACACCTTGGCAGATTCAGTTTAGATGGTGAATCATTATTACCAACAGATTTTTGTGAGGATAATGAGTCCAAACAAGAAAAAAACCTCTATCCAGCCAAAGAAAATTGGCAGACTACTAACTCTGTCTGAAATATATAAATTTAGATGAAGACTTTTGTAAATAAATAAAAAACAATTCAAACTCTCGATTGTCATCTAAAAATTCAGGCTGTAATTTAGTATAATGTTGTGTGATATTATCAGCACAAGTACTGTTGTTCAAGGTTCAATTTTTTTTGGATCAACTCTTAGCTTTGTATTTATCGAGTCTAATACTAACTTTTTACTTATACAAGTTTAATACCCAGAAATTACTTCATAAATGTACAAATTTCCAAGACAAAAATTCATGATAGAGGAGGATTTGTGTTTTATGAAGTTTTTGTTTAAGTGTATTTGTGAGTAGATAAATTCTTGATAAAGTATGACGATAAATTTGTAACATGCCTTTCTCGTGGTATTCTAGTAAGTAATTACATGTAACAATAAATTTTGAGAAAACAGCTAATTTAAAATTATCATGAAAAATCAAGCAACCCTAATACTAAATGGTGTAGGAATATCTCAAATTCAATGCAAGCAACTTCAACTTAAAGTTGATTAGCCAACGCTAGTTTGAATTAGTTGTTTTGTTAAAAAGGCTCTATTTGGACATTCAGTAAAATTCCCTATAAACCTGTAAAGCGTATTACTGTAAATTGATTTATCTCTCTATAATTTATGCAGCCAGTCAGACTTGTATTACTTATTGTATTTCCATGCCCAAAAGAGCACGTATACATACTCAATTTGAGTAAAAACCATTACTTTTATAAATCGGCTTAATTTCCAGCCGAGATTACAGATACGTCTGTAAGCCAGGAGAAATTTGATGATATATCAATACATTAATTAACTTTCCTGGAGCAAATAGAGAATATTTATCAATCCAGCTAGGTTTTATAGTTTGAGAAGATCGATAGTATCTTCAAAAGATTCTACAACAGGATACAACTGATGAAAGTTAATGAATGGGTTAATCAAAAATTATAGCAATCCATTTTGATTTAGGTGCATCTGTTGAATATGTGCATGGAATCAGAGTTCAGTAGCAGCGATGTCTACGACGGGCTACATCTACGCACACTGCAAACTTTATGTATGTAAGAGAATTTGTGACAAAGTTCTTAACCTTCCTATGTCTGCATCTACTACTAGATTATCGCGATCGCGCTAAAAATAGTCTTGGAGCAAACCTGGGTAGCATAGAAAATATCTGTAATTTACAGTTGGGCAAACTCTAAATTGATTGTCCCAATTGTCAAGCAATAAACTGGTTTGCTTGGGAGTCTAATCCAGTAAAACAATTAAGCGTGCTTTACTTTGAATCATATCGAACGCTGCCATGATAGAGCAATCATCCTGGAATAGGACATAGTATTTAGTTTTTAACTCTAGAGCATGAGCTTCAACGATCGTTTTGATATCAGTCACTTCAATATAGTCTTCCTAATTTTGTTATCTATTTACTGAAGTGGAGGTCGAATTGTAGAGAAGGTTTCGCCGAGATATGAAACGTTCAAAACAACTGGTTTTTTACTGCCCAGTTCATACCTACTATCTTGATTAAGGCAAAGTAAGATGAAATCTATGTCGCAAAAAAGTTCAAACTTTAAAATAATCCCTTATATTATTTTGTTTGTAAGTATTTTATTTAGTATCTGTGGACAATTGCTGATGAAAAATGCCATGATTTATACAAATGAGGGAGTATTGAATTGGGAGTTTTTTCAGAAACTATCATTAGCTATTACTGTCTACTGTTTAGGAATAGTAAATTGGATCTTGGCTCTGCGATCTGTAAAATTGAGTATTGCTTATCCCCTAACTAGTTTAAATTATGTCGGGATACTTTTCGGTTCATACTACTTCTTTAATGAGGTGATTACATTAACTCGAATAGGAGGAGTAATCACTATCTTCTTGGGTGTTCTTTTAGTAGTTAATCCCATAAGAAAGTTAAAATTTAAATAATTAATTACTTAAAAAAACAAAAATGAGTATTTTTACCTGGCTAAATTTAATGCTTGTCGTTTTGTTTGGAACAACAGCTCAACTTTCACTCAAGTATGGACTTTACATTTCTAACTCTAATAAAGGAGAAAGCGGATCTATCAAAAATCTCTTATTATCTCGTTATTTTTTGATTTGGTTTATCTGCTATACATTTATGACTATATTGTGGCTTTATGTATTGCGGAAAATTCCTTTAAGTCAAGCCTTTCCAGTTTTAGGATTAATGTATGCATTTGTACCAATTGCCTCTCACTATCTTTTAAAAGAAGAAGTTATGTTTAGCCAGTGGTTAGGAATTTCCGTTATTATAACTGGCGTAATTCTAGTTGTACATTAATAGCTTAATAGGCAAATAATCAGATTATTAATCTTAACAGCTTCTGAACATCATCCTTTAAAACATTTTCACAAAATCTAAATTTAATTTATGAATATAGGTATCGTTGGCGGAGGCATAACTGGGCTAGTATTAGCTCAACGTCTTTCACATCAAGGACATAAAGTCACTGTCTTTGATAGTAACAAGCAGCTTGGTGGACTTACTACCTATCATGATTACGGATTATTTACCTGGGATCGCTTTTATCACGTTATCTTACCTTCTGATACTCACTTAATAAACTTTATCAGAGATATTGGTCTTGGAGATAAACTGCGTTGGCATAGAAGTTTAACAGGCTTTTATGACAATAAAAAGTTTTATTCTATTAGTAACACTATAGAATTCCTACGTTTTCCTTTATTTGGACTTATAGGTAAAATCAGATTAGCTTTTACTCTATTATATGGTTCACGCCTTAATAACTGGCGGCGCTTAGAGAAGATTTTAGTTGAAGATTGGCTATTAAAACTCGGCGGTAAAAACACATACGAAAAGCTCTGGAAACCTTTGCTTTTATCCAAATTAGGAGAAAACTATAAGCGAATATCAGCAGTTTTTATCTGGGCTTATATCAAACGACTATTTTCAGCGCGCGATTCTTCATTAAATAAAGAACAACTTGGTTATGTCTCTGGCGGTTATAAAACTGTTTTTGACCATATAGAAAAATTAATTTACGCGGCTGGAGGTCATATCCACAAAGGTGTTGCAGTTGAATATATTGCACCTCATCCAGGGGGTGGAATGTGGGTAGAATATCAGGGTAAAAAAGAGCATTTTGATAAAGTCATCTTTACTGGCCCAGTTAATATCTTGCAACAGGTTGTTGCCAAGGAACTAGTGAAAGTTTCAGGCACTGGTGAAACAGTAGAATACCTGGGTGTAATCTGCATGGTACTGATTACTCGTAAACCTCTAGTTCCTTATTACGTAGTAAATATTGCCGATAAAAATATTCCTTTTACCGGAGTTATCGGTATGAGCAACTTAGTTTCTTTGCAAGAAACAGCAGGATATCACATCACATTCCTACCAAAATATATACTTTCCACTGACCCTTTGTTAAAACAACCAGATGACGAATTACGTCCAATATTTTTCCAAGGTATACGTTTAATGTTCCCCGAACTCAAAGCAGATGACATTGTAGCAGCACATATTAATCGAGCGATTAAAGTACAGCCACTACAAGTTTTAAATTATTCAAGCCTTGTTCCAAAAGTGAGTACTGAAAACGATGATTTTTTCGTTGTCAATACCTCACAGTTGGTCAATGATAGCGTCAACAACAACGCAGTAGTTCGACAAGTCGATGAATTTCTCAAAAAATCAGCATTACTGAATTCTTGAAATTTGAGCGTTCGCATTTTATTTTAAAAATCACACGAGGTCTTTATGAGTCTTTTTGTTCTTTTACCCGCATATAACGAGCAAGAATCAATTCTACCCTTGTTCAAAAAGTTTCAAAGATTGCAGCAAATCTTTAATATAGAGATAGAACTGATTCTTGTCGATGATGGCAGTAGCGATAAAACTGCTCAGACTGCTTTAGAAGAATCTCAATCATTAGATATATCACTTAAATTAGTCCAACATCCCAAAAATGCTGGTTTAGGTCAAGCAATTAAAACAGGTTTTACGACTTTCTTAGAAATTTCTAAAGAAGGTGATTTTTTAGCGGCGATGGATTGCGACAATACTCAACCACCAGAACTGTTAATAAAAATGTATGACACTATGATAGCTGGTAGCTATGATATTGCGATCGCATCTAGATATCGAAAAGGTTCAAAAGTCATAGGCTTATCAAAATTTAGAGAACTGATGAGTTACGGAGCCAGCTGGCTTTTCAGAATTGCCGCCCGTGTACCAGGCGTAAAAGACTATACTTGTGGCTACAGGCTATATAACCGTACTTTCGTCAGTAAACTGGATATGTATTATGGTGACAGTTTATTCACTGAAAGTGGATTTGCTTGCATGATAGATTTATTGCTGAAAGCCAAAGTACTCAAACCAAAAATTGTAGAAATTCCAATGGTTTTGAGATACGATCAAAAGCCGACTGCTAGCAAAATGAAAATTCTTAAAACTATTACTCGAACATTAAAGCTCTTGTTTAAGAATCTAGCATCAACAGAGCCAACTTCCAATTTAGATCGGATTTTTCATGAGCAAGAAACAGCAAGAATTCCCCTGAAAATGGCAAATCGTAAATAAACCTGATAATAAATAGGTTTTCACTAAGAATTAACTCGATGGGAAAATACTAATTTATCAACGGTGGGATTATAGGGATGAGCAAGGCAGAAATCAAAAAGAAGTTTGTTTAATGAAATTGTTGCTTTTACTAATATATCTGGGTGGATCTTCCTTTCTATAGTTTCAGAAATTATAAGGCAGTCTTAGACTGTCTTATAATTATGTATGAAAAATATTACGTCCAGTATTGCAACTGATTCTCTAAGTATTCTCTTCATTGATTACCAGGGCGCAACTATGCTATAGATAATTTGAATATTTTGCTTCAAACCAAGGAACAGCGACAAGATATTGTAACAAGGCATCAACATCCTTAATAGCTTTAGCGGTAAGCCGAACTTTTCCAGTTGGTGTTTGTGTCCAAGAAAATGCCGGAATTGGAAAACCATGAGCAAAACTGTGTCTGACTTGCAGAATATCGTTTAGCATCTGTCGAGTGACGAGTGCATTCATGCTTCTTTTTGACCAAACCCAATCATTTATAGGGTCATAGCCAGTATATTGAAACAAAAGGTTACGCGAATTATCTGCATTTGGTGTATTAAATTGTTTAAGCGATCGCTCCCTCAAGTGCATTACTTCTAAGATATTTCTTCTTCTCCTGACTTTTATCTAGGCGTAGAAGCTAAAGTCCAAGTGCAGTGAGGAAACCCCTACTGCATAACTGCCAACTGTGGCTTTCACTCATTTGTTAGACTGAACACACCAGGATTTTTCAGTCAAATCTCTGAACTACGCCAGCAGACGAGGCTACCCATGCTTACAAGTACGCTACTTCTCTCGAATCAACTTCCCACTCTCCAATATTCCTCCACACCAGAGCGTTTCGATGAAACGTGGGAAGCCCCCCTGGCTACCCTTCTGGGACTAGGACGCGCCGCTGGTGCTGACTTCATCGAATTATTTTTAGAGCGTCGCAACTATATTAGTTCTCTTGCAGAAGATGACGCTATCACGAGTATTTCACCCAGTCTGTCTACAGGTGCGGGAGTCAGGGTATTTCGCGGCAAAGCTGACTGCTACGTTAGCACCAATGACCTTTCGTTTTCCGGTTTGAAAGCAGCCTTAGAAAAAGGTCTTTCTATCTTGGGATTACAGCTACCCAGTGCTAAGGCTTTCATTCCAGAAATCAATTTAGAATTACTCAGGGATTACGCCACCAAAAGAGGTAAAGATGCATGGCTACCGATGTGTAGCTCCATCCGAGAAATGGGAGAAATCCTCCTAGATGGTACAGCCCACCTGAAGCAAAAAGCTAACCACGTCCAATCGCGCCGTGCTACCTATTTCCGGGATTGGCAAGAAGTTTTAATCGCCGCTAGTGACGGGACTTTTGCGCGTGATATTCGCCTTACCCAGTCAGTAGGATTTAACCTGTTGTGTGCTGATGGTGCTAATCGTACCTCAATTGGCGATCGCGCGGGTAATACTAGTGATGCCAACTTCTTGAGAACTTGGGATTCTCAACAAGCCGCCGATAAAATAGCAGAATCGGCTGGAAAAATGCTTTACGCAGATTACGTGGAATCGGGTACTTATCCCATCATTATGGCCAATCACTTTGGCGGCGTAATCTTCCATGAAGCTTGCGGACACTTGCTAGAAACCACTCAAATAGAACGCAATACCTCTCCCTTTGCTGACAAAAAAGGCGAAAAAATTGCCCACGAAAGTTTGACAGCCTGGGATGAAGGGCGCTCTGAAAATGCCTTCGGGACTATTGACATGGATGACGAAGGTATGCCTGCTCAAAGAACCCTCTTAATTGAAAAAGGCGTTCTGAAAAACTTCTTAGCAGATAGAACAGGTTCCTCACGCACTGGACACCCCAGAACTGGAAGTGGACGCCGCCAAAACTATACCTATGCCGCTGCTAGCCGGATGCGTAATACTTATATTGATTCTGGCGAATATAGCATCGATGAATTATTTGCCTCTGTTGATAAAGGTATTTACTGTAAAAAGATGGGTGGTGGTAGCGTTGGTGCTACAGGTCAATTTAACTTTAGTGTTGATGAAGCCTATTTGATTGAAAATGGCAAAATCACCAAACCGCTAAAGGGAGCAATTCTCATCGGTGAAGCCAAGGAAATTATGAATAAAATTTCCATGTGTTCTCAAGATTTGGAGATTGCACCAGGTTTTTGTGGCTCAGTCAGTGGCAGTATTTACACCACAGTCGGACAACCTCATATTAAGGTTGATTCTATTACCGTCGGTGGACGATAACCTCATTTACTCGTCAACTTCCAGGTTCTACCTGGAAACGCCTTCTTCGTGGCTCTGCCACTTATTTTATCTAGGAGGTATTAAGCCCTCCATTATTACACTCCCAGTCTGAAGCAGGGAGCAAGAAAATCCAAAATCCAAAATTGACTATGCCGAATATCAATGAAATTGCAAATTCTGCCAAGAACAATGCTGATAAGCTTGGCATTAAGAAATTCGACATTTATGGTTCAACAGTCGATGACACTAGCGTGCAAGTAGACCAAGGTGAGCCAAAACAGGTCAAAGCTTCAAACCGCTCTGGCGTTACTGTTCGTGTCTGGAATGAAGATAATACAATGGGTGTCACCAGCACCACAGATGTAGACTCCAAGGGACTAGAATTAGCTTTGAAAACTGCCTACGAAGCCAGTTTCTTTGGTGTTAAAGAAAATGTTCCTGATTTTAGTCCAGAGGCTACTACTCCGATTTCAAGTAAACCTCAGGCTAAAACATCCCAAGCACCTGTTGCTGAACTTATAGAAAAATTGTTGGTAGCTGAAAAAGAATTACTAGCGGCTCATCCAGCAATTAAAGGTGTACCTTATAATGGTTTGTCACAAAGAGATATTGACAGATTTTATCTCAATAGCGACGGCGCAGTGAGAACTGAATCTCACTCTTTGGCATCAGTTTATCTGTATAGCAAAACTGAGGAAGATGGCAAAAAGCCGCGCAGTGCAGGCGCTTTTAGAATCAACCAAAATTTAGATAATCTAGATATTAATGGTTGCATCAAAGAAACCGCCGAGAAAACTATCAGTCACTTGAATTATGAAAAAATCAAAACTGGTAAATATCGAGTTGTTTTCTCTGCGGAAGCTTTCTTAAGTCTGTTGGGCGCTTTTTCTAACTTGTTCAATGCCCAAAGTATTTTAGACAATCAAAGTCTATCTACTCCTGATGATTTAGGTAAGCAAATTGCTTCTCCTTTGATTTCAGTTTTTGATGATGCGTTGCACCCAGCTAACGTTGGTGCGGAAAGTTTTGATGGCGAAGGGACCCCCACTCGTCAAATCTCGCTAATTGAAAATGGCGTTTTAACAAGCTTTCTCCACAGTGCTGGCACTGCTAAAAGGTTAAATGCCCAGCCAACTGGTAATGCTAGTATTGGCGCAAAAGTCAGCGTTAGTCCCAATTTTTATCACGTATTTTCAACAGCAACTCCTGAGCAAGAGTTTAGTTTAGAAACTGCTGAAAATGTGATTTTTATCGATGATTTACAAGCTCTCCATGCTGGAGTTAAATCCTTGCAAGGTTCCTTTTCTTTGCCGTTTGATGGTTGGCTAGTTAACAAGGGAGAAAGAACAAGTATTGAGTCAGCAACTGTTGCTGGCGATTTCTTGGAACTTTTGAAGTCAATTATTTATGTAGAAAAAGAGCCAGAGTTAACGCCAGGTGGGGTTTGCCCGAAAATCTGGGTTAATGAACTATCGATTACCGGCGAATAAAACTTAGGAAGTGATGAGTTAAGAGTTTAACTCTTAACTCATCACTTGGAAATCATGATTCACCATTAGTATTCACCACCAATGCTAATGGCAGTATTAAATACATCAGCACCGCTTAAATCAACACCAGCTAAAACAGCGCCATCTACGTCACTATTATATAAACGGGAATTACTTAAATTCACGTTGGTAAGATTGGCATTATTTAACATCGTATCGCTAACAAATGCTTGTGTGAGATTAGCGGACTTTAAATTAGCTCCAGTTAAATCTGCACCTTCTAAATTAGCACCTTCGAGATTAGCTCCTTTTAAATTTGCATTTCTCAAGTCAACACCGATTAGATGAGCACCCTTGAGGTTAGCTCCTGCTAGATTGCATCCCGAACATTCTCTAGTTTCTAACAAGCGGCGGACAGGGGCGGAATTTTCTGCTTTGACGGGAATGGGAGCAGCTAAGGATAGCGTGCTGAGTAAGGCTGCTGCCGTCAAAAAAATTCGTTTCATAATTTACCTCGGACACTTCTAGAAGTCATTAAATTCTCAACTTCTACGATACCAGTGTGCCAAGATTACAGAATTCTGTCCTCATGCGATCGGAAGAGTAATAAATTCTATGAGATTAGATATTTTTCTGTAACATAGTCCGATGGGAGGAAATTTGCAACTGAAATTATATTAAGCCTTGCCGCTACCTAATAGGTACAAGAGTGCCATCCGAACAGCAACACCGCTGGTAACTTGTGATTGAATCAGACTAAATTCTGGGTCATCCATCAATTCAGAACTAATTTCAACACCACGGTTGACTGGGCCTGGATGCAAAACTTTGACATTAGGTTTACAAAATTGCAGTTTTGTGCATGTAATGCCAAACAGCTGATGATATTCTCGCAAACTTGGCAATAAATGAGCCGTCATCCGTTCCTTTTGCAGGCGCAAAGTCATGACAAAATCGGCATTTTGCAAAGCTGGTTCTAACTGCCAATGTAAAAAAAGTTGGGGATTGGGAGAATAACTCCTGACTTCTGACTCCTGACCCCTACCTTCTACTTCCTCCGAGATAAACTCAGCAAAGAATTTAGGTAAAAGGGTTGGTGGTGCTGCCAGATGCACTTCGGCACCACTGGCAATTAAACTCCAAATATTCGATCGTGCCACGCGAGAATGGAGAATATCCCCAACAATGGCAATCTTTTTCCCCTTTAAAAGTTCCAGTCGGGGACGATCTGGGTCAATAAAAGTAGTTATGGTAAATAAATCTAACAGTGCTTGGGATGGATGCTCGTGTTGACCATCACCAGCATTCAGGACGCTAACTCGTACACCTAGACGATCCATTTCAGCCGCGATCGCATTCGGTACTCCTGCCTCTCGATGGCGAACTACCATGATATCAGTTCCCATAGCCAAATAGGTTTTCGCCGTGTCGAGAATTGTTTCTCCTTTAGTCATAGAAGATGTGGCGGCGGCGAAGTTCAGCGTATCCGCACTTAAGCGTTTGGCTGCGAGTTCAAAACTGCTACGAGTCCGGGTAGACGATTCAAAAAATAAATTCGCCACTACTTGTCCCTGCAAGGTTGGTACTTTCTTCGTCCGCCGTGATAGCACCTCTTGAAAAGAGGCAGCAGTTTGCAAAACTGTATCGTATTCAGCGGCAGTAAAGTCAGCTAGGGAAAGAATGTGATGACGATTCCACGTGGTAGTAGGCATAAATAGCAATTAGTTTCCTGGATAGAGATACGAGCGTAGACGCAAAGCGGCTTGTCGTCAGACATCGCGTCTCTTCAGCTTTTTAATTTATAGATGCACAGGAAATGATATCATCCGTCTTCTATCTAGGACTTACGCAATAACTCTCTGAAACTCTCATTCCTTTGTGTCCTTTTCTGACGAGACGCTGCGCGAATGCGTCTTAACCTGCAGGTTCGCTCTTAGCGTTCTCGTAAGAGTAGCCGCTTCGCGTCTATGCGGTTCGTTTTTTCATTATTTTGCGTAAGTCCTGTATCAAACTAGCTACTTGTTCTTTCTAGCATCAAGGATTTACATAGCGTTTGTCAATTGGATTAGGTATTACAGAAATCACCTTAATTTTTGCCCATCTCCCCCGAAAAAAATCGCTCTTTTGGTAATCCTGCCGCTGTCTGCCCTCTAACTTTCACTGCAACTACTAACCCTGTAGACCAGTTAATTTTTGAAAGCATCAAATCGCTCCTGGATTCTAAGTTTGAAATGAGTTGGCTAGCTTTTGAAGATTGATCCTCAGACCAGATGGCTTGAGGCAACATATCATCAATAACGTATAAGCCACCCAACTTAAGCAAATTGAGCGTATCCTCAAGGCAGCTATATTTTCCTACCCATGCATCAGCGAATATAAAATCAAACTTTTGAGCAGCTATTTTACCTAAAAAAATCGTCGCGTCCTCTGTATGGAAAACCACTCTCTGATCCTGGCCCAAATACTTTTTGGCAACAGCTATCACTTTGTCATCTTGGTCAACTGAGACTAGCTTGGATTCTCGATCCATACCGTTCAAAAGCCAAGCAGCAGACAGACCAGTTCCTGTGCCCAGTTCAAGAAACATACCAGCAGGTTTGCTCGCAGCAAGTGTTCTTAAAAAAGAACCTGTCAGTGAGTCTGAAGCCATACGAAAATTTAGGGCTTCAGATTCTGCCTGAATGTGCTTCAAAACGTTAGGATATTTCAGATTTTCTTGGTCTTTCATACGTCCATTAACTTGGTAAATGGAAAACGTTTAAAGCTAAAGAAATTAGGCTGAGGAACGTTAAAAACCCAATTGTATCTAGCATTGTAGTCACTAACGGCCCACTAACCAAAGCAGGGTCAAGCTTCAGCCGTGTCAAACCCATTGGCAGTAGAGTACCGAGTGTAACGGCCACAATTGTATTAGTTGCCATTACCATTCCGGCAATTAAAGCCACCCATCGCTCTTGGGGTTGTGCCCAAATTAAAGAAAGCAGGATCATCGTTGTAGCTAAAGCAAGAGCTGTACCTAAACCAGCTAGAAGTTCCTTGCGAAGAATTTTTAAGGTATCTTTGGGTGTTACCTCTCCCACTCCCAAGCCGCGAATTGTCACCGTTAATGATTGAATCCCAACAGTACCACCAGTGTTAGAAAAAATCGGCATGATTACTGCTAAAACTGGCACTGCGGCGATTACAGATTGAAAAGGCGCGATCGCACTGGCTGCACCAATATATAGTGCCATGATCCCCAACAGCCAAGGTAAGCGGTTGCGGATGGTGAGTAAGGGAGAGGATAAAGCAGCTTCATCACCACTCACACCTGCGAGTTTTTGGATATCTTCTGTGGCTTCCTCTTCCAAAATATCCATGACATCATCAATGGTGACAATGCCCACCAATCGGTCTTCTCGATCGACTACGGGGATCGCGATTAAGTCGTAACGCTGCATAATTCGCGCCACTTCTTCTTGAGGGGTTTCAGTTCTAACTTTGATGACGCGATCGCTAGCAATATCTTTAATGAAAACATCGGGAAAGGTAAACAGCAACTGGCGCAGTGAAACTACTCTCACCAGCGTCCGGTTGTCATCTGTGACGTATGCATAGTAAATCGACTCCTTATCTTCGTCCTGACGGCGGATTTTGCTCAAGGCTTCGCCTACAGTCAATCCTTGCCGCAACCGGACATATTCGGTTGTCATCACCCGCCCAGCAGTACCTTCTGGATAGCCGAGAATCGTTGCTGTTGCTTGCCTTTGTTCTGGACTCAGTTCTTGCAATAGCCGTTTGATTACCCCAGCAGGTAGTTCATCAAATAATTCTGCCCGTTCGTCAGGGCTCATCTCTTCTACAAGGTGCACCACCTGGACATCATGCAGAGAATTAATTAGTTCTTCCTGTACCTCTGTCGGCAGATATTCAAATACATTAATTGCCTGACCTTTGTTGAGTAAACGGAATGCGATCGCCCGCTGTTGTTCAGGCAATTGTGTAATGTATTCTCCCACATCCACAGGTTGCAAGCGATTTAAATCCCATTTCAACTGGTTTAAATCGGTAGTATCACTTAACAAATCACGAATATCTTCTGTGAGCATAATATATATCTCCTAAGTCTCCCCCGCGCTGGGAGACTTCCTCGCCACAGCTCAGAGGAGGTTGATACTGCCATCTTGTGGACTATGGTCCATAAAATTTCAACAATTCAATATCGATAGCTAAATCAAAGCATTGCTAGTCATCATCCTAACCCGGAATAGCACTCTCCGGTAGATACTGAGAAATTTTTAGATTTTTAGTAGCTTTATGTACATTTTTTAGCTTAATACCCGGATTTTTTGGGGAATTATTCTGCGTTCGTAGTAAGTTTTGCTACTTATATAATCTGTGATAACTGGCGATCGCTAATAAATAACCATACGGATGGCTAAAAAAAGGAGAGTCGTCTCCAAACAAGGGATTAGGAAACTTCTGCGTATTAACAAATGCTTGAGGTTCAGTAATCTAAATTGAAATACTCTTATAGGACTTACGCAAAATATCTCTCAAACTCTGATTTCTCCGTGCCGCGCCAGTTGCTACAAGTCGGGGAACCCGCCCAACGCACTGGCTTCTCTGTGCCTCTGCGGTTCGTTATTCCGTAACTTGTGCGTAAGTCTTATGTTACTTGAGTGTCGTTAACTAATTACTAAATCATAAATAGCTTCTAGCTTGGCAGTTTGCTTGCGAATATCAAAATTTTCGCCAATAAACTCTCGTCCTTTTTTACCCATACTTTTAGCTAAAGCCCGGTCAGACAAGAGAATATCTAATTTTTCCGCCAGAGAGCGATCGTCTTTTTCATCAACTAAAAAGCCAGTTTCTCCATCTAAAATAGCATCAGGGATAGCGCTATGCCAGGTAGAAGCTATTGGTAAACCAGAAGCGGCGGCTTCCAATATTGAAAGCGGTAAACCTTCGCTATCACCGTTCTTTGCTGTTTGACTCGGTAGAGAAAATATTTCTGCATTTCTCATAGTTTTTTGAATTACTTCATAAGGTTTTGCCCCCATAAAATTTACTCTATTACTAATACCAAGCTCATCTGCTAAAGTTTTGAATTTTTCAGTCATTGTGCCATTTCCAATTTGGATAACTGATACATCTGGATGCTTACTGGCAATCTGAGAAAAGGCTTTTAATAGGGTATCAATTCCTTTTTTTTCAGTATGTCTGCCTACACATAAAATATATCTTTCATCTTTTGATTCACTCGCTGGGGCAAACTTTTCTAAATCTATACCACTATTTAGTTTAATAATTTTATCTTCAGGATAACCATATTCAATCATCTTTTTATACAAGAAACTAGAAAAAGCAATAAATTTAGATGCTTTTTGTTTTAATTCTTCTTCATGCAAAAGAAATTGATAAAATGCCGGATTACCTGACAGCCACATAGATAAACGTGAAACTGTAATATCAAAACCGTAAAATGTAACGATGAAAGGAATATTTAATTTTTCTGCCAATCGCATTGCGTAAATACCATCTGGCCCAAAATGTCCGTGAATTAATTTTAGATTTTTTAGTTCAGCCTCTTTTCCAAACATATTTGGTGAAGCTGTAATTAGATGAAATAATTGCTTAATTTTCCATCGATCATTATTACTAACAGCAATACTGTCAAAAGGAATTTCTTCTAATAGTTTACAAGTAAGAAATAATGGTTTATATGTTTGTAAATTATGCGCTTGCTCTCCAATAAAGGTTTCTGATACTCTCGGATAAGCTCGACGATACATCCCAACTGTTTTCATTGTGTTACTCCTTTTAAGATTAATGTTTCTCTTTCCAAAAAATGAATAAGATATTTATTGGGTAAAAAACTTTTAAATTTGTTATACATTTACGCCCTCGGTTCTATGTGCTGCTATGTTGGATAAAATGGTAATTACCTGATTTATTCAGAACAGCAATAACAATAATAACTTTAGTTTTTTAAAGCCAATATTATTCTCAATCAGGGCTTCATCAATTATTTATATTAGTAAGTGAAATAATAATTTTTATTGAAACTATTATTTAGAAAACATCTTAGAGTGTAATAAAGCAAACTAGGATATTTATTATGTAAACAAACCGATTAATTTTTTATGACTTACGCATTAACAAAGAAGCCAAAATAGCAACTATGCTTTTCAAGGCTTATAGCTAGATTTTTGCTAGCCTACACAACTAACAAAATATGGTTTGTAAAAGACTGAATCAAGGTATTTATGTGAATGCACAAAATGATTTATTTGTACAGTGCATAAGCCCTATTTTTTATCAAACTTGATTGGGTTGAGGATAGCCTCCCTTTGTTTACTGCAATTATTTGCTGAATATTTAACATAAACACATCAATTTTAAAACATATTTACATTAAAATTATATTTATTTAATAAATATTTTTGTAAAAAAATGATTTAGTTTATACCAGCATAAGCATAACCTGGGAGTAGTGATTTAGTTTAGACTAGCATAAGCTCATCCTTCGGAGTTAGGCACTCTTGATTTTTTGACATCATCCCGCCACTGACTATTATGTCCGGCTAATTAGTTATAATTCCCGAATCTATGTAGAAAGCCCAAAAATCCCTCACCTCTGCGCTCCTAATGATAAGTCTTTAGCCGGACACGATATGATTTAGTACACCGAATCAATAGTGGATTCCCAAGACCACTTTTGAGAGTTCCTCTTTCTAAGACTCGACTTACTTGGAGGGATTTTTCCACCCACGCAGAGATCGATATTTCTAGAGGCGATTACATTTTTGTATACCCTACGGTACGGAATCTCATCTCAATCTTCCATTCTCCATAGCCCAAGTGCAAGAAACCCACTACTTTAAGGGGTTGAATTGTGCAAGTAGTTCTAAATCAAACCATGAAAACATCTACCAAATTGCTAACTCGCCTGGACTATTACTACATCTATACAAGTAGTATTTGGCATCAAGCAACTTCATGCATAGTCACCTGGACGACGGAGAATTAGAAATGGGTTGGCAGGTTTCACTTCATAGTCGCAGTAAGGTGTTTGAGCTTTAGCGATCGCAACTGAAGCAATCCACTCAGGATGGTTATCTTGCCACAGAGGATGGCGTAAAATCAATATTGTCTGACGCTTCTGATTTTGGTGTACGTAGCCAGTTAGAGTTCCGAACTGAGTGGGTAAGCCGTAACCAAGGCGTTGCAGGGTAGCGGCAATTGGTGCATTCATCCCTTGATATAGTTCACTCCAAGGATTTGGAATACTGCCGTTGGGGGAATTGAGATCAATTGCAGATGAGGCTGATAACACTAATTGCGCCATATCTAAAGCCAGTCGCCAATCTAATAACCCGTGATAAGCAAGGTTTTGATAATCTCGCAAACATAAGTTGCATGATGTATCACAGGCGTTTCCATGTGGCTGATTTATCCACTTGCTGGCAATGCTATTAAGAATATTGGGATTCGCCAAATCCATCAATTTTTTAAATTCTTTTGGTTTTTCCAGAAACCGACAATATCCTGCCCCATTTTCTAGATGATCGCACAAAAAAGCCTGCCCGATCGCAGTTCCATTTTGCTCTAGCGATCGGAACCCAGCTTGCAACTCCATTGCATCCACATCTAATTGGGTGGCGGCTGCTACCCGCAACCAAAAAGCAAAGGAATACCAAGCCGCACGTCCGATAACTGTAGTTGGATCTGCAAAAACACCAGTAGGCCATTCCTCAATATTTACCAACAAAATATCTGTTTTCCGCCGAGATAACAACGCCACCCGATAGGCAGCACCAGAAGTAGTTACTGAGTTATTCTTATCTGAAGAAACGGCATAAGCTCCGGGTTTGGGCTTACCATAAATTAAGGCATTTTGAAAGTCAAATCCGCCATTACCGCCGTTGTCATTCACAGAAATGATGTGGTCATTGAATGCAGAAACGGAAGCGTTAAGGATACGCTGGACATTGCCTACCTCAGCATTTACACTTAAAGATGGTCTGGTTGCGTTTGGTTGCCACTCAAATTGTCCATCAAAGTCTTCTGGTTGTAAGTTGGTAAAAAATCCTTTGGGTTCTCTAGCATCTAGACAACGCAAAGCATCCACCCCGCAGACTGGACAGGTATCTTTTGGCGGTTCCTGACCTCCTGGATGTGGTTTTTTTAACAATTTGTATGGGTAGATAACCGCTTGACAGTTAGCACAAAGTCCTAAAGATTTATTCTCTTGGGTGAGTGCTGGTACAAGTCCTGGTTTAGATTCTATATTCTTACCTTGGGGATATAACTCGACTACACCACAGGCTGTATGCACAGCTTTATCTTTCACCGTTTGGGAACGAGGGGCAAATTGGCTGAGGGCAATATCTAGATTGCGATCGACTACTCCCTCTGTTGGCGGCCATTGGTTGGCGCGTGTGGGAAAGCGGGTATAAAGCGATCGCACCCGCGTCGGAAAGCCAAACATCGGCAATAACCCAGCATTTGCCAGACGTTCACTCAATTTATCCTGGGTGTAAGTATCGTCTTCCACAACTGTTTGAATTTCTGGGATTAAATCATAGCGAAGAAAGCTCAACATTTGAGCATTGCTGGCATTTGGTAAGGCTGTCTGCACTCGCAAGCTATCTAATACAGTGATTATAGCTGGCTCATTCTGGCGATCGCGCAGCCAATCTTGAATATCTGGTTGGTAATTATTCCAATCAGCTACATTCCCAAACTCGCCGTGTACGTTATCGCTACCTCGACTAAAATTTGTCTGTGCAAAGGCTTGCCGCAAGACTTCCTTAATGAGAACACGCCGAAAAATGGGTTTGCTTGTCATATCGACATAAGGCGGCGGTGGCGGGTCGCCTGTGATGCTTTCCGGGCGTTGGAAGTAAAAATCATCGTGGCTTCTACCACGACAGAAGGTTACAGCTAAAGCAACTCCAGCAGAACGTCTACCAGCGCGACCAACTCGCTGTTGATAGTTGAAGCGACGGGGTGGCATATTTGCCATCATCACTGCCAACAGCGCACCGATATCAACACCCGCTTCCATTGTAGTTGTGACACTCAAAAGATCGATACCTTGGACACGGGCAATTTCATCATTGATAAAAATGTCTTGAAACCAGCGTTGGCGCTTAGTCCGTTCATCTCGGTCAGTTTGTCCGGTTAACTCGGCGGCGTTCATGCGGAAAGGCTGACCGGATTTTTCTGAAGACAGATAAGTATAATAATCGAAGTGTCCCGTGGGTGTTCCGGCGGTGAGTTGCTGAGGATTTTTGTTGGTGCTAGTACGGCTATTACATTCAGGACATAAGCCAGCAGCAGGATGTAGATAGAACGCATTGCAGCGATCGCACCGATATCCTTGATTTTTGGCCGACGGTAGCATTAAATAAAGTTTATTTGGATCTAGTGACAAACTACCACTAGCGGCAATTCCAGCTTGGGAGTTGAGTAATTGCTGTTGTATATCTTGAGGTTTTAAACCTGTAGACTCAATGTACTTTTGGGCAAAGCCAGGTAAGTTGTGATCTGTTCCAGGGTAAAAAAACTTAGAATACTGGTGTCGGCGACGGATGCCTAATTGTCTGATGACTGCATCAGTTGCTTGAATTATTTTAGATGGTGTATTTTCTAGCGGTTGATAGCTGACCCACCCTTGCCCAAAACCCTCCATTGTGCGTACCATGTGATCGAACAATGGATTCATTAGTTCAGCAGTGAGCATATCTTCCAGTCGGGTGGCATGGTCAGCCTGAGTTTGTGTAGCTGGAAAAATTCTCGTCACCGAATTATCAGACCAGTTGTAGCATTCAAACCAAGGATACCGTTGCTGACCCTGATTTTGTCCAACTAAGTAATTCAAGGCGCGAAAACTCGATCCGCCGGGACAAATACCACACTCTAATAAAGCATCTCTAACTTTTTGCCGTAATTCCAACAAAGGAATGCGTTCGGGATAGCGTTTGAGTAAACTAAGCCATGCACTACTCGCCTGTTGATTATTAGCGGGTAAACCCATCACCCAGAAAAGCGCCTCTGTAACTAAGGTAGGATTAGCATTAGCAAAGCGATCGCGCCGAGTCATATTATTTGCGGCTTGGGCAACAGCATTATAAAGATTAGCGTTTAAAGTCTGTAATTTCGCAAGACTGGCTGGGTTATTAGCAGCAGTAATCCGCAAAAAGGCGATCAGGTCATCCCAATATTGATAAAAGGACTGAATAAGTAGCAAACGCACCATATCGCGGTAATGGTCAAGTTCCATTCCCGCAGCCAGTTTCGCTGCATCTTGGCGACTATCAGAAAATATTACCAACTTGCGAGAACTACCTAATCCCTGTTGAGACGGTGCTGGCATTTCTCGTAACAATCCACTAGCAATAACTTGACAAGCCTTTTGAAAGCCGGTGCGGTGGATACGTAAAGGAGTTGGGAATTTCTCTCGTCTACCGTAGTCAGCATCACATCGGGGACATTTTGTTGGTAGTGCTGGTTGATCTAAATCGTCTCCTTTTACCTGATACAGCCACCCTGGAATCTCATCAGTTTTTGGTGCTGTGACATTCTGAATGAGTACGCCTGTTTGTTTGTCTAACTTTGCTTTTACCCACTGACGTTTTATTTTATCAACAGTCCATTCTAAAACTTGAGGTTGTGTAGTCCAAGCTGGTGTTTCTCCCGGTAATGGCCAAAATACCCGATAGTTGCCGTAACGTTGATTCATCACAACCAAATCGGGTATACCTTCTAAGTTCGGCTGATCTGGCGTGAGGATATCTACCGTCTGGTTAATTAGCTTGCGAGTACTTTTGTATCCTCCTAAAAAGACATCGCCACAGACTTCGCAGACAATTAAATCGAGAACGCGGGAACCACAACCGCAGCTAAGGCGATGGTTTGCATGGATAGCGCCAATGGTTGGTGGATCGCTTTGTCTTTTCACGTCATCTGGAAAACCTAACCCCCCAGCCCCCTTCCCTACAAGGGAATGGGGAGAATTCAAAGCCTCTCTCCTTGCAGGAGAGAGGTTTGGAGAGAGGTTTTCTAGATTCTGTGAAAAGTCAGGTGGATCGCTTTGTCGCTGAACTCGATCGATTTGGGTACAACTGGGGTTACAGCAAGCCCATAGGCTTTGCAAGTTGTGGAAAAATAAATGTCCGCGCACAGGTTGGGGCGATCGCCCGTTACTCAATTTTGACATCCCCAATGCTAACAGTAGTCCCCGCATCGAGTCGGATACCAAACTACTAGCCGCAGCGTTGGGGAAAAGTTCGTTATCTAAATCTGTTTGATGTTTTTGTTTCTTTGGATCTTTGACTTTCGCCGCCCGAACCGACGGCTGATTAGGTTGGCGAACAACGCGATCGACTTCTTGACAAGCATCGCGCAAAGCTTCACCAGCCCCAACAATCGCTAAAGCCTCACCGAGTTGCTTTTCTTTACTAATTCCAGATTCGGAGTATCCCAACTTGCTAGCTAAGGTAGACATAGCCACACTATTTGCCGTTGGATCTGGCTGTGTCATCGACTGTAATGGATCTGGCTGCACTGACTGGGCAAACTCTGCAAAGGCGCTTTGATATTTAACCAGAGATTTTCTCGCGTTGGCTTTTGGCTGTTGTTGTTGTCCAGAAATGAAAGCAAACTGTTTGTCATCACGTCCAAAAAATTCGCGCAGGAATTTTCTTCCTTCTGGGTTATCTTCCAAACTTGCTGTAGTCGTGACTATCCGCAGCTTTGGCGAATCTGGTGTTAAACCCAACCGAGAAAAAAGCAAGCGTAAAATATAGGCAACTTCTGTCCCCGGAGTGCCACGATAGGCGTGTAATTCGTCAATAATTAAGAAAAATTGCCGTTCTGGATGATTTGGTTCTGCCAACCAGTCACGAGTTATATCAAAAATATCGTTTTCAATGCTCCGCATCATCATAATGTTGAGCATCGAGTAGTTAGTAATTAGAATATCTGGTGGAGTATCTTGCATATCCCAACGCGACCACATTTCCCCACCATCAAGTCGGGGAAAGTAGTAAGGTAAATCGGGATTTAAAGATAAATTCGCCTGAAGTAAATTTTGTTGCTGCTTGGCACAGTCATCTAATTCGTTTCGCAGTCGTTTGATTTTATCAGGTGTTGGTTCACCCGGAATCGGGGTTTGTCCAGTGTAACGCCCAAAGGTGATCCGGTTTGTGCCGCGTTCTTTATCTAGCCAATCGTGGATTTCTGGCGCTTCCAGGGTTTTTCTGAGTCGTCGCAATTGGTCTTCTACCAAGGCGTTGAGGGGATAGAGTATCAAGCCCCGCATGGCTTTGGGGCGATTAACGTGTTTCCATTGAGATACGCGATCGCCTATTCCATCCCACCAGCAATGATTACTCGGTGGAGGCGGACTTGCCTCCCAAGTGCTGGATTCCCATGCTAAATGGGCGAGTAATGGCAATAAAAAGCACTCCGTTTTCCCGGAACCTGTACCAGTGGTAACAACTAAATCTTTTTGGTTGATTAAAACTGACTCTAAACTTTCCCATTGGTGTTGATAAAGTTCTATTCCCCCTTCAAACAGCATTTTTCCCAGTTGTGCCAAATCATGGTATTTTACAGGCAGTTGTTTGGCAGCAGTTTGTAAGTCTCTCCCTGATGAAGGGTAAATCGGAACTGGTTCAATTAAAGGTGGTTGGCTTAAAATACCTGGTTGTTGTAAAAGGCGATCGCGTTCTGCCGCTAAAGAGCGATAACGTAGTGGAAAGGCACTTTTAATATACAGCTGATAAATATGGTTAAGTCGTTGATACGCTCCAACTACGTCATGCACAAATTAATGCCTCTTCATATTTAACATTTAGCTTTTGACTCAATTGATGGGCAACTTCCCCACTCACGTTTTGATACAGCAGCCACTTGCCCTGATATGTTGGTAGTTGTCCAGATGCCAGCACCAAAGCACGTTCATATAGTTCAGGCCAGCGCTGCTTTACTGGTATTGCCAAACACTTTGTAGCAAAATTGTAATGAGCTTGGCAAGATGCACCATGATAATACAAAGCTAGAAAGCGCAAACCATACCAATCGCCTTGATGCCAAGTGTTAGTGTTTTGGTTGTAAAAAAGGGTGTAGCGGAGGTTTCGGTTTTCATCACACATCTGATACATCCCTGTTTCGTGAGGAATACCGCAGATTTCAAAATCATCACCGTCAAAGTGCTTCCATTCCCACCGACTCGGCACAATTCCTGGCATATTCCTGAGATTTTGCTGCCAAGTAGCGATATCAGGTAGAATTTGGGCAAGTCGTGTGGATACTTCACCCGCATTGATGATTGGAAAATTATTTGCGATCGCATCAGGGTTATTCACCACCAGTTGAATGCACGGTGGTGCTTCCCCTCTGGGTTGAGGAGTAATAGATGCTACAATACCATATTCTTCTAATTGTTTTATTAAGCCAATACTGCGTTGACCACACAGTATAAATCCGGTATCATACGAGTTAATTTTTACAATAGCTGAAGGAGCCGCCGACCATCTGGAACCGTCTAGTGAAGATTCAAGATGTCCTAATAAGCGCAACCGTCGTAAGATGCGTTTAGGTTCCTCAAGTTGGAGTGCGTTGCAGCTTTTTTGAAAGGATTCCCAGCTACCATTGCCGAGGGTTGATAACCAGTATAGGAAGCGATCGCTATTTTGGGAAGGTTTCACCCAATCAGCATCAGCATGATTAATAGAGTGTAATTCTGTGAAATCAAACGGGTTGTCAGTACTGATATTTTGTCTCGGTTGATAAGGAATAGGGCTAGTATAATCATAAACATCATGAGCTACACCAACCATAGGTTTTATCTGTTCATAAGTGAAGCCCCGACTATTTTTAATTGGACATTGGAAAAACGATAACTTCAGTAGACTTGCTTGCAATTCTGTAGGCAATTGACCGACTTGGTGACTTTCAATTGCTAGGAAGAAATAAAAAGGCTTTCGAGATTTTATACCCTTTTCTACTCGTAAAATCGGCACTAATTTAGTAAGATTATGACGCTGTACTTGTTCAGAAATTTGCTTGATGAGGTCTTGTGGATTTCCGCGATAAGAAAATCCTGTATACCATCTTTGTACTTGTGGCATGATACACCCTGATGACTCTAAAGAATTTAACAACCTTGCTCAATTACACTGCCAAAAATATGATATGCAGAATTAATTTGCATCACTTCCCGATGCACATATTTTTCTATGTCTAGATAATTCCAATTTACAATCTTGACTAAACGCTGACTCGATTCACCTGCAAAAGTCGCCTCAATTAGGTAATCCCCAGGATGAGCAAAATCAAGCGTTATAAAAGTATTTGTACTTTGTTGACTCTCCAGAATTGTCTGATTATCTGATAATCGAGTTACTTTTAATTCTGCGGTTGAATAAAAACCAAAAATAGTAATTTGTGGGCTATGATTCAGAAGCCAAGCGCCAATTTTTGGTACGCGCAAACCGCTAGAAAAACTGATTGATAATTTGACACTTGGTTGCAAAGCATACTTAAGAGTTTGATTTTTGATAAAGACTCCATCCCAAGCTTGAGAAACAACCATGCACTGCTGAAGTTCTACCCATCCAGAATTATTAAATATCGGTTGAGGTGTACAACTCGACTTTAGTAAATGCTCATCTTGCAAGCGTTGAATATCATTGAGTAATTCTTGTTTGCATAGGAGGATAAACTGAGTACCTAATGATGGGGCTTCCCAAGATGCATAAGCTCCAGAATCAGGATTTTCCGGATCGGGAATTAGTATCCAAAAGTCACGAGAAGGTAAAATTAGGTAATCTAAATTATCTGGAGAAGTAATTTGTCCCTCAAAGATGACTTTTCTTCTCACTGCTGTGCAGAAGTCATTAACCCAAGTACCACTTGTAGATAATTGCCCAAAATGATAGCCAATACGTTCTATTACATCTTCATCAACGCTCAAATAAATTTTTGTACCGTGTGGTGTACCTTTGATAAAATAATCAATTAAAGCCTGATTCCAATCTGTATAATTCGCCATTCGGGTTTAGTGCAAGCGCTCGTTAAATCACCATGATTGGTGATAATTTTTATAATGTAAGTAGGCACTTAAAAATTTAATTGGAAATGATGTTTTATAACACAGGTAATCATTGATGAGGGCTTGCTGTTTGCTTCGCCACTCAATCAAATATTTTATTTCCAACCTAAAAAATATTATAAAGTTATAATAGTCACTAATGCATACGTAATTTAACTGAAACTACTACTCGTCTATCTAGGTTAAATTATCAACAAAAAGAATTCGTTATGCCTTAAAAAGCTGAAAGTGAAAGTATAAAATTTTACTCACATTCATGAAGATTTGAACAAATATCATATTTTCGTTTGCGATCGCGGTCATTTTCTAACCCATGACTAAAAATTAGCTGTATTTCTGACTGTGTTAAACCCGTTTGGCAGAGGGCAAAAAATATATTTTCTTCCTCCTGCCTCCAGCAAGAACTGCCCTCTGCTTTTCTTCGGTAATTTTTAGAGATTTTCTCGTGTCCGTTTTGCTTCTATTAGTTTTTCCAGTTCACCAATTTCATCTATGGTATAAAACTTTGGGTTAGGTTCAGCGTTAATTTTATCCATTAGAGCGTGAAAAGCTTCTGTATCATTACGATTCTCTAATAAATAACGTTTTAACTCTATTTTACTCATTGCTGCAAACTTAGGCTTGGTCATTCGTCGTATCTCCATTTACCATTAGGGTTAATTACAATACCAGTTTCATCACCAGCCAAGATATAGATGTCTCCTCTTCGTTCATCTAATCTGACTATAAAGATAGGTAGTAGAAACGTTGTGAGGTTTTGGCAGAGGATAAAACAAATCAAATTTTGTTTGGGTGTAGGATACCTCATCAAGGTTGACTTACCTTTTTGATTGCCGCATCACACCACATCCTGACAGCTTCTTCCATTGCCTCACTGTGCCCTATTTCTAACTCAAGAGCTAGCTGTTTGAAAATTTTAACTAAATCCTTGGGCAGATAGGCAGCACTTTGGGTGTAATCGCTGTGGGTGCGTTTGTTAATTCGAGTTTCCATGATGAAAAAAGTTAATCTGCTGTTCTGCTAGCATACTAGCTCATATCCCCTAGATTGCACTCTGTAGCACGTAATTCTGACCACACCCAAAAATCTCCCCAATTTTTCACTATTTCGCCAGTGCCACGCCGAAATAAAATCGCTAAAATTCAGTACCCAGAGGCGTATTAACAGGAGATAATAATAAGCTCACACCACCCTTAGCTGTTGTCCCACCAACCTATTACAGAACTTATTCTGGCTTGGTTTAGGTAATTCACTTCACAGTCACAGGGTTGAATTCTGCAAGTAGTTCTGAACCAAACCATGAAAACATCTACCAAATTGCTAGCTCGTCTAGACTATTACTACCAGCAAATCAAAACGATCGTACTGACTCGCCAGAATCCAATTACGGGTTTACTACCCGCAAGCACAGCGATTACAGCCCACGGCGATTATACAGATGCCTGGGTGCGAGACAATGTTTACAGCATTTTGGCAGTTTGGGGTTTAGGACTTGCATACCGCAAGATTGACGACGACGAAGGACGCACCTATGAACTAGAACACAGCGTCATCAAACTGATGCGCGGGTTGCTATTTGCAATGATGCGACAGGCTCATAAAGTAGAGACATTTAAACATACTCAGTCGCTACTAGATGGACTGCACGCCAAATATAATACCGCGACTGGTGACATTGTTGTTGGTGATGACAAATGGGGACATTTGCAACTTGATGCCACATCTATATTTTTGCTGATATTGGCGCAAATGACGGCAGCAGGATTGCAAATAATTTATAGCATTGATGAAGTGAATTTCGTCCAAAATTTAGTTTACTACATTGGACGAGCTTACCGCACACCAGATTACGGCATTTGGGAACGTGGGAATAAAATTAATCGTGGTAGTGCTGAGTTAAATGCCAGTTCTGTAGGCATGGCAAAAGCTGCTTTAGAAGCTATCAATGGACTGGATTTGTTTGGTGTGCGTGGTAGTCAAGCATCGGTAATTCATGTGCTACCAGATGAAATCGCCCGCGCCCGGATTACCTTAGAATCCTTATTACCGAGAGAATCTGGTTCTAAAGAAATTGATGCAGCGCTGTTAAGTATTATTAGTTATCCTGCCTTTGCAGTGGAAGATTTGGAGTTACGCGATCGCACTTTAAACGATATTATCAATAAACTTGCTGGTAAATACGGCTGCAAACGTTTTCTGCGTGACGGACACCAAACCGTTTTAGAAGATCATCACCGCTTGCACTACGAACCGTGGGAACTCAAGCAATTTGAGCATATTGAATGCGAATGGCCGTTATTTTTCACTTATTTAGTTTTAGATGGATTATTTCGCGGCGAACAAGAACAAGTTAAAAAATATCAAAAGCTTTTAGAATCATTACTCATAGAACAAAATGGCTTGCGTTTATTGCCAGAACTTTATTATGTTCCAGCAGAAAACATAGAGGCAGAAAAGTTAGCACCCCAAACGCAGCCACGTTTACCCAATGAAAATATTCCCTTGGTGTGGGCGCAGAGTTTATATTTTCTCGGTGAAATGTTGAGTGAAGGGTTACTAGCGGTTGGTGATATCGACCCTTTGGGAAGACATTTGTGTGTGGGCAAACAGCGCGAGGCATTGGTACAAATTGCCTTGTTAGCAGAAGATGAAGATTTACAAACGAAACTAGAAGTTCACGGAATTGAAGCACAAACGCCTACTCAAGTAGAACCGATTCAAGTGAGAAAAGCTGGAGAATTTTCAGCTATTTATACCCAAATTGGACGTAATAACAAACTTGGTTTAACTGGGCGGCCAGTGCGGCGGCTGCGGAGTTTGACAACATCTAGAATATTTCGGATTAGCGGTGAAACAATTGTGTTTTTGCCTTCATTTTCTGATTCTCAACAGTTTTACTTAACCCTTGATTACCATTTTTTGCTGGATCAAATTAGAAGCGAACTAGCTTACATTCAAAAATATTGGAGCGATTTAGGGCGTCCTACTCTGACTTTAATGTTGACGCATACCATGTTAGAAAGTGGTTCTGAGGCATTACTAGAACTGATGCAAGAACTCAAAGATGGAGTTTGTAACGGTGTACGAGTGAAATTAGG
Source organism: Nostoc sp. (assembly GCF_036917415.1). Classification (GTDB taxonomy): domain Bacteria; phylum Cyanobacteriota; class Cyanobacteriia; order Cyanobacteriales; family Nostocaceae; genus Nostoc. The sequence continues at coordinate 25,431 of NZ_JBALDJ010000114.1, read as the reverse complement.
GCGGCTAAATCAGTTAATGCTAACAGCTGGAATCCAAAGAATTGATTTTCTACCCAATGCAGAATTCTCGCAATCACCAGTAAAAAATGCTAGCCCACGTTGCTATTATTTAGCGTATCATCCTGAGAAAAACTGGCGCTTAGGGCATACCCAAGAATTTCAAATGGAGTGTGAAACCAACTTTGGGTTATTACTTTCTCATTTGCGCTCCTCAGAGAATATTTACGAACAAATTGAGTTATTGCAAACTTTAACTCGCTTGCAAGGAATGAAATTTGATACAGGGTACGGTGGGCCAGGATATCCTGTCACTGTAGGCGATTTGCTCGATGAAGTTTACACCAAAGCTGGAGATTTAGGCATTTGGGCAGTAGTGCGTCGGGCTGCGGGGTTACGGCAAATGGTTGATATCAGTTTATCAGATGCAGTCACGAGTATTTTGGTGCGAGGTAAGCAAATTGCTGTGGGTAAAGCTTACAGTGAAGCGTCCTTGATTAGCGTACCCATGTCCCACGATGAAATTGCCGATAAAATTAATCATTTTTGTCGTGAAGATATACGCGATCGCGTCCTCACTCAAGAGATTTTAATCTATGTTGGTATTTTAATTCGCTCAGAACCGGAACTATTCAAGGGACTACTAACCTTGAGAGTCGGCTATCTCATCCTGTTGATAACCAGCGAACTAGCGCGGGAATTACACGTCACTCAAGATGAAGCTTACGATCGCTTAATGCAACTTTCACCCTTTAAAGTGAAAATGCGCTTGCGTCAGGTATTAACTGGATATACTGGCATGAGTAACCTATTACGTCAGCAAGAATCACTCCACGTCAAACAAAAAGAAAGTGATATTGCTTGGGTGGTTTTACCAGGAATCGCCGAAGGGATAGAAGTTCCGCCGGGTGGGTGGCGGCGATTTCGCCAAGCCGAGGGTGCGACAGGGCGCGTACCAAAAGAATTTTTTAAGCAAATTTGGCTATTAATGCAACATTGCAAAGGTCTAGTAATTGGTGATAAACTAGAGCGCCGCAATCGTTTAGATAGTGAAATAATGCTGTCGGAAATGACAGCGGGGGAAAGAAATTTTGCTCTGTTAGTTGAGCATCTGTTGAATAAAATTGAAGCTCCAGAATATCGCCAAGTTAATATTGAAGCATTAATCGAATTAGGAGCGATCGCAGCAAATAATCCCAAGCTGCAAATTGAAGGATATATTGTGTTTGATGTGTTAATCGGTCATGCAGTGCGATTGGCGTGGTTAGAGAATCATAGTCAACGTAGCGATCGCTATGATGAGGATAAGGCGAGTGCGTGGCGATCGTTTTACAATACTTCTCCTAGAGATTGCGCTAGTTATATTTTGAAGGCATTCAGGTTCTTGACGGAGTTTGTGAAAGATTTTTAAACGCAGAGGGGCGCAAAGGGAAGCGCAGAGGAACGCAGAGGATGAGAGAGAATGAGTTGAGTGGGGTGATTATTGGTTGTGCGATCAGGGTGCATACTGCTTTGGGGCCTGGTTTATTGGAGTCGGCTTATGAGGAGTGCTTGGATTATGAGTTGAAGAAAGCCGGATTGAATGTTGGTAAGCAAATTCCATTGCCTTTGGTTTACCAAGATGTGCAATTGGAATGCGTTTATCGATTAGATTTGATTGTCGAAAACCAAGTAATTGTAGAGATTAAATCTGTAGAATCCTTCCACCCGATTCATTCCGTTCAACTTTTAAGCTATCTCAAACTCGCAAATTGCAAACTAGGTCTTCTGCTCAACTTTAACGTCCTCCACCTCAAGGAAGGTATTAAACGCGTAGCCAACAACCTCTAACTCCCCCTTTGCGAACCTCTGCGCTTCCCTTTGCGTCCCTTTGCGTTGAAAAAAAATATCCCCCACCTCAGATTCCAAAAGCAGGGGTTTTATTAAAACTACTTAACAGAAACAGCATCAACATCAACAGTGCTTGCAGTGGAAGTAGAACCCTCTGGAGTATTAGGTACTTCAGTACCCACCTCACCCTTACGAGCTTTCCAGCCTTCAATCACTAGCCCAGACACCTCACTAACTAGCAGAGTCAAGAGGAAAACATCATCAATCTGTCCCACAACGGGTATAAAATCTGGGAGAACATCAAATGGGCTGATTAAATAGACCAACGTTCCTAAAATTACCCACCAACGGTATTTGGGGTTACGAAGTACACTGCGATACCAGGTGTAAAGTGATTGGATTGAAAATTTCATATTTTGAACCTCCAGTTATCTTTTATTTTGACAAATTATGCTAAAAACTCACGGTGCGAATAACCGTCCTAGTTAGTTAGGAAGACGCTACTAGTAATTTGTCAACAAAGATAAATAAGTAGGTAGCGGGTTCATCCTAAACAGACATGAGTCCAATAAAGACCGAACAAGAACAACCCCTTTCCTACTAGCGTTGGCGAGTAAGATTCAAAGCTTTTCTCCTTTTTTACCCAATTTTCGGGTGCAAGGCTGATTAATCGCTTGGTGCTGATATCTGCTGCTCTACCCATAAGAGATATGCCTATGTACTGATTGTACTTTGCTAGAGATTTTATAAATTACTCGGTATAGTCTTGAACTTCTGTGCAGACCCCAAAGAATAATCTTCTAATTTAAAATCAGCAAAAGGTTTCTTTTCTAACCTATTTCGTAGCGCCTCGTCAACAATAACACCTGATGATTCTCTTTTAACACCAATAATTATTACACTTGTCTGATATGTCGTTAAATCCTGATTTGCCTGACAATCACTCCGTTGAAATTGACCCAAATTCAATAAGCGATAACTTTTGACTCTTGGGGTATTAATAAATAAATTTTTAACCAAAAGTTGTATTTGTTTAGAACGTTCTAAAGCCACACGTTCTTGAACTAATCTATCACCTTTACAAGAAGCTGTGCCAATAGAGATAATCTCATTGGGAGCTTCCATTATATTCTCTATACCTTCTTGTTCTAAGTTCAACTTCAAAAGGTCAACACTAATAATTTCATCATTGTATTTAATTTGAAATTTACTATTTAAAAACCATTTATATTTTAGTGATAAAACCGCTATATTAAACTCAGCTATCCTTCCCTGACTATCCCTACCTTCTTGATAAGAAAAATAATCGATATTACCTTTTTTTTCTGGATATTGTCTGTAATAAGATGTTTCGGAAAAATCTGATTTTCGCGTGGCTAAAGCCACTATACTAAGTAATCCTAATACTACTAATAAAACTGCAAAAAATGCTAATATCGGCACTTTTTCCGGCTGCTTATTTGGAGGTAATGAATTGTTATTAATATCTTCAGTTAAATGTTCAAGGTTAGAAGATTCTAGGATATTACTATTTGTCGGAGTCGTGTCTGTTAATTGAGTTTCGATTTTTTCTAGGGAATACAAAATTTCTTGAGTACTGGCAGGACGTTTTTCTATATCTGACGCTGTTAGCCAATCAATTAAATTCAATAGTAAGGGTGAAATATGGGTAGCATGATTTTGCCAGTGCAACAAATTTTGCTGGACATCATACATCTCCAAAGGATGATATCCTGTCAGCAAAAATACAAAAGTGCGTCCCAAAGCAAAGAAATCTGACTGCGGTACTGCTTGACCATTCATTTGTTCTGGGGCGCTGTAGCCAGATGACATAAGTGCTGTCATCTTGTCGCCGTTGCTTAGTTGGTCTTGGTAGGTTTTATTAATTTCACTGGCGGTGCCAAAATCAATCAGTACTAGATTCCCCCAATCCTTCTCAAGGGGGGATCTAAGCATGATGTTAGATGGCTTAATATCTCGATGTAGGTACTGTTTGCTATGCACTACATCCAAAATTTCTGTTAACTGTCTCAACCAGTCTATGGTTTGTTCTTGGGATATGGGGCTATTTTGTTGGTGTAGCCATTGTTCTAAGTTGTAGCCATCAATTTTTTCCATTGCAATGCAATGCAACACTAAACCATTTCGGGTTTGATACTGAAAGTAACTATCTTCTTTGGGAATTCCAGGATGCTTGAGTTGTCCCAACACCGTTACTTCTTGCTGAAATAGTTCTACTGCTTGGGCGTTGTCTGATAAATCTTCTTTGAGTATTTTGAGAATTTTGGGGGTATCTTGTTCGTATGCCTCATAAACTTTACTAAAACCTGTTTTGTCACTCAACAAGCACGTCACCCGATAACGTCCTAGCAATTCTAGATGGGAACCACAACTTTGACAAAAGCGGTTTTGCTGATTATTCGGGTGATTTGGTTTAGGGCAAACGGGATTGATACAAAGGCTCATGACAGGGGAGTGGGGAAGGTGGGGCCCCTCTGGGGATAAGGGGTAATGGGGAATGGGGAGTGGGGGAGTGCAGGAGATGAGGGAGTGGAAAAGCAGGGGAGCAGGGGAGCAGAGGAGAAGTTGCAGTAAGTTTTTCCCCTCTGCCCCTCTGCCTCTTGTGCCCAATGCCCAATCCCCTATGCCCCATACCCAATGCCCAATCCCCCTAGACATCGCTCCTATTAATTCTTCTGATGCTGTATGATAATCCCGTCCAATAATCATGAGATTTTTTATTTGTGTTCAGCCAAGAAAGCTGCCACAGTTTGGTTAAATGCCTCTGGTTGTGTTAAAAACGGCCAATGATTGCCGGGAACTTGGCAGATACGTAAGTTTTGAAGATAAGTTTTGTAAGGTTGAATTTGCCAATTTTGGCGGTTCAGTCCTTGTTGTGGTTGGACGAATAAAGCCGCAGTGTCAAGGGGAATTGTAAAACCAGGCACTTGCATTACTGCCTCAAAAATTCCGTCGCGGGCGGCTATGGTAAATTTGCTGCCCCAACTTCCATCGGGTTTTTGTTCTATTCCTGCTTGGAAGACTTGCTCTTGTAAGGAAGTCCATCCTTGATATTGCTTTAATTGCCGTGCTTGTTGTTCGGCTTCTTCTTGACTAGCAAAGGGCCCCATGCTTTTAAGAAAAGGCAAAAAGCGATATAACATTGGGAAAGTTACGCTGAAAAGACTGGGCATTTTCCAGATAAAAATCGGATCGACGAGAATTATACTCCGTAAACGCTTTGGGTTTTGTCTTGCCCAGATGACGGCTAATTTACCTGTCCAAGAGTGACTTACAATATGGGCAAAAGTCCATCCAAGACTATCCATAAGCGCTTCAAGGTCTGCGATCGCACTCTCAAAGCTATAATCTATTTCTGGCTTACTACTTTGGCCATGTCCGCGCATATCTGGCGCAACTATGTGGTAGTGTCCCGCCAAGTAATCTCCTAAACTAGACCACACCAGGGCATGATCGCCTAAGCCATGTAACAGCAGTAAAGGTTCTTGACCTTGATTCCATTCTAAATAAGAAAGTTGGATATCAGGCTTTGATAAAGTTTGACGTACAGGCATCATTGCACATCCAGCCGTAGATAGTTTTGCGTTTATATGGTACTGCGAAAGAAGATGGGGGAGTGGGGAGCAGGGGGAGCAGGGGAAGCAGGGGGAGATGAGGGAGAAGAATTAATAACCAATGACAAATGACAAATGACAAATGACCAATGACAAATTCAATTGTTACCATATACCACTTTATGACTCTGAGGATTGTACCAATTGACACGAAATAATGAGGCTAATGAATGCCAAGATCAAGAAAAGGATGCCCCAAGGATATTAAAAGTAATATGCCAGAATTACACCAATCGATTGCCCAGCATTATCACGAACGGACTAAATACAATCCTGAGACTCTCGCTTCCAAAAGTCAGCGGTTAGACTGGACTAAACAGCCAGTGCCCTTCAAAGAGTACAAAATTGGCTCTACTTTTGATCTCAAACCTTATATCCAAGAAAAAGCAGAGGCTTATGCTAATAACCCAGATGCTCAATGGTGGCAAAGACTTTCACGGCTATTGTTTCGCAGTTATGGATTGACGGCGAAAATGCCTTCTATGGGTAGTGCAGTGTATTTACGCGCTGCTCCCAGTGCAGGCGGACTATACCCTGCCGAGGTGTATGTGGTTTCCCGTGGTACGTCGTTATTGCCGCCTGGTCTATATAACTACCAGTGTCGAACTCATTCTCTCATGCATTATTGGGAAAGTGATGTTTGGCAAACTCTCCAAGCAGCTTGTTTCTGGCATCGTTCTTTAGAAAATACCCAATTGGCAATTATTGTGACTGCGGTATTCTATCGTTCTGCGTGGCGCTATGAAGATCGGGCTTACCGTCGGATTTTTCTGGATACGGGACATCTGTTGGGTAATATCGAGTTAGCTGGTGCGGTTACTGATTACCGCCCCCATTTAATCGGCGGCTTTGTGGATGAATCGGTTAACGATCTGCTTTATATAGATCCGCAACAAGAAGGTGCGATCGCTGTCTTACCTCTGGCAGACTTGTTAGATGTGAATCAAAATTTGCCATTGGGATGTACTGCTTTACCTTCCGCCACCGAAACTAGTTATCCTCAAATCCCCGATGGCGAGCTACTAACATATTTCCATCGACACACCCAAATCCAATCAAGTGTAACTGGTAATTTTAATTTACCAACTATTAAACAAGAAAAATCTTTAGAGGATAAATACAATTTTCCTTTCTGTTTAAAAATTCCCACCACCACCGCACCGATAAACTGGGGACAAAAACTATCAGAACTGGAAAGCACTATGTATAAGCGACGCTCTACCCGCGCTTACAATGGTGATGATTTAAGCTTCGATGAATTGAAAAGTTTACTCGATTTCACTTACCAACCGCAAAATTACATCGACCAAAGCTTAGATATTTCTCCAGACTACTTCGATCTAAATTTAATCGAAACATTCATTGCTGTTTGCGGAGTCAAAGGACTGGAGGCGGGTTGTTACTATTACGCGCCCAAAGCCCAAGAATTACGCCAAATTCGGTTTAAAAACTTTCGGCGAGAGTTACATTTTCTCTGTTTAGGACAAGAATTAGGACGGGATGCCGCAGCGGTGTTATTTCATACAGCTGATTTGAAAGCTGCGATCGCACAATATGGCGATCGCGTTTACCGTTACTTGCACATGGATGCCGGTCATTTGGGACAACGCCTGAATTTAGCTGCAATGCACCTGAATGTAGGCGTCAGTGGTATCGGTGGATTCTTTGACGATCGAGTAAATGAAGTTTTGGGTATTCCTGCTGATGAAGCTGTTTTATATATTACTACATTTGGACGCCCAAGATAAAAATAATTCCAGAGGCGCAAAGAATCCAGAGAATTTCTTTGTGTGTCCTTTACGTCTCTGTGCAAGCTTACGGGGCTACAAAAAGCGCTAGGATGGAGATAAAATAAGCCTCATCGCCCTTTCTCCTTGTTGGTAGTACTTGCGCTTGTTACGACTTAGTGTCAATAATTCGGCAACTAACTCGTAGTCATCTTCCATATCCATCCATATAATCCAATATAAAAACTGCTATGACGGCGAATAGTCCGTCTAGATTCTTTAATTCGACCGATATATTTTTGGATACCCATACATTTAATTTACGGTTGGGGTCTAAATACCCATCCATATTGCGAATTGCAAATGGGAGTTTTGGCATATCTAGGTAATTTACGTTTTGGTCAGTTTTTCCTGAATGAATGTCCTGTTTTGCATCTCGACTAGCTGTAGATGTGATTAGAAACGGATTATTAGGGAGAATTCTTTGAGCATCGAAAACGACGGTCGCGGCAGTGGCAGGTAGTGTTATGGCTTTTGTATTAGTTATAGATAGCGTCGGCGCAGCCCAACCAAGTCATCGCTATCGACTGGTGAAGCTCCGATATTAAACTGGTGTTATGTTGAATGGGGCAAGAGTGATTAAAAAGAGTTAATGTCTCTTACCTGCTCCCAGATATAGCTCACCCACTTTCGGGTCATTCAACAATTCTTCACCAGGGCCGGAGATCGCATCCCGTCCCGATTCTAATACATATCCACGATTAGCCATCTCTAAAGCTTTACGAGCATTTTGTTCTACTAATACGATCGCAGTACCTGCCTGATTAATTTGTTTAATCTGCTCGAACACTTGTGTCACCAAAATCGGCGACAAAGCAGCAGATGGTTCATCTAAAATCAGCAAACCAGGTTCGAGCATCAAAGCTTTGCCCATCGCTAGCATCTGGCGTTCTCCTCCAGAGAGAGTACCAGCGCGTTGACGACGGCGATCGCTTAATCTAGGAAACATAGTAAATATTTTATCTTTAATTGGTTTCAAAGGAACGTTAAGCACAAAAGCACCCATCTCCAAATTTTCTTCAACACTCAGAGAAGGGAAAACATTGGTGATTTGCGGTACGTAGCACATTCCTCGTTGGACAATTTGATTGGACTTTAGCCCCACGATATTTTCACCTTTGAAGGTAATTGTGCCTGTGTGGGGGAGCAAAAGCCCAAAAATTGCTTTTGCCAAGGTAGATTTACCCGCACCATTGGGGCCAATCACTGTCACCAATTCCCCTGGTGCAACCCGAAAATTCACACCTTGCAGGATATCTACATCTTTGATATATCCAGCGTGAACATTTTGAACTTCTAATAAATAATCATTTGTCATTGGTCACTTGTCATTGGTCATTGGTCAACAGTCAAGTCAAGCATAACTATTAACTATTGACTGTTGACTATGGACTATTACGGGGTTTTTTGCAACTCCGGTCGTTCTTCTGGAAGAATCGCCCCTTCTACTGGGCAAACTTGGAGACAGATGCCACAGTCGATGCAAGTGGCAAAGTCAATCCAGTACCAATCAGTTCCCTTGGCATTTTTGCCTGGGCCATCATGAATACAAGCTACTGGACAGGCATCTACGCAGTCAGCGACGCCTTCACAGACTTCTGTAACAATTGTATGCGGCATGTTCTCGATTCCCTCTCTTCTGTATCGGCTGTTTCTAGCCTAGCAATTAGTTTAGTTCTGTTGGCTGGCAAATCATAACGCTTCCTGAATCCTGATATCTTTTGAAGTGCTATGACAACTGCTTGAAACTAGGTGTAATACAGCTAAGAATCAAAGAACCCCGGATAAACATAGTAAACACAGAAAATAAGACAAAAAATGACGATTGGCTCCTATCGGTGATATTGGAATGGTATGACTAGTTTTTCTTCAGGATTTTTGATGAAATTATTAAGGCGACGATTCAGAATTTCCAATTCTGGGTCGTTGCGATTGGAGTAAGTTTTTATATCGCGATCGCCACTTTCATAACGTAATACAGCAACATAATCAGTCGTACTCCCGCCGTTATCTGAAGAATAGATACGAGTCTCAATATCCATTTCTTTAACATCTTTAATTTTCTCTTTTGAGGAGCACAGTAAAGCCTGATACGTCAGCGTGCAATCTATACGATTGGACTCCACATTTTGACAGGTAATTTCGATTGGTTCACCTATCCAAAGTACCCAGCAAAGGTAAAGTATAACAGGCGAAAATACTCTCCATTTTTGAAATGTATTCCTGATGCGCGATCGCAAATTTTGAGGGGATATTTTTGGCAAAGGTGGCTAGACGTTAGTCAAATTTAGATTTTAGATTCTGGATTTATTAACGAATCTAAAATCATTTGCTTATCTAATTCACTTTACAGATACAGGTGAACATTGCTTTCTATCATCGCAAGTAAGAAATATTGGGGGAGCTTTGAACTGGATGAATTCGTCTCGAAAATTTAAATACTCAGTTTTAGCGATCGCTATTCCCACACATCTATATAATAAGAAAACAGTCACGATGAGCGATAACTATATTTTGAAACGTATACATACATACAGACAGCAAATCCTAAAAGAAAATAAAGAAACCTGTTGTTTGCTTATCCAAATAATAAGATACTAATAGTAATAGGATATACAGAATATTGATTTGTAGCTTTATCAAACTCATATTTGAGTGCATCTGAGTACAGCTTAATAATATTGCAAAATATCTTGATGAAATGTTTGCAAAGGCTTACAGGTAAAGTTTCTTGTAGCAACTACATAAATTCTTAACCCCTGCCCCAAAAATACTAGTACCCCCATCATTAAATACTAACGCCCCTACCCCAAGACAAATTTTAAGTTTATCTTGAGTCGGGGTTTCGGCGTTTGAGTACAACCTCAATCAATCCAATAAATCCAATCAGCATTGGGTTTTCTATCGAGTTGGAAGTCACCTGATATAAGCATAAAAATAGCAGATGACTCTTTTTACCAGATAGACATTACCGATGCAACAGTCTTTAGACAGTATTAGCGATCGCCAAACTACCAAAACGCAGGATTCTACCCGCACATCTATGCTGAAAAATCTCCTCTCTGGCGTTTTTTTTGAGCCATTATTGAGTGATTTTCGCATTATTTTTGAGCGCGATCCAGCAGCACGTAATTGGCTAGAAGTGGTATTTTGCTACCCTGGATTGCACGCGCTATGTTTGCATCGTCTTGCTCACTGCTTAGATAGTCGAAGAGTCGGTTTTATCCCCCGCTTAATTTCTCACTTCGGGCGATTTTTGACCGGAATTGAAATTCACCCAGGTGCAGAGATTGGTCAAGGCGTGTTTATCGACCACGGAATGGGTGTTGTCATTGGCGAAACTGCGATCGTCGGCGAGTATACACTGATTTACCAGGGCGTCACCCTTGGCGGAACTGGTAAAGAAACTGGTAAGCGTCATCCCACAGTCGGCAAAAATGCAGTGATTGGGGCGGGTGCGAAAGTTTTGGGTAATCTGCAAATTGGCGATCGCGTCCGTATTGGTGCTGGTTCCATTGTCTTGCAGAATGTCCCCAATGACTGCACGGTTGTGGGAGTTCCCGGCAGAATTATTTCTCGCAACGAAAGCGCCAGCCTTTCTCCTTTAGAACATGGAAAGCTACCCGATGTGGAAGCAACCGTGATTCGTTCTTTGCTTTTGCGCATTGAGCAACTCGAAAAACAACTGCAAACTTTAGGCGTTAAGAGTCATTAGTCATTGGTCATTGGTCATTGGTCATTGGTCATTGGTCATTGGTCATTGGTCATTGGTCATTGGTCATTGGTCATTGGTCATTGGTCATTGGTCATTGGCAAATGACAAAGGACAAAGGACAAAGGACAAAGGACAAATGACAAAGGACAAAGGACAAATGACAAATCACGTTTTGCAGATTCCTTTGAGCGATCGCTGGCGAATCTATCACCGTTTGCAAGAGTTAAAAATTAATAGCTCTTGTCCCCCCGATGGTTCTTTACGAGTGCAAGTGAACAATTTGGTCGAAGTAATTCTGATTCGCAGTACAGTTATGCAATTTCTTGCTTCTCGTCACGAATTATTAGAGTGGCTAGAGCGTTGCTGGCATTATAGGGATGAGTCATGATTATTTCAAAAAGACCTAATTCAGAGACGATTAATCTTGAATTCATGACGCAAGTACTGGACTTCATCCTTTTTGTTCACTAATGCACAAAGCTCAAATAGGTTTAGAGTTTGAAGCTACTGTCCCCTAGCAGAATTTGTTGCAGACTGAGATGGATTAGACGGAATTTAGATTTTGTTAGGTCTACTAAATCTGAAATTTCCCTGACATATAGCAACAATTAAAAAGGTGAAATTCCCGAATATAAATTGGAATTTCTGATTTTTAATCTTTTCCCCAATTAAGAAATTGAAAGTTCGATTATGCCGACTCGGAACAGAGATATAAAACTACTCAATTTTTTGCACAATGAACTTGAACTTTCAAATGCCGATATTGCTGTAGCTCTGCGACACCGTGAATCAGAAAATGGCCCACTACCGATGCTCCTCTGGCAGTATGGTTTCGTTGATTTGGAACAGCTAGGAAAAATATTTGATTGGCTAGCAGACCAAAGTTAGTTAATTGGAATCCTGTAGCTCTGAGTACCATTACCTGCCTAAATTACACCCACATGCATTAGAAAAAATGAGGTTACGAAGATGATTACATCCTTAATTGCTGGGTTCTGTGTATTACTTTGTTCGGGATTTGCTAATAGTTATATTAGTTCATTGCTAATCGAAGACATTTCAAATGACATCGGTAAAAACGATTAGTAAATTATACATTGTTTTAGTTCCCTGCCATACAGATGTGATGCTACTAATGGGGCAATAATTAAGGATCATGTATCCTACATTATGAATTGTGATATTTTTAGCATTTACCATCACTAGGGATTGTAGAGGGAAAGGATATTAAGAATACTTCCAAGAGAGGGATATTTGCAATGAATCAAATCATAATTAATGACACTACATTACGTGATGGCGAACAAGCAGCAGGTGTTGCCTTTACTCTACAAGAAAAAGTAGCGATCGCTAAGTTTCTCGATGCCATTGGTATACCGGAATTAGAAGTGGGTATACCGGCAATGGGTGACGAAGAAACCCGTGCGATCGCCGCAATCTCCAATTTAGGTTTACAAGCAAAACTCTTGGGCTGGAACCGTGCTGTCATCTCAGATATCAAGGCTTCCATCGCTTGCGGTTTGAACAGGGTGCATATTGCTATTCCCGTCTCTGGTATCCAAATTGCCACTAAATTTCACGGTCAGTGGCGAGTAAGTTTACAAAAACTCAAAGACTCAATTAACTTCGCCCTCGATCGAGGTCTTTGGGTAGCAGTCGGCGGCGAAGATTCTTCCAGGGCTGATGAAAACTTCCTCTTAGATGTAGCACTTTATGCCCAAGAATGGGGTGCATCCCGCTTCCGCTTCTGCGACACTGTAGGAGTTCTCGACCCCTTCACCACCTACACCAAAGTCCAACGATTGGTTTCAGCGTTGACAATTCCCCTAGAAATCCACACGCATAATGATTTTGGTCTGGCAACTGCTAACGCCCTTGCGGGTATCAAAGCCGGAGCCTCATCAGTGAGTACCACAGTTAACGGATTGGGTGAAAGGGCGGGAAATGCCGCATTAGAAGAAGTTGTCATGGCGATCAAACGCATCTACGGCGTTGATTTGGGCATTCACACTCCTAGTTTGCTGGAACTGTCTCAACTAGTTGCAGCCGCATCCGGTGCAGATTTACCACCTTGGAAAGCGATCGTTGGCGAAAATACCTTTGCTCACGAATCTGGCATCCATGCTCACGGGGTATTGCAAAATCCCACTACCTACGAACCATTTGCTCCCGAAGAGGTGGGTTGGGAACGGCGTTTAGTAGTAGGTAAACATTCTGGACGGCATTTAGTTGCTAACTTGCTAGAACAGCATGGAATTTTCTTGAACCCTCAAGAAACCCAATCAGTTTTAGACGCAGTGCGCCATCAATCGGTACAGAAAAAACGCAGTTTGACGACAGAAGAATTATTGAATTTGGTCAGAGAACAGAGGTACTCTCATGCAACGCGATGAATTAGAACTAAACTTGCCACCTGCTTTTGAAATTGGTGAAAAGGTAAGAGTTCGTAAACTACTGAAAAACGATGGTACTTTTCCTGGTAAGGAAGTCGGCCAAGTTTTAGTAAACAAGGGAGATATCGGCTACATAGCAAGTATAGGCACATATTTGCAGACTTCCTATATATATGCTGTGCATTTCTTAGAAACAGGGTTCGTCGTCGGCTGTATGAAAAAAGAACTAGAATCTGTTGAGGAATCTCATGAAAGTAATGCTACGCATGAATGACGCCGGCACTTTAGTAGTTTACGTTGCTAAAAAAGACCTGGAAGAAGAAGTCGTCAAACAAACCGATGGAAATGATGGCAAGATTCTCACCCTAGCAAATGGTTGGGAATTAGAATTTCGTGATTTGCCAGACACAGCAAATTTACCTCAAACAGTAGAAGCTAAACGCCTCTCGTAAAGCGACTGGGGACTGGGGACTGGGGACTGGGAAATAAATATTTAGGAATATTTTCTCAGTACCCAATTCTCAATTCCCAATTCCCCATGCCCCATGCCCAATGCCCAATCCCCAATGCCCAATTCCCAATCCCCAATCCCCAATCCCCAATAACTTTTTATCAATCATGGGTAACAAGTATTTGACGTTATCAGAATTGAACCTTGAAGGACAGTTACTAGGTTTTGTTGGTGGTGAACCAGGAAAATATAAATATTTGCAATTAGCAGTTCCATCTGGAAATGTGGAAATTAAACTACCTAAAGAGTTGCGCCGTTTACTAAGTTCATCTTTAGTTCCCGGTCAGCAAATTCGCGTTTGTGGTCATAGTAAGGTAGACTCGCGCACAAGTAAAATAAAAATTAAAGCCTATCGAGTCACACCAATTGATGCGTGTCCAAAGCAAGATTTACCACCTCAACCCAAAGCGAGGATTATGGTATGTCAAAAGGGCGGTTGCCTGAAACGTGGTGGTAAAGGTTTATTATCAGAATTAGAAAAAACTTTGTGCGATCGCGGTTTGTTAGACAAAGTTAACATTGAACATACTAGTTGCCAAAAATGCTGTGGCAGCGCTCCCAACTGTGTTTTACAGCTTGGTAACAAGAAATACAAGAATATTCATCCTGAAGCGATCGCATCTTTGTTAGAAAGTCACTTAACTTCAGAGCAATAAACTTCTCTAGCTATTCTTAAAATAATACATAAATTCGTAGGGGTAAAAATTTTACCCCTATTTTTTGTTGGTATCGTATAGCACTCTTGTCAAACTGCGATCGGCTAAGTTATAACTACTGCACTGCTGGTAATACTGAATACAAGCAGAAATTATAAAAATTTTCTGTAGTTTTGTTTAAGCAGGACTACAAACCTAGTTATTGTGTATAAATCTTTTGGAATTAACTTAAATACTTAAAAATAAATGTCTTTGTTTACTAATTTACTCAATCTACATTCAGGAACTAAACCGCGTGAAGATTTTTTTACTGAGATAGTTGCTTATTTTTTATCCCTGAATAATCATATTTTAATTGATTGGTTAAAACATCACTCAATAATTAGTGATGAGAATTATTCCAGCATTAAGATTTCAACCCAACAAGAACATAAACGACTTGAAACCCATACTGAAGATAGTAAATTGGACATTGTAGTTGAACTGTCAAATGGTTTAAATACAGATGTAATATTTATTGAATCAACAATTGGCTCTACAGAAGGATGGCGACAATTAGAAAAATATGCTGAGATTCTGAGTAATTTACCAAATGTTAGACATCGAATTTTAATTTACATCACCCGTGATTATGATCCAAAAGAGGAAATCAAAACTCCAGCATTTAATTTAGAACCAAAGATAAATTTTTATCAATTGAGGTGGTATCAATTTTATGCCCGCTTACAACAACACGCGACTGATATATTAGCCCAAGAAATACTAATTTTATTTTTCCAAGAGTCAATAAAGGAATTAAAAACGGTTCAAGAACAATATTTTGATTTTCCCTGGAAAGGTGTAAGTATAGAAACAGTTACAGAAACTGATAAAGAACAAGACTTAGACACCTCACCATCTTCCATCGCAGAAGTTTAATTAGTTACAGCTATATTAAGATAAAAATAACTCTGCATTCTCGTAGTTGTTATGAGCCTTACCACCACCAAACGCTTTACTATATCTACTAAAACTCGTTTAATCATTTTGTGTTGCCCTAATCCCTAATTTCCAGGTTTAGCAACTTCAGAATCAGAAGAATACTGATTGTTTCCTGGTTTGCCACGCTTAAATATGCCGCGCACTCGTTTCAAACGTGGCAACTCTGTCACGGATTCTTCTGTCGCTTCTGCTACTTCTGGGAGTAAATGTGCAACTCCAAATAGTTTTCCCAAAGAAGATGTTTTTAAAAAAGCTTGCCTTTGGCCATGAGTCATCATCTCACTTGATCCTACTCTTATTTCATCACTGCTCATATAGCTTTGCTTCTCCCCATTGACTTTCGTGTAGCTGACAGAATTTTGCTGCTGCTGTTCGTGAAAATCTGAAGCCATATAAATCTTCTCCAGGAGTACTACGTGCGAACCCAAGATACTCCATTTGCACTTTATCTCTATAGTATGACACAGCTGTATCTAGAGCTTGCAAAATAACTAACGGCTCGTCTGCTTCTGTTTGACAAAATCCTAGACTCACCTTAATTGCATACCAGATTAACCATTTGCCGATTGGTTCAATCAACCGTTCAGCTACATCTCCTCGACTTGTAGGATGAGCTTCTATATGTTCTATTTCTAGAAAACGGGGATATCCAGGATGAGGATAAAGACCATATTGCACTAATCCCCAAACTTTACCACCATAAACGAGTTTGACTATGTTTTGACAATCAAAACTGGTATTTTTCCAGAAGTTTAACCAGTTACAAGACCAATCGGTTGGCATATCATTTTCTCTAGCTGGGGAAAGACAAACTATTTCCTCAGCTGTCGATTGGATTTGGACTTTTACCTGATAGGAGCCAATGGTAGTCAATTAAGTTTTACAACCTTTTAATGGAAAAATTTCACATCAAAAGATTATATATTATAATCCAGAATCCTTGTAGAGACGTAGCACTGCTACGTTTCTACATTCTTTTTCGGATATATCTATAGTCTGATATAGGTGTATCTAGAGCTTGCAGAATAACTAGCGTCTTGTCTGCCTGCGTTTGACAAATGTTATAAGCCTTACCGAGATTGTTTGGAGAATTGCCTGAGTAGTTTTTGTATTTGATAACTATCTTAAAGAAAAAATGCCCTTACTTTCTAGTAAGAGCATTGGAATTTACTTATTTAATGTTTAGTGGGGAAATCTATGGCGCTTGGGATACTTTTCGCTTAAGCTTTCTCCAAAGTTCCATTACTCTAGCTATCATTTTTCCTGAGGAAAATGTAGTCTTTTTTCGTGTCCATAATCACTGAGATAAATCAAGCTGTATTGCGAATAGTCCCTACCCAATTGCTACAATAGACCTCTTGCGCCGTTTGCTGCCAGCTAAGGCCAGACCGACGATTCCTAAACCAGCGAGACTAGCAGGCTCAGGAGTTGATTGGACAATAGAAGATTTCTTGAATTCAAATGCAATGGTTTGTGTGCCGTTGAACTTGTTGGCATCATAGCCAGTGGTTAGCAACTGCTGAGTTACATTACCCTGTGCGAGAAACGAGATTCCATTCAGATATTTTCCAGAGTCGATGACATTGAGATTAAATGTCTTGTCCTTGCCGTTATTGGTAAAGTAACTACTGGTCAAATCACCATAACCAACAACACCACCACCTTGTTTCACCTGAGTTTCGTAAGAAATCCATCCATCTCCTGCCAAACCACCATATCCAACAGTGTAGCCTTCTTTGATATTAGTAACTGTCTTTGCCTGAACACTACTATAAACACCTAGTTGTTGTACCCCTGAAGCATTTACTGAGGAGAAATGAATCCCAAACAAATCCCCGCTGCTCATAGCATTTTCAAAAGTTTTGCCCGCCATATTGAAGAACAAATCACCATATCCAATCTGACCACCTGTAGCACCCTGTTCACCCTCTCCTGTTAATTTCATATTGCCGTTGATTGCCACAATCACGCTGGTAGCAGTTTCTTTGATAGCCATACCAGAGATATCGTAGGGATTTACTTTCCCTGCCGCGGCACCAACCCAGTAGTTCCCGTTCATCCCATCTTTGTTTGAATCAAATGCATACTGCCACCCGCTAGCATCAGTGGAGTTTTGACCCATTAAAAGACCAGTAGTATCATTCATACACTCCAAAGAGATGCTAAATGCTGTTCCCTTTAAGTCGGAGGCATACGCTCCTTGACCAGCCACAAAGAAGATTCCAAAAGTAGCAATACCAACCTTCAGTAAATTGAATAAGCTTTGAGTTTTCATTATTTATAACTTAATCTAGAGAATCACAATTTCCTGGACTTATCTATTTTTAATTTGAATTCCAAAAACAGAAAAGCGTGATTCTTCTGAAAATATAATTTAGATAATTTAACGGTAATTTTATAAAACTCAAATAACAAATGACATATTTACTTAAAATTGCTTTTGTCTAACCCATTGGATGAAATGGGAAATAGGAGCAAAGCCAAGCTGGTCTAGTAGCCTACGATTTTCTGCACCCATTTACTTAGACAGTTTTGAAAAACTTTTGAGTTTGTGCAAGCTTAATAAACCATATCCCCTAGCATCTCCGTACAGGGCATCTAAAGCCGCGATCGCTAGAAGTTTTTTGTTTGCATCGATCGCTTTAGAAAGTAATATCCGATTCGGATGAACACTTGGGTATTTACATAGCAGCTTGCTAGTTAAGGGAGTCAGGAGGCAG
Source organism: Nostoc sp. (assembly GCF_036917415.1). Lineage (GTDB taxonomy): Bacteria > Cyanobacteriota > Cyanobacteriia > Cyanobacteriales > Nostocaceae > Nostoc. Next base: position 7,206 of record NZ_JBALDJ010000114.1, on the reverse strand, counting down.
GGGTCGAAATCAATAAGCCTCCTGACGACTGACAGCTTTATTATGGTTACTAGCAAAAAATGCAACCCTTTTAATCAAATCAAACCTTCCAACGCATGTTGTAAATCATTTGTTACATCAGCAACAGCTTGTCTAGCACCTAAACGATTTTCCTTATACGCCGGGTAACGCTCAGAAATAGATATTGGTTCACCCACAGTAATTTTTACTTTTTGCTTACCCAATTGCGGACGCTGCACAGTTTTATTACCTTTGATTTTAGCAATCATTTGCCATAAAATTAAAGTCGTCTCAGCAAACCTTTCTACGGTTGGGTTTTCACGAATATAATTACCAGAAACAGCGACAAAACTTTCTACTAAACGCATGTGCCACATCCGCGCATTTGCTTCTTCTGCAATGCGATCGCCTAAAGCTCTTTCAACAGCAGAGACTCCTTTTACATCCTTAAAATCTTCTCTAAATATATAATTCCACCCAGCTTGTTCTACTCGCCGACATCGATCACTCAAAGTACCTTTTGACTGCAAATCAAAATACTGTTCTGATATTAGTAGCGCCGCATTCAACAACGCTTGTAAACGAACAGCTAATGCTTCATTTCTATTTTCGATTTCTTTTCCTACTGTTTTGGCATCTGTAAGCTTTAGATGATAAAAGCGCGTGTAAAATTTTTCCATCAGCGAAAGTAAATGTTCAGCCAAAGTCAATAACCGAGGATAAAGCGACTCTATAGAAGCATTTTCTGGTGCATTCACTGGTAAACCACTAGCCGCTTCTAATTCACTTAAAAGATTGGCGATCGCATCCCAAGGAGCATCAACGTAACTATATTTAATCCCAACTGGTACAATTAAAACCTGTTGGTCACTTCCAGCTTTGTGCAAATCTTCAGCACACCAAAAGCCTAATTGGGCGATACCAGGTTCTAGAGGGCTAATATTCTCTGATAAACCATTGGTAGCACCTTCTGGCGCAGCTGCCATCGGGAATTTCCCATTAGCAAACAACTCACGCGCCGAACGTAACCCCATCCAGTCAGCCTTACCTCGCTGAATTGGAGTCCCACCTAAATGAGAAACAATCCAGCCAACGTGGGAACCTGCCCATAAAGGAATGCCGCGATCGTAGATAAAATGAGCGTGAATGGGAAGTTGTAGTGTTGTACCTTGCGATCGCGCTGTCTTTGGTACGAGTTGAGACAGCAAGTAACCCAAACAAAACGGATCGTCTGTTTTCGGATGACGAAATGCCAGCATAAAACGGATCTTACCTTCCTGAAACTGGCGATAGAGATCCACCAGAACTTCTACGTTGTCTGCTTCAATTTGGGTAATAGGTGTTTGCCAGTTTATCCAACTGGGTAGCAACAGATGGACAACTCGTAGCAATAAAGGGTTAAACGCGGGGGGAATAAATTCTAAGGGTGCTTGTGCTTGATAAATTACATTTGACAAAGTAGTCTCTCCTAAAGATGCCCTGATTCTAATCGCCTGATGGTTATTTCTTTTAAGATATCCTAACGGCTGTAATATGCACGCGAACGGCAAGGCTTCTCTACGAGAGGCTACGCCAACGCCAACACACTAAAATTTATTGGTTGAGATGATAATTTTTCAATCACCAACTTCCCCAAATTTCTTGGTCATGCTGTTGACAAAATCTCTACCTTATCGAATGAAACAGCCCTGCTTTACAAGAGGAGGGTTAGGGTGGGGGCAAAACTCCATAGAAACGGTTCCCTGTAAAGTAAATGGTGCTTAGGGGAAGGTGAGGTAGTCGTTTGATTCATAATATTTGATATTAAAGATGTTCTTAAAGTTGAGCGCAGCCCGCCAATTATCACGTTTATAAGAGATAGAAGCGTCGGTTCTGACATAAGAGGGAAGGGACGTATGACTTGCTGTTACTGTAGACAGGACAAGAAGCTTATCAAAGCGCACATCATCCCAGAGGGCTTTTTTCGCCGACTTCGTGAAGAGCAAAATCCACCTAAAATGCTGACTAACACACCTGGCAAATACCCAAAGACAATGCCCATCGGTGTTTATGATAAAAATATTCTGTGTGACGAGTGTGAAAAGATATTTGGTGTTTGGGATGAGTACGCACAGCAACTCTTAACAGATGAGCCTTTACATGGGGAAACGATCCTAGATGGCACACAGTGTATAGGGTGGCGTGTGACGGAATACGACTACACCCGGCTGAAACTGTTTTTCATCTCATTGTTATGGCGTGGCTCTGTATCTAAACAGGACTTCTATCGAAAGGTAAACCTCGGTTCATTTGAGGAAAAAGCCAAAGAATTGATAGTACAGAAGAATCCAGGGACTTCAGAAGAATTTGGCGTGACCCTAGCCAAGTTTGACCATCCCTTAAGCAGCGCCATGCTTGACCCTCACCCAGAAAAATTTTCTAGAGTAAATTATTACCGATTCTATATAGCTAGCTATGTTGCCTACATCAAAGTAGACAAGAGGAAAGCACCTGAGCCACTTTCAGATTTCCTGTTAAAGGAAGGACAGCCCCTAATTATCATAGGCAGGAACTTTACAAACAGTGCGGAGTTGCAGCTGATGCACAGCATAGTGAAAAAGTAGCGGTGCGATCGCATTGCCTGACTCTTAGTTCTCTTGCCTTTTCAGGGATCGCTCCCCTGGTTATGGGGGAAATTGATCATATTTTAACGTGAGTTCGACGGCTCATGTAGTAACCGCTTAATTGGCGTAAATAAAGAAACCTCTCCCTGGTTTTACTACGCAAAACCGTCCCTCTCCGACTCGGAGAGGGACAGACTTGAACTAAAGTTCAAGGCAGGGAGAGGTTCGTCGAAATCACGTTATTTTAAATAAAATTTAACTGTCACGTATATGGCATAAAACTCATAGAAGATGAGGCGATGCAGATGATGGCTAGTCTTGCCCTAATGATAGTTTGAGTGTGTGATTAAACTTTGTCCCGTCTTGCCAGAACAACATTCCCTTTTTTACTTGAAGCCGTCGAGTAAGTCCTCCTTTTTCAAGTGCTTCATTTACCGCAGATGCATATTGATCAGCAAACATTGGTAATAAGCTTGGGTCATAGAAGATTATCAATTCGGGAGTGGATGTGGAAGTAATAGCTACTATTCGATCACAAACTCTAACTTCTCCATCATCAAAACTTATTACCGCTCGTCTGTAGTACCATCGGCAGTCCTCATTGGTCATGGCAACAATTACTGGAGGCTGGAAATAATGCATATAGAGTGCTAAATCCTTAGTACTACTTTGTTTGGGTACTTAGTATATTGCCACCATATTAAATCATCGCCCTGATTGTCTAGAACCCAATCACCGAAACCGCCTTTCGCTTCTGCTCTGGCGTTACCTCTAGATAGCGTAGTGGAGGTTTAGCAGCACTTGCAAATCTTAATAACAGGATAGACTCAAGCTAAATCCTGGCAATACATTTTCACCTGATAATTGTGTGGGCAGATTTCGCACTTCCACATCTTGTTTTTGGCGATAAATTTCTACTTGCTGATGTTTTGGGTTAATTAACCATGCCAATTGCACCCCTGCATCTATATATTCTTGCATTTTGGAACGTAACATTTCCAAATCATCTGTTGCTGACCTTAATTCAATGACAAAATCGGGTGCAATAGGGGGAAATTTGCGTCTTTGTTCAGGTGTAAGTGCTTGCCAACGTTCTCGTTGAATCCAAGCGGCATCTGGGGAACGATCAGCACCATTGGGTAATTTGAATATAGTAGAAGAACTGAAGGTAAATCCGAGGCAAGTTTGCCGATTCCAGATTCCCAGATCAATAATTAAATCTGCTTCTCGATTGCCGCTTTCACCTCCAACGGGGGACATGATGATTAATTCTCCCTTGGCAGTGCGTTCAAATTTCAATTCGCGGTTATTTTGACATAAGTGATAAAATTGTTCGTCACTTAAATGAACAGCGTCTAGTTTTAATGTCAAAGGACTCATAACCTAGACCTAGATTAAATAGTTGCAAAGATTATATCATGCCATATCTTAACGGCTGTAAGATGCCGATCGCACACCACGCAAGTTAAAAAACTAAGATGCCTTCTTAGTCCGCCCAGGCAAAAAGAGTTTGTGTAGCCAAGCCAGTGCGTGGGCGGGTTTCCCGACTTGAGGCGACTGGCGACTGGCGTCCTGCCGACTTGTTCGCGCAGCGTCTCCGACAGGAGAAGCATCTGGCGCGGGATTTCTAATCGCCAGGTGGTTTATAAACAAATTAGAGATTCTGGAAAGGAATAAACGATGCGACTTTCACAAATGTTATTTGTTACACTGCGGGACGATCCGGCTGATGCTGAGATTCCCAGTCATAAATTATTACTCCGTGCAGGTTACATTCGTCGCATCGGTAGTGGTATTTATGCTTATCTCCCTCTGATGTGGCGGGTATTACAAAAAGTTTCCCAGATTGTGCGGGAAGAAATGAACGCTACAGGCGCACAAGAATGTCTCCTACCACAATTACAGCCTGCTGATTTATGGAAAGAATCGGGACGCTGGGACACTTACACCAAAGCTGAGGGGATTATGTTTTCCCTGATTGACCGCCGTGAGCAACAATTAGGATTAGGCCCAACTCATGAAGAAGTAATCACAGCGATCGCTCGTGATATGATTCGCTCGTATCGCCAGTTACCACTGCATCTCTACCAAATTCAAACCAAATTCCGCGATGAAATTCGTCCCCGCTTTGGTTTAATGCGCGGACGGGAATTTATCATGAAGGACGGCTACTCTTTCCACGCCGATGAAGCCAGCCTCAAAGAAACTTACCAGGATATGTATAAAGCCTACAGCAATATCCTACGGCGTTCTGGTTTAGCTTTTCGGGCAGTAGAGGCTGATTCTGGTGCAATTGGTGGTTCTGGTTCCACAGAATTTATGATTTTGGCGGAAGCTGGCGAAGATGAAGTTCTCTACACTGAGGATGGTAAATACGCCGCTAACGTAGAAAAGGCTGTTTCTTTACCAATTGACACCGAAACCTCACGGTTTACAACCTATGAAAAACGCGATACACCTGGAACAGAAACCATTGAAAAGGTCTGTCAACTCCTCAACTCTTCTCCCACTCAATTAGTGAAAAATGTCCTTTATCAGACAGTTTATGATAATGGTTTAACGGTGTTGGTTTTGGTAAGCATCCGAGGCGATCAGGAAGTTAATGAAGTCAAATTGCAAAATGAATTGACCAAATTAGCTTCTGAATATGGTGCTAAAACTATTATTAGTTTGGATGTACCAAATATAGAAGCCCAGCAAGCATGGACAGCTAAATCTTTACCTTTAGGTTACATTGCGCCAGACATCGCAGATGAGTATATTACCGCCAACAAGCAGATCCATCCCAAGTTTTTGCGCTTGGTAGATCAAACAGCCGTTGATTTAAAAAACTTTGTTACAGGTGCGAATGAAGCTGGCTATCACGTAGTTGGTGCTAATTGGGTTGAGCAATTTAAGTTACCAAAGCAAGTAGTAGATATACGTAAGTCAAGACCAGGCGATCGCGCCATCCATAACCCAGAACAAACTCTCTTCAGCGCTCGTGGAATTGAAGCAGGTCACATTTTCCAATTAGGCACTAAATATTCCCAAGCAATGGGAGCAACTTATACCAATGAACAGGGTGAAGAAAAGCCGCTATTTATGGGTTGTTTTGGTGTAGGTGTGTCACGATTAGCACAAGCTGCTGTAGAGCAATCTTACGATAAAGATGGGATTATTTGGCCAGTTGCGATCGCACCCTACCACGCGATCGTCACAATTCCCAACATTAAGGATGCTCAACAAATCGAAATCGCCCAAAAACTTTACACAGAACTCAATCAAGCAGGAATTGAAACCCTACTAGATGACCGCGATGAACGTGCTGGAGTGAAATTTAAAGATGCTGACTTGATTGGCATACCTTATAGAATTGTAACCGGGCGGGCGATCGCTAATGGCAAAGTTGAAGTTGTAGAAAGAGCCACCCGTAAATCTCAAGAAATAGTCATTGATGAAGTTACAACAACACTTCATAAGTGGATTACGGAAGCAATAGAGTGAAGTAGGGAGTAGACAATTTTCCATTCAACCTAACTTTTCACCTCATCTGTAAAGACCCACGAAAAACCTAACCCCCTTCCTACGATTGTAAGGCGGAAAATTCAAAGTCTCTCTCCTTCAAGGAGAGAGATTTAGAGAGAGGTTTTCCAGTACCGATGAAAAGTCAGATTTCCCAGAGACGATATTAATCGCGTCTTTCCAAAATTTACATAATTTGGTAGGTGACGGATTAAAAGTAAAAATTCTAGAATTCAATTAGGCACTTACAGAATTAAAAGGCATAAAGTCTTCTCTAGGTTGTGGGAAACTCTCTACTTATAAGTATCGTCGTTAACCAGGCTGCTCCTCACATAACTACCATATCAGCCCTCAGTTAGGAAGGTTTTGAACATGAAAGACCAACAAGGATCTAATCGTATTTCTTCAGGCGTAATTGCAGCTGTGTCAGCAGCAGTTGTAGCGGTGGGTGGCGGTGTAGCTTGGTTTACCACACAGTCCAGCAATACTCCCACACCATCAAACCCTTCTGCACGCATCGATCAGCCAGCACAGCCATCAACTAGGCAGCCAGCTAATGAGCAAACTCCTAATGTTTATTGGCTAAGATCGAACAACAAAAATATTACTTTGGTTCCCCAACCTGTTAAAGTCGCTTCTATTCGACCCAACCAGCCTTTAGAAGCAGCTTTCCAGAGTTTGTTAGCAGGCCCAACAGAAGGGACAGATACAACAACTATCCCTAAAGGAACCAAGCTATTGGGGCTGAAGGCTGAAAATAATCAGGTTCACGTTAATTTATCTGAAGATTTTACCAGCGGTGGTGGTAGCACCTCAATGATGGGCCGCGTCGGACAAGTTGTTTACACTGCAACAACTTTAAATCCAAAGGCCAAGGTGTACATTGACGTGAACGGCAAACCGTTGGATGTTTTAGGCGGTGAGGGTGTAGAGTTACAACAACCGCTAACTCGCGAACAGTTTCAGAAAGATTATCCCCTTTAGTCATTAGTCATTGGTCATTGGTCATTAGTCATTAGTCATTAGTTTTGGATAAATAACAAAGGACAACTGACAAAGGACAAATGACACCTGACTTACCGTTTGCTATTTAACATTT
>NZ_JBALDJ010000113.1:0-169208 GCF_036917415.1 Nostoc sp. | reverse complement strand
AGTATATGGTTTCTGTTTTGGCGGCGGCTCTCCCTAACTCAACTCTCTCATAGAATCCATTTGTCAATAGGGTTTGAGACGCGCTAACCCTGGTATGAATTCTAGCAATCCACAAGTTGCCCAAATCATTAATCAGAGTAATCGTCCACTTTTGATTAGTGATGCTTTGGGCAATAATTATGGTGATGTCTTTTCTTTAAGCTATCTTTTGGAACCAAAAGTGCGATTTTTGTTGGTGAACAATCAAAAAATTATTAAGATTCCTGATGGATTTACTGATGTATTTTTACTTAATCCTTCAGAGACTTGGAGCAAAATAATAGAAAAAAAGTATAAATTTAAGACAGATATTGTTTATAATGATAACTATTATTCAATCTGTAAATTGGCTAAAATTCGTAATTTGCGCCGACGTAATATACAAATTAGTCATCTTTTAAGAAATAATTAACGGGTACATCCCAATTTTTATTTGTTAATGAGAAAATAATTGTCATTTCAACAGCATAATAAAAGTTTCCTACAAAAACATCCTACTAAACCCACTTTTCCCACTTCACTAAACAGTTAATTTTGTAGCTAAATATACAATCTTATCTAGCAAATTGCTACCTCCGCTACTTGACTAACTCACTATCTACAATTGCAATAGTTTTGAGAGTCATAAACTTATTTCGTTAAAGTAGATAATTATTGTACAAGTTATTGTGAAATTTAGTTATGCGACATCTCCAACTTGCTCCAAATAGGTTGCGGTTTCTTATTGTCATGTTGTTAATGGTGGGTATATTTTTTCGTTTTTTTAACATTGACCGCAAAGTTTATTGGCACGATGAGACTTTCACTTCATTGCGGATTTCTGGTTATACAACAAATCAAGTCAAGCAGCAAATATTTAATGGTCGCATAATTAATAAGGAAAGTTTTGCCAAATTCCAAAGTCCCAATATTGAGAAAGGCTTAAATGACACAATTATATCTTTGGAAGTAGACGATCCACAGCATCCACCACTCTATTATATACTCGCTCGGTTTTGGGTGGGAATATTTGGCAATTCTGTGACAGTAATCAGAAGTTTATCAGCATGCATCAGCTTGTTGATTTTTCCCAGTATTTATTGGCTGTGTCGAGAATTATTTAAAGCATCGGCATGGGTATCGGAAGTTGCGATCGCACTTATGGCAATCTCCCCTATTCAGTTAGTATACGCCCAAGAAGCACGAGAATATATTCTCTGGATAGTGACTGTATTACTATGCAGCGCTTCATTACTACGAGCATTACGGTTAGAATCAAAAGAGCGAGTGCTACGCATATTAAATTGGGGAATGTATGCAGTCACTTTGGTGCTTAGTTTATATACATTTTTGTTCAGTGGATTTGTCGTAGTTGCTCATGGAATTTATGTAATTGCCATTGCAAAGTTTAGATTTACTAAAACAGTAAAAGCTTATCTCTTAGCATCTTTAGCAGGGTTTTTAGCTTTTACACCTTGGATAATGGTTTTAATAGTTAACTTATTGCAAGTAAAGAGTTCAACAGCATGGACAAAGAGACATTTACCCCTAGACATTTTAATTAAATCTTGGCTTTTACAGTTAAATCGGATTTTTCTTGATTTAGACTTTGGCTTTGAAAATCCGTTTAGTTATGTAATTACACCCATTTTTTTAGTTCTTATTGGATATTCTATTTATTTTATTTGTCGAACAACTAACTATAAAATTTGGTTGTTTATCGTCACGCTGATTATAATTCCTGCATTACCTTTAATGCTACCAGATTTACTTTTTGGGGGTATACGCTCACTTGCCGAACGTTATTTATTGATTTCTTATTTAGGAATTCAACTAGCTGTCACTTACTTACTAGCTACGCAGCTACACAATAAAAGTTTTGCACGCCGGAGAATCTGGCAAATAATTATGGGAATAGTGATTATTTGTGGGCTAGTTTCTTATGGAGTGAGTTCTCAGGCTGAAACTTGGTGGAGTAAGGTTATTAGCTCTGGTAATCCACAAGTTGCAAAAATTATCAATCAGGCTACTCATCCACTTTTGATTAGCAATGATTCTGGTATTAATTATGGTAATGTCTTTTCTCTCAGCTATCTTGTACAGCCAAAAGTGCAGTTTCAATTAGTAAAAGACCGTTCTATCCCCAATATTATTGATGGATTCACTGATATTTTTTTATTAAATCCTTCAGATACCTGGCGCAAGCAAATAGAAACAAATTATAATTATAAAACGTTTGTTGTGTATAGTGACAAAAATTACTTGCTCTGGAAAATAGAAAATCCACATAGCAATGTATTTTTTAAAAAAATTAGGACGTAGCCAAAACTACATATTGTACTATAAAAAATTCATGTAGACAAATTCGCGTCTCGTAGAAAAGAGTCTTTATTGCCTCTACCTGGAAATCATTCTTTTCGACTATCTATTTGTGGAACTTTATATTAAAAAATATTTCCATATATCTTTTGATATATGGAAATATTTCATAGACTCATCATCTTTTATAAGAGATTCAAATAGTTTTTGATTACAGCAGTTTTCATGTATTTGAACAACATCTGTCGTAAGGGCACAGCATTGCTGTGCCCCTACCGCGTGGTCTATTTACCTGAAAATAGCTGTAAAATCAGCTAAAAACAACAAAAATAAATATTAAACAAATTCTCATCTGAAATTAATTTAAGTAATGGTACGATGCTTTAAATTATCCTTTGTGATGAATTCAATGATTCATTGAAAGGTGTTGTATGCAAATAACAGATTTTCTTGGTCTTTTACATCCAGCGATCGCAATTATATTCGTGTTTCCACTCATCGGTACAGTAGTTAATTTTGCTTGGCAAACACGCCAACGTAGAATGCAAATTTTAGCGGGGAGTAAGAGTAAAATTCCTCCAGTGGTGGGTGCAGAACATAAGCAGTTAGGTGAAAGGCTCACAAGTGCAGTTGTTGGATTAACTTTAATCGGATTAAGCTACCCTATTGGCAAAAATATCATCAAAAATCAATTATGGAATAAAACACCTTTTCAAGTGATTTTTATACTGCTAATATTTGCTGCTACCATCGCCTCGTTAGTATTTCTTTATTGGGCAAAACAACGGGTGTGGCGGGCAGTTTTTGCAACTTTAACTGGTGCAGGTTTAGTAATTCTAGGCTGTCAAGATGGAGTCTATCGCCTCACCAATGAGTGGTATTGGTCACATTATTATATTGGAATTACCGCAGCACTGCTAATGATTTTTTCATTAGCAATTGTTCAAGACATTTATCAAGATAAGTCCAATCGCTGGCGTATCGTCCATACCATTTTAAACTGCATTGCTTTGTTGCTATTTATTGGACAAGGCATGACAGGAACGCGAGACTTGTTAGAAATTCCCCTGAGTTGGCAAGAACCCTATATTTATCAGTGTAATTTTGTTAATAAAACTTGTCCAACGCCAAATCCCCAAGCACCAAAATAAGCAGGGGAAAAGAACCCAATGCCCTTCAGGAGTGCTGAGTGCTGAGTGGGGAATCTCACTTCTTTACTCAGCACGGGCTAAACGCCCCGCTTCCGCTAACGGAACTCGAAACTCGGAACTGTTTTGCCCAATGCCCGATGCCCAATTATGATAATTTATTTACTTGCCTAATCATTGTAGTGGCAGAGTGACAATTACTGTTGTACCAACACCCTGCTCACTTTCTAATTGAATATGACCACCATGTAACTCTACACATTTTTTAACGATGGTAAGTCCTAGTCCTGTTCCTTGAATTACTACTACCAAGTCTTGAATCAACTGCTGCATCCACTTTGCCCCATCAATCATATATTCATCCCACTGTTTTGCAACGCTTTATGCTGCTGGATGCATCGGGATTTTTGACTGCGATACCTGCGGTAAGCAACGCTAACGCACGCATGTAAGTAAGTCGGTGCAATAAAACCAAACTGTGTGAAGAAAAGTAAATAAGGCTCAAACTCTTTCTCCCCCTGCTCCCTGCCCCCTGCCCCCTGCCTTATCCCAACAATAATTATTTACGCCGACCTACTTAGACATAATGTAGCTCATTACACAAAAAATAAGTGGATAATTGTAGCTGTTACACCACATATCCACTCGATACTTACTGTATTAGGGTGATTACAAAAAACCTGACAAGATAATTAAAACTTGGGAAAGTTCAAACCAATTAACGTGACTCAGTTCCCTGATTGGGACTACCTGCTACAGAATCATTTTCTGGTGCTTCTGGTGTAGCAGTGGATTTACCATCACTCTTTTCAGCATCGCCAGTTTGGCGGGTACTTTCGTCAACGGTGGTTTGGTAGCCGCCAGAAGCGGTAGGTGTAGCTTCTTGATTATTAGATTTTTCTTTTTGTTCTTCAGCCATGACTGCATTCCTAATCTTTTATTCTTGGGATTATCTTAAAAAAATTAGGCGTGTGAGTGTATCTATCCAGAATATAGTTATGGCTGATTCGTTCCTCTATCGTAAGTATTGTTTAGTACTACTCATATATGCTGATAAAAATCCACAAATATAGACTTTATTAACCTGAGAACCCTTGCTGTCGTTAAGGGAAAACTCGGAATGGGTTTATCTCCAAGACGCTTTTAAAATTGCTTTATTGATAGTTGACAGAAAATAGCAAACGATCTGACTGGATCTGAATGAATAGTATGGTGTGATGATGGTGATACAAACTATCAAAGTGTAATTAATGAACCAGAGCAATCTATCGTTACCATCTGGATATGTACTTCGCAAGGCAACCTCTGCGGATCAGTGGTCGATTCGATTGCTGGTATTTTCAGCCAAACTCGACCCAACCCAATTAAATTGGCAGCAATTTTGGGTAATTGAATACAATGAGAATCTGATAGCTTGTGGACAGCTGCGTAATTTCTTAGGGGCACAAGAACTTAGTAGCTTGGTCGTTGCATCAGCTTGGAGAGGTCGCGGTTTGGGTAGTTTGCTAACGCAACATTTGATTAATACAGCAACGCAATCACTTTATCTGGAATGCTTAGGTCAACGGCTGGTGCAGTTTTACAGTCGCTTTGACTTTGTGCCAATATCTTTTGAAGACTTGCCACAATTTCCTAAGACAATAGGCTTATCTACGCTCAAGGAAAAATTTAGATTCTCGCAGTTAGCTAAAAGGCTGCTCAAAGTTCCTGTGGTGTTTATGGAATATCAAGGTCAGACTAATTCGTAATTCGTAATTTAAGATATGCAGAACAAGGCTTGATACAAGATGTTTCCAGCCCTTTACTCTCCCCCATTTCCTATTTCAACTTGGAGGTTTAGCAAAAATCGTTAGTAAGACAGGCCCTAGTAAATAATGGTGATTCAAACACAATAGCCCAGCAGAGGAGCCAAGAAGTTGACGTTGATTAGGGCTGTAGAGTCTAATTCCACGAGGAGAGACTGGCAATAATTGAGGTTCTGTCTCTTTTTTGGAAGTAATGTCAACCAAATAAAAGCGTCCGCCAGGAGAAAGTACCCGTGCTATCTCACTAACCACCTGTTTAGGTTGCAAATAGTGCAAGAAGCTGATAGTACTGAAAACTGCATCAAATTGACCATCAGCAAAGGGAAGAGACTCAGCTTTGCCCTCAATATAAATTAAGCGTGGACGGTGGCGGTTGCTCTGTCTTGCTACCCGCAACATATTAGCAGATAAATCCAATCCGGTAGCTCGGAGATCGGGAAACTGAGTAGCAAGGCGTTCAAGCAAGCGTCCAGTACCACAGCCTATATCAAGTACATTTGCTGGCTCTGGTAAATCGACGTACTCCAGCAACCGTTGGTGAACGGCTCGATAAAACACTGAAGGAAAGAACCAATCGTAACTTGATGCCCATAGGTCAAAAAGTAGCTTTTTGTGATTGAAAAAGTCATCAGTCATTAGTTTTCGCAGCTTTCTTAAAGCTTGATGCTTTTTGCGGGTAACCCTCTTCTATCACTTTGGGGAAAGAAAAATAAATGTAGGTTGGGTTGAACAAAGTGAAACCCAACTTTTCTAAGGTCTTTGGGTGTTGGGTTTCGTTCCTCAACCCAACCTACGTCTAAATTGATAAAAGTCATGAGAAATAAGGGTTTTAGATTTTTCTCTACCGATAGTGATTAAAGAGGGGTAAGTTTAGCTGCGCCTCCAAGAATTTGGTTAACAACACAAATTAACTATAGCGGTTCTGAATTGGTTGTACTATCGGGCTTTTGTCGAGTTAGTTACACGAAGTTAAAAACTGGTTAATATCTAGGTTCAATCCCAGATAAAATTAATGTTTCTACCGATTTGCTATCAAGGGGTTGGGAGAAAAAATATCCCTGTGCATATTTGCATTTCATGGCTCTAAGTTGTGCCAGTTGCTCCACGGTTTCTACGCCCTCTGCTATTACATCTATGTTTAGATTCTGTGCTAGAGCGACGATCGCTTGAACAATCTCTAAGTTTTCTCCATTAGCACCAATCTTAGCAATAAAGGAACGATCGATCTTCAAAGCATTACTGGGAAAGCGGTGCAGGTAACTCAAGGATGAATAGCCGATGCCAAAATCATCTAAGTGTAATTGGATATTCATCTGTTGCAGTTGCAAGAGCATAAAAGTTGCTAATTGAATATTTTCCATAAGTACACTTTCGGTAATCTCCAGCTTTAAACTGCCAGTTTCTAAACCAGTCTCTTGGATAATTTGGTTAATTTGCTCAATCAGCCCAGGTTGTGAAAACTGTTTAGTGGAAAGATTTACACTGATTGTTAAGGGTGGGTCAGTAGGAAATTGTACTTGCCAAGCACGCATCTGACGACAAGCCTCGCTTAGTACCCAATAACCAATAGGGATAATCAGCCCAGTTTCTTCTGCCAGGGGAATAAAGTTGTCTGGAGAAACTAATCCGTGTTGCGGGTGCTGCCAGCGAACGAGAGCCTCGAAGCCAATAATTTTGTAAGTTTCTAATAAAACAATTGGCTGGTAGTAAACCTGAAACTCCTGGCGTTCAACTGCCCGTCGTAGATCCATCTCTAACTCTAATAGCTGCGTTACTTGGGTGTACATGGTTGAGTCAAATATCTCATGGCGTGCCTTACCCAATGCTTTAGCACGATACATTGCAATGTCAGCGTCGCGCAAGAGTTCCTCCGGTCGGTTGTAACTACCCTTGCTCAGGGCAACGCCAATGCTGACGGTGGTAAATACCTCGTACCCACTGAGTTGGAACGCAGATGTCAGAACTTCGTGTATCCGCTCCACTACGCTTGTTACGTCATTGGCATTTTGGAGATCGTCAAGCAAAATTGTAAACTCATCTCCCCCTAGACGAGCAACTGTGTCTCCAGCACGCAGGCAATTCTCCAATCTGCGAGCAAGGGCAGTTAGTAGTTGATCGCCAATTGTATGACCGAGACTGTCGTTGACAACTTTGAAGCGATCTAGGTCTAGAAAGAGAACAGCGAATTTATAGTCTGTGCGTCGTTTTATCAGCATGAGCGCCCGTTCTAGCCGTTCCATAAATAAGGCGCGGTTTGGCAGACCGGTTAGTACATCGTGAAAGGCATCATGAATTAATTGCGCTTCTGCAAGTTTGAGAGCAGTAATGTTGCGAGCAATACTTAAAACAAAATATACTTCGCCATCGCTAGCCAATTCAGGCACAAGACGGGTATGGTAATGTCTTGTTTGCTGGGCGATCGCTAAACTGCATTCAAACTCCGTTTCTTCTTTCGTTTGAAAAACTTGCTGGAGCTTGCGATCGCATATCCGGCAAAATTCTTCCGGCAGATTTAACTCTGCGTTTGTTTTGCCGATAAATGTTTCGGCTGATATTCCTGTAATGTTTTCAATAGCTGGATTAACGTAAACGTAGCGCAATTGAGGGTTAAATCTGGAAATAATATCGGGTGCATTTTCAATTAGTGCTTTGAATTCTTGCTGGCGACGCGCTAGTGCCTCTAAAATTTGGTTCCGCTCGGTGATATCTTGAAAGACTAAAACTGCACCTGTGATGTTACCGTTGTCATCTTTAATCGGTGCAATACTATCATCAATTGGTATTTCTGTACCGTTTTTAGCAATAAGTATCGTCTGTTCTGGTAGACCGACAGTAACGCCTGACTGAAGGACTTGCGTTATCGGACTTTCAATTATTATACGAGTTTGTTCATGAGCAATATTAAATACTTCTGTTGCTTCTTTACCAAATGCATCTGAATAGTTCCAACCCGTCAGTTCCTCCGCAATTGGATTCATAAAAGTCACAGTTCCAGATTCGTCACTAGTAATCACAGCATCTCCAATACTTTTAAGTACAGTAGTCAGCCATTGTTCATTCTGTTTTAATTTTTTTTCCGTCCGATGTTTTGAAAGGGTAATTTCAATTGTGAACTTTAATTCTTTTTCTTTGAAGGGCTTGAGAATGTAACCAAACGGCTCTGTTACCTTTGCTCGATTCAATGTTGATTCATCTGCATTAGCAGTCAGATATATGACTGGAATATTAAAAATATTATGAATTATCTGAGCGGCCTCCACACCGTCCATATTTCCTTTGAGGTGAATATCCATTAAAACTAAATCTAGAGAACCATCTGCTGCTTTCTTAATTGCTTCTTCTCCAGAATCGGCAAGCCCCAGAACAGTGTATCCAAATTTCCTTAGCCGATTTTGTATATCCATTGCCACGATGAATTCATCTTCAACAACTAATATATTTACTGGGTTCATGTTTTTATTGAAATTATAAATTTATAAATTTTTAATCGGAAATATAATTTTATACTTTACTCCGTTATTGCTGCTAAAATCGATATTGCCTTTTAGCTGATGTGTTAGACCTTTTACTAATCGCAGACCTAATGATTCTGTATTATGAAAGTCAAAATCTTGGGCAAAACCGACACCATTATCACTGATAGTGAGTGTATATAAGTTTACTTCATCGAAGCAAAAGTCAATAGAAATTTCTCCCCCTTCTGTCTGGGGAAAGGCATATTTTAGGGAATTTGAAATAAGTTCATTGATAATTAAGCCGCAAGGAATAGCTGCATCAATGACTAGAAAAACCTCCTCAACATTCATTTTCAAGGTAATAGCGCTGGAATTAACGTTGTATGAATAAAATAAATTAGTTACTAAATCTTGAATATAGTCGGCAAAATTGATTCTTGCCAAGTCTTGAGACTGATATAGTTTCTCGTGGATCAGAGCCATTGATTCAATCCGGTTCTGGCTATCTTTGAATACCTCAAGGGCTTGATTGTCCTTGAGATACTCTGCTTGCAGGTTGAGCAGACTAGAAATAATCTGCAAATTATTTTTTACCCGGTGATGAATTTCTTTCAATAGCACCTCTTTTTCTTGAAGCGATGCTTTAATCTGCTCTTCTGCTTGTTTACGCTCCCGTCTCACTAGTGCCTCACGCAACTCGCGGGCAACAGCAGGGGTAAGTCGTGCTAGATTGCCTTTGATAATGTAGTCATGGGCACCAGCTTTCATGGCGGCTACTGCCGTATCTTCACCAATAGTTCCTGAAACGATAATAAATGGCAGGTCAAGTCCACTTTCCTTAACCTGCTTCAATGCAGCTGGAGCGCTAAAGGTGGGCATAGAATAATCGCAGATAACGATATCCCATGTTTGCTCTGCGATCGCAGCTTTCATGGCTGTAGGTGTATCAATCCGTTCAAAGATTACTTCATAGTCACCACGTTGTAGTTCACGCAGCAGCAACAAAGCGTCGTCTTCTGAATCCTCAACAAGTAATACGCGCAGTGGTATACCCATGTAATTCGTAATTCGTAATTCGTAATTAAGAAAGTCAGCCTTGCGTCTATAACCTGATTTTGGAGGATTGGTATAAGCTATATCCTCGGCGGTGATTCGTTTAAGACAAACCAGTACAATCCTAGTTGTCGCACCGCTTCACTGAATTGGGAAAAATCTACTGGTTTCCGAACATAGCTATTAGCACCCAAGCTGTAACCATTGATTAAGTCTTGCTCCTCCTTGGACGAGGTGAGAATGACTACAGGAAGGATTTTTGTTCTGTCGTCGGTACGCAGGTGTCGTAAAACTTCCAGACCATCCATTTTGGGCAGTTTCAAATCCAAGAGGATGATATGGGGCATAACGTTCATGTCGCGATCGGCGTAAACACCTTTACCAAAGAGATAATCTAGAGCTTCCACCCCATCGTGTGCCACCACCACCTCGTTCATAATATTGTTTTTCTTCAGTGCGCGTAGGGTTAGCGCTTCATCGTCAGGATTGTCTTCTACAAGTAAAATCATGTTGTATTCCTATAGTTAAAGGGTGAAGTAAAATGTTGCGCCTTGCTCCACTACGCTCTCAGCCCAGACACGGCCACCATGACGGTGAACAATGCGCTGCACAGTAGCTAGTCCGATACCAGTACCTTCAAACTCAGTCATAGCGTGTAGGCGCTGAAAAGCACCGAAGAGTTTCTCAACATAGGCCATATCGAAGCCTGTGCCATCATCACGGACAAAATATACAGGGGTGTCATTTTGCTGTAAAAGCCCAAATTCTATTCGGGCTTTTGGATGTTTACCTGTAAACTTCCACGCATTACCCAGCAGGTTTTCTAGCACGATCCGTAACAGATGAGCATCACCATTAGCAACCAATCCCGGCGTAATGATAAACTCTACTTGGCGTTCTGGTTGGGTTTTGTGCAACTCTGTAGCGATCGCCTCCACTAATGCGCTCAGATCGACCTTTTCGTAACGCATCTCACTACGCGTCAATCGTGACAGATTTAGTAAATCGTCGATCAGTTGTGCCATTCGCTGGGTGGCTGCACGCACTCGTTGGAGGTAGTTTTGACCTAGCCCGTCTAGCTTGTCAGCATAATCTTCTAGTAGTGCTTGGCTAAAGCCGTCGATACTCCGCAAGGGGGCCCGCAGATCGTGAGACACAGAATAACTAAATGCTTCCATCTCTTTGTTAGTGGCTTCGAGTTGTGCTGTGCGTTCTGCAACTCGCTGCTCAAGCTGGACGTTCAGGCGCAGAATCTCTGACTCCGCCTTTTTGCGCTCATTAATTTCAGTTTGCAATTCTTCGTTAATGTTTCTAAGTTCGGCAGTCCGTTTGTTAACCTCTATCTCTAACTGATCGCGAGCCTTTTGCAGAGAATTTTCCATCCGTTTGCGTTTGATAAGTTCCTGATTGGTGATTATGGCTGCGAAACCGACGATAACAGAAGCGATAATGCTGCCAAAAATAGTCAGCAAAGTTGTTTGATGAGCGCTGGCGTTCGCCTTCATCGATCGCTGTTTCAACAACTCATTCTCTTCTTTCTCCATAGCTGTGGTCAGGATTCGGATGTCCTCCATGATCTGCTGACCCCGATCTGTCTGAACTATTTGCAGCGCAGATTCTAAATTTTTGCTCCTGGCGTTAATCGTCTGTTCAATCAAAACCAGTTTTTTCGCAATCAGGGGTTCAAGGCGATCGAGCCGCCGCTGTTGATTGGGGTTATCTATAGTTAATTGGCGTAGAGCCTTAAGTTTCTGAGCAATGTCGCCAGTTACAGTGCGATACGGTTCCAGATACCGTTCTTTGCCCGTGAGAAGATAGCCCCGTTGTCCAGTCTCTGCATCTTTGATCTCTGACATTACATCTTTTGTCTTTTCAAGCACCTCGCGTGTATGTGTTACCCATTGAGAGTTTTCTCTATACTGAAGCAAACTAAGATATGAGATTATGCCAACACCAGTCATAATTGCGACTGCTATTACAAAACTGCCTGTATTCTTTTTGTAAATAGCCCATTCCATTTTTTACCTTCCTAGTTGAAAAAGTAGCTGCTGGCTAAATTTGGTCAAAACGGTGAGCCAGCGCTGTAGAACGGTAACAGTCGCTCTCTAGTGGCTATTTTCTTTTCTCTACGAGAGGCTACGCCAATGAGACGCTTTGCGATCGCTGCCTTAGCGCCGCTAGGATCGTCACGCGTTCCCGTCTTTGAAAGAGAAGGGTGAGAAGGGTAGCTAGCAGCCCAACTACTCGTCATAGTTTTAGTAACTGATACCAAGTTTCTTAACTTTGAGAGCGAATTAGCTCTAATAAAGGATATCTATATTGGTTAATGATTGTGAGCGTATATTTTCTGAGACATAAGAAGGCAAATAATAAATTTTGTTAAATTATTCAGTATATTTCCGTAGCCATTTTCACGAGATTTTCGCTTGCAAAAATTACATTAATGTGCTAGATAATATCAGTAATTGTACTTAAAAACTTTTACTCATATTAACTTGATATTAAATTGATCGATAAATACGCAGACTAGATAGAAACATAAAGTACTGTCAGTGACCTGAAAAATTCTGCATCGTTAAGGGATTGAGCCGAAATGTTTGTCAAATATGGCGGTTTTCGTTTGAGTGCAGTACAGTTTTGACCTCACTTCCATTCCTCTCTCCTAAGAGCAGAAAGGCTTTGAATCTTACTCCCCTTCCTTGCTAGGGAAGGGGTTGGGGGTTAGGTCTGTATTGGACTCAACTGTAAACTGCTATAGTGCCAATTTGCTGAAAAGCGTTGTCCTGTCTACATTTTTGCCCTGAGAATCGAGCTTTCTTCGGCTTGTGTGTATACCGTAGCTCACCAAGGGAAAGGCTTTGGTTTTTCCCCCTCCCCTACGAGGGAAAAGTTAGGGGGTTAGGTTTTGGGTTGGTTTTTCAATATGAAGTGAAAAGTCAGGACAAATTATCAGAAACTGTAGTACTTGAATGTGTAGTTAACAATACTCCATCTACCTCTGTAGAGAACCAAAGAAAAAGTAATAAGTGCATAAAACTACAAAACCTAACTGTATTTATTTATAAAGGTTCAAATACAACAGGACTTACGCACAGGTCACGGAAAATCAAACCACAGAGAACGCAGAGAACACAGAGGAATAAGAGTTAGAGAGGTTTTTTGCATAAGTCCTATACAAAAAACTCAATCTAGTTTGAAATTATCAAGGTGAAAAATTATGACAAGCTTTATTCAAGTTCACTTACACAACGATCTACTACACCCAGTCCGCGAGTGGTTGGAAACAATAGAAATTCATAACTCCAAATTGGCTCATTTCCTATGCAAAGCTATTCCTGCTCAGTGTCCCTTTGAACAAGACATTACGCTGTTTGGTTGGAAGCTATTTCATCTCCCTCCGATGTGTAAATTAAATCCCCTATACGAGGAAGTGGTTGGTTTGCGTTTTAAAGCGCTCTGTTATCTTGCTGATGAATGTGGTGAAGATATCACAGCTTATTGCTGATAGCCAGTTGGATTGTTCTTTGATCGAGCAGCGATCGGTAATTGCAGATTTACGGTTGTACTTACTTACTCAGGTTTATACTAAGCTAACGTACACCTAATTAGATGTTTAGCTATTAAGTAGCTAACACCTCGCTAAAGTGTTTCCAGACCGTATTGTTGCTTACCGTATCCTGCTGAAATCATTAACATCATCATGACGCACATCTTACTGATTGAAGATGAGGTCAAACTGGCACGATTTGTCGAATTGGAATTGAATTATGAAGGCTATCAAGTCAGTATTGCCTACGATGGATTGACTGCACTCACCGCAGCGCGTGAGTTGCATCTGGATTTAGTAATTTTAGACTGGATGTTGCCTGGTTTGTCGGGGTTGGAAATTTGCAGCCGCCTGCGAAGTATAGCTGAGAAAGTGCCGATAATCTTATTAACCGTCAAAGATGAAGTGAGCGATCGCATTGTAGGTTTAGACGCTGGTGCTGATGATTACCTCGTTAAACCGTTCAGCGTTGATGAATTATTAGCCAGAGTCAGCGCTCACCTAAGAAGAAGCAACCAAGCAGAGTACGCAGATGTTTTAGAATTTGAAGACCTAAGTTTAAATCGTCGCACGCGCGAAGTGTACCGAGATCGGCGGTTAATTGAGTTAACTGCTAAGGAATTTGATTTACTAGAATATTTGCTGGCCCATCCGCGACAGATAATTAGCTGCGATCGCATTTTAGAGGAAGTTTGGGGTTACGACTTCATCAGCGATGCCAACATCATTGAACCTTATATTAACTACCTGCGCCTGAAACTTGAAGCCAATAACGAAAAATGTCTCATTCAAACTGTGATCGGTGTTGGCTACACATTGCATGATTGAATTTGGGCATTGGGCAAAACAGTTCCGAGTTTCGAGTTCCGTTAGCGGAAGCGGGGCGTTTAGCCCGTGCTGAGTAAAGAAGTGAGATTCCGCACTCAGCACTCAGCACTCAGCACTCCTGAAGGGCATGGGGCAAAACAGTTCCGAGTTTCGAGTTCCGTTAGCGGAAGCGGGGCGTTTAGCCCGTGCTGAGTAAAGAAGTGAGATTCCCCACAGTGTAAAATCATGCTAAAACCCCAAAATCTTCTTTAATAGAAAAATTTGGGGTTTTTGGCAATCTCAGCAAAAACTCATCCAATTCAGAGTTAATTATATTAGGTAGGATGCACAAAGCTGCGATCGTCTAAAATCCAAAGTTAAAAACCCAAAATGGCATGACCTATCTAGAAACAGCAGCGCAATTCTATCGTGAAGTTGCCCAAACCCCGCAAGTTGGACTTTGTTGTGTACAAAGTACGCCCCTGCAACTACCAGGATTGAAAATTCCTTTGCCAATGCAGGAAATGAATTATGGTTGTGGCACTACTGTTCACCCCATCGAACTAGGAAACCAACCTACTGTGCTGTATGTCGGCGTTGGTGGCGGCTTAGAAGCATTACAATTCGCTTATTTTTCCCGCTATGCAAGTGCTGTAATTGCTGTTGAACCGGTTGGGGCTATGCGGGAAGCAGCTACACGTAATCTGGAAATTGCTGCTCAAGAAAATCCCTGGTTTAACACCAGCTTTGTCGAAATCCGTGAAGGTGATGCTTTTAACTTACCTGTTGCTAATGCTAGTGTCGATATCGTGGCACAGAATTGCCTTTTCAACATCTTTGAACCAGAAGATTTAACTCGTGCTTTAAAAGAAGCACATCGCGTATTAAAACCAGGTGGACGCTTGCAGATGAGCGATCCAATTGCTACTCGTCCAATTCCAGCACATCTTCAAGAAGATGAGCGACTGAGAGCAATGTGTTTATCAGGCGCACTCACATATCAACAGTATACTGAAAGGATTATAAATGCTGGTTTTGGTCAAATTGAAATTCGTGCCCGTCGTCCTTATCGTCTACTAGATTGCCAGACTTATAATTTAGAAGACAACCTACTTTTAGAAAGTCTGGATTCTGTCTCATTTAAAGTTGTAATTCCAGAAGATGGTGCTTGCATTTTCACTGGAAAAACGGCAATTTATGCTGGTTCTGAACCCTTCTTTGACGATTTAGCAGGTCATATACTTCAGCTAGGTATTCCGGCTGCGGTGTGTGATAAAACTGCTGCTAAACTTGCTGCTACCAAGCCAACAGAAATAATTGTTACCGATTCAACCTGGCACTATAGCGGTGGTGGCTGCTGTTAATTGATCTAAGAAAGAATTCAGTGTCAGGAGTCAGAATTTAGAATGGTTCTGTGCGACTGGGTAATGAATGCACAATTTGAATCTTTCACTAATTACATTCGGAATTCTAATTTCTGAATTCTGACTTCTTTTTTATAAACTCCAAAATGTTGTTAATCAGTATTTTTTTAGCTACGCTTTTTTTAGCATATTCAAATGGAGCGAATGATAATTTTAAAGGTGTAGCAACGCTGTTTGGTAGCCGAACTAGCAGCTATCAAACAGCAATTTTATGGGCAACTTTTACAACTTTTGCTGGTGCAATAACTGCAACTTTTTTGGCAGGAGGATTAATTAAAAACTTCTCTGGAAAAGGATTATTACCTGATGCGATCGCTAATGCCCCAGAGTTTCATCTGGCAGTAGCGATCGCTACTGGATTAACTGTACTCATTGCCACTCTCATGGGGTTTCCTATTTCCACAACTCACAGTTTAACAGGTGCGTTGGTTGGCGCTGGATTAGTTGCGATCGGACTACAAGTTAATTTTGCAGCCTTGGGAAATTCCTTTATTTTGCCTTTATTACTCAGTCCAATTATTGCTATTCCCTTAGGAGCAGGAATTTACAGCTTATCTGGCTATATTAATTCAAAATGGCATCTACCAGTCAACCAAAAAATGATTGATGTTTGCCATTTTTCCAGTGCTGGAATTATCAGTTTTGCTAGAGGATTAAATGATACTCCTAAGATTATTTCACTCATCCTAATTATTGAGTATTTCTCGATTCAAGGAGGAACGATCGCGATAGCGATCGCAATGGCACTTGGCGGTTTACTTAACTCTCAAAAAGTTGCAATAACCATGAGTGAAAAGATTACCTCAATGAATCATACTCAAGGCTTATCAGCAAATATAGTAACTGGGGTTTTGGTCATTGCAGCTACTCGGTTTGGGCTTCCAGTTTCTACGACTTACATTTCAGTTGCTTCTATTTTTGGTGTAGGATTAATTAGCAAAAAATCTAAATCTAATACTCGTGTTTTTTATCAGATTTTACTATCGTGGATTTTAACTTTACCAACTGCTGCAATTATTAGTGCAATCACCTACAGATTATTGCAAGGTTAGGGAAAATGAATATTGTTGTGGAATTGTTTAGGAGTAGTAACTAATGCGAACTCAAACAAAAATTTTACTAGATACAGCAGTCACAGCCTTTAAAAACAAACTCAGTTCACCTTTGACAAAAAAAGGAATCACTGTTTTACAAATTAATCTAGGTAAGCGTTGTAATCTTGCCTGTACACACTGTCATGTCGAAGCTGGGCCAAAACGTACAGAAGAACTTTCTCCTGAAATTTGCGAACAATTGATTTTACTAATCCATAAATTTCCTGAAATTAAAATTGTGGATTTGACTGGTGGTGCACCCGAAATGAATTATGGATTTAAGCCACTGGTAGAAGCAGCAAAAGCAACTGATAAACAAGTGATTGTCCGGTCTAATTTGACCATTTATTTTGAAGATGGATTTGGTGATTTACCAGAATACTTTGCTAAACATCAAGTAAGAATTGTGGCTTCCCTACCCTGTTACTTAGCAGATAATGTTGATAAAATGCGTGGTATCGGTGTTTTTGATAGTTCAGTCAAAGCTTTGCAGTGGCTTAACCAACTCGGCTATGGTAAAGACCAAAATTTAATTTTGGACTTGGTTTTTAATCCCCAGTTGCCCATTAATGAAAAATTTTCTTTAGCTCCCGAACAGAGTAATCTAGAACAAGATTACAAAATGTTCTTACAAGAACATTTTAATATTGTGTTTAACAATCTGTTTACCTTTACCAACCTACCAGTTGGTAGAACTAAAATGCATTTAGAACGGAGAAAACTATACACCAGCTATTTGCAGTTTTTAGAGTCGCATTTTAATCCCAGCACAGTTGAACATTTAATGTGTCGTGATGAACTTTCAATTGACTATCTAGGCAATGTATATGATTGTGACTTTAACCAAATGATGAATTTGCCTGCAAAAACTCGCAATGGTGAAACTTTGACAGTTGGCAAATTGTTAGAAGCTGGCAATTTAGACCTGATTAGTGAGGTACAAACTGCTGCTTATTGCTATGGTTGTACTGCTGGGTGTGGTTCTAGTTGTGGTGGCGCTTTGCTCTAATAACTAGAGCATTTACTTTTCTGGCCCGACATCTCAGAGGAAGAGTCAGCATTTGTACATTGCTTCGCAGTTTGATACTGCTGGCTTGGGTTGTTGAACACGCACAAACACTTGGTAAACGTTATTTACGTCTAGATTGCGATGCTTTGTGTTTGCGCCTAAGAGCAGTATATGAAGGCTTTGGTTTCCGTTATCACAGCGACAGACAAGTTGGTGCTTATTTTGTCTCTCGCTATGAATATCAAATACCTCCACAAGTTACCTAAATTGATATGTCTTTTATCGATGAAATTAATCCTGTCAATGCCTTGATTGGGGGAGCCAGCCAAGGTATTGGTTTAGGTTTTGTGAAAAAATTGCTACAAGATGACAGAATAGCTAAAGTTTATGCAACTTCTCGTCAGCCGGAATCGGCCTCAGAGTTAATAGTTCTTGCAGACGAATATCCTGAGCGATTAATTTGTTTGGAGATAGATATTACTGACGAGTTGCAGATTATTGAAGCTGTTCAAAAAATATCTACTCAAGTTGACAAACTGCATTTGGTAGTCAACTGTGTAGGACTGTTACATGAAGATACTTTGCAACCTGAAAAAAGCTTAAGACAGATCAATTCAGAAAATTTGCTGCGCTACTTTCAGATAAATAGTATTGGTGCTGTCTTGCTGGTTAAACATCTATTGCCTCTATTGCGGCATGGAGAACGCAGCGTGTTCGCCACTATTTCTGCTAAATTGGGCAGTATTGGCGATAACCAACTTGGGGGATGGTACGGCTATCGGGCTTCTAAAGCAGCACTCAATATGTTGATGCGAACTGCGGCAATTGAGTATAAAAGAAGTTGTCCGAAAGCATTAATAGTAACATTACATCCTGGTACAACTGATACACGTCTTTCCCGTCCTTTCCAGAGAAATGTCCCTGCGGAAAAATTATTTTCAGTGGAACGTACTGTTACCCAATTATTGGCTGTCATCGAACAGCTTCAAGAAGGGGATAGTGGACACTTTTTCTCGTGGGATGGGAGCAGATTGCCTTGGTAACTGCGTTACGCTGGTGCTAATGAAACCTACGTTATTTGTAACCTCAGCCTATGAAGTTTTTTGTGCCAGCAGCCAAGGATGATATCAAAGCAGAGCAGGTGTATAGTGCTCTTGCTCAGTCTCTTAAAGCACCCATAACCGAAAAGCGTATTTGGAAGTTACAGTGGTGCGATCGCGAAATTGATATGGAATGCGAGGTAGGTAAACCTTTACCATCCTTTTACCAAACTGGGAAAGAGCTAGTTCTAGCAATCTTTGAGTGCGAAAACTTTTATAAGATTTGTACTCTCAGCCGTGGAGGAATAAAGGGAGAGCCTATCTTGACTGGAAAAAACTCTCAATCATCAGCAACGTATTTTTCAGATAATATAAATAACTGACTCTACATTTTAATAGGCGATCGCCTGTTTGATAGAAGTAGATGCGATCGCAGTGCTAACGTAATAGATAAAATCGCCCACCAGATATCTCAAGGTATGACTAACATTCAGATTTCCTTACCTGAGTCGATAAAAGTCTTTGTCGAAGAACAAGTAGCTAAAGGCGGTTATAGTTCAGCCAGTGAATATCTTCAAGAGCTAATCTTTCAAGATCAACAGTGCAAAAGTCAAGAAGTAAAATGCGCTCAGTTGATGGCGAAGCTTCAGACACAAGGTCAACTGAACGATGAAGAGTTTGAAGTAGTTGCAGATAAGTTAGCTGATGAATTTGCGCTATGTGTTGGGTCAAATTTACCAGTGCTGTCAGATTATGCTGTGACTTGTGAGAGTATTTATGAGGATCATCCTTTTACAAGCCATACACAGATTTTTGTTGATTCACATAAATCTTATGAATAATTTTTACTATGCCTGTTCTTATCCTTTAGAAGTAGGCAGTGTAATCAAACCAGGTAATTGGGCACGAATATTAAAGTTATATACACCATCTCAAGGAAATCCCTGGGTAATGTTACGTGAAAAAATATTTGAAGATATTCGATTAGCAGAATTTTCTACAAAGCCTAGCAGATGGGAATCATTATTTTTATGTGAATCTGAGGAGGGTATATGTGAGTTCGTTATAACAAATAACAGAGTAATGGATCTGTTGTATGAAGTTGAACTTGTTGACTTTCATGCACCCAGACACAAAGGTTGTCTGATAATTCAAGGCATACATCCAAACGATAATTACTTATCCATAGAGCAGAAAGCATATCAGTATTGGCGTAGTTAAAATATACATAAGTCGGAGTTAGTGACATCTAGTCCTATCAGAATTCTTAGGTTGTTATAGGCGTAAGAAGTAATGATGCAGCTAAGAACTAGGAAACTCTAACTCAGCGTTTTCCCGTCCTAACTGCGCCACTTCAAATGGTAGGTGTCGCTCCAACCAATCCTCCAAATCAGCCATTACCTCGCGGTAATTGAGGTCACTCTGAATCTCGTGATAGGCTCCCGGATACTCGATTCTCAGCTTATCTTTACAGTTTACCCGTTGGTAAAAGATGTCGCTTCCCGCAGGTAAAGCTACTTGATCTGCACCGCCGTGGAGAATCAGTAATGGTAATTGCCAATCACCTGCGTGAGCATTAATCCAATCAACTGTTGCAAAGAATTCTGTAGCCAGACGGGCAGTAGCAAGGGTATGTCGCATTGTATCCTGAGCGATCGCGGCTAAAACCTGTGGATCTCGTGAAGCAGTACTGATGTCAATGCCTGTATTCAGGGTGAAACGCGGCCAAACACGTGAGAGCATTTTACCTAAAAGTACCCGAATAGGTGAAACTCCGACTTTCCCCAAGGTTGGTGCAAGAGCGATCGCACCCTGCAATACTGATGCTTGTTGGGGATAGCGCAGTATATAATTTAAGACAATCACTCCACCTAAACTATGACCCAAGAGAAAAATTGGGCATCCTGGATTCTGAGTCTGAATTAACTGTAAAAAGGCTCCTAAATCTTCGCGAAACTCACTCCAAGCGTTGATATAGCCTTGCTGACCTGGTGAGCGTCCATGACCGCGCAAGTCTAAGGCGTAGACAGCGTATTGCTTGGGTATGAAATGCTCAATTATATTACTGTAGCGATCGCTGTGCCCTCCAAGTCCATGCACAATGGCTAATATTGCCCGGACTTTACCCTCTGGATGCCAGCTTTGGTAATACAGTTCAAGTCCTCCAACACCCTGGAATCTGCCTTCTTTACGAGAAGCTAGGCGATCGCTATGGTCAATCATCTGGTTAATTTTTTACGTATTCTCCCAACAAGCTACTAAAAAGTCAATATCTATCAACATCTGTAGACATCGCTTTGGAAAAATTGCAAAATGCGCTGCTGGCTCTTTTGCCAACTGATTACCCTGAACCAACAGAATTAAAGCTGTTACGTTATGTTATTTACTCAATCATATATTGTGGTGAGAGATTATTGTTCTAAAAAGTTTGTAACTTTGAAATTTGATGTTCCCTCCCAACAGTGGTTCAAAAATGCACTTACTTGAGCATCTGCTGCATCAATCGATTCCCTAGATGCGTTAAATTGCACTGCTGTCACAATGTACTCAAAGATAATTACAAACTGCTTTTGGGGTGAAATTCTTTCGACTACAATTGTTTCACCTATCTTTGGGATTTGAGATACATTTACTACAAACGTCTCAATTTTCGGTTTATCTAATGGATTTTTGAAATTAAAGTATTTACAGTAAACAATAATTTTCACTTAGACAACCACCAATAACAATTCAAAATTCAAAATTCAAGAATATGTAGGGTGGAATAACACTTACTAAATTGTTGGATTTAGATCCTGACTTCTTGAACAAGTCGGGTATCTGTGAACAACTTTTGCTTAAGTAAGTACCATTCGTCCTATAGTTTATTAAAAAATATCTCCTAGCTTATACAAATTATCCAAAATTAGGCTACAGATGTAAACCTGGAAACTCAGATGCAATCTGACAAGTCTTAATTACGAATTACGAATTAGTATTATTTCCCTTGCCATAGCTGCCGCAACGACTGAAAAATCTTTACAAATCTTTCTTCTAGCCAGACCATAATATAATCAAGCCATTCCAAAAGTTGCTCTAAGGGGTGCTTTTCATAGCCAGTTGAAGTTGCTGTGGTTTCTATCCAGTCTGGCTGTGCCTCAACTTGACTGCTTTGGTGAAATTGCTGTTGCAAAATTTCCCCTTTACGACTCTCGCTTTTAGTTTGGGAAATGCGGGTTTGAGTTTGTTTTACAGAGGCGACTTTTCCAGATGTTTTTTGACTTGAAGCGAGATTGCTACTTGGTTGTTTTCTTTGCACCAAGCCAGATCCAATTTTAGGTTGTTTTACACTCAAATTCTTTTGTGGAAAATGCCCTATTGATAAACTTGGGGCTAAAGCAGGATTTTTCCCCCCAGAAAGTGTAACTGGCTTGTCAGCAACGGTTTTGGTGTCACCAAATAAATCATTCCACGTTAGCCAAGGATCGTCTGTTAAATCCTGATTTTCTACCAGAGGGCTTTTGAACAAAGCTTTTCTCAGGCGTGATGGAAATAGTTTATCTGGCAATCTCTCATTGCTGGTTGTTGTGTCAAGTGTTTTTCTATTACCAACACCAAAAAAGTAATTAAGCGCTGCCTCAATCAAAGCCTGAAAATTCTGTGAATGAGTTTCTAAATCATCAGCGTTAGGGGCAATTTCTCCTTTGGCAGCTAATTGCTCTTTGCCATAAAGAAATATGTTTAACTGAGTTTGGGCAACTTGGACAATTTTCTGGCTACGTTCTTGCACTGGGACTAAAGCATTCGATTCCAACTTAGCAATGGCTATATCTAGAAATGCTAATAATCTATCTGTATTGAGTAAATCTTTTGGTATATTCTCCGCTAAAACTGGAATTTCAGCTGGATTTCCGTCAGTAAGTTTTGCTAATAATCGGTCAATTTGTGGTAATAGCTGCGCTTCTTTTTTAGCTACAATCAAACGCCAAAACTGCCAGTAATTAGCAACTTCATTAATAATTCGGTCTTCTAATTTTGCCTGTTGCTGGGGTGTTAAGATATCTAGAATTTCATTGTCAGCAGTAACAAGTACTAAATTTCGACTCATTAAATTTGTGGCAATTCCTCGCACTATTGGAAGACACTGTTGAAGGGCATTGTCTAATTGTGAAGGGTTGAGACTGACAGCTTGATTAGCTGTAATATTTGATGATTGAGTAAGATTAGAGTTTTTTTCCCCGAATTTCAGCCGAAAAACTCCCAATAAAGCCAAGGGATTGAAATGTTCAGATGCTTTCGTAGGAGTGGAGGCGGGTTCATCTGATGACAGGTAATTGACTGCCTCTAGTACATTTTGAATGGGACTATCAGCATTGGGTAGAGTTTCAGGCTGGAAATCGGTATCATTTGGTTGTAACTTTAATCTAGTTTGTGGTTCTTTAGTATGTAGCGTTTTCCCAGATGATTCAGATGACTGAAACAGTAGATACACGGGGTAAAGTAGTACCTCGACACCCCACTTAGTAGCAACTTGCAAATGCCGAAAGGTGTGTTCCCACTGTTGTGTCACCCGCCGAGATTGCTGGTGGACAAAGTTAAATAGTCTGCTTTGATAACGACCAGAGGAACCAGAAGACATAGTAGTAATTTTTTAGTTCAAGTCTTGTTAAGTTGTGAGACTCGCGCCAAACAATAAAAACAACCAACACTTCATCTTAGCGAATATATGACCCCGACTGTCTCTCAATCCCAGACCAAATTTATCTCACAAGCAATTGAGCAACTGCGCTCTTTTTGTCAAGTTAATCTTCAGTCTACGTGGCTATATCAGGAATCTAACTTAGTTATTACTGATGTTGTAGCTGCTGATTTGTCTCATTGGCAACTAGTCCAGTTGAATGCTAAAGAACATATTGCTTGGACGGGCGGGAAAAAAGTGCTATGGCTAGCGCAAAGATTGGTAGTTCCCCAAGATTTACACGGTTATCCCTTAGCTGGGTTATCTTTGCGGCTGGCGCTGGTTTGGTGGGCGGATTCTGCTGAGATTTATGTAAATGGCGAGTTAGTGCTGGAGGGTGATTTATTTGATTGTTCGCCTAGAGTACTTCTCAGTCAGGGGGTGACGCCAGGGGAAGAGTTTATTGTGGCTTTGCGGTTAGTGAGTCCGGGACATTGTGATGGTGCTTTAGTGCGATCGCTCCTAGTTTATGAGTCTTATGTTGATAATAATCCCGATCCGGGTTTTGTGGCTAATGAGTTAGCTGTGGTGCAACTTTATTTGGAAAAGTTTGCGCCGGAGAGGTTGGATGTTTTGGCGGCGATGGTGGGGGAGGTTACGAACCGCAGAGGCGCAGAGGACACGGAGGAAGAGAAGGGATTGGTACAGTCGTTTTTAGCTCTACGCCAAAATTTAATTCAATCCGATATCTTAGCCCCCTTTTTGAAGGCTACGGATATAAAATCTAAAATTTTTTTATTGGGTCATGCTCACTTAGATTTAGCATGGTTATGGCCTGTGAGTGAAACTTGGAATGCGGCGCAAAATACTTTTGAGTCGGTTCTGAAGTTGCAAGAAGATTTTCCTGAGTTAATTTTCTGTCATTCAAGTCCCGCACTTTATGCTTGGATTGAAGAACATCGCCCGGATTTGTTTAGGACGATTCAAGCACAGGTAGCTGCTGGACGTTGGGAAGTTGTCGGCGGAATGTGGGTGGAACCAGAACTCAACTTAATTGCTGGTGAATCAATAGTCCGTCAGCTACTATATGGTCAACGCTACATCCAGGAAAAATTTGGCAAGCTTTCAACTGTGGAATGGGTTCCAGATTCTTTTGGTTTCTGTGCAACTTTACCGCAGTTTTTCGCTAATGCTGGAATTGAGTATTTTGTGACGCAGAAGTTGCGGTGGAATGATACTACTAAATTTGATTATGAGGCTTTTTGGTGGCGATCGCCTGATGGAAGCGAAGTCTTTAGTTTGATGTCTGCACTCATCGGTGAAGCTATAGACCCGGTTAAAATGGCAACTTATGCTTTTGAATGGCAAACCCAAACTTGTTTACCAGAATCTCTCTGGCTTCCCGGTGTCGGCGACCACGGCGGCGGCCCCACCCGTGATATGTTAGAAACCGCCCAACGCTGGCAAAAGTCGCCTTTCTTCCCAGACTTAGAATTTACGACGGCTGAAAAGTATTTACAGCAAATCAGTAAAGGAGGCAGGAGGCAGGAGACAGAAGGCACTAGTTATGATTCTCCCCCATCCCCCCCTGCTTCCCCTGCTTCCCCTGCTCCCTCTTCCTTCCCCATTTGGAATGACGAACTCTACTTAGAGTTCCATCGCGGGTGCTACACTACCCACGCTGATCAAAAACGCTGGAATCGTCGTTGTGAAAATTTATTGTATCAAGCTGAACTATTTGCTACCTTGGCAACTGTAAGCTGTGGTGTGACATATCCCAAGGCAGAAATTGAAGCAGCTTGGAAATTGGTGTTATTTCAACAGTTTCACGATATTTTACCTGGTTCTTCAATTACCCAAGTTTACACAGATGCCTTGCCCCAATGGCAACAAGTGGAACAAGTGGGAACGAAAATATTACAGGAATCACTTTTAGCGATCGCATCTCACATTCCCTTATCAGAACCACCAAAACCCGATAGTCTGCCTATTTTTGTTTTCAATTCTCTTAATTGGCAACGTTCTGAGGTAGTCTCCGTAGCCTTACCCACACCACCAACAACTACCCAAAAATGGCAGATTTACGATGCTTCTGGCAAGCAGCTTGTCTCCCAATTATCTGAACCATCAACCCTACTATTTCTCGCCACCGAAATTCCACCCGTAGGCTACCGCATATTTTGGCTTTCCCCTTCACTCCCCAGTACAGACGAGATTAATCGTGTCTCTTTCTCATCTCCCCCACTCCTCCCAGACTGGATTTTAGAAAATGAATTCTTACGAGTTGTTATAGATCCTGACACCGGAGATTTATCAAGTGTTTTTGACAAAACTTATCAGCGAGAAGTTTTGAGTGGGGCGGGAAATCAACTGCAAGCTTTTAAAGACAGTGGTCAATATTGGGATGCTTGGAATATAGACCCCAATTATGCTCAACATCCCTTACCCTCAACAAATCTTCAATCTATTCAATGGTTAGAACAAGGCCCGGTGCAAAGTCGTGTGCGCGTGCTGCGTCAGTTGGGTGAATCGGAATTTTGCCAAGACTATATTCTGCAAGCTAGTTCACCTCTGCTGAACATCGCTACAACTGTCAATTGGCAAGAAAATCATGTATTAGTGAAAGCTGCTTTTCCTTTAAATATTGAAGCCGACTTTGCTACTTATGAAATTCCCTGTGGCGCGATTCGCCGCCCAACTAAACCGCAAACACCCGCAGAACAAGCAAAATGGGAAGTTCCTGCTTTGCGTTGGGCTGATTTAACAGCAGAGGACACACAGACAAATACCGCAATCCCAAATCGTTATGGTGTCAGTTTGCTCAATGATTGTAAATACGGTTATGACAGCAAACCAAATCAACTCCGCCTAACACTGCTACGCAGTTCTAATTGGCCAGACCCAGAGGCTGACCGAGGTTTTCACGAGTTCAAATATACCTTGTATCCTCATGCTGATAGTTGGGAATCAGCCCATACAGTACGGCGTGGCTATGAATTGAATATACCGTTGCAAGTGATATTGAATTGGCCACTGGCTCAACACTCTGCTACGGCTACCGGCACTATTGAAAGAGTAAGTTTCCTAGATTTATCAGCTGAAAATTTAATCTTGATGGCCTTGAAGCCATCTGAAGATGATCCACAGCAGTTAATTCTGCGATGTTATGAATCTCACGGAGAAACAGCCAAGTTATCTTTGCAAAGTGATTTAGGGTTGAATTTAGAAAATACAGTAGATTTATTAGAGCGTTCCGCCAGTACTGAATTTTCATCTCAGCAACAAATCTTGATGATACAACCTTGGAAAATCGCCAATTTCAAGGTAAGACCAGCGATTAATCCCAGTCTGGAGTGATATCATGTCCGGTGAAAGACTTATCATTAAGACCGCAGTTCTTGCTGGGGGCAGGGGGCAGGGGAAAAGAGGGTTTTCCAGTTTCTGCATAGATTACGGGAATTATAACTAATTAACCAGACATGATATGAGCCACTATAGTTAATGGTTAGTGGTTAATAGAACAACCACTAACCATTAGACATCTGGTGAAATTAAATATGTGTTATCCAAAACCCTTGTAGAGATGTAGCAGTGCTGCGTCTCTACATTCTTTTTCACCAGATTTCTATAGGACTTACGCAAAAACCCTCTCAAACTCTCATTTCTCCGTGACCTCTGCGTCCTCTGTGGTTTGTTTTCCGTTACCTGTGCGTAAGTCCTATTCTATTAACAATTGGCTTATATCATGTCCGATTAATTAGTTATGATTACCACATCTGTGCAAAAACCGGAAAACCCTCTTTCCCCCTGCTCCCAGCAAGAACTGCGGTCTTCATGATAAGTCTTTAAGCGGACATGATATTATTTGTATCACCAGTCTTCAATAGACATCTCTAGAAATTAATGATATGCGTTGTCCGAAATCCTTACTGGGCAAAATTCATGAATTTTGCCTACGTCATTTTCACTCATATCTCTAATAGCGTCGTCGGATAATATGGTATCGTCCGAAAGGCTGCCGTCGTTCGATAATCTACCGTCGTCGGAAATTTTGGTATCCTCCGAAATGCTCCCGTCGTCGGTTATTTTCGTATCGTTCAAAACGCTCCCGTCGTCGGAAATTTTGGTATCCTCCGAAACGCTCCCGTCGTCGGATATTTTGGTATCCTCCAAATGGCTGTCTGCGTCGGATTATTTGCCGTCGTCTAATAATTTGGTATCGTCCTGGCCGGCGTCGAGCAATTAGAAGCTCTCCGGTTTGATCTCCAACTAGTTTAGTCTCTGGTGCAGCGCTCTGTTCATTGCGAGAATTACTTAGAGAAATATCCTTCGCTTCAGCTAATGAGGGCGGATACACAAAGGCACATAGCAATAGCGCTATTGAGGATAACTTCCTGAAACCTTTCATGTTTTTGCTTCTACTAGACTTTTGGTAATAACTTTATTAAAACACTTTAAAGTCAGAAATTTACCGCTTGCGCACTTTTTTAAACTTAATTTAGTATAAAATTCTATATTGCGATTTCACCCTTTTGTATAATTGTAATTTTTATAAACTTGTGTAAATAAATAGTTAGTGTTTAACAGAATGTAATTTTTTTCACCACATAGATAAAGTATATAGTTATTAATTAAATACGCTAATTTCTCTCTTGTGAGATGGGTTCAAAAGCCTTACTGGGTAAGGGAAAGAGCTTCCCAAATTTTGATTTGGTAAAACCTTAGATCGGACTTATCTCCATCTCACAAGATGTATCAAAACTGTATCAAATACAAACGATAACTGCTAAATATTCTTAGCGGAAGCTGTAAATAATAATCTGTCACTGGGTTTCTAGCTTCGACCAACTATTTTGTTAAGTGCTGCGTTTTTCCTATCTTCTACCTGCTTCAAGGATATCTTCTGCTACCTCCACCCACTACACCAATTTTGTGGCGATAGGAGAGTTCCGCACCGAACCAACCAGAAGCACTAGTCAGTGTACCGACAACAAGCGAGATTAACAGTCCCCAAGGTACTATTCGGGACTCAGGGTCGCCCAAGCGTAGGAGGAAGTTGACGAGTGATAAAACTAGTATAGAAACATTAAGTATCAAATGCGTCCAACCGGCGGTGCGCTTGCGGACTCGTTCAATTTTCAAAAAGTCGCTCAGACCGATCGCAGATGCAAGGATGCCTCCACCTAATCCAAGTCCGATTAACCATAGCGAAGCCCTAGCCCAAAAGAAATCACTAGTTAACCAGTAACCGATATCACTTCCCAAGGCAGCAGCTAAAAATGCTATGGGAAAAATCACACTCAACGGGTGTAGGGGATGTCCGGCGATCGCAACTGTACTGGGTACACCAGTATCACGATATTCACTATCGTTACTTTCAATAACTGGTGGAATATTTGGGAAAGGTGTTGAACCTACTTGTGTTGTTTCTGTAGTTTCCATTATTAGTATCCTGAATTTATGAACGTTACATTTTTAAGCTGAAGGAATTTTTTCCACATAAGCTTCAGCCTGTAGGATTAGTTTGCCTACTTCTACTTTTAGTTGGTTGACTTGCAAACTTATGCCATCTAAATCAAAATTACTTAGATTCAAAATTTCGCTAGTTTCATCTATCAAAGCTTTTGTCAAATCTGGCGATATTTCCTCACTTTCGCCATACTCGATATTTTCCAAAGTAACAGTTTTTCCATTGCTGCTAATCCTGGGGACTGCGGAAAAAGCAACTTGCTGATTTTCACCAGTTTCTACTAATTTTATGCTGGCATTTAGTGCTACTTTACCATCACCCGGTAATCGAAAATCTACATTTTGAGGTTCAATAGTCCTCAACTGTCCGTTAATATGTATTTTTTGACTTTGCAGTTGCGATCGCACATATTCGGAGTTAAAAGCACGATTGATATCAGCTTCGGTTAACACAACCTGTGTATGAGCTTCAGTCGGTTTAGTGAGTTCAATTTTGCCAAAAGCCACACTTAGAGGATTAATGGCAACACTAGTCATTTGCATTTCAAATTCCTCCATACGGAGGTCTTTTTGCATAACTAAACCTTCACCTTGAATCGTGACTTCATCCACCTCTCCCTGAACCAGTTTCAGCGGGTCTGTCTTGATGTCTACATCTAAATTTTCTACTTCATCTAATTGAGTAGATAATCCTATTTCTGCCGCTTTATTGAGCGCTTGCTCTCCTAATCCAGGATTGTCTGGCATTATGTAAGTTAACTCCTAATTTTAAGCACATCCTTGAGTAAATTTAATAAACTAACAGCAGAGTTTTATCTATCTGGCGATGGAATATAGATTTAAATGTTGTCTATCTAATTTCAAATTGAAATTTTACCTCTGTACCCCTTTCATCCTTTATTACCTCTGCACTTGGAGCGATTTGTTATAAAATTGACACAAACCCAATATTTCGGTTGAGTTCTTCTGACTGCTGGAATTTTTTTATACAATGCTCTCAGAACGTTTTACCGCAGCCCTTACCTACACCACCCAACTACACGCCAACCAAGTTCGTAAAGGTTCAGGTGTCCCTTATGTTGCGCATTTATTAGGTGTCGCCAGTATTGCTTTAGAATACGGGGCAAATGAAGATGAAGCGATCGCAGCTCTCTTACACGATGCGATCGAAGACCAAGGTGGTGCTGCAACACGAGAAGAAATTCGTCGTCGCTTTGGTGACAATGTAACGGCAATTGTCGATGGTTGTACTGACGCTGATACAACTCCAAAACCCCCTTGGCGACAGCGTAAGGAGGCATATATTGCTCATATTCCTACAGCTTCTCCATCAGTTCTGCTTGTGTCATTAGCTGATAAACTTTACAATGCCCAATCTATTCTCAAAGATTATCGCATTTTGGGCGAATCACTTTGGGAACGTTTTCAGGGGCGTAAAGAAGGTACGCTTTGGTATTATCGGGCGCTTGTAGATGCTTTTAAAAAAACTGAAAGCACTGTAATAATTGAGGAATTAGAACGGGTAATTTCGCAAATTGAGGTATTAGCATCTAAATAAAAAATTTTATTTACCCAGAAGTAGATAAAAGATTTACAAAAACTACATAAATAGCTTTTTTACAGACACGATATAGTGATGTATCTCACGAATAAATTTTGGCTTTTAGGTTCTCTCTCTAGATAAAAAATCTTTCTCTCGGTAGATAGGTGTACTGAAATTATTATGGATGCTACTTTACCAATATGACAATAGTAAGAAAAAACACCCTAAATCCAACTGTAAATCCTTCTGTCAGTCCTCCAGGAAACTTGGCAGAAAAGTATATGGAAGCAGAGCGTATGCATGATGTTCTGCTTTTACTGCAAAACTTGATTAACAGTGAAGAAGCCACTGTAAAACTAATTCTGGATTGTCTTTATGATGTTGGTTCAGTCAATTTGATCAATCAAAAGCTTCGCCTGAAACCCTTAAATAGGGTAATGAAATTAATTGCCCGAATGTCCAAACCAGTTTTTAGAACTTTAGCTTTAAATTGGTTTAAAAAGAACTGTCCTCAACTGATTACTAATTGGCTACACACGCAAGTCTCTTTTGAAAAACCTCAAAAAGCACCCGAACAAGTAGCTATTGAAGTTGTAAAACTAGAACCATATTCTATACCACAGAAAGAAAGTCTGAGCCAAGAGATTAAAAATCTGCGCTATCAGGTGAGATGGCTAGCTGGAATTTCAGTAATTGCGATCGCTGTTTTAGTAGTAAGAGCCACTTGGTTAAACTGAAACCGATGAATGATGAATGATGAATATTATTATGCCTCTGCCTAAACCAATCTTGGAGGATATAGAAATACACTTGCTCTTGGAGGGTGTGTATCAATACTACGGTTATGACTTTCGCAATTATGCTCTTTCCTCACTCAAGCGCCGCATTCAGGGCTTTATGCAATTAGAAGGAGTAGCAAATATTTCTGCATTGCAAGAGCGGTTACTGCACAATCGCGCCTATTTAGAAAGATTTTTGCTTGCTCTGACGGTGAATGTAACATCAATGTTTCGCGATCCCAGCTTTTATAATACCTTCAGAAATCAGGTTATCCCCTTCTTACAAACCTATCCGTTTATTCGGATTTGGCACGCTGGATGTTCAACTGGTGAAGAAGTCTATTCAATGGCAATTTTACTGCAAGAAGAAGGACTTTATCACCGTTGCCGCATATATGCCACTGATACGAATGAGAAGGTATTACAAAATGCCAAAAGTGGGATTTTCTCGCTGAAAATGATGCAGGAATATACCCATCTTTATCTGAAAGCAGGCGGCAAGAAGTCTTTTTCCGAATATTATACAGCAGCTTATGATAATGCTATTTTCCGGTCGTCTCTAAGAGAAAATATTGTTTTTGCCCAACATAATTTAGCCACTGATAGTTCTTTTAATGAGTTTAATGTAATTTTTTGTCGTAATGTCCTCATATATTTTAATCAGGTACTTCAAAAACGGGTACACGAACTATTTTATAATAGCCTTTGCACCTTTGGTATTTTAGGTTTAGGAAGACAAGAATCTATCAGGTTCACCTCTTACGAGCAGTACTATGAAGAGTTAATCAAGGGTGAGAAAATATATAGGAAAATAGCTGGTGGGTGAAGAAAATGCTTTGAGTAGGTAATTTAATTATGAATTATGAAGTAGGAATTATCCTAA
This sequence comes from Nostoc sp., assembly GCF_036917415.1. Lineage (GTDB taxonomy): Bacteria > Cyanobacteriota > Cyanobacteriia > Cyanobacteriales > Nostocaceae > Nostoc. The sequence goes on along the minus strand of NZ_JBALDJ010000113.1, from coordinate 137,158 downwards.
AATAACTAATGCCCAATGCCCCAAAAATTATAAATAAAATTGCGTAGGCGTAGCCCATTGTAGATATCGCTGTCAAAAGACAGTCTGTCAAACATTTTTTATTGTGTTCAGAAGATAGATTTAGACATCGCTTAAGGTAAATTACACATTAAAGCCTTAAAGGAGATTGTCGATGCAACTTCTCGAATGTCCTCCTGTTGCAGTCATTGCTGGAGAAAATGCGGTTCATGTTTCTCAACTACCTTCTATATGGCAAGACATTGCTAGAGGAACCACGAGTGTCGGACTTTCTCAACCCCAAAGCTATGTTGAGATGGCGCAGTTATTTTTGTATAAATTAGAACGTGGTGATGTTGACTTATTTAGCGATCGCCCCCAACTAGCTCACCTAATACCGTCATTTTCTCAGTTATTTGCACAACTGGCATGGGAAACCTTAGAGTTTTTTGGGCAAGACTTTCTCAAATATAGCTATCCGAACTTTGCAGAAATTCTTCGTGATCTGGAGTCAAAAGGAATCGATTACGCTGATGAAGTAAAAGTGGCTCGCATTGGCATAGATTTGTTCAATGAATTTGGTTATGAACTACCTGCTAGCTTTTATCACGTGCATTTAGCACCAATTTACCGCGATCATGTTTTTGAAGAACGTGCCTTGCGATTCGATCGGCGCGATATTGAGCATAAACGTGCTTGGGATGCCATACTCCATGCAGGTAAGGTGTTTGCTATCCAAATGAAGGTGCAAAGTATTGCTTCTAAATATGGTTTTACTTATCAGCATGGCTGCGGTTGCAATTCTCATTTATCTTCCATTGATGTATCTCGTGGCGCGTTTGAATATGAATTGAGTCTCGACAAGCGTCAGCGATGGATTCGCAGTTTCATCTGGACTGCTTGGTATGAGTATGCCTTCTTTGCGATCGTACCTAATACGAGTTATTTGGTTTAACAGAAAGAATTCAAAAGTCAGAAGTTAAAATTCAATTCTGACTTTTGAATTCTTCTTCAAGAAATTGGTTCAAAAACCATTTGCGGAATCAACACTTCATCTTGTAATTGTCCAACACCTAAAAAGTGAGTCTCTTCTTGATAAACTCGCACTATCCCAGTAATATCAGAATTTAGAGAAACTCGCTGACCTTGACACCATTTTTGAGCAGATGTTGCTGGTAAAGTCACAGATAACAAATGTTGTAAGGCTGCATCAGGGGTAAGAGGTTGAAATGTTCCGCCTTGCAGTTTAGTTTCTAAGTCGGTAAAAGTGAGACTATCTGTTAAATCGAAACCACTGCTTTGGGTACGGATCAAAGCCGCAAGTGTGCCACCAGTTTCTAAGATTGCACCTAAGTCACGAGCGATCGCTCTAATATATGTACCAGATCCACAGGCGATCGCCACATCCAATTCTGGAAAATCTCCTTCTCTCCAGTCCAAAATATCTATCTGAAAAACTTCCACTGTCCGCACTGGAACTTCCACCGTTTTCCCTTGGCGTGCTAAGTCATAGAGACGTTTACCATCCACTTGAATTGCACTGTAATTCGGTGGAATTTGCTCAATCTTGCCTTCAAATTGTGCCAGTGCAGTTTTTACTTCTGCCAAACTCAATCCAGCACAAGCGTGAGAAGTGATGATTTCACCTTCTAAATCATCGGTTGTAGTCCGCACACCCAAGCGAATGGTAGCTTTGTAAGCTTTGTTTTCTGGCAGATATTGCAATAATCTTGTGGCTTTACCAAGTGCGATCGGTAAGACCCCTGTTGCTGCTGGATCTAGGGTTCCCGCATGTCCTACACGCTTGAGGCGCAACAATTTTCGCACCCGCGCTACGCAGTCGTGGGAAGTCCAATCAAATGGTTTGTTTAAGTTGAGAAAACCTTGAAATAACACAAAATCATTAGTTAAGTAGGTTGGTGCAATTAAAGATAACTGGCGTTCGCGTAGCGTCTCCGACAGGAGAGGGCTGTCATTTGTCTTTAGTCATTTGTCATTGGTAAGGCTTTTAAGCCTATTTACGTTTTGTAAATCTGCAATTCCTCACACACTATAATTTATTGATTCGGTGTTGGCAGGAATTGTTGATATATCCTTTAAGAGGTTGTTTGAAAAGTAGTTGGCTGTAATTTTAATCACATTATTACCCCCCTTAATCCCCCCGATGCATTGGGGGGAAACAAGAAAAATCCGGTTCCCTCCCCAATACATCGGGGAGGGTTAGGGTGGGGTAAAAATATTTGATACATCAATCATGACTTTTCAAACAACCTCTAAGGGGGGCTGCTATTTGTTGTAGAACATGATAAACAGTTTATGATACTAAAATTTGGCATAAAATTAGCAAAATATATATAGATTGTAATTATTTCTGCTTAAGGCTTTCTTGCTGAACGGATCTGCAAGATTCTTTGGTCGGGCGTTGCCTGACTATTACCGTCAATGAGGTTAAGGTAGCGTGGCTAAAGAGCTTTTTGTGACCAATGAAAATATGAAGGCGCTGGCGCAAATTTGCTCGGCAAATGTCGAATAAACCGCCCGGTACTACCAAAACACCAGGAGGAAAATAATGTCAGCATTTCAGTTTCTCTTGCTCGAAGCCAATCTAACCGATGCACAAGTGGTGCAAGCCACGCTACTCGAGGGCAGTATTAACTGTGAACTACTGCGAGTAGAGACTCGTGCTGATTTTATCAGAATACTGGAAACCGACGAAATCGACTTGATTTTGGCAGACTATGCCTTGTCTGGTTTTGATGGGATTGCGGCACTAACGATCGCCCATAGCCTACGTCCTGAGATGCCGTTTATTTTCATCTCTGGCAGTTTGGGCGAAGAATTGGCGATTGAAGCTATCAAACAGGGCGCGACAGATTATGTACTCAAGCAACGCTTAGGGCGGTTAGTGCCATCGGTACAACGGGCATTGCAGGAAGCGCAGGAACGTAAAAGGGACTCTTTATTGGGGATTAGGGATTGGGGTAGTGGTAATCAAACGAAAAATTATGTCCGGGGCTTTAACCCCGAACATATTTTGTTACAATTTCCCAGTACCCAGCGATGCACTGAGCTTGCCGAAGTGTACCCAGTACCCAGTACCAAAGCGGCGTACCAAGAGCCACCAACCTCCGGTATTGTGGGGGACTCCGACGCTCGAATACTCGCTAACGCTGCGCTATCACCGCGACCAGTTGACAAAGATACCATCGATCGCAAACAAGCTTTATCAGCCGTCGAGTCAGACCTGAAAGATACGCAACTACTGCACGAACTGAGCGCGAGGCTTGTAACTGAAGGCGACATTCAGACGCTCTACCAAGAAATTATGGCTGCTGCGATCGCTCTGACGCGGGCGGATGCCGGAACAGTACAAATTCTCGACGAAGCGACACAAGAATTGGTACTGCTGGCGACGCAGGGCTTTGAGCGGAATCTGACTGAACATTTCTACCGTGTGAATGCGAGTTCCAACACGCCCTGCGGCATCGCACTTAAAAACGGCGATCGCACGTTTATTGATTTCGACGTGCCAAAGAGCGAAGACCCCGATGGCTCAATGCAAAGGCACGTTGACGCTGGGTATCTCTCGGCACAGTCAACCCCCCTGATTACCCGCTTGGGCAAACCGATCGGTATGGTTTCGACGCATTGGCGCGAACACTATCATCCGAGCGATGGCGAGTTGCGTTTCCTTGACCTACTCGCCCGCCAAGCCGCCGATTTAATTGAGCAACGGCAAGCCCAAGCAGCGTTGCGCGAATCAGAAGAGAAATATCGATCGCTGTTTACGACAATGGCTCAAGGCTTCTGCATTATCGAGAAGATCGAGACCGTTGGAGGGCAACCGAGCGACTTCCGATACCTGACGGCAAACCCAGCATTTGAGCATCATACTGGAATGCACGATGTCGTCGGCAAGACGATCCGCGAACTCGTGCCGGATGCTGAACAACCAATCATGGACATCTACGACGAAGTTGTGCGAACCGGACAGCCTCAGCAGTTCGAGGGCTATGTTGCGGCACTCGACCTATGGATGGAAGCGGAGGTCTTCCCCGCCCAGATGCCAGGACAGATCGCTGTCCTATTCAGCAATGTCTCGGAGCGCAAACAGGCAGAAGAACAATTGCGCCGCGCTGCCGAGATGGATGCGTTTCGGGTCAAGTTGTCGGATGCGCTGCGATCGCTGGCCGATCCGGTGCAAATTCAGACCCAAGCGTGCTGTCTGCTGGGCGAGCATTTGAGCGTTGACCGCACCTACTACGTCGAAGTCAACGATGCACAGAGTTCCGCGCGCGTCAATCAGGATTATTTGCGCGGCGACTCGCCTTCGCTCGTTGGCGTTTTTCGGTTAACGGATTACGGCTGGATTGTGCCGTTCCTTCAAAGGGGCGAAACCATCATCGTCGCGGATACGGAAAACTCGGACATCATTCCCGAAGCCGACCGCGAGGCGATGGCGGCTGTCAGGATTATCGCGCATATCTCCATACCGCTGATGAAAGCGGGCGCGTTGGTGGGCGCGCTCTGCATTACCGAATCCGCGCCGCGCGAGTGGTCGGCGACGGAAATCGAACTCGTGCGCGAAACCGCCGAACGCATCTGGGCTACCATCGAACGCGCCTGCGCCGAAGCAGCAATGCGCAAATCAGAAATTCAACGGATTCGAGAACAAGCTGCCCGCGAAGAAGAATGCCAACGTGCCGAATCTCTGGCAGAACTCGATCGCGCCAAAACTCTCTTCTTCAGCAACGTCAGCCACGAATTCCGCACCCCGTTAACGTTGATACTCGCTCCCCTGCAAGATGCCTTGAGCGATTCGGTAAATCCCCTAACTTCTTCACAACGGGAACAGCTAGAACTAGCCCACCGCAATAGCTTGCGTTTGCTGAAACTGGTCAATACCCTGCTCGACTTCTCTCGCATCGAAGCCGACGGCCTGAAGGCAAACTACGAACCCACCGACTTATCCACCTACACGGCTGAACTGGCAAGTGTGTTTCGCTCGGCGATTGAGAATGCCAATTTGCAGTTAGTTGTCGATTGTCCTCCCCTGCCCGATCCCATTTTCGTCGATCGCGAGATGTGGGAAAAGATTGTGTTGAATCTGCTCTCCAATGCCTTAAAATTTACCTTCGAGGGTATCATTTCTGTCTCGCTCAAATTCAAAGCAAACACAGTTGACCAAGAGGCAAGGGAGCAGGGAGCAGGGAGCAGGGAACAGGGAGCAGGGAGCAGGGAGCAGGGAGCAGGGAGCAGGGAGCAGGGAGCAGGGAGCAGGGAGCAGGGAGCAGGGAGCAGGGAGCAGGGAACAGGGAACAGGGAGCAGGGAGCAGGGAGCAGGGAGCAGGGAGCAAGGGAGAAGAATTTTCCCCTCTGCCCCCCGCACCCTGCCCCTCTGCCTCTTCTCCATGCCCCCTGCCTCTTCGTTGAATTAATGGTCAGCGACACGGGCGTAGGTATTTCCGCTTCAGAACTGCCTCACCTCTTTGAGAGGTTCTATCAAGTCAAAGGCGCGAAGGGGCGCAGCTATGAAGGCTCAGGCATTGGCTTGTCTCTGGTGCAGGAACTCGTCAAGCGGCACGGCGGCGCGATCGCGGTTACGAGCGCAGTAGACCAAGGCACAACCTTCACCGTCACCATTCCCACCGGAATCGCCCATCTACCCGCTGACCAAATTTGGGTTGCCTCTACACTGGCATCGACGGCTGTAACGGCGAATACTTTTGTTGATGAAGCCTTACGTTGGCTACCTGAAGAAAGCACAGAATTTCAACTTCAAAACTCGGAGGTTCACGCTCAGAGCTCGAAAGTTCACGCTCAGAGCTTGGAGGTTCACCCTCAAAGCTTGGAAGTTCAAGCTCAGAGCTTGGAAGTTCAAGCTCAAAGCTCCAAGAGGGCGCGTATTCTCCTAGTGGATGACAACGCCGATATACGCCGCTATCTCAGGCGGTTGTTAAACCAGTACTACGAGGTGGAAACTGTAAATGACGGGTTAGCGGCACTGACTGCGATCCGGCGTGGTGGAAGTGCCAAAGTCTACGACTTGGTGTTAGCAGATGTGATGATGCCCAGAATGGATGGATTTGAGTTATTGCGATCGCTACGAGCTTCACCAGATACCCAGACAATCCCGATTATTTTGCTCTCTGCCCGTGCTGGCGAAGAATCACGGGTGGAGGGGTTAGAAACTGGCGCAGATGACTACTTAATTAAACCCTTCTCGGCACGAGAACTGTTAGCGCGAGTCAATGCTAACCTACAACTGGCACAGCTGCGACGCGAAGCAGTCTACCGCGAACAGGTGATGCAGGCGGTAGAAACACTCAACGATCGCTTGGAGCAACAAGTGAAAGCGCGGACGGCTCAACTAGAAGCCATCAACCAAGAACTGGAGGCGTTTTCTTCCTTAGTATCCCATGACTTGCGAACGCCGCTACGCTACATCAGCAGCTTTGCCGAACGGTTGCAAGGCAAGCTCAATGCAACGCTCGTCGATGCATCCAGTTTGCAAACTCTCAACATTATCACGAAATCTGCTCTTGAGGCAGAAAAAATGGTAGACGACCTGCTGGAATTTTCCCGCCTGGGGAAGACAGAAATCCATTCCAAAACAGTTATTATCAGTCAATTGGTGCAGCAGGTGCGAGAACAATTGCAGCCAGAACTAATCGGGCGATCGCTCCACTGGGAAATCGAGCCATTGGCAACGGTAAAGGCTGACCCGGCACTGCTGCGGCTAGTACTGCAAAATTTGCTATCGAATGCCGTCAAGTACAGCCGTAATAACACGGAAGCAGCCATCAAAATTGGTAGCATTGAACAGGAGCAGGAAGTGATTTTCTTTGTCAAAGATAATGGTGCAGGGTTCGACATGAAATACTACGATGGACTATTCAGTATATTTCAACGGCTGCATCCGCAGGAGGAGTTTGCTGGCACTGGAGTCGGACTTGCGACTGTGCGGCGGATCATTGATCGACATGGCGGACGCATCTGGGCAGAAGGCGCGACGGGCCAGGGCGCAACGTTTTACTTTTCGCTCCCGAAACATGAGGCATAGTCATGACAGCATTGCGGTTTCTTTTGCTCGAAGACAATCCCCTTGACGCAGAGGTGATACATATCACCCTGACCGATGGCGGCGCTAATTTTGAACTGCTCCGGGTAGAAACTCGCGCTGAGTTTGTGAGGGCATTAGAAACCAATGCGTTTGACTTGATTTTGGCAGACTATACCTTGCCCAGTTTTGATGGCATTTCCGCCTTGAAAATTGCCCAAAACCTGTGTCCTGTCACGCCCTTTATTTTCGTCTCTGGCAGTATGGGCGAAGAATTGGTGATTGAAGCGCTGAAACTGGGAGCCACCGACTATGTGCTCAAGCGCAACTTAGGGCGGTTGGTGCCTTGTGTCCAACGAGCGCTGCGAGAAGCCCAAGAAAAGCGCGATCGCCAACTTGCCGAAGCAGCACTGCACCAAAGCGAAGCCCGCCTGCGTCAAGTTGCGGCCAAACTGCCTCATGGCGCTGTGTTCATTGTGGATCGAGATTTGCGCTACCAGCTTGCAGAAGGCGAAGCGCTGGAGTGGGTCGGTATGACTACTGAAAACTTTGTCGGCAAAACACTCTGGGAAGCCCTCGACCCAACGCTGGCAGCCAGCTACGAACCCTACATCCGTCAAGCTCTCAATGGTGAATCGTTTGCCTTAGAACACAACAGCCACGATCGCTACTATATCTCTCATGGCACACCCTTACGCAACGATCGCGGTGAAGTTGATGCTGTGCTGGCAATGTCCTACGACATTACCAATCGCAAACAAACCGAAACCGCCCTCAAACAAAGTGAAGCTCGCTTTCGGTTAATGGTGGCAAGTGCAAAAGAATATGCCATTCTAACGCTTGATTGCAACGCTGCGATCACCAGTTGGAGTGCTGGTGCCGAACACTTGTTCAAGTATTCAGAAGCAGAAATAATTGGCCGTGACAGTCGCAGTCTTTATTCCCTTGAAGAGAACCTAAAAGACCGCGTTGGCTGGGAATTGCAGACCGCCCAAACTCAAGGACAGGCAGAAAATGAGTGCTGGCATATCCGAAAAGACGGTAGCCGCTTTTGGGGTAGTGGCTTTGTGATGCCCTTACGCGATGAAGCGGACGACGTGCAAGGATTTATTAAAATCATGCGGGATGTAACCTCACAGCGGCAAGCCGATGAACGCTTGCGGTTGCTCTATGACATCACCAGCGATCTCCTGGCGGTCGAGCACCCGATGACGCTAATGCACAATTTATTCAGCAAACTCGCACCCCAGCTAGGGTTGGACTTTTACTACAACTACATCGTCGAGTCAAAAGACAACCGCCCCATCCTACATTTGAAAAACCATCAGGGCATTACTCAAGAGATCGTAGAGGCGATCGAGTGGCTTGAGTTCGGTGAAGACCTCTGTGGATTGGTGGCTCAAGAACGCCAGCAAATCGTTCTCAACCGCGCCCAAATTGCCACTCATCCTCGTGCCCAAGCCATCCGCGACCTGAGTGGCACCACTTATGTCGGTCAACCGTTAATTATCCAAGAACGGTTATTGGGAACCATCTGCTTTGGTAGCCGCACCCGCACTTGCTTTACCTCAGAAGAAATCGATTTGCTGCAATTGATGTCTGAGCAGATAGCGATCGCCCTCGACCGAGCCAACCTAATTGTCTCGATTCAGCAACACGCAGAACAGTTGCAACGAGCTAACCAAATTAAAGACGAGTTCTTAGCGGTGCTGTCTCATGAGTTGCGATCGCCCCTCAACCCCATCTTGGGCTGGGCACAACTGCTGCAAAAAGGCAAGCTCAACGCCGCCCGTCAACGCGAAGCACTGCTAACGATTGAGCGCAACGCCAAACTGCAATCACAATTAATTGAAGACTTACTCGATGTTTCGCGGATTATGCGGGGCAAGCTATCCTTAACAGTGGCTCCCCTTAATTTAATCTCTGTTATTTCTGCTGCCCTGGAAACGGTGCGTTTAGCAGCAGAAGCAAAGAATATTAACTTACGGATCGATCTCGATCCGACTGCACCTGTCTCTGGTGACGCAGCCCGCTTGCAGCAAGTGGTGTGGAACTTGCTTACCAATGCCGTCAAATTTACACCAGATGACGGACAAGTAATCATTGAATTAAGGCAAATTGCTCGACTGGCTCAGATCCGGGTGATCGATACAGGCATTGGCATTCAACCGGAATTTCTACCGCATGTGTTTGATTATTTCCGGCAAGAGGATAGCTCGACGACACGCAGATTTGGTGGCTTGGGTTTGGGGCTGGCGATCGTCCGCCAAATTGTGGAACTGCACGGTGGCACAGTCAAGGCAGAAAGCTTGGGTGAGAATCAGGGTGCAACCTTTATAGTTCAAATACCGATCTTGAATCAGTCAGCAAAAATTGTACTTGACTATGCCAACGCTGAAGCATCAAGCGCAGAAACTCCCTTAAGCAACCTGCAAATTTTGCTCGTAGATGATGATACTGATACTCGCGAGTTTCAAACATTTTTGCTAGAACAAAGTGGCGCAAAGGTGACAGCCGTAGCGTCTGGGCTAGATGCATTGCAAGTACTTGATAGTTTCATTCCCAATCTAATTGTGAGTGATGTCGGCATGGCTGATATGGATGGCTATATGCTGATCCAGCAGATTCGTTCGCGCCCACCCAATCAAGGAGGAACGATTCCGGCGATCGCGCTTACCGCTTATGCCGCAGATATTGACCAGCAAAAAGCACTAACTGCTGGGTTTCAAGCTCACATTAGCAAGCCATTAGAACCAGAGGAGTTAGTGAGGAAGATTGTAAACCTGCTAGAACACAACTAATAGGTATAAAAATTTCCGGTTATGAATTGTTCGGTCAAGTTGATGATGGAGATACTTGATATCAAGTCCGGTTAATCACTTATGATTACCGCATCTGTGCAAAAATCCCAAAAGCCTCTTTCCCCCTGCCTCGCCTCCTGCCCCCTGCCCCCTGCCCCCTGCTCCCTGCCCCCTGCCTCCTGCCCCCTGCCCCCTGCCTCCTGCCCCCTGCCCCCTGCCCCCTGCGGTCTAAATGATAAGTCTTTACCCGGACATGATATGACCCATTGGGAATGACTTCGGTAAGCTGACTGTAACTTTAGTTCCTTGTCCTACTTCACTGGACAAGGTAATATCGCCACCATGTAACTCGACACAAGCTTTAGCGATCGCAAGCCCTAAGCCTGTACCAGGAATTGTGTCAACGTTACTTGCACGACTGAAGGATTGAAACAAATTTTCTTGATCTGCCATCGGGATACCAATTCCCCGATCTTTGATGTAAAAAATTGCTTCTGATTCTTTGCCGATCAGGTGAAATTCTACACTACCTCCATCTGGAGAGTACTTAATTGCATTGGACATTAAGTTAATAAAAATTTGCTGCAAAAGTCCGCGATCGCCCCAAAATCCATGATGATTACCAGTAATTTTAAAAATCAATTCGTGGCGATCGCCTACTGTTTCTCGCTCTTGTTCTAAAAGGTCAGAAAAAAATTGCAGTAAATCGACTGAGATTGGTTGAAACTTGGGTTTTTCCAATTCAAGTTGGTTAACCAGAAGCATATTATCCACAAGTTTGGACATATACCTTGCTTTCTGTTCAATGATTCCCAAGAACCTCTCTTGTTTAGACTCATCCAGTTGCTGGCTATGTTTTACCAAAGTTGATGCAGCAGCCAGAATTGAAGTTAGCGGCGTTCGATACTCATGGGAAACCGTTGTAATTATTTGGGATTTAAATGCATTGAGTTGCTTTTCTTTGGCAAGAGCTGCTTGAGTTTGGGCTAACAATTCCGCCTGTTGAATCGCGATCGCTAATTGCACTGATACTTCATTGAGCATTTCTGCATCATCAGTTTGCCAGTGTCGTTCCCCAGAATTATGGTGAGCAATCAATAAACCCCAAACTTTGGGGGTTGGGTTCCCATTGTTGCTCAGATTAATCGGAACCACCAGATTTGCCTTAGTATTAAATTGCTCTTTTAGGTTGACACAATTACACAAGCCAAGCTCATAGATATAAGGGATTGGGGATTGGGAAAACTCTTCCCTAGTCATCAGTTCTCTATCTTCTTGTCTCCTCGTCCTTTTGTTTCCAGCCCCAATGCGATCGCACAATGCCACAGTCCGGTATGACTCAATTGATGAGGCAACTATTTTACCATCTGTATCTGGGGCAAACTGATACACCATCACGCGATCGCACTTCAGAAGTTGCTGTACCTCGGCTACAGCCGTATTCAAAATTTGCTCTAGGTTAAGAGACTGGCGAATTCGTAAAGCAGTCGTGGCAATTAAGCGCTGTCTCTCCTGAGTTTTGAGCAGTTGGGCTTGCAAGCACGATTGCTTAATGGCGTTGCGGACTGCTAGTTGCAGCACATCCTGTGTCAAATTTTGCTTGACTAAATAATCTAAAGCACCCCGTTTCATTACCTGCACAGCGATTTCTTCGTCGCCGCGCCCTGTCAACATAATCACGGGGACAGAAGTCTTAAATATCTCCTGCTGTATGCGATCGAAAAGTTCTAACCCACTCATATCAGGTAGGCAAAAATCCAGCAAAATGACATTGCAGCGTACTTTTTGGCACAAAGCAAGTCCTTCTTCTGCACAGTCTGCCTCCAAAATCTGGTAGGACTGGTGCGGATCTTTCAAAAGATATCGACGATAGATTTTCCGATCTGCGGCACAATCATCGATGATAAGTAGCGTCCATGTGTCCAACATAAGGTTATGAGGATCGGGGAGCTATATAGATCCCTTTTATCCAGATTCTGTTTTTATTGCATAATTCTAAAAATAATATAAAATTAAGTCTAAATAAAATCTAAATCCTTTAGTAATTCTAAAGCAATATAAAATAGTCGAGGAAAATGGGGGAAACGCATTTAAGAGAAACAAACACAGTGATTCAAAGAGGAAAATGTCACTGTGTCCCTGAGCCGTCTTCTTCATTATCCTATTGTCCCTACTGCCACATTAACAGAAAATAAATAAATTAATCCAACACGGGTGGCGTATTGGCTTCAAGCCAGTAGTTTACGAATGCCTGAACCGTTTTTTTTAGTTCCTGAGCATCCATCGGTTTTACCAGATATCCATTTGCGCCCTTTTCGTAGCACAATTCAATATCCTTGGGGTTAGATGATGTAGTAAAAACAACGATAGGAATTCCCTTGAAACTCTTGTCTTGCTTGAGCCGATCTAAAATGTCACGCCCATCAATACCTGGCAAATTCAGATCGAGCAAGATCACAGAGGGTCGTAATGCTACTTTAGAGTTGGGTAGGTTTTCGTCCTTACCGTAGGCATTGTTTCCCTGTTGATAAAGGAACTCTAAAACCTCATCTCCATTAGTACAACGGTGTATGGGGTTCTGGACGGACATACGCTGCATCAGACGTTGCAGCATCCGAAAATCTTCATTGCTGTCCTCAACAACGAGCAGCGGTTCATGAAGTTTTTTTGTCATTCGTGGTCTTAAAAGAGCTTAACAAAAATACATATTTAATCATTATCTTAAACTATTCCAGCGAAAAATAGAACATTGAGCCAACGCCTACAGTAGATTTCACGCAAATTTTACCGTTATGAAGCTCAACAATCTTCTTAACAATAGCTAGTCCTGCACCGGCTCCTCCACCGTATTTTTCCTGGGAATGGAGCCGCTTAAATAATCTAAAGATAGTTTCTAGGTGATGGTGTGGAATTCCAATACCGTTATCTCGGATATAAAAGATTGGGCATGGGGCATGGGGCATTGGGCATGGGGCATGGGTTATTCCCCTTATCTCCCCCTGCTCCCCCTGCTCCCCCTGCTCCCCCTGCTCCTCTGTCTCTTCTTGAGAAAGGTAGCCAATCTCAACCCATTGCTCCGCCTTATCGTTGTATTTGAACGCATTACCAATCAGATTACTGAAGACTTCATTAACGAGAACTCGGTCACACAAAACTGTTGGTAAAGGGCGAGGAATGCGAATATCCACAAACTGAGAGTCTTGACGACTAGCACGAAAGACTTCAATTACCTGGTTGAGCAATTCGTTGAGGTCAGTTGCTTGCACACGCAGTTGCGCTTGTCCTAACTGCGATAACCGCAATAGAGCATTAATCAGAGTTTCCATGCGTACAGACAAGGATACTACTGTTTGCAAACACTCAATTCCCTCATCATCTAATACTTGGGCATAGTCTTCTAGCAGCACTGTCGAGAAGTTATAAATGCCCCGCAAAGGTTCCTTAAGGTCATGGGAAGCGGCGTAGGCAAAGGATGCTAGTTCTTGGTTGCTGCGTTCTAACTCCAGGTTGATTTTAGCTAATTCATCCGCCTTCGAGAGTACAATACCAACGATCGCATTATTCAAAGCGATCGCACTGTCAAGTTCACAAGGTTTCCAGGGTAGAGAAGTTAATCTAACCGTTTCTTGCCATTGTTCAAAGGATTTTCGGGGAGATAGGCTAAAGCTACCATCTGCCTGTGCTTGCATGGATTCCTGTGGATTTCCTGCCCAGTGTACCGTTTGGATAACTTCAGGGCGAAACCAAAGGATGTAATAGCGCCGGACTTTAGAAATCCGCAGTAGCAACAAGCCACTAGCAGTATCTTTAAATATCAGCGCCTCTTGGTAAAGCTTCGGCAGAGAATCGGTAGAAAACAGGTTGTCACTAACTTGGGTATCCGCCCATTCAATGAGCGCCCGAACTTCATCAATATTCGGTGTTGTTCCTACAAGAGTAATTTCATTATCCAGACAAACCGCCGCTCCAGAGGCACTAACAAGATCGAGCAAGCGGATTTCCGGTTTAATTAAGGCATCGATAAAATTATCTGCTTGGGAAATAGATTCTAGAAACTCAGACTGTAGCGATTTGAGTTTTACTTTATAATCCCATTCCGAGTAACTGATTTTGTGCGCTAATTCTGAAGAGACAATCTGTCCCAAAAATTCGCACATCTTGCAGACTTCGTAAGAAATATACTTTGGTGTTTGATGGTGACAGGATATTAATCCCCAAAGCTTTTGCTCTTGAATGAGCGAAATCACCAAAAGAGCCTTCACTCCCATATTTTGATGATATTCAGCACAACACCAATCAAAACTCCGTAGCACAGAGTAACTTAAGTCAAGATGCGGATGTGTTGTTGGATTTTCCGGTGGAACTAGCTTGACAGGTTCGGCTATCAAATCGGGAAGAAATCGGAGAAAGCAGCGCGTGTATAACTCTCTAGCCTGCGCTGGAATATCTGTAGCGGGATAATGGAGTCCTAAATAAGGTGATAAATCTTCTCGTTTAACTTCTGCAACAACAGAACCTGCTCCCGACTCATCAAATTGATAGACCATCACCCGATCGAAACCGATGATTTTTTGGACTTCTTCAGCTACCAAATGCAAAAATTTTCCCAGATTGGATGTGCTTTGCATTTTAGCGATCGCTTCACTCGCCAAAGTATGAAAGTTTAAGAAACTCACCTCAAATTCCGAGTCAGTTGGTTCTAACTCCAGAATCACAGCTTCTTCTGTACGATGAGCAATAGCATCAAAGTATATTTTCCCATACAATGTATTTATTAATACTTTAAATACATTAGCGCTGCCAATCTTTTTTACTAAGCACTGCTTGACAATTTCCACGGACTGAGGGTCAAGTAAATAGCTCAAAGGTTGACCGAGCAAATCTTCTGGAGCTTTGCACAAATACACTTGGGTATTGTTGCTAACTTGCAGTATCTCTAGTTGAGTACTGAGTGCCAGGAGAACGCCATGAGGTTGAATAGAGCCAGGTATGTGAATAGGTTTGCGATCGTGGTTAGTCAGGGCAGTAGCTTGGGCTGTAGTATATTCAGGCTGGCTCATAATTGAACTTATGTAAAGCTGACTTTTACAATAGCGCAATTAAATGTCATAATTCTTTAAAGTATATGTCGAGAGGTATGAATGCGATCGGATATCATCTGTGCTTATTACGGTTTTTACAGTAACAAATGCTGTTAATCTTTCTTGCGCGGGAATGGCTTGAAGAAATTCCTATTACATAAAAAACCTGTTTTATTCACTTGAACAAAACAGGCGGATCAAATTTAGTATTGGTTAATGGCTTGACCTTAACTATTAACAGATATGGCAATAATTCACTATTTACTATATCTGAACATTTATTTAGATTTTCTGGCTTTTAAAACGTTCATCAAAGGGTTAGCCCTGGTAAAGATTTAACGATCTCAGGATTTTGAGTCAGACTAGAGCCTCCAATTGCCAAAACATCTCCGTTGGTCGCGTCAATTTCCATATTGATAAAAGAACGGCGACGATAACTATCAAATTCTGGTTCGTTAGGAACTCTGCTAAAGAAAAAGTTTCCAGTTATAGTTACTAAATAAACTTCACGCGAATCATCAACATTAAAAGACCTGGTAAAGACTTTGTTATCAATTAATGCACCATGAGTACTTAATTTAATGTCTTTAATAATGGAATTGGGGCTAGAATAACCTTTAGTTGCAGTTGTTAGAGCAATTTTTCTCACGCTGTCCAAGTTCAAAAAAGGGACTTTACTAGCACTTGGTAAATTAGTTGGAAGCTTACCTGATACTCCGCCTTCAGGCAAAGGAACTTTAAATCCAGGCACTGGACCTCCACGTAATGGATTTAAGGGATTTAAAGGTGTTGGACTCGGCTGGCTTCTAGAACTCATAATGCTGATGCCAATCACACCTAACACAATTAAAAATGGGATTAACAGTTGTCTTACTCTCATCTGATGTTTTCTTTAGCTATTGGCTCTGATAATTTTTGCCATATCGGTACGTCCTTGGATTTATCCATTGCCAAACATAAGGAGAGATTGCTGGTCTTGCTCCATTTCCTGTCCAACTAATAGAACCTCCCGCATCTTTCCTAAAGTACCAATATCCATTGGTAAAGTTGAAGAGGATCTAATTGAAAAAGTGCAAGCAAAATTGAGCCTCTAATTTTATAAATATCTAAATAAACTGCACAGACGTAATTAATTACGTCTGTTCAAATCAAATAAAAATCATTACATGCAGCAATGCAACACCAATATCCAACATCCAAAATCCGAAGCTGACTATGGTGTTGGGGAGTTTTTTTTTGCGGGTTTGTCTCCTTTCATATCCAGCAATTGTACTAATTCAGTTGTATTCAATGATTTGACGAGACTCAAACCAAGTGACTTACTAGAAATGCTTTGAGTGTAGCCGGCGTTAAGATAAGGGGTATATTGCGACCTTCCTGCAACATAAGTTTGGAAGAAAGGTAAACTTAAAACATTCATGTAACGACGCGCTTGGGAAGCATCACCAATCATATCGGCAGGTAATGCTACTTGTTTATTTGCAGGGTTTCCATTCCCAATGGTGGAAAAGTGAGTGCCACCAACAAGCATGACGAGATACTTTTGGGAATTTGCCAACCAGGAGAAAGGTAAAATTTGCTCGGATAAAGCTGGTGCAACTGTATCATCACTACTGCTGACAATCATTACTGGAGTTTTGATTTGACTTAAGCCAGCTTTGCCGAAAATCGAACTAGTAATGGGATTAACTGCGATCGCAGCTTTTACTCTCTCATCCCGCAGGTTATAATCTTTGCCAGACTTGCTAATGCTCAATTCTAAAGCACGACACTGGAGCAGTAAAGACATATTCCAGGTATTTTGTAGTGCTGCTGGTTGACAGTCTTGTTTTAACTGCTGAAAGTTGATTTTAGCGCCTGCTAGGGCCAAGGCTGTGTAGCCTCCCAAAGATTGACCAAATACTCCGACTTGTTGCAGATTTAGGCGACCTTTAAAGCGTGAATCAGATTGATTGCCTTTTTGCAATTGATTCAGTATATATGTTATATCCAAAGGTCGGTCTTGAAACTCGCTTGGTTCTGCTACTTCAATGGCGCGTCCTTTTAACAGAGAACGCAATTGTTTCGCATCACTACCAGGATGATTCGGAACCACGACAGCAAATCCGTAAGAAGCTAGATGAGTGGCTAAATATTGAAAGTTACTGCTGTCTAAACCCAAGCCGTGAGAAATTACAATTACCGATACAGGATTGTGGACATTAGGAATGTAAACATCAGTCAATAAAAGCCGATTGCGGGTTGAGTCGAAAAACTTTAGGGTGTATTTTTGCGACTTAAATTTTCCCGGAACCTTTAAATCGGGCAATTGCGAGAAATTTGGTTGGGAAATGCTATCAGCTTCTATTTTAGACTTTTGGGAAACAGCTGCGATCGCCTGATGGGTTTGGTTAACAAGTTTCTCCAATTCCGTAGCTATTTCTAAAGTCTCGGCGACATCAAGGCGAATGCTGCTGGTGGGATATTTACGCAACACATTTAAAAGTGTCAAGCCTCCTGATTCACCAGAAGCTAAAATTAGCGCCGAACGCAAAGTACCCAATCCTGGTTCTGGTTGACTGGTTTTAATTACTTGCGCCAATCGATGCAGTAAAAATTCTCCTTGCGGTGTGTAGAGAAGTTGCGAAACTACTACTGGACTAACTTTCACACGATTAAGCAAAATCTGCCGCAATTCTTGAAGCTGTTCTAGAGGCAGATATCGCTGATAGGCTGCTAAGTCTTCGTTAATTACACCTGTTTTGGCGTAGTTCTCTAAAGTCGTGACTGAAATGGAAAGTTCCAAAGCTGAATAAGATGCATAAATCCGCTCTGCTGCCAAGACGGAATTACTAATTCCAAATGTTGGCAGCACCATTGAAAGAACCAGCAATAAAGAATTTTTTCTGAGGGTGCTGGCCCAATTACCAAACAAACTATTCATCGCTCAACTCTTTCGGTGGTCTGGTTTTATCGGGTGTTGGCTTTGGTAGTTATTCGGGCACCCTGCTTGGTTTACTTAAAGTTATTAGCCTCAATTTTATCAAAACAGAATTTAGGAGTCAGGAGCTATAAATCAGGATGAATTATGTAGGAATCGCGAATGTAGCTTGCTTAAAATGATGGGTTTGAAATTCCTACTAAATCTTAGTTTGGGTAGTTTTAAAAAGTAGTTATTCCCAATTCCCTAGTAATGTATTCTGACTCCTGAATTCTAATTTTTGAATTCTTCTTCAAGGATATTTCGGCTATAAAGTCAACAATCAAATACTACAAAATCACGCAGATGGGTAAAGTATCCGGCTGACTTCAGTAGTTTGCCTTCACTATTAAATCATAACAAATAAAAAATAGTCTGCCTCAGTATTTATGTTGTAGCTTTGAATATTGCACAAAATCACTAGCTGAAAAAGCCAGTAAAAATCCTGAAACACATTGCAATTAATCAGCTTTTCCCAAGGCGATCGCTACTGAACCTGTGACTACTAAACCCGCTCCAAATATTGCTATGAGGGTGAAGTTTTCTCGTGGTATCCAAGAAGGTGCAATAACTGATACAACCACGACTGATATTAATGTCACAATGGGAGCTAAAGCTATTACTGCACTTACTCGTGATGCTTCCCAATGTTGTAATGATTCAGAAAAAGCACTGTAGGCGATTAAAGTATTCAAGGCACAAAAAATCAACATTCCTAAATGGAAAGTATCAAGTATAAAAAGTGATTTAAATTTAGCTAGAGGAGTGAATAATAAAGCACAGCCTCCATAAATAATCAACATAATGCTGGTGGAAGATAAAGATTGTAATAACTGCTTTTGTGCCAAAGCATAAATAGCCCAGGCTGTCGATCCTAGCGCAATTAAAACACTACCTAGTATATATGTGCCATGTGCTGTAATTAAATTCGTTAGTTGTTCGCCAAAAAATAAAAGATAACCGCAAATCATTACACTAACGCCAATCCATTGAGACAGCCGATAACGTTCTTTAAAAATTACTAACCCTCCTAAACCTAATAAAAGGGTAGATAATTGAATAAGAACTTCAGCGTTAGCAGGCGATGTTAATGCTAAACCTTGGGTAAACGAAAAGTAATTAATCCCTAAGAATATTGTCGCGATCGCTAATAATTTTCCAGAAGCAGAGCGTAATTGTTCTAATTTTGGTAATTTACCGCGTATCCCTAAATACACAGCAAGCAGTATAAATGATACCAAAAAGCGAAACCAAATAACGGTATAGACATCAAGTACTTGTAGAGTTACTGCTAGAGCAATAGGTAAAATTCCCCACAATAAGACCGTCAATAGCGATAAAGCTAGCCCTAAGCGCCACCGACCAGAACTTTGATGTAGTAACATTCAAATTTCCTACACAAAGTAGGACTGATAATAAGTTTTAGATATATCTAACTGATTTTATCAAACTATTGTTGAGAATAGATATTAGTAGCTTAGTTAATCCAAATTCAATATAAAATAATCAGCTTACCAAACTCAATTAATTATTCGTAGCCCCAAGAGGATATTTTTTGTTCACATAAAATTTTTAATTTGCGTGTTCATTTTACATGAATATTAAATTTCAAACTTCCTCGTAAATGTATACTTTATCTCGGTGTTACTTTAGAAAACAACTATGGGAATTATACCCATAATCAGCTTAGTAATCTTTATCACTGTATTATCAAGTTACTTATTGCTGACCTCAAGAGGTCGATTTTTGCTCAAATCTTTAGTGACAAAAATAAAGCGGCAAGAGTGGAAATTCAGATATAGCAAGCCTAACTACTTGAGATCGAGATTTTTAAGGACTATAACAATTGCTGCCATTATTCTGGTAGCAGTAATAGCCGGAAATACTGTATCAGCAGTTACAGGCCCGTCTCCAGTTTCGCTCAAAAGCGTATCGGTTCCAGAACCTGATAATCTTGGAGACTTCGTAGCAGATAAAACAGCTGCAATCAAGTTAGGAAAGACTCTTTTTTGGGATATGCAGGTTGGGAGCGATGGAAAGACCTCCTGTGCTAGTTGTCACTTCCATGCTGGAGCCGACAACAGATCCAAAAATCAGATTGCTCCTGGGCTTTTGCGGGTCAATGCCGATGGTACAGAGAATCCAGATTCAGTTTTTAATGTCGGCGGACTACCAAACTATCAGCTTAAACCAGAAGATTTTCCCTTCCACAAGCTGTCAAACCCAAACGATCCTAAGACTATTGTATCTGACCGTAACGATGTCAGTTCTTCTCAGGGGATTTTTAATACGAAGTTTGTGGATGTCACACCTGGAAATGCAGAAGACAAAGTTACAACCGAGCCAGATCCGGTGTTTAATGTCGGAGGTATCAATGTGCGTCGTGTCGAGCCGCGTAACACGCCAACCGTGATTAATGCTGCATTCAACTTCCGCAACTTTTGGGACGGAAGGGCACAAAATATCTTTAATGGGGTGAATCCCTTCGGTTTAAGAGATTCTAACGCCGCTGTTGTCAAGGCTATAAACCCAATTAGGGTAGAATTTGTGAAAGTCAGCCTCAAGAACTCGTCTTTGGCATCTCAAGCTGTCGGGCCGCCACTCAGTTCCTTTGAGTCATCCGCAGATGGTCGCAGTTTTCAAGAAATTGGTGATAAGTTCGGGAGTGATAAGTTGGGGCTAATTGACAGAATATCTTTCACCGCTGGTAAGGGTAAAAAGCTCCCCCGAAAACTTGCGAAAAAGTTATTACCTCTTAGACCGCTAGCTAAACAGATTGTGCATCCACAAGACAGCGTTTTAGGTAAAGATAGTAGATCGCCTCAACCTGGACTTAAAGATAAAACATACGAGCAGATGATTCAAGATGCCTTCAAGCCGGAGTGGTGGAATTCTACTCGCCTCATCCAAGTTGACTCTGACGGTAAACGGAATATTGTCAAAAGGCCCGATCGCTCCTTGCAGACTAATGAGTATACATTGCTAGAGTACAACTTCTCACTATTCTTTGGGCTGGCAATTCAGTTGTACGAGTCTACGCTCATTGCCAATGATACGCCCTACGATCGCTACTTGGAAGGAAACACCAACGCCTTAACCGCGCAGCAACAACGAGGGAAAGGACTGTTTGAGGGCAAAGGTCTGTGTATTGGTTGCC
Source organism: Nostoc sp. (assembly GCF_036917415.1). Taxonomy (GTDB): domain Bacteria; phylum Cyanobacteriota; class Cyanobacteriia; order Cyanobacteriales; family Nostocaceae; genus Nostoc. Next base: position 116,103 of record NZ_JBALDJ010000113.1, on the reverse strand, counting down.
ACACTGGAGTAGAATTAACAGCGGCTTCAGCGAGCAGCGTGGCTAAAGAAGGACGAATCAAACGTGCGCCGTTCCCTCCAAACTCCCCTGAAGACAATGGGTTCTTCAATATCGGTGTCAGACCGCCCACAGACGACCGTGGTTTGGGTGGTTATGACGGATTGCAAAATAACGGTCAACGTTATCCGCTTTCAGAGGCACGATTGGCTCAGTTGGGTAAATTTAAGGATCTCCTTGGCGAAAACCCCCCAACCCTTAGTCCACCATTGAATTCCAGTGAAACTGTGTTTGCAAACGGAGCTTTCAAAGCACCTGGACTTCGCAATGTGGAACTCACTGCTCCCTACTTCCACAATGGAGGTCAGGCGACTCTAGAGCAAGTGATTGATTTTTACAATCGTGGTGGTGATTTTGGAGTACTTCCGCCGCTAAATCTGTCATCACAAGAAAAACAGGAATTGGTCGCCTTTTTAAAAGGGCTGACTGATGACCGAGTTCGGTATGATAAAGCGCCCTTTGACCATCCACAATTGTTTATCCCTAATGGACATGTGGGTAACTCTAATTACGTTGTCAATGACGGCACTGGTAAAGCTAAAGATGACACAGTGGAAATTCCTGCTGTTGGTAGGAGTGGTAATAGTGGTACACCAAATTTCCTGAGTTAATCTCATTTCACGACAAAATACCTGAATACAGATAGATATGTAGGGATGTACAGCTGTACGTCCCTATTTTTGCGATTTAGTGCAATAGTAGTGGTAGTTTGTCCCACTAAATACGATCAGTTTGTAGTCAGCACAAAGCGTGCTTAAAAATCCAGGACTAAAGTCTTTACTACGAACTTATTCACCCGCCAAAGTTGATGTGGTGGACTAGTAGTTACGATCGCTTGACTAAGGAGTGCGTAGGCGTAGCCCGCCGGAGGCATCGCCAAGTATCGGTTGTATATTGCTAACTTTGGTATTGTCTAGGTAATTATAGACTCTTCTGGAAACTTCACGGACAAAATCTCCAGCTTTGGGATCGTAGTTTGGTCTTTGCACTAAAACACCTGCTAAATAGCTTTTGCCGTTGGGCATTTGAATAATACCCGCATCACCAATGACAAATCTCAATGTACCAGTTTTGTGTGCGATCGTAGCTCCTTGACCGATACCAGCTGGGAGTAAACTATTGGTTTTGACATGGCGCATAATGCCTAAAACTCGATCGCGGCTAGTTGGGGATAACAAACGATTATTAGAAACTAACGCCGCCAATCTGACCAAATCTTTAGAACTAGTTGTATTTGTGCCACCGATGTCTGGAAGTAGATTCCGAAGTGCTGTATTTTGCAATCCCCAGCTGCGAAAACGTTGGCTAACTTTTGCGGCACCACCCAAGCGATCGAGAACTAGATTTGTGGCGGTATTATCGCTGATTGTCATCATCAAGGTAGCAGTTTCCAGGACACTAAATTTAGTGCCGATGGGTTTGTATTGCATAATTCCAGATTCGCCAACCTTTAAATCGCGCCGCATCACTAATTTATCGGTGAGTTTAATTCTACCTGCATCTATTTCTTGGAAAAGAGCCACTAATAAAGGAAATTTGATTGTACTGGCAGCAGCAAATCTTTTTTCGCCATTAATATCTATATAATTACCTGTAGATAAATCTAAGAAAAAAATTCCCGGATTCAATGTTTTATAACTTGCTAACAAACTGCGAATCTGAGAAGTGATACCAACCATCTCTTGACCAAGATTCACAACTCCAGCAAATGTCGATGCATCTGTGGATTTGATGGCAATATCTTCTCTGTTTTCTCCCACAACGGGATTACTTTGGCGGTTAAATGAATTGAATTTGAAAATCCAATGAGAACGAGAATCTCCTTTAATTGATATATTTTGGGAAGTAACATCATAACCAGGAGCTAACTCGACGACAAAACGAGTGGTTTGAGAGTCTGGTTTGCCGAGACGAATTTCTTTCACCGCTTTCCCAAAACTTCGTTTGACAGTATCGGAATTAAAATTAGTTCCAGGTAAGTCAATCACCAATCGATTTGGATTATCTAATAAAAAGGCTTTTGGTTCTATTCCCGAAGTGGTAGTTAAGTCTAATTGATTTTGGCTAGAATCATAGTACCAAGACTGTAATTGTGACGCTTTAGCTTGTCCTGCAACTAGAACCAAACTGCTTAAAGCAATCGCCAGTAGATGTGATTTCATGTTGTGAATGTGGGTGTGCAAGTAAGGATCGACTAATCAGGTTTACTTAGATTGTTTTCTGATAACTGTGCTGAACTTCCGGAGAAAAAGTCATAAATCCCGTTGAGTTATTTTTACCAGATGATATTTGGGATTAGATAAGCACGATAAATCATCATTACTTATTAAAAGTAAATCGCTGACAGTTTTATTTGTGGTGTGAGTTGACAACAACAGAAATTGTTAATCTAGCGTCAGGACGAGCGAAGGATTAATTATGTTTCCAACTTAGGGATTACCAATAAATAAATTACTACTACTTGTTTATGGGTGTGTGGACATAGGTGTTGCCCTCATCCCCTAACCCCTTCTCCCATGTTGGGAGAAGGGGTTATATCAAGTCCGGTTAATCACTTATGATTACCGCATCTGTGCAAAAATCCCAAAAGCCTCTTTCCCCCTGCTCCCTGCGGTCTAAATGATAAGTCTTTACCCGGACATGATTATTAGGGGGTGAGGGCTTTTGATTCATGCAAGAAGTCTAGTTATTTCAGCTTAAGTTGACACCAATCACGTCTCGCCCGCCCATAAATAAGAGCGGACAAGATGTCCACCCTATAAGAAAAGTTGGATATTTTTTTTACTTGGAAGTCCCTTGTGTTTTTTACACAGAGAAAGTAAAGACTTTTAAAGCGTATCAGGTTAAAAGAAATCAGCCATCCAAGGAGAACTACCTGCAAATATTTGCGTAGCTGCTGAAATAGCGGTTTCTGTCCCATGCAGTTTTCCGGCTATTTGCAAATGGTAGGGAGAGAACAAACTTGTATATAGTGGTGCTAGTTCTCGGACATCTAGCTGCAACTCACCTTTTCCACCTTTTGTAACTTCACCGCGTCCATTGGCAACACAAAGAATGAATTTACCATTGTTTGCATCTAGCAAATTATCTTGAATATCTAAGTGCAGTTCAGCCTGAATTTCCGATGGATAACCCCGCATCTCCAGCGCCTTGACTACATCTACTACCCGCAGCAGCCAACGCATCGTATGCTTGAGTTTGGCAGTTTGCTCTGGTAACAGCAATGTCAAGGAATCAATTGCAGAACTCCTCCATCGCACCTGGTCAATTTGGGAGCGATGACTGGCAAGAAAAGACCAAAATGTTTGTGCAGCTGCAACTGTGAGAATTACCCAATCTTTGATTCGCAAAATTGGACCATCCTCTTTTGAATGTTGACTGAAGAGGATGTAGCCTTCGGGTTTCTCTTTTGTACCGATAAAATATGCGTAAAATGTTTCTTTCTCATCTGGCTGGATTAAGCGCTCCCAGATTGCTCGATGTCGGTCTAAATATCCATGCGTTAGTCTCGCCTGCTGCTGATATAGTTGATGAAAAACTTGATGATTGATACTCACTATTGGTTGCAAAGGTAGGGGTTGCTCTCGTACTTGGATACTCTTAGTAGAAACTTCCCAATTACACCAGCTACCCCCCTGCTCATACCCGACTTTTCGATACAAGCTTTGCACAGCTGGATAAAGAGCAGAGAGCGGTATACCTCTAGCATAAAGTTCCTTGAGCGTCTGCTGCATGAGAGCGATCGCTGCTCCCGAACCACGGTATTCTGGAGCAATACCCACAGCGGCAATTCCTGTCATTGGTACACGCACACCACCCCACCACTGACCCATATCCAGAGTTGCCAATCCACCAATTAATTGCCCAAATCCCCGAATAATACGGAAATTTTCTACGCCAATGAGATTGATATAAGCTTCCTCGCCACCACCTCCGGTGATGAAACACTGCTCAAGGATATATATTAGCTGCTGAATATCCTTTGGATCGGCAAGAGTACTGTATTCAAATTGAGCCGTCATCTCTTATACCATTAGTAGGACAAAAACACAATCATACTACAGCAGACGTTGCCCCAATGCTTAAGCAATTTCATCGCCATAAAGCCCCGGAATCAGCCTCAATTATACTACTGCACATTTGGTTTTAAATGTTGGAATACTTGTATCGCAATCAATAGACCTCTTGCACAAATGCAAAATTCGCCCTCATCCCCTAACTCTTTTCTCCCAATATTGGGAGAAGGGGAGTCATGAGGGCTTTTGATTTATGCAAGAAGTGTAATATGTTCAATTAAGGGTTATTGGTGTAGATAATTAGTCTTTCAAAACGCGATAAATCCGCGATAAATCGCGTCTCTACATTTGGGTTTTGTTGCTCATTCTGAACTGTATTTACTTAGATCGGTTCTTTGTGAGGCTGCATATATTTACCCTCGGCTACGCCTTGCTCCCAAAGCATCTTCATGGAGAATTGAGATTATACTTGTAAAAATTTTTCATGAGTTACTTCAAGACTGTTTATTCTATTTTTAGGGCGAGTTGCTCTTAACAAACCACTTACAAAAAATATGTCAACAAGTTGGATTTACCTTATATTAGCAATCCTTTTTGAGGTTTCAGGCACAACTTGCATGAAATTATCGCAGGGATTTACTAAAATAGTTCCTTCAATATTAATATTTGTCTTCTATGGACTTTGTTTTACTTTTTTGACCTTTGCCCTCAAGAGACTTGAAGTGAGTGTCGCCTATTCTGTCTGGGCTGGATTGGGAACTATTCTAATTGCTCTTATTGGTATTATTTGGTTTCAGGAATCTGCCACGTTAATCAAACTTGTGTCGATCGCCTTAATCATCATCGGGGTAATTGGCATCAACGCAAGTCAATGAAGGGGGCAGGGGGCAGGGGGCAGGGGGCAGGGGGCAGGGGGCAGGAGGCAGGAGGCAGGGGGCAGGGGGCAGGGGGCAGGGGGCAGGAGGCAGGAGGCAGGGGGCAGGGGGCAGGGGGCAGGGGGCAGGGAGCAGGGAGCAGGGGAGAGGGTTTGTAGATTTTACACAGCTTAGTATTCGCTGCTTTAGCTAAACATTACTTAGGTAGCGGTGAACAAATTGAATGGCGATCGAACCTTCTCCCACACCGGATGCCACCCGCTTAATTGAGCCATAGCGGACATCTCCGGCTGCGAAGATTCCGGGAATGTTGGTTTCTAATAAGAAAGGAGAGCGTTCCAAAGGCCAACCACGAGGAGATTTGCCATTATGCATCAAGTCTGGCCCTGTGATGATAAACCCCTGAGTATCGCGTTGAATAACGCCATCGAGCCAATCAGTTTTGGGGCTAGCACCAATGAAAATAAACAGCGATCGCGCTGACACGGTTTGGGTTTGTCCAGTGTTGGCATGGGCGATCGCAATTGCTTCTAAATATTCTTCTCCCTTGACTTCCACGACGCTGCAACTTGTGCAAACTTGGATATTTTCTGTAGCGGCAATTTGGTCAATCAAATATTGGGACATACTTGATGCTAGTGACTCTCCCCGCACCAACATAATCACTTTGCTGGCATACTTAGAAAAATGCATTGCTGCTTGTCCAGCAGAGTTTGCCCCGCCTACCAAGTAAACCTCTTCGTTGGTGCAGGCGATCGCCTCAGTCATGGCAGCACCGTAATAAATTCCTGCTCCTGTGAGCTTCTCTGCTCCTGGAACCTTTAACCAACGGTAGGAAACGCCTGTTGCAACTAAAAGTGCATGGCAACTAATCTCGCTACCATCTGCTAATTGCAGAATCCGATAAGGATCTTCTAGTCGAACCCCACTTACGACTTGAGGAGTGAGAATTTCTACCCCAAATCGCCGCGCTTGGGTGACTCCCCGCCTTGCCAAATCACTGCCACTCAAGCCAACAGGAAACCCCAAATAGTTCTCAATCCGCGAACTCGTACCGGCTTGTCCTCCTGGCGCTTCACGCTCAATTAAGACAGTACTCAATCCCTCAGAAGCACCATAGACGGCGGCTGCCAGTCCGGCAGGGCCAGCACCCACGATCGCCAAGTCATAGAAGGGGCGCTCTGCCTGAGTTTGCAGTCCAATTTTGGCGGCAATCTCTAAATTAGATGGTTGAATTAACCGGGAACCATCGGGAAACAGCACCAATGGCAATTGTTGTCTGCCATCAGCTTGTGAGTATTCCACTAATTTTGCGGCATCCGGCTCCAGTTCAATATCTAACCACTTGTATGGAATCTGGTTACGTGCTAGGAAGTCTTTCACCTGATGTGAAAAAGGCGACCAGCGATTACCAATGACTCGAATGCCTTCAAAGCGTGGGCGGAATCCAGCTAGCCAGTCATCTAGCAAATCATCTAAAACCGGATATAGTCTCTCTTCTGGTGGATTCCAAGGCTTGAGTAAGTAATAATCAAGTCTGGCACTATTAATCGATTTAATCGCAGCATCCGTATCTGCATAAGCCGTCAACAAGGCACGTTTCGCATCGGGAAAGATGCCTTTTGCTTGTTCTAGAAACTCTACGCCTCCCATTTGGGGCATACGTTGATCCACTAGAAATAAAGCAATTGCTTCATTCCGCAATTTTAGTTGCTGTACCACATCCAGAGCCGTGATACCTGAATCTGCCCGAACAATGCGGAAGCGATCGCCATACTGATGACGCAAGTCTCGTGACACCGCTTGCAACACTTCTGGATCGTCATCGACGGTTAAAATTGCTGGTTTTGCCATAACTACTGTTACTTAACAATTGCAGTGTCTAGCTGTTGTCTTCAAAAAGTCGTCAAAATATCTACTGTTTAACCAGTTGCTTTAAACGAAAGTATGCCTCTTCTGGTGTCAGAGGTTCCGATTGACTTTCATTGGGTATATAAAATACCCAAGTATCAGGAAAGTAATGTACCACAAAGCTGGGAATCAAACCCAACTTTACTGCTTGCTTTCCGAGTTTTTCAGTTTGTTCCTCTAAACTCAGTTGGTCATGAAATGCGTGTTCAACCATACTTTTGCATCTCCCTGTACTTTATTTGACTCTGGAAGAAGGTTCAAAACCAGTATTGCACAAATCAACTTTCGGTAATTCACCTTTCACCATGTTTCAGAATGAGCTTGAGAATATTTTGGTAGTAGACCTAAATAATTTCAAATATGCTTTCGTAGAGAATCATAAAACTATTTGGGTCATTCACGTTAATCTGAAATTGGATTGAAGAAGGCAGCAGGGCACTCCTTCCATTGAGGTATTGGGAAATCATCTGGACTGTGGATTATGCGTTGGTCGTAAACAGCAATCGCACTAGTCGCGGCTTGTGCTGTCATTGGATTCAGCAGCAAGCAACTCAATATTGCAACAAGAGTTATTATAAAGTGGAGAAAATTTAACATTTGGCTATGACCGATCTGGATATTTATAAGCAGCAACTAAAAGAATTTTATGGTAGTAGAACAACTTATGACCATGAGAAAGATACTCGCCATCCTCTAGAAGCCAAGCTTCTACTTGAATTTGTGACACTACATTCAGGACAGAAAATCCTTGATGTGGCGACTGGAACAGGTTTAGTTGCGATACCCGCAGCTGAAAAAGTTGGTTCAGAGGGCTACGTGATTGGAATTGACATGACCCCTGGAATGTTGCATCAAGCAAGACTTAAGATTGCAACAGCAAGATTACAAAATATCGAGTTGATTGAGGCGGATGCAGAGTATTTCAACTTTAGCGATCGTAGTTTTGATGTTGTTTTTTGCTGTGAGGCAATTGTACTTTTTCCTGATATAATCGCTATTTTAAAAAAGTGGTATTGCTTCTTAAAACCCGGAGGATTTGTGGCATTCACCTGTCCTCCCGAAACTGCTTTTATGGCATCTCTTCTGCAGAGGATCTGCACTAGGGTTTTGGGTGTATCGCTACCACATATCCTTGAACCACTGGGAACTCCAGAAAAATGTCGTAATTTGCTCAATCAGGCAGGTTTTAGAGATATCAAAATTAAGATTGAACCATCAGGACGTTATCGCCCTCTAAGGGATAACAGATTATCTGAGACAGCAATTAAGATAAATTTTAAAGGTAATCCCCTGTTGTCAACATTATCACCAGAACAATTAAATCAGTTGCAAGTTGAATACAAAGCAGAAATTGAGCAACTAGCAACCGATCGAGGTATTTGGGAAGATACTACAAAGTTGTTTGTTCGCGCTCGAAAATAAGTTGATGAGCTTTGCTCCTGAACTGACACATGAGGGCGATCGCACATGATAATCTTGCTGTTAATAATCACAATCACACTTTAATCTCCTAGACCGATGTAGAAGTAAATATTTTCAGATTTACTTGAAGCAGCCCCTTGAAAAATTGTAATCCAACCTGTGGACGCTTATATGCAAAACCTGTCCCTAATATTAGTGCCTGTACTCGCTGCACAGAAAGTAGCAGGTGACGGTGTAATTAAACCTCTCGGTCATCACGAGCTGCTGTTGGTGCTAGTACAACTGTCACTGTTGCTTTTGGTAGCGCGGGGATTAGGTGAGTTGATGCGCCGGATTAACCTACCGCCTGTTGTTGGAGAATTACTGGCGGGTGTGCTGCTTGGTCCTTCTCTATTTGGTTTGCTCCTTCCAGACTTACAGGCGCACATCTTTCCCAAAAGTCAAGAACAGTCTAATTTACTTTCGGTGATTTCTTGGTTAGGCGTGTTATTTTTGCTGATTGTGACGGGATTAGAGACGGATCTTAAGCTGATTCTTCGTAAAGGTAAAACGGCTCTGTTGATTTCATTGGGCGGAATTATTATCCCGTTTATCACCGGATTTGGACTGGGCTGGCTATTGCCAGATAGTTTTTTAGCCGACCCAGAAAAGCGGCTAGTATTCAGTCTGTTCATCGCCACAGCAATGAGTATTTCGGCAGTACCAGTAATTGCAAAGGTGCTGATGGACTTAAACCTGATTCGCCGTGACATTGGTCAAGTTACCTTAGCTGCTGGGATGACTGACGACACCATCGGCTGGATTTTACTTTCTGTGGTTTCAGGTTTAGCTAGTAGCGGCAAATTTGACCTGGGGACAATTTTCCATTCTGTGAGCGCGGCCATATTATTTCTCGCGATCGCCTTCACAATTGGGCGTACCATCGTAGACCAGATTTTGCGCTGGGTTGATGACTACGTTGGCGGAATCGCCGCTAGTATGTCGGTTGTGCTGATTCTTTCGCTCTCAGCAGCAGCACTTACCCACGCATTAGGTCTAGAAGCCGCATTAGGTGCTTTCGTGCTGGGGATTCTGGCAGGTCAATCCCGCCGCTTTAGCAATGAAGCTGGACACATGCTAGAAGTCTTCACAGCAAGCTTTCTAGCGCCAATTTTCTTTGCTTCTGCGGGCTTGAAAGTTAACTTACTAGCTCTGTTAGTCCCTCAAACGTTGCTATTTGGCTTGATTGTTCTCGTTGTTGCCTGTGTTGGTAAATTTACAGGTGCTTACCTTGGTTCTCGCGTCGGTGGCCTGAGTCATTGGGAAGGTTTGGCAATGGGTTCCGGGATGAATGCTCGCGGGGCAATGGAAATTGTCGTTGCCACGATTGGTTTATCTTTGGGAGTGCTGAATCCACAGATGTACTCGATTATTGTCATGGTAGCGATCGTCACTTCCCTAATAGCTCCACCCATGCTGCGCTGGACTTTATCAAAAGTGGTTATGGGTGAAGAGGAAGCTCGACGTTTGGAACAAGAAGAACAGGATAGCCGCAGCTTTATCAAGCAGATTCAGCGTGTCTTAATACCTACTAGTGGTGGCCCCAACATCCAACTGGCGGCGCAACTAGTCGGTTACATGGCTCACCAAAATTCGATAGAAGTTACATCTCTATATGCCCTGAGTGATAAGCAACCTCAAAGCAAAGCCCGCCGGATGACGGCAACCCAGGTTAAAGATACCGCCGCCGAGCAAGCTCTGGCTGCTGTTACTGAGGAAATGCAGTTACCTGCTGATACCACCCTGCAAACAAAAACGGAGTCAGGACGTAATAAAGCGGAGGTAATTCTGAATGAAGCGAACAAAGGCTATAACTTGATTGTACTGGGAGCTTCTGAACAGATCCGCCCCCAGAAAGCACTGTTCAATTTGCTTGTAGATCGGGTTGTCCAAGAAGCACCTTGTGCAACGATGGTGGTGAAGTCGCATCTACCCCAACCGAAAGGCGAGATATGCAAAATCCCTCAACAACAGTTGAACAAGATTTTGGTGCCAACGGTGGGGACAGAATATAGTAAAAATGCTTTAGAGATGGCAAGTACGATCGCAGCTCAAACCGGCGCATTAGTTATGATCGTTAACGTGATTAATTTGCCACAGGTTGAGTATATTCTTTACGAACAGCGATCGCTAGCTCCAGTGAAGGAAATTGCTCACGATATGCTCGAACAGCAAGCAGAAATGGGCCGCAATCTGGGTGCTGATGTCAAAACCTATATTCTTCAAGGAAGCAGCCCAGAAAGGGAAATCCTCAAATTTGCCCAAACCCAGGAAGTTGACTTAATTCTTCTAGGGAGTAGTATCCGAATGGTTACGGGTCGCGTTTTCTTCGGTCATAGAGTCGATGCAATTCTGAGTAAAGCTCATTGCCCAGTAGCGGTAATTACTACTCCATAGTCGTTCTAAGCTTAGATGCATTTAGGCAACTTTATCGGTTGTGCATAATGCTCGAAGACGAGGTAAAGCTTTGCTTTTAGCCCTGCTTGAGTGTTTTCAAAAGCTAGCTCCCTGGAATCTCGGTTGAGCGTTTCCTGAATCTCTGTTTTGTGAATCATCGTTATCTTTAGGGACTTCCAGAGAATAAATTACCCAATTTATTCAGATGATATTTTTCTTTTCCCCCTGCTCCCTGCTCCCTGCTCCCTGCTCCCTGCTCCCTGCTCCCTGCTCCCTGCTCCCTGCTCCCCTGCCTACACAGCGATTGATTATTTTTTTAATTGGAAGTCCCTTAGGCGATCGCGCCAGCGAGTTATATCAAGTCCGGTTAATCACTTATGATTATCGGCTCTGTGCAAAAATCGGAAAAGTCTCTTTCCCCCTGCTCCCTGCTCCCAGCAAGAACTGCGGTCTAAATGATAAGTCTTTGACCGGACATGATATTAGTTTGCCATTGCTTTGTGTACTTGCTGTGAAAAACTAAGAGCGGCTTTAATTAAATCGGCTCCTTTTTCGCCGATCATAATGGTGGGCGCGTTCGTATTTCCCCCGACTAGAGTTGGCATGATCGATGCATCAACAACCCGCAACCCCGTAACACCGCGTACCCGGAGTTCGGGATCGACAACCGCCATTGGGTCAGTTCCCATTTTGCAGGTGCCGACAGGATGATACCCCGTAACGCAAAATTCCCGGATGTAAACTTCGAGTGCTTCATCGCTAATCACGTCAGCACCAGGACTGATTTCCTCACCTCGAAACCGATCAAAGGCACTTGTATGAAACAATTTACGCATTATTTTAATCCCAGCAACTAGCTTTTGCACATCGGATTGACTTTGTAAAAAGTTCATCCGAATAATTGGTGGGTCTTTGGGGTCAGGCGATCGCAAACTGACACTCCCAATGTTTTGAGGATGAGTCAAACTGACTGTAACAGTGAATCCTAAACCAGAGAGGGTTTGGCCAGGAGATATCCACAGAATGGGACCGAAGAAAAACTGTAAATCTGGCGCGGCATCCAGATTACCTTCGGTATGCAAAAACAATCCGGCTTCAGCGTTACCATTACTCGTAATTGCCGGGTGTAACCCAGCAATTACCTGGGATGCCACAGGATTGGTGATTATCTGGTGTGCTACAGGAACAAGAGAGTGGTCTTGGAGGTTTTGACCGACACCAGGCAAATCAACGACGACAGGAATCCGCATTGCTTGCAGGTGTTCTGCATCGCCAATGCCAGAAAGCATCAGCAGCTTGGGCGAATCGAATGCACCAGCACTTAAAATCACTTCTTTGTTGACCCTGGTTTGGTGCAGCGTTCCCTCGTGCATATATTCCACCCCAACGGTACGGGTTCCCTCAAACAATAACCTCCTCACTAACGCTCCTGTCGTTATTGTTAAATTGGGACGCTTGAGAATTGGCAACAGGAATGCAGCAGCAGCACTGTGACGTTTACCATCCTTGACCGTCAACTGATAAAGTCCCGCACCTGATTGCTGTATCCCATTGAAATCAGGATTGTGGTTGTATCCGATTGCCACGGCTGCTTCTACAAATCGTTGGGATGCCACAGCACTTTCTTGAAGATTGGTGACGCTCAACTCGCCATCAACCCCGTGGTATGCGTCGGCACCGCGTTGCTGGTTCTCAGATTTCTTGAAATAGGGCAATACATCTTGGTAACTCCAACCAGGATTCCCCAATTCCTGCCAGTGGTCATAATCTTGATGATTGCCCCGGATATAAATCATGGAATTAATCGAACTGCTGCCACCCAAGACTTTGCCACGGGGACAAAAGATTTTGCGGTTATTCAGGTACGGTTCTGGTTCAGAGAAATATCCCCAGTCCAGCTCTGAGCCGGGTAGGTTTGGGGATGACAACGGAATTTGAATCTCTGGTTTAGTATCTGGGTTGCCAGCTTCGAGTAATAACACAGTTGTTTCACTATCTTGTGTCATCCGGTTGGCGACAACGCAGCCTGCCGAACCCGCACCAATCACAATATAGTCATATTGAGTCATCACATCCTCGCTTGTAAATTCAACTACTTCAAGAGCTGCAACTTAAAGATTGGTTAAAGCTTGAAATTTATTTCTGCTGAATCTCTGACGCTAATTTTTCTACTTCTTGTGCAAAATTTGGGTCAGATTTCATTATCTCTTGTAAGTAACCAACTACCCGATCTAAATTAGCCCTTGACCCTTTTTCTGCCTCTTGCTTACCTCGAAGCTTGTCCAAATCTTCACTTGCATCGCCTTGTTCCCTCCCTGGCAGGGTCGCTAGATTGTTTTTGCGAATGCAAGCCGATGCATTAACAATGCATCCCAATACATTAGCATTGCAGGTTTGTATTGCCTTTCTTTTATTCGCTACCAATTAATAAAATGCTGTACTAAGCAAACTTTTCTTTAATGATTTGACCTTAGCGCGAAGCCCTAGATGTTACCGATCTTTGCAAATTAGCTAGAGCGCGATTGTAATCCAAAATAGCTGCGACTCGATTACCTTCTGCTCTTGTCAGGTCATTTTCAGCATCAATCACCTCTGTTTGAGTGCCCACACCAGCTTGGAACCTCAACCTTGCTAAATTCAGAGCTTCCCTGGCTTGATTTAAAGCCACACTAGAAGTCTGCACATTATTTAAATTGGATTGCAATTGAGCATAGTACTGTTCTACATCAAAGCGAATTTGGTCGCGTTGGGTAGCAAATTGACTCTCTGCGATCGCAATATCAGCTCTCGACTGATCTGCACGCGCTTTTGCTACTCCCCCATCAAACAATGTTAGATTTCCTTGAATTCCTGCTGAATAGCCATCAGTAATGCTAACACCATCGTTATACCGATCTAGCAGATTGTAGTTGCCGACCAAACTAACTTGCGGCCCTAGCTGTGAAAGTGCCTGTCGTCGCTGTTGCTCGGAAATATTACGTTGTCCCAAATACTGTTGCAACTCTGGACGATTTTGAAACGCTTGGACAATACTTTGTTCTACCGTCTGCGGCCAAAGACCCGCTAACTGTACAGGGTCAGAGGCACTGATATCAACTGACTGCGATAAACTTAACAACGTGGCAAGCTGACGACGGGCAATTTGCTGCTGTGAGATTGCATTAGTCAGTTGTTGTTGGGCGTTTGCTAAATTCACCTGAGCTTGCAGCACATCGAACCGCGTACCTACTCCAGCCTGTTCTCTGGCTTGAGTATCCCGTAAACTAGCCTGGGCATTTATCACAGCAGACTGATTAATTCTGACTTGTTGATCTGCTTGTTGCAAATCGTAGTACTGAGTTGTGGCATTCAAGCTAATTGTCAAAGACTGACTTTCAACATTTAATTGATCTACCCGTAGCTGTTCCTCTGCGGCTCGGATAGTCGCTTGTCGGTTCCCAGAAGTATAGAGATTGTAATTCAGTTGGGCTGAACCATTAAAAGAGGTGTTGTTTTGAGATGAATTCGCTTGAGATGAATTGTTACTAAAACCATTACCACTATTAGTCACGCTACTGTTAAGACCAAGAGTAGGAAACAAGGCAGCTTGAGCCTCGCGAACCACCGAGCGACTGCGTTCTAGCTGTAATATAGCTACCTGTAAGTCTCGATTGTTGCGTTTTGCTAGTTCCAAAGCTTGTGCCAAACTGATTGGCACAGTTCCCTGAATTTTTACTTCTTCTGGTTTAGTCGGAAATTGGAGAGGATTGGGATTGGGATTGAGGCGATCGGGAATTTGTACAGAGCTTGAAGAATTCTGTGCTTTTGGGGGAGTTGCTGCACTTACTAAAGTTGGAAGAAAAATCGCGAACGCGACAGTAACCCAGGCAGAATGCACGAAAAATAAGCTGAAATTCATAATCTAGATATAGTCATTAATTAGGTTTTTTGAGGATATAATCAAAAGTTTTTATTCTGATTGACCTACAGAGATTTAAATCTTAAATTCCTCCTCAAAAGGTTAATCTTAACAAATTAGCCAACAATCAAACCATCCTGAACTCGAATAATCCTTTGGGTTTGAGCAGCGATATCTGGTTCATGAGTGACAATCACAATCGTGATCCCTTGGTCATTAAGTTCAGTCAGTAAACTCATCACCTCATGGGAGGTTTCAGTATCTAAAGCTCCTGTTGGCTCATCTGCCAAAACTAATGCAGGTCGGTTAACCAAAGCACGAGCGATCGCTACTCGTTGCTGTTGTCCGCCAGATAGTTGACTAGGACGGTTAGCTATACGTCCACCTAATCCTACCTTTTCTAAGGCTTCTAATGCTCTTTCGCGGCGTTTTGGCTTAGGCAAGTTAGCGTAAACCATTGGCAACATAACGTTTTCTAATGCTGTCGCCCGCGCCAATAGGTTAAATTGTTGGAACACAAAACCTATTCTTTGGTTGCGGATATACGCTAATTCATCATCATCAAAAGTCGTCAGGTTTCTGCCTTCAAAAATATAGTCTCCAGTTGTCGGACGATCCAGACATCCCAAAATATTCATCAGCGTAGATTTACCCGAACCTGACGCACCCATAATTGAGACATATTCCCCTTCCTCAATGGAGAGTTCAATTCCCTTGAGTATTGGAACACTAACTTCTCCCAAATGATAGGTTTTGGTAATAGATTCCATCCAAATCATTGTTGGCATATTGATTTTTACTTGATAAATTGTTAGTTATTGTTATTAATTTTTAGAGATTATATTGACTCTATAACCTGCGAATAATTAAAATTTAGTCTCCAGGCTATTTGCAAATAAGCTGCAATATTAGTATATAAAATTATCAATAAATAAAATATATTTACCGTAATCAAATACCATAATCACCATCTAATTACAATTGGTAGTTGCGAGCCAAAATATTGTGAATTACCTTCTTTGGCGTTATCAAACTCTATTTCTAGTTGGGAAAAATTCCCATGTGAAAATTGTACTAATTCAAGCTCAATTAGCGTTCTCACTTCAGCAGAAAAGTTTTGAACACCGGGTAAGGTGACTTGTAATGCTGTAATTTCTTTAAATCCAACTTGATGAACTAAAGGAGGTCGCCGTTCTAAGGGTAAATTTCTAGGTTTTTTAGTTGCGGGTGAAATGAAAATCAAGGGTTCTGATAAATTGTCACTATTGGTTGCGATCGGAATAGAAGCTCCTGGTGTCCGATATTTTGCATGGTAATCCCAAGTAGGAAATGGCATTTCTCGTAAATCTGACGCTGTTGACCGGAATGAAATGCCAAAAGGACAAGCCTGTGTTTCTTGCCAACGGCAGCGTGACCACAAACCTGTAGGGCGAACAAGAGGAGACTGGATTTCGTTAGCGTCAAAAAGCCAAAGTAACTCAAGATAAGCATTCTCAAAGAAAAAGCAAACATTTGCAGTCCCTTGGCCTCGATGAATTCTCCGAGTACCTTCTGTGAGTCCAAAAGCAGTTAGCATATCTGCTGGTGGTGCTTCTGGTTCAACACAGACAAAGATATGATCTAGTTCAAGTTGCATATATTCACCTGTTTTCAGAGAAGTGTTTAATTTTTAAATTTTCTTTTTTTGAATTATTTAGTCACTACGTAAAGCATTGATTGGATCTAATTTAGATGCGTTCCGTGCTGGAATTACTCCAGCGATTAAGCCAACAGTTAACGAGAGTGCAAAGCCAGCAACGATCGACAAGAAAGAAATTACAAACGGAAACTTGAAAACGTTTGCAGCCACAAATGCTAATAAAACCCCAGTGACCATCCCAATACCTCCGCCGACAATGGAAATCACGATCGCTTCAGCTAAAAATTGATTGAGAATAGCTGAATTAGTGGCTCCTACGGCTTTGCGAATCCCGATTTCTCGCGTCCGCTCAACCACAGAAACTAGCATAATGTTAGCAATACCAATGCCACCAACCACTAGAGAAATTCCAGCGATCGCTACCACCATGACTGTAAATAAACCCACAATACTAGTAAAGGTACTAACAATATCAGCTTGATTAGTCAGCCGAAAATCATCAGCTTGTGGCGGATAAATGTTATGAAGCAGCCGTAAGAGATTGGTGACTTGAAACTGAGCGGCTTCTAACTGCTCCTGATTCGCGCCTTTGACTAAAATTCCACTTACAGAAACGCCTACCAGGGCATTATTCCCAACTAGTCTCTTCGACATAGTAGTCAGAGGAATAAAAATCTGGTCATCTCGATCCATCGGCCCCTGAGCGCCTTTAGGTTCCATCACCCCAATTACTTCATAAGCCTCTCCCTGAATCCGAATTCTCTCACCGATCGGATTTACACCCTGTCCAAAGAGTGTTTTTTGAACTGTAGGGCCAATAATGGCAAGCTGTGCAGCAGTATCTAGTTCTTCTTGGGTAAAATATCTCCCTTGTTGGGGGTGAGTATTTCTGACTTCTGGGTAGTTCAAATCAGTGCCATAAATGGTTGTTGAGGTGTTCTGTCCTGCATAGACAACTTGGGCAGTCCGTTGGAGATAAGCAGAAACCATCTGTGCTGATGGCGCTTGTGTAGCGATCGCTTTCGCATCTTCCCAAGTCAAGGTACTGCTAGAACCTACTCCTTGACGGACATTCCCGCTTCTTGCCGCACCCGCCAAGATTTGGATCACATCTGTACCCAATGCTTGGATCTGTTGCTCAACTCCTTTTTGTACTCCCTGACCGACAGAAGTAATGGCAATAACTGAAGAAATCCCAATAATCACGCCCAACATAGTTAGACCTGTGCGTAATTTGTTACTCCACAGAGTCTCTGCCGCCATTGTCAAGATTTCCAGCAATGGTACTGTACGGGTATTCTTAGCTTTATAAAAGCCCTTAAATATCTTAAACATAATGTTTTATTTAAAACTAACTTTAAGGGGAACCACCGCCTTGAGAACGACCACCACCGCCAGAACTGCCGCCGGAACGACCTCCGCCGCCACCTGCTCCTCTTCCGCCTCCTCCTCCGGCTCCTCCACCTCCACCTAGACCAGGGAAAACTCCTCCTCTTGGTGTTGATTGCGGACGCGATCCTGGTGGGAAACTGAGCAACACCCTTTCGTCTCCTGTCAATCCAGACTTAACTTCGGTAAAGTTATTCGCGGTGACGCCAGTCTCGATGCGAGTAAACACAGGTCTGTTATTTTTTCCTTGCACAAACACGCCTGTAGCATTTTCTTGGCGTACCACCGAGGCTGTTGGCACTACTAAAACATTTTGAACTTGACCGACTTGAAAATCTACTTCTGCATTCATCCCAGACCGCAGTAGTCTTTCAGGGTCTGAGAGCGATACTCTCACTTCAAAACTGGTGACGTTTTGCTCTACTATTGCTTGGGCAGCAATTTGGCTGACTTTACCTTCAAAGGTTTTTCCTGGGTAGGCATCTGCTTTAATCGAGACTTTTTGGCCAAGGCTGATTTTGGAAATATTTGTTTCCGCTAAATTGGCGACAACTTCATTTGTGGAAGCTAGAGACAAGATTGAAGAAGAAGAAGAAGAAGCTACTTCACTACTGGCAGTCGTGGGTGTCACGAAAGCGCCTGGATCGGCATACTTCTTTGTCACTACACCATCAAAGGGTGCGCGAATAATCGTGTCATTGATTTCGGCTTGGATGTTTTGCAGCGAACCACGAGCCGATGTTACTTGGGCACGAGCGGCATTAATATCTTCTTGGCGCGTTCCGGCTTTCAGGAGTGCCAGAGCTTGCTGTCTCTGCTTCACCACAGCTCGTGCTTGCTCAACATCTTCTGGACGTGACCCGGCTTTTTGCAGAGCCAGTGCTTGCTGTGCTTCATTTACATTCGCTTGGGCGCTGTCGCGATTAGAACGGTTTTGGTTGAGAGTCTGAAGGGAAATACCGCCTGCATTGTAAAGTTGCTGATTGCGAACAAAATCATCTTCTGCTTGGCGAAGGGCGGCTTGAGCGCTTTGCAAGCGTGCCTGTGCTTGGGCAATATCTTGAGAGCGATTACCTGCGATCGCTTTTTGCAGATTCGCTTCGGCTTCGTCTAATGCTCCCTGTGATTGAGCAATATCTTGAGGACGATTACCTGCGATCGCTTTTTGCAAATTCGCCTCGGCTTGTGCCAATTGTCCTTGAGCGGAGGTAAGTTGCCCCCGGAGGTTGGAATCATCCATGTAAGCGACAATCTGTCCTTGTTTGACGATATCTCCTTCTTTCGCCAGCAGGCTTTTCAAGATGCCGGAATTTTTTGGGCTAAGGTTGATTGACCGCTCAGGTTTCACCGTTCCGTTCGCTGAAACTGTGATTGTTAAACTCTGCCTTTCTACAGGTCTTGTCAGTACTCTGCGTCTGGCTTGTTGCTGGGAAACAACGGCTACTTGGTAATAAATTGCATAGCCAATTCCACCCAAAAGGCAAAGAGCAATTAGCCAAGAGAGCCAATTACCTCTGCCTTTTTTTTTCTTTACCTCTGGAACTAAAACTGATGAATCTACGGCATTTGGTGTATCAATTTTCATATCCATTTTGTCTATAAGGAATGGCTACCGAGCTGTTATTCACGGCTAAAACTATAGCCTGGTAGCCTAATACTGACAATGATTTTGAGTTTTTAGTGTTTTAAAGGTTTATTTGCAGTACTAATCCACTAGGAAGTCTGAAGTAATCATCACGCACTCTCACTAACCTCCCAGCAGGAACAATTTCCTGATTGGGAAGAAGAATATCCCCGTTAGGAAGTCTGAAGTAACCTCGATCGCGCAGTCTAACTATGGATCTAGCAGGAATAATTTGCCCATTGGGATATCTGATATCACCATTACCAAGTCTGACTACTCTGCCATTAAATTGGTTGTCACGGTTCCAATTATCCCGATCTCTAGAGTTTCTGACTTCTCTAGAATTGGATCTGCCATCACGATTCCAATTATCCCTGTCTCTATTTCTGATTTCTCTAGAATTGGATCTGCCGTCACGGTTCCAATCATCCCTGTCTCTAGAATTGGATCTGCTGTCGCGATCCCAATCTCGATCGCGATCGCCAACAACATAGACTTTCGTCTGGGCACTTGCAGGCGCAGTCAAGAGAGTAGGAACAACGATCAGGGCAGCAGCAGCTAAGACTATCGATATACGGCTTGGTTTCAACATGGAATTGACTCCTTATTTGTATTAAAGTTCTATTTTGCTGAAGTTTGAATTCAGCAATCTTTAGACAGTTGTTTTTGTTTTGGCATTAAGGTGTTTAATATTTACCTCATCGTATAAATTCATACATAATAATTATTGATCAAAAAGTTGAAACCGATGTATGACGAAAGTCACTAGTAATTCCAGGCTGATGTGTGACCAAAGTCATCAGTTTTTTTAATGGGCATTGGGCATTAATCAATAATTCTTCTTCCCTTGCTCCCCCTGCCTCCTGCCTCCTACCTCCTGCCTTTCTTTGTAAGATTTTGCTACCGCCAACAGCGCAGATCGTTTAAGCTAGCTGAAAGATTCTTTGATTAGTGGCTTAAAGGCGGTAGTGTGCCTAAACATGTTCGTTTGATTTCTCTTTTAATGGTCTGTAGTTTGTGGAGTATGCCAAAAGCCGCTAACGCGCAGGCATTAATACCTCATACACTGCAATTAGATGCAACAAAGTTAGAAAAGCAAGGGTTGAGCTTGGCACAAGAGGCGGCTCAACTAGCTCAGTTTCAACAGGTTGACTTAGCTTTGCCACGAGCGCGGCTGGCTAGTCAACTGGCTCCTGGGAATGATAAAGTGTGGTTGCTGTTAGGTGGATTGCAGTTGCAATCCAAAGAGTTTGATGGGGCGATCGCTAGTCTGAAAAAAGCCCAATCTCTCAACCCTAAAAATGGTGATATTTTGTTTGCTTTGGGTTCAGCGAATTTTCAACAGAAAAATTACCAGGCTGCTGTTGTCAATTATCAAGATGGTTTGAAATTAAAACCCAACGATCCAGAGGGATTATTTGATTTGGGTAATGCTTACTATCTGATGGGTAAATTGCCAGATGCGATCGCACAGTACGATAAAGCCGTTTCCCAAGATAAAAAATTCTGGCCCGCGCTCAACAACATTGGCTTAATCAATTACGAACAGGGTAATATCCCGGAAGCAATTAAGCGATGGCAATCTGCTATAACCCTTGAGAAACAAGCCGCAGAACCTTTATTGGCCTTAGCCGTGGCACTGTATACTAAAGGCGATCGCCAACAAGGACTAACCTTGGGAGAAACTGCACTCCGTATCGATTCGCGCTATGCTAATTTGAATTTCCTCAAAGAAAATCTCTGGGGCGATCGTCTACTGTCTGATACGAAAAAATTCCTAGAATTACCACGTATTCAAGCAGCTATACAGCAACGAGAAAACTCATCATCAGCGCCTACGCCTAGAAAACAGCCTACTCAATAGGAGTGGGGAGCAAAGGAGCAGGGGAGCAGAGGAGCAGGGGAGCAGAGGAGCAGAGGGTAAAGAAGGTAATTTTTTATTCTCCCTATTCCCCATTCCCTATTCCCCACTTGCCTAACAGTACCTTTTCGTAGTACATCTATACTAGATAAATACAGGAATTAGTTGCCCAAAAACATTGGCGGGCAAGTATTCCTGAAATTAAGTCGTTAATTCTCAGTGTTAGTCTGTGGGTAGAAGTGCGATGATTTGGTCAACGAACTGTTGATGGTCAACAACTGGCTTAGAAATGTAGCCATCAGCACCGCTTTGCTTGAGAAAGTTCTCGCGATCGCCTTCCATAGCATGTGCTGTCACCAGAATCACAGGTAAGTTTGCTGTTTTTGGATCGGATTTTAACATTTGTGTAATCTTGATTCCATCAACAGACTTGCCTTGGTAAACACTTCTGGAGAGAGAAACATCCATCAAAATCAGGTCGGCTTCTCCTGATTGGGCAATTTTAATGACTTCTTCGACATTTTCAGTGTGTTTCACACCCAAGCCGCCACGCTTGGACAAAATTTTGGAAAAAACACGAGCATTAATTAGATCGTCTTCGACAATTAAAACAGTTTTCATGAGAATTTTAGTTATAGAGGTGAGGAAATTCAAGAATTCCAGAATACAAAATTAAGAAATGCAATCATGGTAAGTATGATGGCTACTAAGTTTATGTAGATTATACTCGTGTGCATCCTTTTTAATAGTCAATATGCATCTTCGTCATCAAGGATGATACTACTGCTTTTTCTTCTGTGACTATCAAAATTTTGTTATGAATCTCATTTCATCCGTTATGCTGTGGTTGCCGCAGTGTTGAGTTCCATCGGCTTTTTTGTAGTTAAATTTCAGGGAAAAAACTCATGGCAAAACAGTTAAACCTTCTCTCAACGGGACAGGTAATTACAACAGCCCTGCACACCGAGATGCAACGGTCTTATCTAGAATATGCCATGAGCGTGATTGTCGGGCGAGCGCTACCAGACGTGCGTGATGGCTTAAAACCAGTGCATCGGCGCATTTTGTATGCAATGCACGAACTTGGTTTAGTACCAGATAGACCTTATCGAAAATGTGCCCGTGTAGTGGGTGATGTGTTGGGTAAATACCATCCTCACGGCGACCAATCAGTTTACGATGCTTTAGTCAGGCTGGTGCAGGATTTTTCTAGCCGCTATCCCTTGCTGGCAGGACATGGTAACTTTGGCAGCGTCGATAATGACCCGCCAGCAGCGATGCGTTACACAGAAACGCGCCTCGCACCGATCAGCCATGAGGGAATGCTGACAGAAATTGGTGAAGAAACTGTGGAATTTGTCGGTAACTTTGATAATTCCCAGCAAGAACCAACAGTGTTACCTGCTCAGTTGCCATTTTTGTTACTTAATGGCTGTTCTGGGATTGCCGTGGGAATGGCGACAAATGTACCACCCCACAATTTGGGGGAAGTTATCGATGGGTTAATTGCTTTAATCGACAACCCAGATTTGGCAGATGAAAAATTATTTGAGCTAATTCCAGGGCCAGATTTTCCCACTGGTGGGGAAATAGTTGGTGAAGCGGGAATTCGGGAAGCATATACCACAGGTAAAGGTGGAATTCTGCTGCGGGGAGTTGCAACTCTAGAGGAAATTCCAGCCGCGAGAGGAAGCAAGCGACGGACGGCAATTATCATTACAGAATTGCCTTATCAAGTGAATAAAGCTGCCTGGATCGAGAAGGTAGCGGACTTAGTAAATCAAGGACGCTTGCAAGGAATTTCCGATCTTCGGGATGAGAGCGATCGCGAAGGGATGCGGGTGGTAATTGAACTCAAACGCGATACCAATCCCCAAGAAGTTCTCCAGAATTTATATCACCAAACTGCTTTACAAATGACCTTTGGGGCGATTCTCCTGGCAATAGTGGATGGACAACCCCGCCAGTTAAGTTTGCGTCAACTGTTGCAGGAGTTTTTGAGATTCCGAGAAGAGACGCTGAACCGTCGCTACAATTATGAGTTGGGTAAGTCCCAAAGTCGCGTGCATTTGGTAGAAGGTTTGCTGAAAGCGCTGTCTAATTTGGATGAAGTAATTCAAATTTTGCGCCAAGCTCCCGATGGAAGTACGGCAAAAATTAATCTTTGTAGCCAACTGGATTTGAGTGAGGTACAAGGAGATGCAATTCTAGCTATGCCGTTGCGTCGCCTCACTAGTTTAGAACAGCAAAATTTACAGCAGGAATTTGAGCAGTTAAGCGAACAAATTAGATTGTTGGAGCTATTACTAAGCGATCGCCGCGAATTATTGAAGGCGCTGAAAAAAGATTTGCGATCGCTCAAGCGCAAGTACAACGATCCCCGGCGAACGAAAATTGGAGAGGAGCAGAAGTCCAGAGCAGAAGTCCAGAGCAGAGGGGCAGAGGGGCAGAGGAGCAGAGGAGCAGAGGAGGAAGAACTTAAATCTTCTGAACCAGTAGAGGAAGCGATTTTAGAATTTACCCAACGCGGTTATGTCCGCCGCACCCAGCCATCTGGGAGAAAGTCAAAAGCTGAAAATGGTCTACACGATAATGACTTCATTATCCAAACTGTGTTGACTGACACAGGGAAAGACTTGCTAATACTAACTGGTGGCGGCAAAGTATATCCGGTGAATGTAGGAGAAATTCCCCCAACCACTGGACGTTCTCCACGGGGAAAACCTTTAATCACTATGCTCAGTAGTACTGCTCAAGGCACTCAAGAAGCTGTCGTCAGCCGCTTTTTGCTGCCGGAAAATCTCGAAACTAGGCAGATGATTCTCCTAACAAAGCAGGGAAGAATTAAGCGTCTGTCTCTGGGAGAATTCACTAACCTGACTCGGCGCGGCATCACGATTTTGAAGCTTAAAGACGATGATGAATTGTCATTTACCCAATTCACCACTCCAGGGGAGCATCTGATTTTAGCTAGTTCTGGTGGGCGAATGTTGCGCTTTGCAGTCAATGATGAACAATTACCGGT
Organism: Nostoc sp.; assembly: GCF_036917415.1. Taxonomy (GTDB): domain Bacteria; phylum Cyanobacteriota; class Cyanobacteriia; order Cyanobacteriales; family Nostocaceae; genus Nostoc. Next base: position 91,950 of record NZ_JBALDJ010000113.1, on the reverse strand, counting down.
CATGGGACGCACAGCGATGGGTTTACAAGCATTTCGACTATTGAAAAATCAGCAAATGGTTGGCTGTGTCACTGTCGGTAAAGATGACCAATTACTGCTAGTTACTCAAGAGGGATATGCCAAGCGGATGGCTGCGAGTCAGTTAAGAGCGGCTAATCGCGGCGATTTAGGCACGCAAGCACTGAAATTTGCTAGCAAAACTGATAACTTAGCTGGTATGGTTATGGCGATCGCATCTGGCGAAGTAGCTTTAGTAACGAATAAGGAGCGGGTAGTGCGAATACCTGTGGAAACAGTGCCGCTCTTAGGTAGGGATGTCAAAGGTGAAAGCATCCTCCAACTCAGCCGCGATGAAAAAATCATTACTGTTGCCGAAGTGCGATCGTAAATTAGGGTAATGTTCAACTTGCGACAAGCCAACTTGCAGGACTTAGAGGCGCTAATCCAACTGCGTCTCGAACTTCTGCGGGAGGCTGGCGAGATTAAAGGTAATTCTGACATCGCAAATTTAGCAGAAGCGACTCGAAAATATCTTGGCGAAAAAATGCCGTCGGGTGAGTTTTTAGCTTGGGTAGCTGAAGTGGATAGTCAAATTGTTGCCACTAGCGGCTTGGTATTTTTTCAACGACCAACGGCAATCTCTCAGGCTTAGAAGCCTACATTCTGAACGTTTATACAATTCCGATGTGGCGAGGCCAGGGAATTGTAACAGCATTATTAAAGCAAATTATCAGCTTTGTGAGAGCAACTGAAGCAAAACGCCTGTGGCTTCACACTACTGAGGATGGTAAACGTATCTACGAGAAGCTTGGTTTTGTCTCGACTTCAAAAGAAATGGAAATGGTCTGGTACTAACTTAAATTATCAATAAACTTTTTATTTTAAAATGCGATATATATTTAAAATCAAGCAATTTAACTAAATTAGTTGATAATTAATATCAATAGCATAAAATTGTTTATAAAGCTAAAAATCTGGATAACATTTCTTCTACCTCAGTAAATCTCACTGAAGGTTGATGTTTTAGTGTGTACAAATAGCTATTGATATTTATGTCAAGCTCTGGAAACAAAAATATAAAAAATGTTGCTTTTATGAAAATATTTGTTATATTAGTTTACACAAGGCAATAAACCTTAAGAATTAAGTTCGGAGTCCTAACAATGACAAATGCAACCACAACAAAAGTCACTACTCCTGTAATTGAAGATCGTAACGCTTGGCGTTGGGGCTTTACCCCACAAGCAGAAATTTGGAATGGTCGCTTGGCAATGATTGGCTTTTTAGCAGCCGTTTTGGTTGAGCTTTTTTCTGGTCAAGGCTTTCTACATTTTTGGGGCATCCTATAAGTTTTAATATTTAAGATGACCTATAAATAAAAAAACCTGGAGTGCTAATTCACTACCAGGTTTTTTATTTGTTTTGTCAGTTGTCATTTGTCATTTGTTTATTCACTAATGACCAATGACTAATGACTATTGACTAATTACTACCGAATATATTCCTTGAGAACGCTGTTACGATTTGGGTGGCGTAACTTGCGGAGTGCCTTCGCCTCAATTTGACGAATTCGTTCGCGGGTAACGTTGAAAATCTGTCCGATTTCCTCAAGGGTCTTCATCCGACCATCATCCAAGCCGTAACGCAGTCTGAGAACATCCCGTTCGCGTGGGCTGAGACTATCGAGGACTTTTTCGAGGTCTTCGCGCAGAAGATTTTTGGAAACTTGGTCTTCTGGTGTTTCACCATCAGATTCAATAAAATCGCCCAACCGAGAATCTTCTTCTTTACCAATTGGCGTTTCTAATGAAATGGGTAACTGGGCGGATTTAGCAATGAACCGCAACTTCTCAATGGTCATTTCCATGCGAGTAGCGATTTCTTCTTCAGTGGGTTTGCGACCCATTTCTTGAGATAGTAACTTGGTAGTTTTCTTAATCCGAGAAATAGTTTCGTAAAGGTGAACTGGAAGACGAATTGTGCGGGATTGATCTGCGATCGCGCGGGTAATTGCTTGACGAATCCACCATGTAGCGTATGTAGAAAACTTATAACCTTTTTCGTGGTCAAACTTTTCAGCGGCACGAATCAAACCGAGACTGCCTTCTTGAATTAAGTCTTGGAACGACAAACCACGATTCATGTACTTCTTAGCAATTGAAACTACAAGACGGAGGTTAGATTGCACCATCTTGTCTTTCGCCCTGCGACCAACATGGAGGCGATAACGAAAGGCTGGTAGTGGCAGTTGTACTGCTTCTGCCCATTCACTATCTCGAGGATCGCGATCTAATTGCTCACAGAGTCTTTCGCGTACCCTCTCTAATTCCAGCAAATCGGCTATCTTCCGCGCCAATTCAATTTCTTCGTCTGCCCGCAATAGACGAATTCTACCAATTTCTTGCAAGTAAAGCCGAATTGAATCTTCGGTATAGTGCTTTTTCTTGCTTTGTGTCCGACGACGCGATTTAGCGGCTTTTCCAGACTTTGCGTCGTCCTCATCAGACTGAGGCTCTAAAAATTCCTCGTCACCTTCATCTACGATCAGCAAGTCCTCTTCATCGTCTATTAAGAGTTCTTCTAACTCGAGCTCAGGCTGATTCATTATTTCTAGGTCAGGCTGATATATGCTTTCGAGTACGTTGTTAGCCTGGTTCATGCCGCGTTCCTCATGCTCCTTGCAGAATCAATTACTCAAGATGTGTTTAGCGCTCTTTTAAACGAGCCAATTGCCAACCGAAAATAAGCTTTTTGGCAGATTTGCCAGAGATATTTTCGGACGTTTTACACCTCCGGTAGGAGGGTTTTTTACTTTAGTTTAAGCAACTACTAAAGGTGACTTGCTCACTTTAGTAAATGTTATATGTGTTGCTATCACATATTGCTTTCAACTAACTGGTCAAAATAAAGACTCGCCTTTATCAAAAAATTTGCCACTCTATACAAATGAGTTCATACTGTTGGCAGATTTTCGTATAAAGACTCTTCCGATTGTAGCCTGTTTCACAGAAATTGCACTCTTTTTGTGTATTAATCATGAATTCATTAAGCAACTTTTAGCTACTTTCACCAAAAAGACATTGAAAACGGGATTTATACCCTGAAATTTTTTCTCCACTTTTCGGAATTGCAGTGACGCTCTTATTACATTACGAAGTAAGTACGCTTGCTTCTGCCGAATTTCATGTATTTTACACAACATTAATTACTGAGGAAGAGTGCATTTTATCTTAACTCAGACTATTCGTCTTAACCTACTCATTTTTACATTTCCTTCATAAATTAAGCATCCCTTAGACTAAAACGGTTATTGTCCTTGGGTAAATACAACAACGGTGGTGGTGGTTGCCTGAATGCAGTTAACCTTCTGCGTACTAACTACCTTAACTGAGGAGTTGAGGCGGTGGCAGATCGATCCGATTGGAGATCGATTTAGGTTTACTAATTCGGTCTTATTCACACGTTAGCGCACTGTGGCGATTTCAGCCCTATGAAACTTGACAAACTTTTTTTATTGTATACAAGGATATTTTAATCAATTCAAAAACAATTTGTCCTGCGAACTTGCCAATATCGTCTTATCTTGGGCAAAAGTACATTAGATACATACGATACAATAGCGATCGCCACAGCACTACATGAAGATATTAACAAGTTTTCAGCCTTCTGGTGTGTAGTTCCAACAGCTATTACCTCGAACATAGAGAACCCAGCAAATTACCTGATGATTTGGTTACAAAACTTTTTTGCGTAAATTAATGGTAAATTTCAATACTTTTATTTCGGTAAGTTTCTGTCATCTTACGATCAGAAATCCTCAAAATACTTATTAATTGCTGTTTGATAGATGATATTCAGTTATGTTCTCAAAGCATAACAAATGTGTTTCTCGCTGGTAGTCCAAATTAATCAGCGAGTCAGAGCAAAGAGTATTATCTAGACTAACTTTCCAATAAAGTTAGTAGTTGTGTTAACAATCGAGCATTGATTGTTTGGAAAGTATTGACAATAAGCAAATTATATGGTTATTTTAGCGATAAACTTGGAGTATTTGTAGTTTTTGTAGTGCAAAAGGCTCGCTTGTGTGACAAGTGAATCTAAATTTTTAATTAATTGTTAGCAACTAGTTCAAAGTCATGGTGGCTTTCAAAACTACCCCTAATGAAAACTGGAGACTATGAACTTTGCTGAACTACCGTGGTGTTGGGGTGGTGTTTAGACTTGCAGGGAAATTAGGTGGGAGAAGTACCTGGTCAACTACATGAACAATGCCGTTGCTAGCTGGGATATCTGGCTGAGTCACCTTAGCATTGTTGACTGTGATTGAGTTACTGGCACGATCAACTGTGATTTTAACGGGACTACCCTCAACTGTTTTAACTTCTCCAGATGTCAATTGCTGGGAGGTAATTCCCCCAGGTATAACGTGGTAGGACAGAACCTTGATTAATTGTTGTTTGTTTGCTGGCTGTAAGAGTTGGTCTAGAGTAGCTTTGGGTAAAGCAGAGAAAGCGGCGTCAGTAGGTGCAAATATTGTGTAAGGGCCAGGTGCAGTCAGTTTTTCAGTTAAACCGGCAGCTTGCACTGCTTGAATGAGAGTTTTAAACTGTCCTTGACTAGCTGCTGACTTTGCCAATTCTGCTAAATTTTGGGTGGCAATAGTTGCAGTAGGAGTTGGCGTGACGAGCGGGACAGTTGTTGGAGAGACAGTTGCTGTAGGGGCTTCTGCGACAGGTTGAGCGCAGGCAGACAGAGCAACTAAGCTACCTATGCCAATAATATTGAACAATGCTTTTCCTACTTTGCCTTTGCTCGCTTTCATAGCTTTGTGTAAAATCCAGTTAAATAAGGAATTATTAACAATAGTTTATGAATTTATGGATATAGTCACTCATCTAACGACATAGTTTGTAGTAAAAAAATCTTAATCCAGAATTTTTAGAAAATACATAATTTTTCATCTACCAAAAAAAGTATTTTTTATGAAACTTTGGATATAAAGTCTTTACCAAAATCTGTTGCAGTAATGTCAAGCAATACTTGAAAGCTAAAGATCCCCGATTTCTCAAAGAAATCGGGGATCTTGTTTTTTACGAATGATTTAGGACTGCTGCTATTTAGATATCTAGATCGGTGAAGTTGAGTTTAGAGCCATAGGTTTCGATGAATTCTCGTCTAGGTGCGACGCGATCGCCCATTAAAATTGTGAAAATGCGATCGGCTTCTGCGGCATCCTCAATTTCGACTTGCTTCATTTTACGAGTTTCTGGGTTCATGGTGGTGTCCCAGAGTTGTTGTGGCATCATTTCACCCAAACCTTTGAAGCGTTGGATGGTGTAGTTGGCGTTAGCAGGAAATTTGGCGATTGTTTGATCTTTTTCGCGATCGCTATAGCAATACTCATGATTACGTCCCCGTTCGACTTTAAACAATGGGGGACAAGCAATATAAATAAAACCCTGTTCGATGAGCGATCGCTGATATCGATAGAAGAATGTTAACAACAAAGTACGGATGTGCGCCCCATCTACGTCAGCATCCGTCATGATCACTATGCGGTGATAACGCAGTTGGGTGGAATCGAATTCATCGCCTTTAACACCTAAACCAAGTGCTGTAATTAACGATTGAACTTCGTTATTTTTATAAATTTTAGCGTCGTCGGTTTTTTCAATGTTGAGAATTTTACCACGTAGAGGCAAGATAGCTTGAGTGCGGCGATCGCGTCCTTGTTTTGCACTCCCACCGGCTGAGTCCCCTTCCACGATGAAGATTTCCGATTCGCTGGGGTCACGAGAACTACAATCAGCCAATTTACCAGGTAATGGCGAAGATTCCAGCACCGATTTGCGCCGAACTAATTCCCGTGCATGACGGGCTGCTTCTGCGGCTTTGAAAGCTTGGATAGCTTTATCTAAAATTGAGTCTGCTATGGCAGGATGAAATTCTAGATACTCAGTGAGGACTTCTCCCACCAGAGAATCGACAATTCCGCGTACTTCGGTGTTACCGAGTTTGGTTTTGGTTTGTCCTTCAAATTCTGGATCGGGGACTTTAACGGAAATTACGGCTGTTAGACCTTCCCGGACGTGTTCGCCACTGAGGTTAGGTTCATTCTCTTTAATTTTATTGCGCTTGCGGGCGATCGCATTTAATGTCCGCGTCAGAACCGCTTTCAAGCCTTCTAAGTGCGTACCACCATCCACCGTGCGAATATTATTGGCAAAACCTAACACATTATCCGTGTAAGCATCAGTACACCACTGTAAAGAAACTTCCACTTGTACATTGTTCCGTTCTCCCTGCACATAGATAATTTCTTCATGCAACGGTTGTTTTTCACGGTTCATGTACGCAATGTACTCTTTGATCCCACCCTTGTACTCGTAGGTTTCTACCTTGGGTGTATCGCTTTTTAGTAGTTCTAAACGGTGGTCAGTAAAAGTAATTTTGACACCTGCATTCAGATACGCCAATTCCCGTAGGCGACCTGATAAAGTGATGTAATCAAACTCAATGCTAATAGTGAATATTTGGGTATCTGGCTTAAAAGTAACAGAAGTTCCAGTTCTAGCTTCTTTGTAAGGTTTGACTTGCAGATCGCTAACTGGGATACCGCGTTCGTAGCGCTGAAGATGAACCTTTTTATCTCGCCAAACCGTAACTTCTACAACCTCAGATAGGGCATTAACAACAGAAATACCAACCCCGTGCAGTCCTCCAGAAACTTTGTAGCCACCGCCGCCAAACTTACCACCAGCGTGCAGTACCGTCATTACGGTTTCCAAAGCCGATTTCCCGGTGCGCGAGTGAGTATCGACTGGAATACCGCGACCATCATCTGTTACAGTCACAGAACCATCTGCGTTGATATCCACCTCTATATGAGTGCAATGACCCGCCAAAGCCTCATCGATTGAATTGTCCACCACCTCGTAAACTAAATGGTGGAGTCCTCGCGGCCCAGTGGTACCGATGTACATTCCTGGTCTTTTGCGGACGGCTTCCAGACCTTCCAGAACTTGAATCTGATCGGCACTGTAACTGCTCGTCATGTAAACTCTCCTGATGCGTGGGGTTGAAATCGCCGAAAGGCAAATAAAAGTAAAAACACTCCAAAATTGTAACACAAAAGCCTTGCTGGCGTCTGTAGGGCATTTTCAAGAGAAGTTTATACTGGGGTTGCAGTACCGTGCAAGAGGGGCAGAGGAGTGGAGGGGCACGGGAAGAAGCAGGGGAGCAGGGAGCAGGGAGCAAGGGAGAAGAATTTTCCTCTGTGCTCCCTGCCCCCCGCCCATCGCCTTTTTTCAATGCCCCATGCCCAATGCCCAATGCCCCATAACAAATGACAAATGACAAATGACTAAATTAATTGTGATTTGTGGGGCGACGGCAACGGGTAAATCGGGTTTGGCTTTGGCTTTGGCAAGGCGGTTGGGTTCTGTAATTCTTAGTGCTGATTCTCGTCAAGTTTACCGTGGGTTTGATATTGGGACGGCGAAACCAACTGTAGCTGAACAAAAATTGGTGCGGCACTATTTAATAGATATCTGCGAGCCAACAGAGATGATGACAGTAGCAGACTATCAGGAGCAAACACAAGCCTTAATTGCTTCTGTTGGTGTTACACCACTGTTTTTAGTTGGTGGCACTGGTTTATACATCCGTTCTATTGTTAGAGGGATGAAAATTCCGAGAGTTTCACCACACAAGGAATTGCGATCGCAACTTGAATCTCTTGGTCAATCACAACTCTACGCAATGTTACAACAAGTCGATCCAGTTGCGGCACAAAAGATTCATGGCAACGATTCAGTGCGGACTTTACGAGCATTAGAGGTATTTTACGTCACTGGATATCCAATTTCAGAACAGCAAGGGGAGAATCCACCGAATTATCCGATTTTGCAAATTGGTTTAGATTGCGATGTTGAAAAGTTGCTTGCTCGTATTCAACAGCGTACTGGGCAAATGATAGCAAATGATTTGGTCGCTGAAGTGGAGTATCTTTGTCAAAAATATGGCGCTGATTTGTCTTTGTTGAATACTTTGGGTTATCAAGAAATTAAGCAATATTTGGTTGGGGATATTTCCCTGGATGAAGCGAAAGAATTAACAATTTTGCATACGCGACAATTTGCCAAGCGACAACGCACTTGGTTTCGAGCATATCCACAAATTGAATGGTTTGATTCAGACGATCCTGATTTATTAGAGAAGGTTTGGCATCGTATAAATGAATTTATAAGTCGCACAAGTTAGTGAGAATTTTTTTGCTCATGCAAAGACGCAAAAAAACTTTGCGTCTTTGCAGTTGAGTGTTCTAAAGAGTGTCAGGATCTACACCCATAGCCCGTAGCCTATCTGCTAGCAATTGGGTGCGTTGTTCTGCTTGTTCGGCACGTTGTCGTTCCTGTTCGGCACGTTCATCTCCAGTCGATAAAACATTACCATCTTGGTAGCACCAGCGTAACCAAGTATCTTGTCTATCTTCAAATTTACCTTCCCATAAAGTCACGCCTAAACCAACCTGTTCTAACCAATTTTCTAAAGTTTCAAAATAGCGCCTTCCTCTAAGCTCATAAACGCGCAGGACTTTTTCTCCTAATTGCTGGTTTGGGTCATATACGATGTAGTAACTAGCCCGCATGTGTTCATAAATTTCCAGCTTTTTGCCCAGTTCATCACCTTCTTTATTAGAGACAATTTCAATCACGACTTCTGGAGGTTTGCCAAAACGCCAAACCATATAACAGCGATTTTGTTTTTCCCACCAATTTTGAGGTACTTGAACATCCAAGCTGAGAAAGATATCGGGTACAATTGCAGGTTGACCGTCTGTATGGTAAATACCGACATTAGCTGCTGCTAAAAAAGTTTGCTGCTGTAGAGTACTGTAAAGAGAGCCAACCAAGAGACGTTGTTGTTTTTCAGATGCAAAATTGTCCACAGGTGTATCATCTTCAGTGACTAGCTGGTTGGCATCTGGCACATAGTAATCATCATCATTGATTAGAACTTGCTGAACCATGACTTTATCCAGTATTTGATAGCGTTATTTCTAGGTTAGTTGATTGGGGATAAGAGAGTACTTAGCAACAAGGATGCTGTTATCAGGTAATTTGTGCCAAAATCTACACAAAGCGGTCTTTAGCATCTGCATCATGATTGGATATATACTGCGACAGCGTTACAAGATTGTAAATAAATTGGGAGCAGGTGGGTTTGGAGAAACCTATTTGGCTGAATACCCACAGGATTTACCTGTCAGCCCCAAGTATAAATGTGTCATTAAACGGCTGATCAGACCCCCGACACCAGGCCTAGATACAGAGCAAAGGTTTAAGAAGGAAGCAGCAATTCTGTTCAAATTGGGTAAGGAACATCCACAAATTCCTGAACTGTATGACTTTTTTGAGGAAAATAGAGAATTTTATCTTGTCCAAGAATTTATTGAAGGGCATGACCTGAGTAACGAAATTATTTCAGGAAAACCGTGGAGTGAAGCTGATGTAATTCAACTCTTACAACCCTTTTCAAACATCCTCTTAAGCTTTAAGCACTAATTTGCAATTTATCTAATTATCATTTATTGATATCGCTTAAATGCATATCCTCCATTAATAAATACAAGTTATGCCATCGCCTCCTCTCCACCCATCCAAATTATTGCTGAAGATGAGTGCGATCGCTTTTACTCACTTTTGACTGCTATTCTTGCAACAATAGTAATTAATGCGTCCCAAAAAAGCCTGCAATCCTCTATACATCTACCTTGAACTTTAAAAAACTATGCTTACCCAAGATAAAAAACAACACAACTGGAAACCCATTATCAAAGCATTCGAGGCTGTCCTTGGCAAAAATGGTGTGGTGCAACGCCGCGAAGAACTCATTACCTATGAATGCGATGGTTTAACTGGCTATCGCCAACGTCCGGCTATAGTAGTGTTACCCAGAACTACAGAACAAGTTGCAGAAGTTGTGAAAATATGCAACCAATACTCTATCCCCTTCATAGCACGCGGTTCTGGCACTGGTCTATCTGGCGGCGCTTTACCAGTGGAAAATTCTGTTTTAATTGTTACTTCTTTAATGCGGCAAATCCTCAGCATTGATTTAGAAAATCAACGGACAGTTGTACAACCAGGGGTGATTAATAGTTGGGTAACACAAGCTGTTAGTGGTGCTGGATTTTACTACGCTCCTGACCCTTCCAGTCAAATTATTTGCTCTATTGGGGGTAATATTGCTGAAAATTCTGGTGGGGTGCATTGTCTCAAATATGGTGTTACGACTAACCACGTTTTGGGATTAAAAATTGTTACGCCAGAGGGGGAAATTATCGATTTAGGCGGACAAATTCCAGAAATGCCTGGTTATGATTTAACAGGTATTTTTGTTGGTTCCGAAGGCACTTTAGGAATTGCCACAGAAATTACGTTGCGAATTCTTAAAAGTGCAGAATCAATTTGTGTGCTATTGGCAGATTTTACTAGCATTGAAGCTGCCGGAGCAACTGTTTCTGACATCATCAGCGCCGGAATTATTCCTGGTGGTATGGAAATGATGGATAATTTCAGCATCAATGCAGTTGAAGATGTTGTCGCAACGAATTGTTATCCCCGCGATGCTACTGCTATTTTGCTAATAGAAATTGACGGTTTAGAAGTGGAAGTTGTAGGCAATAAGCAGCGAGTTACCGAAATTTGTAAAAAGAATGGTGCACGGAATGTCACTTCTGCTACTGACCCAGAAACCCGATTAAAATTATGGAAAGGACGCAAAGCCGCTTTTGCTGCGGCTGGACATTTAAGCCCAGATTATTATGTGCAAGATGGTGTAATTCCTCGGACTCAGTTACCTTATGTTTTACATGAAATTGAGGCATTAAGTAAACAATACGGTTATCGCGTTGCTAATGTGTTTCATGCTGGCGATGGCAATCTTCATCCGCTAATTCTTTATGATAATTCTGTGTCTGGAGCATTAGAGCAAGTAGAAGAAATGGGTGGAAAAATTCTCAAGCTTTGTGTCCAAGTTGGTGGCAGTATTTCTGGTGAACATGGTATTGGTGAAGAGAAAAAGTGCTATATGCCACAGATGTTTAGCCAAGTTGATTTAGAAACTATGCAATGGGTGCGGCAAGTTTTTAATCCTAAAGGATTAGCCAATCCTGAAAAGATATTCCCCACACCACGAACTTGTGGTGAAGCAGCAAATGCATCAGCTATCAAGCAATTTGAAGGTGTGGAAAGATTTTAATAACAAAGAATTCAGGAGTCAGAAGTTAAGAATTAGGAGTTAGCAGTTAGAAGTTTGGAGTCATAATTTATTAGGTTTTGGTATCGTTAAGTCTATTCATCACCAAAACTTGCTCCGTATTATTTCAACTATTCTGACTCCTAACTTCTGAATTCTGAATCATCATTTCTTTACATCATCCGGAGGATTACAACTTTATTTTGTAGTTATATATATTCCGATCGCACTAGGTCACGCTTACAAATGAATCGGGTTATTCGCCGTTGTGTTTCTTGCTTGCTGTGTTTGGGATTAGTAGTCACTTTAACAGTTTTTTTACCCTCTTCACTGCCAGTTTATTCCCAAAAAACAAGTCCTTTAACTACAGAAATACGCGGCGTTTGGCTTACTAATGTTGCTAGTGGTGTACTATTTGTCCCTTGGGGTATTAACCGTGCTATAAATCAATTATCGACTCTCAACTTTAATACAATTTATCCTGTAGTTTGGAACCGAGGACATACTTTTTACAAGAGTGCTGTAGCCAAAATTACTACAGGATCAGAAACCCAACCTTTGCTTAACTTCATGCACGGTGGACAAGATGTTTTAGCAAAGATAGTGACACTTGCCAAAAATAAAGATTTGAGAGTCATTCCCTGGTTTGAATATGGATTCATGACGCCCCATTATTCACAATTAGCAAGGCGTTATCCTGATTGGTTGACAATTGGACAAGAAGGTATAAACTCTATTCAAGATGCCCCGCCGGAAGAAATCGACAATGTTTTAATAACTAAACAAGCTTGGTTGAATCCCTTACATCCACAAGTACAAGAGTTTATCCAAGGGTTAATTTTAGAAGTAGTCAGAGATTACGATGTGGATGGTATTCAACTTGACGACCATTTTGGAATGCCTGTACAGTTCGGCTACGATCGCTTCACTATAGAACTCTACCAGCAAGAACATCAAGGCAAAAGTCCCCCTAATGACCCTTTTAACTCAGAATGGATGCGGTGGCGGGCAGATAAAATTACTGATTTTATGGCAGAAATCTACCAAGCTGTGAAGGCAGTTAAGCCCAAACTCAAAATATCTCTGTCTCCCAACTATCAAGCTTTTGCTTATAAATACTATTTGCAAGATTGGGAAAGTTGGGTCAAAAAAGGTTTAGTTAATGAGTTGATTTTGCAGGTATATCGAAATGACAAAAAGTCTTTTATCGCTCAACTAGAACTTCCATCTATAAAATTGGCTCAAAGTCTAATTCCTGTAGGTATTGGTATATCAACAGGAACAGTAGGTAATCCAGTGAAAATGGCACAAGTTAGAGAACAGGTTCAGGTAGTGCGCGATCGCAATTTTGATGGTATCTCCTTTTTCTACTGGGAGAGTCTATGGGGTTACATCGTACCAGAATCACCCCAACAGCGACGCAAAGGTTTTTTTGAGATGTTTAATGCAAAAACTGTCAGACTATTAAAAACAAAGAAACTTTGATGCCATTCGCGCCTAAAAATACTAGATTTGGCTTTACATTGCTGTGGACTTTAGCTACTTTTAGCGGATTTTTATTAAGTTTACTCTTAATTGAAGTCGGCGAAAAGCCAGATGTTGGGGTGGTAGAGGCGGCTATTGGCGGATTTGCGATCGCACTTCCTCAAGGTTGTCTTCTCAAAGAACCTATATTTTGTATCAGGTGGATTTTGTCAAGTCTTTTGGGTTGGAGTCTCATCACTGCGATCGGTATTGGTGCGGTGGGTTGGATAGTACCTAGCACTCAGATTCTTCCCCTGAGACTTTTGTCGGGGGCGGTTTATGGTGCCCTTGGCGGCTTGGGAATTGGATTAGCACAATGGTTAGCAATTCCCCAGCCTGTAGCGTGGCGATGGATATTTGTCTCTGCGGTAAGTTGGGCTGTTGCTGTCCCCGTGGGTTCTGCTGTGGGGACGATCTGGCGCTACTTAAGCCAGTTATTTTTAGGTGAAGTCATCGGATTAGGCATCACTTGGCTACTAGTTGGTATCCTCACAGGAATCAATGCTCACAAATTGCGATTGTAAGTTGCCACAGACGCAATTAATCGCATCTTTCTTAAGAATTATAAATTTAATTGATATATACTTAGGTTTGCATTTAGATATATGCAACAATCTTAAAAAACTGTTAAAAATAAATTACAGAAAGTTTGCCCTCACCTGCAAATGTATTTTCACCTTCAAAAAGCAGGATTTTGTTAAGCTGACTCCTATTAGCTTTCCTAGATTTCTGACAAGAAGTAGAGAAAGATCAAAATTCCGATGAGCAACGGCTGACAATACTTTGCTATAGGCGCTAAAGTGCATCTACTACAAGCTTAACGACAAGAGAGCGCCTAGAAGAGTCAGTAATACAAGAGTGGGACTCTCGCATGAATATAAATCCAGTGGAATCAACTATGGAGTTGACAAAATTATCACCACCTCAAATTCTTTTTGGCACAGAAGTAGATGAAAAAAGTAGTAGCGATCAGTTTCTACTAAGTATGTACGATTCTGTACAGGCATCAATATTTATAGTTGATGTTTTGGAGGATGGAGATTTTCGATATGTGGCCCTTAATCCCATTCATGAACGGTGGATAGGGATTCGCTCAGACGATCTCCGGGGCAAAAAACCAGAGGATATTCTTTCTCCTATTGATGCTGCAAAGGTGCGTCAACATTATGCTGACTGCGTGCGATTCGGCACAACTATTTCTTACGAACAATGTTTGCAATTCCAGAAAGTTCCCACTTGGTGGAGTACGACTCTCACCCCATTAAAGGATGCTAACTCCAAGGTTTATCGATTGATTGGTACTAGTAGCAATATTACCCCTGTGAAGCAAGCAGAACAAGCAGTTGGACTCCAGGTTGAACGAGAGCAACTGCTAGAAGCGATCGCTGGACAAATTCACCAATCTGTAGAATTAGAGACAATTCTGCATCAGACTACAATTGAACTGCGACAATTTTTGAATTGCGATCGCGTGTTGATTTATCGTTTCGAGGCTGATGGTAGTGGAGTAATCATTGCCGAATCAACTGTAGCTGTCAGCGATCCCCTATTGGGAAAAAACATCACCGATCCCTGCTTGAGTGGCAAACATCCAGAACACTACGGACGAGGTTGCATTCAAGTTGTCGAAGATATTTATGCAGCCGACTTGCATCCTTGCCATATAGATTTCCTGACATCTTTGCAGATCAGAGCCAATCTCGTCGTGCCGATTTTCCAAGAGCAAGATATGTGGGGGCTATTGATTGCCCAGCATTGCTCTGAATCGCGTCAATGGCAGCAAATGGAAACTGACTTACTCAAGCAGTTGGCAACTCAAATCGGCATTGCAGTCCAACAGGCAGAACTTCATCAGCAACTCCAGGATCTCAAAGCCAAGATGGAGTTACAGAAGCAGAAGCACATCAGTCAGTTGCAGCAGGTGCGAAACTTTGAAGCCTTGGTGCGACGTATGACAGAACAAATCCGCGACAGTCTGGATCAAACTCAGGTGTTGCAGATACTTACCCAGGAATTAGTAAAGTTACTAAACCTTGAGCGTTGCCAAATTGAACTCTATAGTACCTGCCAAACTCTAGTTACGATTACTTACGAATACAGCATTAACTTACCCCAGTGTCAAGGATTAACTAAACAGATTGCAGACCATCTTGAAGTTTATCAGCCGCTGTTGCAAAAACAACCATTGCAATTTTTGGAAATTGTACCAGGATGGGAACCAAAGTTGCTAGTTATGTCCCAGATGGCTTGTCCAATTTTTGATACTCAAGGGATTTTGGGAAATATTTGGTTGACAAGGCCATCACAAGAGGCTTTTGACGAATTTGAAATTGAGCTAATGCAGCAGGTAGCAAATGAATGTGCGATCGCCATTCGTCAAGCCCAGCTTTACAAACAAAACCAGGCACAGGTAAAAGAACTAGAAAAATGCGATCGGCTCAAAAATCAATTTCTCAGAACCCTATCCCAAGAACTGCGGACACCAATAACTAGCATTAGCCTTGCAGTCCAAACTCTCGAAAGTGTCCTCACACCAGCAGAAATATCAGAAATAGAAATAGTGCCGCAACTCTTGCAGATTCTGCATAACGAGTGTGGGCGAGAAAACAAGTTAATTAACGACCTCCTCACACTCACATATCTCGAAGCCGAACCCGATCCCCCAACCTTGATTGCCATTGACTTTCAAAGCTGGCTTCACCCGATTATCGAGTCTTTTCGACACCTCACCATTTGCCAGCGACAGCAGTTAAACCTGACTGTCGATCGTGCGCTGCCACCTTTGGAGACAGATATTACTGATTTGGAGCGGATTGTCACCGAACTGCTCAACCATGCCTGCAAATACACCCCAGCCGGGGAATCGATCGCAGTCTCTGCTCACTCGATCGGGGATACAGTCGAGCTTAATATTACCAATTCGGGAATAGAGCTTACCAGCAATGAACTCTCACGGATTTTTGAACCTTTTTATCACCTTTCCAAACACGATCCTTGGAAACATAGCGGCACAGGGCTGGAATTGGCATTAGTGCAGAAAATGGTCAGACATTTAGGCGGCTCAATTTATGTAGAGAGTGCAGCAGGTCAAACCACCTTCACCGTCAAATTCCCCTTTTAATTAGTTTTTTGGGTGTGGCACTAGCTAAATTGCCAGAAGTTATGCTATGATTGTGATTCGTGTGGGTGACTAGCTCAACGGTAGAGCAGTAGACTCTTAATCTATTGGTTGCGGGTTCAAATCCCTCGTCACCCACTTTTTAAGTATTTTGTTGTTGGCGAACAAATTTATTGGCTACTAAACGACACAGAATAGTAATTTCGCTCATCAGCTTAAAACAATATTATCTAATACTAACATATTTGTATTAAATTTGTATTAAACAAGTCTTCTGTAAAATAAATTGTACGCAGGAGACATTTTTTACAAGCAAGGAAGCTGCTGAAATCACAGGCTGCACCCTTCGTCAACTACAGTATTGGCGAGAGAGGGGGGTGATTGTTCCTGTAATCAGTGATACTAGGACAGAAGGTAGTATTTATTACTCAAAATCCAATTTGCTGGAACTGGCTGCAATGTCATATTGGCTATCTGTGGGGTTAAGTTTTGACATAGCCAGCACCAGGCTGAAAAAGCTGAAAGACCAAGAGCCGGAGTTATTTATTTCAGGTAAAGGTAAGCGGTTTATGTTATTGTCCCAAGTGCAGCAGCGTTCGCCGTTAGGCGTGCCGTTGGCGGAGCCTCTCGTTCGCGCAGCGTCTCCGACAGGAGAAGAGAAGGTATTGCTTGAGCTTGTGGAGTTTGACAGAACAAAAGCGATCGCATCCCTAGAACAAGGTCAACCTGTGATTCCTGTGTGGTTAGATATCATTTATCAACAATTAGCCGAGAAACTAGGAAAATAGAAATTCTCTTTCATAAGATAGAAGCATCGCAGGAGTTAAGTATAGTGCCGCGTGGAATCAGGAAAAACAGTAAAAAGCCAGCAGAGAATAACGGTTCTGGAGATTTACCACTTCTACAGTTAGCGCAAGCTGACGATCGCTTGGATATTCCCGCAATGGAACAATGGCTGTGGGATGCTGCTTGTAAGATACGAGGCGCGACAGATGCACCAAAGTTCAAAGATTTTATTTTGCCGCTAATTTTCTACAAACGGCTGTCTGATGTGTTTGATGATGAGTATGAAAAGTGCGCCGAGAAGTTTGGGGCTGGAGACTTAGCCCGTGCTTTCATTGAAGCGGATCATCAAGATGCAATTAAAAACAATCGTCAGCCGATTGTGCGTTACTATGTCCCGCACCAATACCGTTGGGAGGCGATTCGCTTTCATCCTAAAGATGGCTTAGGAGAGTTTGTGACAACGGCAATGCGGGAAGTGGCAAAGCGCAATCCTGGGTTATCGGGAACGCTAACGCTCAAAGATTATAACGAGAAGCAAAGCAATCAGCGTGTTTTGGATGATGACCATTTAAAGGACTTGATTGAAGTCATCAGTCGGCATCGGTTGGGGTTAAAGAATACCAATGCGGATGTCTTGGGGGAAGCCTATGAGTATCTGCTGCGGAAATTTGCCGAAGGACAGGGGCAAAGTGCGGGGGAGTTTCTCACACCATCAGAGGTGGGTTGGTTGATTGCGGAAATTATTGACCCCGAACCCTACACGAAGATTTATGACCCGACTTGTGGATCGGGTAGGTTGTTGACTAAGCCGCGTCTGGTATTCAACCGCAAGCATCCAGGGGAGGAGAGTAAAGCACCTCGGTTATTTGGGCAAGAGTTGAACTGGACAACTTTCGCGATCGCTAAAATGAATATGTTTTTGCAGGATTTTACTGATACACAAATTGAGATTGGCGATACATTTAGACAACCTAAATTTACGGTTGACAAAAAGGTGATGCGCTTTGATTATGTGGTTGCTAATCCGATGTGGAATCAGGACAACTACGGCGCAGATGCTTACGAAGAAGATTCTTTTGAACGGTTTAAAGACGGAATTGCCTCAAAATCTTCCGCAGATTGGGGATGGGTACAGCATATTTGGGCATCGCTGAAAGATAACGGACGGGCGGCGGTTGTTTTGGATACAGGTGCGGTGTCTCGCGGTTCCGGGAGTCAGAACAAAAATCAAGAAAGAGACATCCGCAAGGAATTTGTGGAAAAAGACAGAGTTGAAGGGGTGATTTTGCTACCTGAAAATTTGTTTTATAACACGACTGCGCCAGGGGTGGTAATTTTGTTAAATCGCCTGAAACCTCTCAATCGTAAGGGCGAGTTTTTGCTGATTAATGCTGCTGATTATTTTGTCAAGGGCGATCCGAAGAATATTTTGACGAAGGAAGGGATTAAGGCGGTTGGTGAGGTTTATCGCAATTGGGAAACGCGGGAGAAGCTGAGTAAGGTTGTTAAGTTAGAGGAGTTGAGGAAGGCGGATTATAATCTTAGTCCGTCACAGTTTGTGGATGTTAGCGATAAGTTTGTTCATCGGGCGATCGCGGATATTTTGACAGATTTAGCAGTAGCAAGACAAGACAGGGAATGGGCTGATAAAGATTTAGCTGAGGTGTTAGCAAAGTTGAATTTATAGCGTTTTTCATATAAGGCGATGCCTACGGCTGGCTACGCCTACACATTTGTTATTTCGGCGTACTCATTTGTTATTTCGGCGTACTCATTTGTTATTTCGGCGTGTCCATAACGCACCCTACAAAACTACTAGAATTGAAACCTATGCTGGTCACAATACGGTTCGGTTAAGATCCCCCCGCCTACGGCGACCCCCTTAAAAAGGGGGTAAAAGAGGGTTTTAAGCCCCCCTTTTTAAGGGGGGTTGGGGGGATCTTCGAGGAATAAACACGTTAACCGAACCGTATTGATGCTGATCATACTTGTGTGTACACCCTAGCCTACAAGGAGAGAGGCTTTAAGGCTTACTTCCCAAGGCTAGTGGGGAAGGGGTTGGGGGTTAGGTCTGGTAGAATTGTTATTTACTTTGGTAGTAATGGAGAATATCAGGGTACAAAGGCTTATTTGCGGATCTTAGCCTATTTACGCTTGCTGATTCTTCAGTATTTAAGTTTGTCTGCAATGAGTAGTAGAGTGTAAGTTGCTAAAATTTAAATCAGTTATAAGTGTTTTCTTATTTTTATTTTTATCCAGGATACAGCAATGACTCAAGCAATTGATAAGGAACAAGTAGTGATTAATGAATTTAGAAAGTTATCTTCTGAGAAGCAGGAGGAGGTAATTGATTTTATTCAGTTTTTGCAGTATAAGGAGAAGCAAAAGCAGGATGTAGAACATAAAGAAGAGAAAGAACCTATTTCTGCCTATGAAGCAGCCAAAGAGTTTGCTGGCTGCGTTGGTGGAGACTCTGGCGATCGCGAAAAACAAGTTTCATTTTTAGAAGCTGCTAAGAAGTTTATTGGCTGTGTTAATGGAGGCCCCGGAGATTTGGCGACGAATAAAAAGTATCTAGAAGGGTTCGGTAGGTAGTGAAGCAAAATATTATTATTGATACTGGCCCCCTCGTTGCCTTAATTAATAATCGGGAACAATATCATCGTTGGGCTACTAAAGAAGTCGCTAATCTAGCTTACCCTTTCTTTACTTGTGAAGCAGTAATTACTGAAGCGTGTTTTATATTGCGAGATTTTCATGGTGACAGGATACTTACGTATGAGCGAAACCTCCGCCGTTCAAAGACCGATGCTGAAATATGCTTATGATGTTGGCTGGGAATACCTAACTCGAAAAGAAGCATTACAACGGCGGGAAGGCAAGGGAGAGGAAAAGCTCAAAGAACGCTACTTTGCCGATGTTCTTCGCAGTCAACTAATTAAACTAAATCCTGGCGTTGTCACCTCTAACAATATAGATGAAATTCTGCGCCGCCTGCGAAACATTGACAACACCATCGAAGGCAACCGCGAAGCTTTAAACTGGTTGCAAGGCAAACAATCTATTTTTGTCACTGAAGAAAACCGCGACAGAAACATTACCCTCATCGACTTTAACAACCCAGAAAATAACATCTTCCAAGTCACAGATGAATGGTCGCAAAAAGGCGTAAAATTTCCCAACCGCGCCGATATTATTTTTCTCATTAACGGTATTCCCGTTGCCATTGCGGAAACCAAAGGAGAAAAGAAAACTGATGGTTTAGCACTAGGCATTGACCAAATTCGCCGCTACCACAACCAAACCCCCGAATTGCTTGCTTTTCCCCAAATCTTTGAAGTCACAGAACTGTGGAATTTCTGGTATGGCTTAACCTGGAATACCAACCGCAAAAACTTGTTTGAATGGAAACTGACCTCTCCCCTAACCCCTCCCCTGCAAGGGGAGGGGAACAAGATTACTCCCCCTTCCCTACGAGGGAAGGGGGTTGGGGGGTTAGGTTCCAAAATCATCGAAGAAGGCGACTATGAAGAGAAAATCAAAACCTTCTTCGACCATCAACGCTTTTTAGAGATTTTTAGATATTACATTGTTTTCCTAGAACGCGATGACGGCTTAACCAAAGTAATTTTACGCCAACACCAGACCCGTGCAGTCAAAAAAGTCCTGCAACGCATCCAAGACCCGGATAAAAAACGCGGACTAGTTTGGCATACCCAAGGCAGTGGTAAAACCCTCACCATGATTACAGTTGCCGCCCAACTCCGCAATATTAGCGGCGATAATACTGTAATCATGATTGTTGACCGCAACGAACTAGAAAACCAACTAGACAAAAACCTCAAAGCTTATGGCATCAAAAGCTATGAGGTCGCAAACACTAAAGCTGACTTAGAAAAACTCATCCAAGATGATTATCGCGGGTTAATCGTCGCCATGATTCACAAATTCGACAAGATGAAAGTAGAAAATAAGCGTTCTACGATTACTGTCTTAGTCGATGAGGCACACCGCAGCACAGGCGGTAATTTCGGCATATATTTGATGGCTGCCCTCCCCAACGCCACATTTATCGGTTTCACAGGTACACCTGTCACTAAAGTAGCTAAAGGACAAAACACTTTCCAAACCTTCGGCGAACCTAGTGACCCCAAATACAGCCTAGATTCTTATTCAACCGCCGACTCGGTACGAGATGGTACAACCCTGAAGCTAAATTATGCCCTTGCGAAATCAGAGTTTCGCGTTCCCCAAGAAATTTTAGAAAAAGAATTTCTCCAACTCAAAGCCGCAGAAGGCATCAACGACATAGAAGAACTTGATGGCATTCTCGATCGCGCAGTTAAATTAAAAGAGTTTCTCAAAAGTGAAGATAGAGTAAATAAAGTCGCTAAATTTGTCGCCGAACACTTCCGCGACTACGTTGAACCAATGGGCTTTAAAGCTTTTATGGTTGGTGTAGATCGGGAAGCTTGTAGACTTTACAAACAAGCCTTAGATAAATATCTCCCTAGCGAATACTCAACCGTCGTTTATTCCCGGACTACAGCCGCAGGACTGCGGGAGTACAACCTAACTGATGCCCAAGAGAAAGAAGTCCGCAAAGCCTTTATTAAAAAATCCGTCGTTTCTGCCAGAATATCCTTACCGGATGCAGTAATCGACTTTATCGAATCTCGCCCGAAAGATTTTAACTACGACACCAGCAAAACCCTAACTTTTACAGGTTATTGTTCTGCTGAAGATGCCCAAACTTTAGAAACCCTTTGCGGTGGCGATGCTGATGCTGTGACAAAAATTCGCCAACTTTACGAAGACTACCGCAAAGCCTTGCCGAAAATTCTCATCGTCACCGAGAAACTACTGACGGGGTTTGATGCGCCGATACTTTACTGTATGTATCTCGACAAACCGATGCGCGACCACGTTCTCTTGCAGGGAATCGCCCGTGTAAATCGCCCTTATGAAGATGCACAAGGATTAGTCAAACCCTACGGCTTTGTTCTAGATTTTATCGGTATCTTTGGCGACAAACTAGAGCAAGCCCTGGCCTTTGAGTCAGGAGAAGTTAACGACATCATCCAAAATATTGATGCGATCAAAAACGAACTGCAAACGATGATGGGAAATACTGCACCTGAGTATTTACCGCTAGCTAAGGGATGGGACGACAAAGCAAAAGAACGGGCGGCGGCTCATTTTGCAGATAAAGATTTGCGCGAGAAGTTCTTTAAATTTGTCCGCCAACTACAATTAATTTACGAAATTTTGTCTCCTGACCCTGACCTGCGTCCCTTCATGGAAAATTATCAAGCAGTGATTAGGCTTTACGGAACGATACGCGCTGCTTACAATACCAGTCCCTACATTGATATTGAACTCACCGCCAAAACCAAAGAACTGGTACGCCGCAACGTTACAATCGGCGAGTTGGAAATGCCAGGGACAATCCACGAACTCAATGCCCAACAATTAGAACAATTCCGCCAAAATAGTACAACGGATACAGTAAAAGTTCTAAACTTGAGTAAGGTATTGTTGAAAGCAGTACAAGAGCAAAGTCAGCGATCGCCTTTCTTGCTAAACATTGGCGAACGTGCAGAAATTGTCCGCGCCAGCTTTGAAAAGCGCCAAATAGAGGCACAACAAGCTTTAGCCCAACTAGATGAAATTGCCAATGAATGCGTAGAAGCAGAAGCAGAACGGCAACGGCTCAAGGTTGATGAAAACACCTTTGCCATTTACACTATCATCAAGCAAGCAGGCGATCGCCTTGATATCAACCAAGCCGAAGCCATCAACGCCATTTATAGCAACTTCCCTGATTACTGGTGGGATGCGCGTCAGGAAATTGATTTAAGAACCGAACTTTACGCTACTATTTATCCTATTACAAGCTCAGTCGAGCAAACCATTGAAGTCACCAACAACCTGCTGAAACTCGAACGAGTCGAATCATGAACACGACTCCTTTACCAGAAAAACTCGAAGCCGCAACGCAATGGAAAGACGCGCAAGCACTTAAGGACGCTGTGGGAGAATGGAGCGATCGCATTAAAGTCCAAGTCAAACAAATCCAACTGCGTCCAATGAAGCGCAAGTGGGCATCTATTTCTACTACAGGACGCTTAACGCTGAATACTGAACTGCTAGATTTACCAAAAGAATTGGGTGAGTTTGTCATTGTTCACGAACTTGTGCATCTCCTCGTTCCCAATCACGGTAAGGTCTTTAAGTGCTTTATGTTTGCTTATTTGCCTGATTGGAAAGAGAGGGAGAAGCGATTGCAGGGCTTTGTGGGATGATGAGGAAAACTGCCTTTAAAGGTCTTATATCGTTATGGTTCTAATCTCAAAGTACACGCAGTAAGCTAGGAATGCTTTCGATCGCAGAGAAATTCTGAATTTCTGCCAAAGCTTGCCGAAAGTTGCCTTCTAGCACATCATGGGTAACAACCACAATCTCTGCTAGTTCTCCTTGAAAGCCTGTTTGGACAATTGACTCTAAGCTAACGCCATAATTGCCAAAGCAAGTCCCTAATTTGCCGATAACTCCGGGTTGGTCATTGGTGAGGAAACGGGCGTAAAACCGAGTTATCAAGTCTGCCATCGGCGCAATTTGGCAGTATTCCTGATGCCCACAAGTTAATAATGGATTTGTAACTGCTGTATTAGTTTTGAGGACAGCAACTAAATTCAAAATATCTGACGTGACAGCACTGGCGGTTGCACCAGCACCAGCACCGGGGCCAAAAAACATTACCTGGCCGATTGGTTCTCCTTCGACAAGAATGGCATTGTAAACGCCGTTGATGCTAGCCAAAGGGTGGGCTTGAGGCACTAAAGTAGGATGAACTCTGACGGAAAGGGGGGATGAGGGAGTATCACGTTTAGCGATCGCTAACAATTTAATCACAAATCCCAATTTTTCGGCGTAGGCAATATCTGTTTTGCTCACTTGCCGAATCCCTTCAGTATAAACATCTTGTAGGTTGATGCGTCCCCCGAAACCTAATGATGCAAGGATGGCAATTTTATCAGCTGCGTCTAAGCCATCAACATCAGCTGTCGGGTCAGCCTCAGCATAACCTAATCGCTGGGCATCAGCTAAGACATCATTGAAGTTGCTGCCTTCTGTTTGCATCCGTGTCAGGATGTAGTTTGTTGTACCGTTAATGATGCCTGTTACAGTGTGAATTCGGTTAACACTTAAAGATTGCTTTAGGGGTTGAATCACTGGAATACCACCACCTACAGCGGCTTCTAACATCACGTATACGCCAGCTTGATTGGCAGTGGTGAAAATTTCTGCTCCAAAGCGGGCGATCGCTGCTTTATTGGCTGTGACTATATGCTTACCATTACTTAAAGCTTTGAGAATGAGCGATCGCGCCGGCTCCAGTCCACCCATCACCTCAACAACTATATCTACCGCCGGATCGTTGACAATAGATTCTAAATCTGTGGTTAAGACTTTCGTAGACAATTCTACTGCACGAGGTTTATCTAGCGATCGGACTCCCACCCGATAAATTTCTATTTCTTGCAACAATGGGTGACGCCCAGCGCTATCTTGCAACAACTGCACTGTTCCCGTTCCCACAGTGCCTAATCCCAGTATTCCTAGTTTCACACCCATTTTGCACCCAATTCATTTTTAAGTGCTGAGTGCTGAGTGCTGAGTGCTGAGTAGTAACAAGTAACTTTACCCCCCAGAACTGAGAACTCTTTCCTCAGCCATCTATATAAAACAATTGTAGGGTAGGCACTGCCCACCCTACTCATTCATAACTTAGAACTCAGAACTCAGCACGGGCTAAACTTTAGCTATCCGCTAACGGTACTCAGCACTTAGTAGGTTTCTACGTGCCAGCGACCAGCTTTTTTGAGTTGCTTCTGGTAATCACTCCAGGTTACGTCTTCCTTAGCAGCAGCAGTAGTCAAGGCTGCATCAATACCTTCTTCCATACCTCGCAAACCGCAGATGTAGGTGTGGGTTTTTTCATTTTTAATCAACTGCCACAATTCATCAGCATGTTCAGCTACGCGGTCTTGGATGTACATTCTACCACCTTGAGGATTTTTTTGTTCTCGGCTGATGGCAGGAGTGAGGCGGAAGTTATCAGGATATTTTTGTTCAATTTCTTCCAGTTCTTCCTTATATAAAAGGTTTGGAGTTGTCGGCACACCAAATATTAGCCAAGAGAATCCTTTAAATTCGTATTCTGTGTTAGCTGCTTTTTCTGCATCTTTAAACTGACGCCAGAGATAAGCTCGCATCGGGGCAATACCTGTTCCGGTTGCCATCATGATCACATTAGCATCAGGGTCATCGGGTAACAACATTTCTTTACCCACAGGCCCTGTAATTTTTACATCTGCCCCTGGTTCTAAGAAACACAGGTGTGTTGAGCAAACACCGTAGACTGTTTCGCTAGTTTCTGGGTGCTTGTATTCCAACTGGCGGACGCATAATGATACTGTCTTATCATCCACATCATCGCCATGACGAGTTGAGGCGATGGAATAGAGTCTAAGTTTTTCTGGCTTGCCGTTCTTGTCTAATCCTGGTGGAATAATCCCAATACTTTGACCTTCTATATACTTCAAATCCCCAGCGGAAATGTCAAATTTAAGGTGTTGAACAATACCAATACCACCTTCTTTGACTAGCGGTTCATTAGATATTACCTTGCCAATAAACGGAGCATTGGGACGGTAAGTGTTAACAGGAACGTCACCGTGGTCTTTTTTGGCTTTCGCTTGAGTCATGGTGTTGCCTTTCTTGTCCTTGTTCTTGAGCTGTTCTTGTGCTGGTGGTTTAGCGAAATCTTTGGTTTCACTATCAGCATTTACAGGTGTGGCTTTACCATTCCCTTCACTGTTAGCAGTTTCCCCAGATGTAGCTAACTCGCTGACAACGCTTGTAGCACTTCCAAATGAGGCTTTACCATTAACTGACTCTAAAGCAGTTACAGGCTGGATGCTAACAATTGTGCCGCCTAGACGAGTGATACGTCGCATTTCTTGATTCATCCGGTTGTAAGGCACTCTGATGAACACACTGCCACTTTTCCGAATTGGGTAGTTAGCTTGATCGGTTTCTTCACTCTGACGCAAACCCACTACTTCATAAAGGAAGATGCGGCTACCTAATTCTGTGTTGGCAGCACCCTCAACAGCACCTTGATTGTACATTCGTTCTACCACTCCGATAATTTACTTAACCGTTTTTCAAAAAAAACTATTCCCCTACCTTGCCAGCTTTAGTTTACCGGATTTTCGTTTCACAAAACTGGAGAAAGAAGGAAAAACGGCATCATTAAATTAATGCCTTGCTAAGTACACTCACCAAAGACATGCAGGCATAGCAAAAAACACACCTGTTCACCTTCTAAGGTAAAGGATAAGTCTTGTGGAGAATGTTAATAATGAATCAATTTAATCTTTTTTTCGTTAACTACCACCCCCATCAGGGAGATAGCTTTTTACCTTAGCACCCAATGAGCAACTCACAATAGGAGATATTCTCGGAGAACTGCTTTGATCGGTAGAAGCTATCACTCACTTTACCTCCAAAATCTGTCCTTGTGCTTGCTTACTCTAAGGGTTTAAATCGGAGAATGCCAAGAGAGGAAGGTTTTCTTCACGATTGGTTTTACTTCTCCAAATCTACTACTCTTCTGGAATGTTGTTAGCTATCTTCATTACCTATCTATAGATAATTACATAACCAGGACAACTCCAGCTACAAACATAACAAGATAGAGAATCGTAATTCAAGTAACTGTAATTAGTTTCACTTGATGCGAAAAATCTGTCAACCTTGTATCAGTACTTTGCCATAACGTCAACGCTTCTATATGAGCATATCCATAAATTTACAGCCAATAATTTGAGTAATGCAAGTTGTTTCCTCATTCGTTGGATAGATTTTTGCTTTGAATATATTAAGTATTGTCGAGCAGGAATTACAATTTAGGAACATTAGAAAATTTGCGGCAATAATAAATTATACCTTATAGTTTTGATTCTATAGAGTCACAAGTAGCAGAGTGATAAAGGTACAACGCTGATGGGCGGTGCTGATCCCCATTTTTAAATTAACAACTAAATTAACAAAAAAATGATTGATGAACCATGTTAATTCTTCTTGACAGCAATCTTGTATGGGATACCCCCTTCTGTTAAAATCAAATATATCACTAGGATTAAATACTTACCGGCACCAAAACTCAGGCTAGTCCGACGAGTAGCAACTTAAAAGAGAAGGCAGGAGGCAAAGGGCAGATCGCGCAGCGTGTCGTAGACAAGACAGGAGGAAAGAAGTATGAATGAATTTTTTTTATTTCTGGGTCAAAAGCCCAGTTTAAAAATAAGAATTGTATTGAGCGAAAAGTGCCGCGAGATTCGAGGCATCTACAGCTTAAGTCCCACGCTTTTAAACGTGGGTTACTCCTGTTTCCTACCTCCTGCCTCCTGCCTCCTGATTACTTTGTTGCCTACCCGCTTGGTGTCTTATAGATGTGCTAGGTAGCAAGAACGCAGGATAAACCAAAGGGGTAAACTCCTGGCTTCAGAATCTGCTGTGTGAAAAATTATTGACACAACTTTAGTATTTTAGAGGAGATTTATGACAAGAAAGCCAGAACGCGTGGTACTGATTGGAGTAGCCGGAGACTCTGGGTGCGGTAAATCTACGTTTTTGCGTCGTTTGATAGATTTGTTTGGTGAAGATTTAATGACAGTCATCTGCTTGGATGACTATCACTCCTTGGATCGCAAACAGCGCAAAGAAACGGGGATAACGGCACTAGACCCCAGGGCAAACAATTTTGATCTGATGTATGAGCAAATTAAAGCGCTCAAAAGTGGTGAAGCGATTGATAAGCCGATTTACAACCACGAAACCGGCTTGCTCGATCCGCCAGAGCGGATCGAGTCGAATCACATTATAGTTATTGAGGGGCTGCATCCTTTATATGATGAGCGGGTGCGATCGCTAATCGACTTCAGTGTTTATTTTGATATTAGCGATGAGGTCAAAATTGCCTGGAAAATCCAGCGAGATATGGCTGAACGCGGTCATCGCTACGAAGATGTGTTAGCGCAAATCAATTCCCGCAAACCTGACTTTGATAAATTTATCGAACCACAAAGAGAATTTGCGGATGTGGTTCTCCAGGTATTGCCCACAAACTTGATCAAAAACGACACCGAACGTAGAGTCTTACGGGTACGTATGCTCCAACGGGAAGGTAAGGAAGGCTTCGATCCAACCTACCTATTTGATGAAGGGTCAACAATCAATTGGACTCCTTGTGGACGCAAGCTGACCTGTTCTTACCCTGGTATGCAACTGTACTACGGTTCAGATGTTTACTACGGCCGCTATGTCTCAGTACTAGAGGTGGATGGTCAATTTGACAACTTGGAAGAAGTCATTTACATCGAAACCCATCTCAGCAATACATCCACTAAATATCAGGGTGAATTGACTCATTTGTTACTCCAGCACCGTGAGTATCCAGGTTCCAATAATGGAACTGGTTTCTTCCAAGTGCTTACAGGTTTGAAAATGCGTGCTGCTTATGAGCGGTTGACAGCTACGGAAGCAAAGTTAGCAGTTCAGGTTTAAAGCAGCGGTGTTTGTGTCAAAGCTTGTGGGGGCGCTTCCGGGTGTTCCCCTTTTTTTTGTGTTATTAAATACATTTTAACTAAAAAATAATTAGCATACATTTATCTTACTTACGGATATTTACCTTATAGTTAGTGGTTTTTATCAATATCAAGAAGATACTAACGACTGAAGTATAAATATTGTTATGATTTCATAAATTAGTAGTTGAACTAAATGCTTACATTTAGTCAGCGAAAAAACTCTCGATGGAGGAATTTCCTTTGTCTCGTCGATATCTATTTACCTCTGAGTCAGTCACCGAAGGTCATCCAGATAAAATCTGCGATCAGATTTCTGATACTATTCTGGATGCCCTATTGACACAAGACCCTAGCAGTCGTGTCGCCGCTGAAGTCGTAGTTAATACTGGTTTGGTGCTAATCACTGGTGAAATAACCACCAAAGCCAATGTGAATTTCGTCAATCTTGCCCGGAAAAAAATTGCCGAAATTGGTTATACCAATGCTGACAATGGCTTTTCCGCTAACAGTACCAGCGTTCTGCTGGCTTTAGACGAACAATCACCCGATATCGCCCAAGGCGTTAACACCGCCCAAGAAACCCGCGAACAAGATAGTGACGAACAATTCGACAAAATTGGCGCGGGCGATCAAGGTATAATGTTTGGCTTTGCCAGCAACGAAACACCAGAACTGATGCCTTTACCCATCAGTCTCGCCCACCGCATTGCTCGCCGATTGGCAGCAGTCCGTAAAACAGGTGAATTGTCATACCTGCGTCCTGACGGTAAAACCCAAGTAACTGTGGTCTACGAAGATGGGCGCCCAGTAGGTATTGATACGATTCTAATTTCCACCCAGCATACAGCCAATATTGGGGAAATTACAGATGAGGCGGCGGTACAAGCCAAAATTAAACAAGACCTCTGGTCAGCAGTGGTCGAACCTGTTTTTGGCGACATTGACGTTAAACCTAATCAGGAAACACGTTTTTTAGTCAACCCCACTGGCAAATTTGTCGTTGGTGGTCCTCAAGGAGACTCTGGTCTGACAGGACGGAAAATAATCGTTGATACCTATGGTGGCTATTCACGACATGGTGGCGGCGCTTTTTCTGGCAAAGACCCCACGAAGGTAGACCGTTCTGCTGCTTATGCGGCTCGTTATGTCGCAAAAAATATTGTCGCTGCCGGGTTAGCAGAAAAAGTTGAAATCCAGCTATCTTATGCTATTGGTGTAGCGCGACCAACAAGTATCCTAGTGGATACCTTTGGCACCGGTAAAGTGGATGAAGAAACCTTACTCGAATTAATCAACCAACACTTTGAACTGCGTCCAGCAGGGATTATCCATACATTCAACTTACGGAACTTACCAAGTGAACGAGGCGGACGTTTTTATCAGGACGTCGCGGCTTACGGTCATTTTGGGCGGGCTGATTTAGACTTGCCTTGGGAACAGACCGATAAAGCCGAGTTGTTGAAGCAAGCAGCGAATGAGTCATTTTCGGCAGTAGTTGCTCAGGCACTGACTTAGACTTATACGCTACTGTAAAAACTTAGTTTATCTACGTGAGGGTATTGGCAACTTGACAAGTTACCAATACCCTTATTTTTTAGTAACCACCTGAATATCGAAAAAGAAAACAGGATTCAGGAGTCAGAATTCCGAATTCAGAATACTCTACCCATGTTTGTTCAGCGTACCGTAGACTTGTTGACTAATGACTAATGACTAATGACTAAATCCAAAAATAAGCCAGGATGAGAGTCAGGATAGTTAGTGGTAGACCAAAACGTAAATGTTCCCAAAATGATAACTGATAACCAAGTTTTGCAACACCCTCAGCAACAATTAAGTTAGCAACTGAACCTAACAAAGTTAGATTACCTGCTAAGGTAGATCCTGCTGCTAATAGTAACCAGATTTTTGTGTCTGGATGGGGAAGTAAATGTTGTAATAACAATACTGCGGGAACATTAGAAACTAAATTTGAAAGCAGAACAGTAATTCCTAATATGCTCAAACGATTATAAACTAAACTGCTAAATAAATTCAATATTCCTAATTTTTCTACTCCAGTGGTAACAATAAATAGTCCAGAAAACATCACTAGTAAATCCCAATCTACTTTATTTAAAATTCGTTGCGGTTTGATTCGCCTAGTAATAAACAGTAAACTGGCAGCTACGAGTGTTGCTTGGGCTGGGGGTATTCCAATTAAGAATGCAATTAATAGCCCTCCTGTTATTAATAGGCTTTTAGTAAGTAACGGTTGAAATATGTGGTAACGCACGGAGGTTACACTCGGATAAGACTTAGTAGAACGGACATCAGGATAAAGCCACCACAATAAAGCAATTTGGATCGACAAACTTACTAATGCTATGGGAGTCAATGCTTTTGCAAAATCGAGATAGCTAATACCAGAGAACGAACCAATTAGAATATTTTGCGGATTACCACTTAAGGTAGCTACTGAACCTAAATTAGTTGCTCCTGCCAAAGCAAGTAAGTAAGGAATAGGATTGAGGTTCAAAGTTTGGGTTAAACCAAGAACTAAAGGAATCAAAATTAGAGCAATGGTATCATTCAGAAAAAAAGCAGAGAGAATCCCACTGCCAAAAGTTAAAACAATTAGCAAACCCAGAGGGCTGCGAGTAAAGTGTGTAACTGTATCAAGGGTTAATTGGAAAAAACCAGCGTAAGCTAAGTTTGTGCTGATTATCATCATGCTAAACAGGAAAATCAGCGTTTTATAGTCTATGGCAAGCCATGCTTCTTTGAGGTCTAATACCCCGAATGCCATCAGCAAAGATGCACCAACTAAAGCAATACTGGCTCGGTTCATCCGCAAACCAGGTAGATATCCTAAACCCAAACCTATATAAGTCAGCCCAATGATAATGTATCTGAAAACAATCATGATTTTGCTAGATTCTTGTGACGTGATGCCTTTCTATTAACTCCTGTTTTTGTCTCAGGTACACAGAACCAAAAAACTGTCAAAGCTACAACTGCGTAGGCATAGCCCGCCGCAGGCATCGCTGCTAGAATCAAAAAACCAACATTGTAACCAGCACTTTTAACCGCAAACCAAGCTTTCACATGGCTCAAACCTGTACCAATGTCAATGGTAGTGTTGAGAATCCCTTGGGTAACATTAAGTAGGTGGGCGTAAATAATTATCGTTAGGATAAGGCAGGGGGCAGGGGGAAAAAGGGTTTGAGCTTTATTTACTTTTCTTCACACAGTTCGGTTTTATTCTGCCCACTTACTTAAAGCGTACAGTGCCCTTAGTTAAATCAGCTACCATCAACACTGAAAGCACACCAAAAATTCTGTGACATTGCCATTCCAATCTGAACAGGATTCCAATTTTCTGAAGCTTTCAGATAAATGCTCAAATATGGCCCAACACCATCGCGCACATCCGCAAGAAACACATTCAAGGAATTAAGCGATCGCAAACTCTTCTCACTCGGTCTTCGCTGTTTTTGCATAAGTCTTTAGTGACATTTTGTAAGCTATGGAGAGCTAACAATACTCTTATACAAAAATCGTGCCAAAGATACTGATAACCGCTATATTTTCACAACTAATGTAGAGACGTTGCAGTGCAAAGTCTCTACAGAACGGTATTGCCATAAGAAACCCCCTCTGCTTTTACCATAGTAAAGTGATTACAAAGCAGAGGGGTTTCATTTTTCTTAATATTTTTGTAGAGGCAGGTTTTAAGGATAATTTTGGTAAAAAACTAGTTTATTTGATTTAAAACCCGCCAAAACCTATGTTGTATTGATTCTTAGCTGTGTACTCAGTTAGGCTTATTTCCAATCGGGAATTTCAGCGTCTTCTCCACCAATCCCGATTCCAGTGTTAAATATTTCCGCATCAGTAAGATTTAGATCGTTCATTGATGCTTGATACACATTAGAATCATGAATCGTAGCACGAGTAAAATTTACTCCGTTGAGATTAACTTGCTTCAAATTCACATTAGTTACATAAGCAGATGTTAGGTTAGCACCTGCCAAGTTTGCACCAGTTAAGTCAGCACCTTCGAGGTTAGCTCCTACAAGTTTAGCTCCTTGGAGCTTCGAGCCTCTCAAGTCAGCACCAATTAAATGAGCACCACTAAGGTTAGCTCCTGATAGATCGCACTTAACACATTCCCCAGTTGAAAGCAGCTTTTGTAAATCCTGTGGATTCTCGGCTCTAACCGAGCTAGCGAAAAATAGGGGTGTTGCTAAGGCCATGGCCGCTAATAGCTGGAGTTTCATAATTTTCCCCCTTAATAATCGAGTTGCGTCCGTTCTGTCCCTCACAGCTCTATTATCTCACTAAACTTTGTGAGGTCAATGTATCTTGTGACAATCTATCTCCTGACAAGTTAATTGCGATCTTAAACACAAATAAAAGTGATGTCACAAATGCCATTAATTACGAAATTTTGGCGATTTTTACCGAATAATTACTCCAAAAGTGTCACTCTTAAATCACTATTAAATCTTTTTAAAAGTAAACTTTGATAAGTATTTATACTTTATCAATTGATGGTTTAGCTTAAGTCCTCAGAAATTCTCGTATATACTGATTAACCAATTCCGGCTGTTCTTGCTGCACCCAATGGCCACAATTAGGAATGTACTTGATTTGAAAATCCCTGACATAAACTGCGGTATCGTAGGTTAGTTCTTTGCCAAGTGCAGTGTCGTTTTCTCCCCATATCATTAGTGTTCGCACTTCCAGAACGCCCCAATTTGGATTTAACATTCTCTGCTGAAAAACATTGCGGTAATAGTTCAACATTGCTGTAAGCGCACCGCGTTTTGCAGCAGCATCTTTATATGCGTCAATATCCGCTTTAGTGAAAGCACTCTTGTTAACTGCTGTACCTTTAAAAATTGTTTCAATTGCTTGGTAGTCTGAAGATTGTAAGAATAATTCTGGTATCCAAGCTAATTGAAAGAGGAAGATATAGTAACTTCGCTGTAACTGTTGGGGAGTGCGTAAGCCTTGGGCAAATTTGCCAAGATGAGGCATATTAAGGATAATTAATTGCTCTACCATTTCGGGATAAGCATAAGCAAAAGCCCAAGCGATCGCACCACCCCAATCATGTCCAACTAATACACATTTTTGGTATCCTAAGGCCTTAATTACTCCCTCAACATCTTTGATAAACTCCTTCATTACATAAGCTAATTGCTCATTTGGTTTATCACTATCGTTGTAACCACGCAAGTCAAGGGCGACAACTTTAAAATTTTGGGCAAATTCTGGTATTTGATGCCGCCACGAGTACCAAAACTCAGGAAACCCATGCAACATCAACATTAAAGGGCCTTCGCCTTGGGTTACGTAGTGTAGTTTCACCCCATTAGTAGTTATATAATCGTGTTTCCAAAAACTTTCTATTAGAGACATAATTGATCAAATATCAACATTATGTTTTCATCAGCCACCAAGAGCGCAAATATGCGATCGCTTTTTCTTTTTGTTTGGCTTCGACTTCGATCCACGGTGCTTGGTGGTAGACGTTGGGCATATCGGTAATCAAGTCGCTGTGTTTTCTGTCATTGAAAGCTTGTTCACCATTGGAAATATGGACTAATTGCCAATCTGGATTTGTCCAAGTTTCTCGCGCTGCATAAAACATGGATGCTACACTCGGACGATCGTAGCTATCTAAATTTTCGTAGCAAATATGGTGATGAGCATCAAATACCATTGGCACGCCAGTTTGCTGACATACTGCTAAAATTTCATTGGCACTATAGGCGTATTCATCGTTTTCTAAAGTTAAGCGGCTTTTGATATTTTCTGGTAGTTCGGAAATTACTTTTATTAGTTGTTCAGGACGTTGAGATTTGCCACCATGAATATTCATCAATGACCAAGGCGATCGCGGTAAGCCCAGTAAATCAAGTGTACGGGAATGTGCTGCTAAGTTCTTGATACTTGCTTGTACCACTGAGGGAGAATCAGAACTTAGCACTACATATTGATCTGGATGCAACACCATTCTTATGCTCAATGCATTTGCTCGTTGACCGATTATTGCTAAATCAGCGCTCATTGTCTTTAATATATTTGCCCCGATTTCGTCTTCTAAGTCACTTAGGGGAAATAAAGCAGAAGACATCCGATAGAGTTGAATTTTATTTTGCTGACAAAATAAGAGGGCGTCATGCAAGCGTTGCAAGTTATGTTGATACAGTTCACTCAGGGCGCTTTCACGTTCACTAAAGTCCAGTTTTAAATATCGTGTGCGCGTCATTGTCCGAAAGCGCACTTGTTTATCAGAGGTAATGCAAACTAGCCCTAAGTTGGGTATTGTAGTCTTTTGACACTGCTCTGCATTCGGTAAATTTTGAAACTTGATTACAGTCATTAACTATATTTACTAACTGTTGCCTATTTTGAAGATTTTTTAATTTAAACAAGTTCTACCACTGACTTACGACTATCTAAAGAATGAACTCTTAAGTCACAACACTCCACTAATACCAATTCTCTAAAATGAGGCAACACATTCAAATCCCGAAGGCCATGCCATATCTAACTTTCTTAATTACGAATTACATTAGCGGGTTCGCGTTCGCTTTTAGCGTCTCGTAGAGAGCGTCATTACGAATTACGAATTGGTATAATTTAACTTCGGTAAATAATGCCCAGTGCTATGATTGGGACGAGGATGGCTTTTAGGCATTGTGGCACTAGGTTTGATTGTCTATGAAATTTACACAATAATAAATACGGGTGCGGTATCGTCGGCTAGTCAATGTTTAGATGGTGTAGTGCCAAGAATTTCAATTTTATAGAAATGGCAATAATTGAAACCCGTGGTATCTGGCTGACTACTACTGATAGTAAAGTTCTCAGATCGAAGGAACGCATTGCTGAGGCGATGGATTTCCTGGCCGAGACGGGATTTAATGTGGTGTTTCCCGTTGTTTGGAATAAGGCAGTAACTTTATATCCTAGTCAAACAATGCGGCAGACTTTTGGAGTCGAAATTGACCCAATGTTTATAGGCCGCGACCCTTTAGAAGAAGTGGTGATTGAAGCGCGGCGAGTTGGGTTGAAAGTTATTCCTTGGTTTGAATACGGTTTTGCCAGTTCCTACAATTTGAATGGTGGTGTACTTTTACAGAAAAAGCCGGAATGGGCTGCGCACGATCGCAACGGTAACTTACTGAAGAAAAACGGCTTTGAGTGGTTAAATGCCCTCGATGCACAAGTGCAAGAATTCTTGTTGAATTTGGTGCTGGAAGTTGTAAAGAATTATGATGTGGATGGTGTTCAAGGAGACGATCGCTTGCCAGCATTACCCTCTGAAGGTGGCTACGATGGGGGAACTGTCAGTCGCTATCGTCAGGAATTCGATCGCAATCCACCACACAACCACAAGGATAGGCAATGGTTACAGTGGCGTGCAGATATTCTCACTGAGTTTTTGGCGCGTCTCTACCAGGAGGTGAAAGCGGTGAATCCTAATTTATTAGTAGCGATCGCACCTAATATTTATGATTGGGCATTCCAGGAATATCTGCAAGACTCGCCCGCATGGCTGAAGCGGGGAATAGTTGATATGATTCAGCCGCAGATT
Organism: Nostoc sp.; assembly: GCF_036917415.1. Lineage (GTDB taxonomy): Bacteria > Cyanobacteriota > Cyanobacteriia > Cyanobacteriales > Nostocaceae > Nostoc. The sequence continues at coordinate 56,006 of NZ_JBALDJ010000113.1, read as the reverse complement.
TATCGCCGTGACTTTAGAAGTTACGCTGCGATCGCTGATAAACTGGTAAACCAGCAGTTCACAGATGCGACATTGCCCAAGTTAGCATCGGGAATCCTGATGAAGCTTGGCTCTTACTGTATTAGTCCAGAATATCTGGTGCAGGCGATTGAATACAATCGTCAACTTGGTATTCAAGGAGAGGTATTCTTTTTTTACGAAGGTTTGCGCGAGAATAACAATACCCTTGCTAAAGTTTTGCGAAATGGGCCTTATGCTAAGTCTGGATCGTTTCCTACTCTGTTAGATTTGAGTGCAGGTCGCGTGAGTCATCAGAGGACATCTTCAATTTGGCCAAGAGTGGAAAATTTGTTAAAAAAGATTTTTTAAGGGAAAAGGCGCGTGGAATATAAATTGCCAGTGGAACAGGTAATTAATACTTTAAAAGAAGATTTACCAACACTTTTTGAAAAAGATATCTCGTATCAAATTTATACACAGGATATCTATTTTAAAGACCCGGTGAATACATTCAAATATAAATTTAACTATCGCATTATATTTTGGACTTTACGATTTCACGCTCGGCTATTTTTTACTCAGATTTACTTTGATCTCCATGAAGTTTATCAGTCAGATGAAGACACGATTTTAGCAAAGTGGACGGTGCGTGGAGTATTGCGCGTTCCCTGGAAAGCAGGGTTATTTTTTAATGGCTATTCGACGTATAAACTCAATCCAAATAATTTGATATACGAGCATATAGACACTTGGGATAGAAAACCAGGGGAGATTTTACGGCAGTTTTGGCAAAGGCAAGAAGATCGCTAATTAGCTGTTATATTTTACCATCCTTCCGACTTTTCAAACAACCTCTAAGGAGCAAGATAATTCCTCTTGCTTCCTATTCCTGCATCTAAGAAGAAACTGATGTGTAATATCAAGTCAGGTTAATCACTTCTGATTACCGCATCTGTGCAAAAATCCCAAAAGCCTCTTTCCCCCTGCCCCCTGCCCCCTGCCCCCTGCAAGAACTGCGGTCTTAATGATAAGTCTTTCACCAGACATGATATAACTTCATTTTCCACCCCCTTTACCTTGCATCAACCAAATGAAAAAAGGAGCGCCCAAAAGTGCCGTAATAATACCAATGGGCAGTTCCTCTGGAGCGACAATGGTACGTGCTAGGACATCTGCCCAAATTAAGAAAATTCCGCCCAGCAACAGACTCACAGGTAACACGCGGCGATGGTCTGAGCCGACGAGGAAACGGACGCTGTGAGGAATCATTAGCCCAACGAAGCCAATGACACCACTGACAGCAACTATTACACCTGTCAACAGTGAGGTAACAAAGAATAACTGCTTGCGGAAGCGATCGGTGTCAGTTCCCAGAGTCCGAGCTGTTTCTTCACCGATGAGGAGTGCGTTTAGCGATCGCGTTTGGAGTAACAAATACCCGATTCCCAAGAACAAAGTCAGCACCGGCAAGATTAAGTCTGTCCACGTTGTTCCTGAAAGTCCTCCCAATAACCAAAACAATACTCGTCGTGTAGCTTCACCACTTCCAGCTTTGATAGCCAAGAAACTCGTTATCGCCTCAAACAGAGACGATACCGCTACACCAACTAAAATTAAGCGGGTGGAGGAGAGGTGTCCTTGTCGTCGTGCTAAAAAGAACACAACAAAGAATGCTAACAGCGCACCGAGGAAAGCCCCAACAGACAGTGCATACACACCAAAAAATGAGAAAATACCAAATAAGATGACTAAAACAGCACCAACCGACGCGCCAGAGGAAATACCGAGAATAAATGGGTCAGCTAATGGATTTCGCACCAGTGCTTGCATGATGACACCAACCACTGATAGTCCAGCACCTACAAAAAAAGCTAATAACACACGTGGAAAGCGGATAAGCCAGACAATCTGTACCTGTGCAGGTGTCCAGTCTCCTGTAAGATTGGAGAATAACTGGGAAAGTGCAATTTGCCACACTCTTAACGGTGGAATTGGTACTGGCCCAATCATCACAGCTAGGGTAATTGAGACAATAAGTGTGATAAGTAGGTTAATTATTAATAGTTGATAACGTGTTTTTTTGAATATATTCTGTTTCATTCCTTTGCTTCAAAAATGACTTTCAATTCTGCTAGAGAATTATCATTTGTAAAAATACCTGCTTGAGCGAGAAGAATAGAGCGACCAGCTTGAGAACGTAGCCAGTTATCGATTGCAACTTTTAAAAATCTCCAGTCGTTCTCGATTTTGCGACCGGGAATATTTCCTTGAGAGGCTTGACGCAAAACTGCTTCCACGGGTAGCCGCAAGTATGCTGAAGCTTCTTCGAGGGTGAGAACATCTGGTAATGTTATTTGTTCCATAGTTGACTGATTAAGGTTACAATATCAAAGATATGTTGTAGGTAATTGCTTCCACTATCCTACTGTTGAAACCTCTCTGGATACAAAGCTTCTGCTAATTGTCTCACCCCTGCAACATTCCTAATTCCTGGCATCGTGTAACTAAAACCTATGACAATGAATTTATCCTGTTGCACTGCTTTTAGCTGAGAGTAAGCAGGGTGAGATTTAAGTAATCGACGCTTCTCTTCGGCAGATGACCAGTTAGCATCAATGAGAACAATTACATCTGGTTGACGTGCAATCACATCTTCCCAATTAACTGTTACCCATGCTTTTTTCTCCTGAATATCTTTAAATATATTTTCTCCACCGGCTAATTCAATAATATGATTGGGTATTCCCCAGTTAGAAACAGTTAGGGGAGGATCTTCAGAATCATACCAAAAAATGCGCTTTTTGGTTGTCACTTTACCTAGCTTTTGTTGGGTTGCTTGGAGTTGCGATCGCAGTTGTACAATTAACTTTTCTGCTCGTTGTTCTACTCCAAAAATCCGCCCTATTTCTCGGATTTCTTGATATAAATTCTCCATCGTCACGCTCTCAGGTCTAAGTTCTGGGCGATCGCATTCAATAGGTAACAAATAAGAAGAAATACCTAGTTTTAGCAACTCTGACTGTGACCCAAGTGCTTCTTTGGCAAAAGCGCTTTCCTCAGTGGAGAAGACAAAATCTGGCTCAACTCCCAAAAAAACTTCCCGCGACGGGTACTTTGGCGCTAATACCCGAATTTGGGAATATGCTTGTTGATACTCTGGCAAAATCGGATTATCCAGGTAGGCTGTACCAACCATCTGCTTTTCTAAACCCAGCGCTAGCATCACCTCCGTCGCCGATTGCATCATGGTGACAGCGCGTTGTGGTGGTTGTTTGTAAGTAATTGTCGAATCACAGTTCTTAAATGTAAATGGGGTATATGGTGTTCCATTAGAGGTAGTATAAGTTGGGGCAGTGACATTTCCTGCACACCCTGAAACCATTCCCAGCATCAGCACTGCCAAGACTGCAACAAAGGGTTTAAATATCCAGATATGGCGATGTAATTTACTCACACACAACCCTCTTCAAATCCTCTTAAGACAACAAAATCGTAACGAATTAACTTTAGAAACCTCTGCGCTCCTCTGCGCTACGCCAGTTGCTTCAAGTCGGCAAAGCCGCCCAACGCACTGGCTTAACTTTGCCTTCCTCTGCGTTAAAAAAATTTTACCTAATAATTAAAACTCAACTGACACTGTTCCCAACACAGTAAACGGTGGCGCAGGGTCAATACTATACCCATCAACCTCATAATATTTAACATTAGAAATATTCTTGAAATTGACTGCAAATCGATAATTTTGCCGCCGATAAAAGATAGAAGCATCCGCTCGTAAATAACTTGGAAGTTTAAACGTATTCGGTAAATCCACCTCCTGCTCACCGACAAAATACAACCCAGCACCAAATCCTAATCCCTGCAAACTACCATGTTGCAGTTCATAAGTTGTCCACAATCCAGCGCTATGTTCTGGGACACCAAATAATCTGTCTCCTACAGGAATCACACGATCTTTTGTCACTTCGCCATCAATGTAAGCATAGTTGGCAATGACTTTCCAACCTGGTGATATTTCGCCTGCAATATCTAATTCAATACCTCGACTGCGTTGTTCTCCAGTTTGGATTTGGAATAGATCGTCTACTGGGTCTGGTGTCAATACATTCTGCTTGGTAATTTGAAAGAAAGCCAAAGTTCCAGAAAGTTTATTGTCCAGAAAATTCTGTTTTACCCCCACCTCAAATTGCTGGGTAGTTTGCGGTTCAAATTGTTCACTTGTTCGACTTCTGGCTTGAAATTGGGGAGAAAAACCATTAGACCAATTGAAGTAGAGCGAAGTAACATCGCTTGGTTGATATATAATTCCAACTCGCGGCGAAAATCGAGTATTTGATTGTTTATCGAGAATATCGCCACTTACGCGGTCTTGAGTGCTGTAATCATTAAAGTCCAAGCGACCACCTAATAAAACCTTGAAATTAGGTGTAAGTTCAATTAAGTTCTGGGCGAATAAACCAACATTCTCGGAGACAATTTTTCGACCAAAGGGAGAACCATCTTCCACAGGAGTAGGAGTTCCACCATATTGCGGGTCAAAAATATTTATTGATAGTTCTAGGTCTGGGGCAAAAATGTAGTTAAATAAGTTTCGGGCTAAATCTACTCCGAATAGGACATTATGACGAATAGAACCAGTAGAAAACTTGCCAGAAATTTCGTTTTGGAGAGTGATATTTTCGTGTTTCTCATCAGAAGCATAAAAAGAACGGTCTAATGTCTGACGATCCTCTCGCAAAGAACCAGGAGATACTTGCCTTGCATCATTCAAATTAGCATTGAGAACATTAAATCCTTGGCGAAATTTCCAGTTGTCGTCAAATTCGTGTTCTAATCTATAGGTTAATGAGTTAAATGTCACTTCCCCATTGGCAAAGTTGGGTTCTCCTAAAAATCGATTGCGCCCAAGTTGGAGAACTTCTGGCTCAATAGGAAAACCATTATCAAAAACAAAGTTATATTTCTGGTGTTCGTATTCAAAGGTGAGTTTAGTGCGATCGCCTACTTTTATCTCTACCACAGGCGAGATAAAAAAGCTGTCATACTCGACAAAATCACGAAAACTGTCAGAACTTTCATAGGCGACGTTCAAACGATACAGCACTGATTTATCATCTGTCAGTGGCCCGCTAATATCTAAAGTCGGACGCAAAAAGTTGTAACTTCCATAAGTTACACTCGCGCTGTAGTAAGGCTCTGCAAGCGGCTTTTTGGTAGTTGTATTAATAACACCACTTCCTCCTGCATACTGTGTTGGACTACCACCATAAAGTACCGCCGCCGGCCCTTTGAGAATTTCCAACCTCTCGATATTAGCGACATCTCGCGGACTGAAGTAACCATAATCGGGAAAGCCATTGCGTAAAGTTTCAAAATTGGTGAGAAACCCACGCACCCGAAATCCTAATGACGACAATCCCCCATATCCCCGTTCTGGTTGTACACCACTAACGTTATCCGCCAATTCCGAAAGACGTACAACATTTCGGTCTTTAATCACCTGACGGGGAATGACTTGAATTGATTGGGGAATATCCCTAAGTAGTGTATCTGTTCTTGTTGCAGTGCTAGCGTCGGGTACTGAATATGTATCGCTCTCCCCTGTCACTATTAGTTCAATCGGTTCATTTGTATCAGCCGATGGTTGAGTTGGCGGTGTTTCACTACTTGGTTTAGATGTATCTGGCGCTTGTGGTGTGGAGGATACAACTGGCGTGACGACAAAAATTAAACCTGTATCGCCGTCATCTAACTCGACTTTTGGGATACCTCCTTCACCCGTTACCGTCACTCGGATACTATTTGTATCTACATTAGTAACTATTACTTCGCTAATTCCCGCAACAGGCTTGTCTTGACGGAAAGAACTATCACCTGTTAATCGCAGTTGAGCATTAGGGATATCTGCAATAAAGTTATTGTTTTCCCTGTTGATGGTGGTTTGTAACTTATCAGATGTAGGAGTTTCTAAGAGGATTTCCAATCCACTGTCAGTTGCTCTTAGGCGCACTCCTGTCACTGGTGTGACTTCAGTCTGTTGATTCTGCTGCGCTAGCCAGTCTTTAACATTGGTGTAGGGACGTGAAATATCACTCAGTTGAGGAATCTTTGCGCTCGGTGGTTCTGCTGACTGTGCTTTTACAGCCTGAGTCCCCAACACACAAATAGCTCCGACAATCCCTAGATAGATCATCTGTCTTAGTTTCAAAATTTTCCTCCACACCACAATATTCATGAAATCAAGACACACCTAATTACACGCGATCGCAATACGCTTTTACTTTCAAGTGCTACAATAAATAATTGAGAATAATTATTAATTATTGTTCGCAAAAGACAACCACAGTTTAAAAATGCTATACCAACCTAAACAACTTTTTTCATAATTCTCCTAAAAACAATTATTTTCTCATAAAATAGCCCTTTAAATATATATAAATGCTAAAAATTAAGCACTTGCATTTTCCTTTTTTAGTAATATCAATAACTCAAAATTGGCTTTGAATAAGATTTGATTAGACTTGAATCGGATAGCCTGTACATGAAAATAATTTTTTAGCTACTCTAATGTTTGTGTTAAAGTTTATGAATTTATTAAATATTGTTATATTTAAGTATTCATCTACTTATGAAATGGAAGCTAATACAGCTTTACACAAATGAATCTACCATTATTAGCCCTGAAAGACTGGGTTTTTAGTCTTAAAAAAGGGTAGAAGTATTTACACAGCACAGTACTATAGATAGTCTAAAATTAGCTTTTTTCTTGAATTTTTTGTAAATTTTATTTTGTTTAGATTATTTTTCTCACAGTTTAGACTATCAGTTTTCTATGGAAAATATACTTTGTATAAGTTATGCAAAATTTGACAAGTTGTCCTATTCAGATTTTTTGATTTTTAATATAGAATCAGTTTGTGTAGGCTGTCCTGAAAACATTGCTATGAATAGGTTTTTCTAGTTTTAAATAAAATTATTCATATTGATGAATGTTTTATAGGCATAATAAAAATGTGATTTTGCCTGTTTTAAATATTGTTTAGGCATGGCAAAATGCTTGACAATAGGATCAGATTAATGATAATAACTTTTATTAATGTTAAATATAGATCGACTCTAAATTTCACAAAGCTGTCACATGAAGGCATACTTTGCCTGAGTTGGTTGTGCTGTGAAATTTTAGAATTAGAAATAAAAAACTTTTTTATCAAAAAAATACGGTGTGGCTAATAAGCTGAAATTTTCAATAAATAAAGGCTGAGAAGGCGATCGCACTTAACACAACTAGCCAGTTTGGCTCCACATAGATAGTTGTATAGATGGAGTGACATAAATGAGCAAAAATCTTTCCGAGCTACCGAGGAAATTCACCTCGTTGGTTGAACTTCTTCATTGGAGAGCGCTTCTGAAACCTGAGCAAAAGGCTTATTCTTTTCTGCTGGATGGAGAGGTAGAAGCATCGTATTTGACTTATGGAGAACTAGATCGCCAAGCTCGGAGTATTGCTGCTCTACTTCAAAGTTATGGAATCAAAAGTGGAGAGCGTGGACTACTGCTCTACCCACCTGGTTTAGAATTCATCGCTGCGTTTTTCGGATGTCTCTATGCTGGGGTAATTGCAGTCCCAGCTTATCCACCCCGACCGAACCAATCCCTGTCCCGACTCCAGGCTGTTGTGGCAGATGCAGAGGCAACAATCGCCCTTACTACTACAACTGTCTTTGCCAATATTGAGCGACAATTCGCCCAATATCCGAATTTACAAACTTTGCTGTTACTGACTACCGATAACATTACTACCGACCTAGCACATTCATGGCAGCAACCATCTATAAATAGCGATACCCTCGCCTTTTTGCAGTACACTTCCGGCTCTACAGGTACACCTAAAGGTGTAATGGTGAGTCATGGAAACTTGTTGCATAACGAAGTTTTAATTAAGCAGGCAATGCAGCACACAGAAAACACCCTTTTTGTAGGTTGGTTGCCCCTTTTCCATGACATGGGTTTAGTCGGGAATATGCTTCAGCCCTTGTACTTGGGCATACCGTGCATACTCATGGCTCCTGTGGCATTTCTGCAAAAGCCCTTGCGGTGGCTACAGGCGATTTCCCGATATAAAGCAACAACTAGCGGTGGCCCTAATTTTGCCTATGACCTGTGTGTTCGCAAAATTACGCCCGAACAACGAGCCACCTTAGATTTAAGTAGCTGGGAAATTGCTTTTAACGGTGCTGAACCGATTCGGAAAGAAACCCTAGAGCTATTTACCGCCACTTTTGCCGAATGTGGCTTCCGGCGTGAAAGTTTCTATCCTTGTTACGGGATGGCAGAAACAACGCTGATGATAACTGGTGGTAGCAAATTAGTTTTACCTGTGTTGTTGCCAGTTCAGTCGGCGGCACTGTTGCAAAATCAAATAGTTCCAGCCAGTGAAAATGAAGCTGGCATACAGACCATAGTCGGTTGTGGTCAAGCCTTACAAGATTTAAAGATTGTCATAGTTCATCCTGAGACACTAACCCGTTGCCAACCTAATGAGGTGGGTGAAATTTGGGTTGCAGGGCCAAGCGTCACTCAAGGCTACTGGAATCAGCCAGAGCAAACAGATTACACATTCCGAGCCTACCTCAAAGATACTCAAGACGGGCCTTTTCTGCGGACAGGAGACTTGGGCTTTTTGCAGGAAGGAGAGCTATTTGTCACAGGTCGCTTGAAGGATTTGATTATTATCCGGGGTCGTAATCATTACCCGCAAGACATTGAATGGTCAGTAGAACAAAGCCACCCCTCACTGCAACCTAGCGGTAGTGCAGCCTTTGCAATTAATGTTGCTGGCGAAGAGAAATTAGTTATTGCTCAAGAAGTGAAGCGCAGTTTCCTACGAAATTTGACGACTGAGGAAGTCATTAGAGCTATCCGTCAAGCAGTAGTAGAAGAACATGAACTGCAAGTTTATGCAGTGTTACTCCTCAAGCCAGGTAGTATCCCCAAAACTTCTAGTGGTAAAATTCAGCGCCATGCTTGTCGCACTAATTTTTTGACAGAAAGTTGGGAAAATATTGCCAGCAGCGTTTTAGAAGAATCTCAAACTACAGTCAATACAGGCAGTCTGACTCATGCAGCCGTCCTCGCATTAGAGCCACAAGAGCGTCAGTTACAGTTAAGCTGTTATCTTCAACAGTTAGTAGCTCAGGTTCTCAAATTAGTGTCTTCCCAAGTCAACCCACAGCAACCCTTGAACAGCCTGGGAATTGATTCCTTAATGGCAGTAGAACTCCAGCACACTATTGAAACTAACTTGGGTGTGGTCTTACCGATGACTAGCTTTTTGGGGGGTTCCAATATTAACCAACTAGCAACTGTAGTACTTGCTGAGTTAACAAATGTTTCTTCTGTCCCTAAAAGCCCTCCAGCCCAAGTTAACGAGACTGTCACTGAATACCCTCTTTCCTACGGTCAACAGGCTTTGTACTTTTTACATCAGCTAGCACCAGAGAGTCCTGCTTACAACATTGCTAATGCTCTGCGTATTTGTGGCGAACTTGATATTTCTGCATTGCATCGAGCATTTCAGAGTTTAATGGAACGCCATAGAATTCTAGGTACGACTTTCTTAAATGTTGACGGACATCCCAGACAGCGAGTTCATAAGCACGTAGAAGTTTGTTGGCAACAGGAAGATGCTGCAACATGGGATGAGGAATTTTTAAGCGATCGCCTGCTTAAAGCAGCATACCATCCCTTCAATCTGGAGCAAGGCCCCCTCATGCGGGTGAGTCTGTTCGCTCGCTCACAAACAGAACACATTCTTTTACTTGTTGTCCACCACATCGTCGCAGACTTCTGGAGCCTCACCGTCTTGGTAGATGAGTTGGGAACACTCTACCAGAGCCACAAAAAGAACAATACACCTGTAATGCCTCCTTTGGTTTGGCAGTATACCGACTATGTACGAGAACAGGCTCTAATGCTAGCGAGTCCAGAAGGCGAGCGGCTGTGGAGTTACTGGCAAAAGCAGTTGGCAGGAGAATTACCTGTATTAAATTTGCCAACTGACCGTCCGCGTCCAGCCATTCAAACCGATCAAGGAGCTTCCTTTAGCTATCAGCTGAGTACAGAATTAACTCAAAAGCTACAAAACTTCAGCCGCAAACGTGGAGTTACTCTCTACATGACCTTGCTAGCAGCCTTTCAAGTGCTACTTTATCGCTACACAGGTCAACCAGACTTCTTAGTGGGTTCCCCCACAACAGGCAGAAGTCGAACTGATGCAGCAGGTGTGGTAGGGTATTTTGTCAATCCGATAGTATTGCGATCGCATCTTTCAGAAAATCCCACCTTTGATGAGTTTCTCATTCAAGTACGCTCCTGTGTGCTGGATGCTTTCGATCGCCAGGACTACCCCTTTGCCCGACTAGTTGAGCAACTACAACCAGTGCGAGACTCCAGTCGTTCGCCATTATTTCAAGTGATGTTTGTCTTGCACAAAGCCCACCTGCTCAACGAATCAGGTTTGGCAGCCTTTGCATTAGGGGAAGCAGGAGCAAGGATAAAATTAGGGGAACTAGAACTAGAGTCCTTAGCCCTCGAACAGCGAATTGCTCAGTTCGACCTCAATCTGATGATGGCTGAGGTGGATGAAACACTATCTGCTTCTTGGCAATACAACACAGACCTATTCGATGCTGCCACTATTGCGCGGATGGCTGGTCATTTTCAAACCTTGTTAGAAGGTATTGTTGCTGACTCACAGCAGCATATCTCACTTTTACCACTCCTCACTGAATTAGAACAGCAACAATTATTAGTCGAGTGGAATACTACCCAAGTAGATTACGCCAGCAAACCTTGTCTCCATCAACAATTTGAGGCTCAGGTAGAGCAGACCCCAAATGCAGTGGCGGTAGTATTTGAAACAGAACAACTCACATACATCGAATTGAATCGACGAGCCAATCAATTAGCACATTATCTGCAAACTCTAGGAGTAGAGCCAGAGGTGTTGGTTGGCATTTGCCTAGAGCGATCGCTAGAAATGGTGGTGAGTATCCTGGCGACTCTTAAAGCTGGAGGAGCTTACGTTCCTCTAGATCCCTCCTATCCTCAAGAACGTCTGGCTTTCATGGTGGAAAATGCCCAGGTTTCAGTGTTGCTGACTCAAGAAAAATTCCTTCCAGCTTTGCCTGAACATGGGGCGCAAGCGATCCTGGTGGATAAAAACTATGAGGTTTGGACTAGTAAAAGTGGGGACAACCCAGTTAGCCAGGTGACAGCTGATAATTTAGCTTATGTGATTTACACCTCCGGTTCGACTGGCAAACCAAAGGGGGTAATGAACACCCATAGAGGAATTTGCAATCGTCTATCTTGGATGCAGGAAACTTATCAACTGACAACAGTAGATAGAGTGTTACAAAAAACACCCCTCAGTTTTGATGTCTGCATTTGGGAATTCTTTTGGCCTTTGACTACCGGAGCGCGTTTAGTGGTAGCTCGTCCAAGAGGTCATCAAGATAGCGCCTACCTTGTTCAACTTATTGCTCAGGAACAAATTACCACACTGCATTTTGTCCCCTCTATGTTGCAAGTGTTTCTTGAGGAACCTGGGCTTGAAGCGTGTCAATGCTTGAGACAGGTGATGTGTAGTGGTGAAGCCCTACCTTTGAAACTACAAGAACGATTTTTTGCGCGTTTGGATGCAGACTTACATAATTTGTACGGGCCAACGGAAGCTGCGATCGATGTCACATTCTGGGCTTGTGAACGTGAGAGTCGTAAGCATACTGTTCCCATTGGTCGCCCCATTGCCAATACGCAAATTTATCTACTAGATAATCACTTGCAACCAGTACCTATTGGCGTACCTGGGGAACTACACATTGGCGGTGTGGGTTTAGCGCGAGGTTATCTGTATCAACCAGAATTAACAGATATTAAATTCATTGCCAACCCCTTTAAAAGAAGCAGGGGAGCGAATGAAGACAAATCTTCAAACTTCGATCGCTTATACAAAACTGGGGATTTGGCACGCTACCTGAGCGATGGCAACATTGAATATTTGGGACGACTTGACTATCAAGTTAAATTGCGGGGGTTCAGGATTGAGCTAGGAGAGATTGAAGCGCTACTGAGTCAACATCCAGCATTGCGGGAAGTTGTTGTTTTGATGAGAGAAATTGAGAAGAAGGAACAGAACCGAGATTTCACACCACTGGTTGACGTAGAAAATTCATCAACAATTACTGGTTTGCGTCGCTTACTCAAGGGAGAATTGGCTAATTCTCAGGCAAATTCTCGGAATCAGCAATTAGTTGCTTATTGCGTCACCCGTCATCAACCAGCACCCACCACTACCGAATTGCGTCGCTTTCTCTTAGAGAAGCTCCCCGATTACATGGTTCCTGCGGCTTTCGTCCTACTGGATGCACTGCCTTTAACGCCGAATGGTAAAGTAGATCGCCAGTCTTTACCAATTCCTGGTAAAGTCAGACCGGAATTGGAAAAAGCTTTCGTAGCACCTCGCACTCCTATCGAAAAGGCGTTGGCAGAGGTTTGGGCAGAGGTGCTCGACATTGAACAAGTGGGCATTCACGACAACTTTTTTGAGTTGGGAGGAGATTCAATTCGGAGTATCCAAATGCTAGCTAGAGCCACTGCAAAAGGTTTAAGCTTCTCCTTAGCGCAGATTTTCCAGCATCAGACTATCGACTCACTGGCACGAGAAATTACTTTTGTTGAACCCAGTGCTTTAATAACTCAAAAAACAGAGCCATTTAGTCTGATTTACCAGACAGAACGGCAAAAGCTACCCAAAGATGTAGAAGATGCCTATCCTTTGGCTAGGGTTCAAGCTGGGGTGATTTTTCACACTCAGTCCATGCCTGATGAGCCGATGTACCATGATATTTTTCTTTACAATTTGCAAGTTCGTCTAGACATTCAATTGTTTCAAAAAGCTCTACAGCACGTTGTCGATCGCCATGCTATCCTGCGGACATCCTTCGACCTGACTAACTTTAGTGAACCCCTACAGTTAGTTCATCAACAAGTTACTGCTCCCTTTCACGTCGAGGACTTGCGTGATTTATCACCAGAGCAACAACAACAAGCACTTTCCACCTGGATAAAAGCTGAAAAACGACGAAATTTTGATTGGTCTTCTCCACCATTTATTCGCTTTTTCATTCACCGCCTTACAGAGCAGTCTTTCTATCTAACCTTTAGCTGTCACACTTCTATTCTTGACGGCTGGAGCAAAGCTTGTTTGCTGACAGAATTGCTGCATCATTATTATGCTCTGCTCAACGGTAAAAGCGATGCCATTGAACCAGCCCCAGCTATAACTTATCGAGATTTTGTTGCCTTAGAGCGTGCAACATTGCAATCGCCAGACTCTCAAGATTTTTGGAGGCAAAAATTAGCAAGTTGTGTAACCACGAGAATAGCCCGTTGGAAGGTGACTCACCACAGCACCAATACCCCGGAAATTGGCTTTTTAGATGTCCCCATCTCCTCAGAACTTTCTGAGAAATTGCAAAAACTAGCCCGGTTAGCAGAAGTCCCCCTGAAAAACGTCTTGTTAGCTGCACATATCAGGGTAATGAGTTTGTTAAGTGGCGAGAGTGATATCCTCACAGGGCTGGAGTCTAATGGTCGATTGGAAGAAGCTGACGGAGAAAAAACTCTGGGAATCCATTTGAACACGGTTCCCTTGCGTTTGCAGCTAATGGGGGGAACTTGGCTAGAGTTAGTGCAGCAGGTTTTTGCAGCTGAACGAGAGTTGTTGCCCTTCAGGCGTTATCCCTATGCAGATTTACATCAACTTGTTGGTCGTCAGGCTCTCCAGCCCTTAGTTGAAACTGTTTTTAATTACACTAACTTCCATGTTTATGAGAGTCTGCAAAGTCTCAAAGATTTTGAAGTTTTAGGGGCCAGGGGTTTTGGTGAAACTCATTTTACCTTGCGGTCTGAGTTTAATCTCAATCATGCCTCAGATTGCATCCAACTCGATTTAGAGTGTGACTTGACACAGATAAGTCATGCCCAGTTAGAGAGTATTGGCGCTTATTTTCAAGAAACACTAACAGCAATGTCTTCACAGCCGTTAGCACGTTACGAGTCTCAATATCTTTTGGGCGATCGCCAACGGCAGATGTTGCTCAAAGAATGGAATAACACTGCCACCAAATATCCTCAAGACTGCTGTATCCATCAATACTTTGAGGCTATGGCAGCAAAAAATCCTGATGCGATCGCGATCGTCTTTGCAGATGTACAGACGCGATTAATGAGCCAGCGCGTTGCGGGGGTTCCCCCCGTTGTAGCGACTGGCGTCGCGTCTCTAACTTACCAACAGCTAAATCATCGAGCTAATGCCCTGGCTCATTACTTGCAACGTTTAGGAGTAACGTCCGATGTGCCGGTGGCTCTGTGTGTCGAGCGTTCCTTAGAGATGATAGTGGGAATTTTGGGAATTCTCAAGGCAGGAGGAGCCTACGTACCTCTAGACCCAGCATATCCCCAAGAAAATCTTGCTTTTATACTGGAAGATGCTCAAGTGCCAGTTCTGCTGACTCAGGCACGGCTAGTAGCAAACTTACCGACTCACACAGCCAAAATTGTCTGCCTAGACTCAGACTGGCAAATTGTAGCGCAAGAGAGCGCAGAAAACCCCAGCAGTCAAAGCACATTAGAAAACCTCGCCTACATTATTTACACATCAGGCTCCACAGGTCAACCGAAGGGAGTACTCGTTACTCAGCAAAACTTAGTCCATTCCACGTTGGCGCGGATTACTTATTACTCACAACCCGTTACCTGTTTCTTATTAATTCCCTCCTTTGCTTTTGATAGCTCAGTTGGCTGCATATTTTGGACATTATGTCAAGGAGGTAAACTGGTACTGTTAACTGAGGGTACCCACAGAGATATTTGGGAATTAGCCAACCTGATTGTTCAACATCAAGTTTCACACTGGTTGAGTGTTCCCTCACTTTACAGCACCCTACTCGCTGCTATAGACTCAGCGCAACTTGTCTCGTTGCACACAGTTATTGTTGCTGGGGAATCTTGTTCTGCAGAGTTGGTTGAACGCCATCGTCAACTACTGCCCTATACATCCTTATTTAATGAATACGGCCCAACGGAAGCAACAGTTTGGAGCAGTGTATACGATTGTCAAAACCATGATTTGAAAAATCCTGTGCCAATTGGTCGTCCAATTGCCAACACCCAGATTTATTTACTGGATTCTTACCTACAACCAGTACCAATTGGAGTTCCTGGTGAAGTTTATATTGGTGGTTTGGGTGTAGCGCAGGGTTATCTCAATCGTGCAGAACTAACCACCCAAAAGTTTATTCCCGACTTATTTAGTGATGCACCGAACGCACACCTCTACAAAACTGGGGATTTAGCGCGTTACCTTCCAGACGGCAACATTGAGTTTTTGGGACGTATCGATCATCAGGTGAAGATTCGCGGGTATCGGATTGAACTAACGGCGATTGAGGCAATTTTACTTCAACATCCTGTTGTTCAAGCAGCGATCGCCACAGTTATAGAAGACTCAGATCGCAAACGCTTAGTCGCCTATATAGTAATACAGCAAAAATCACCACCTACAACTAAGGAATTGCGGAGTTTCTTGCGGCACAAGTTACCAGAATATATGCTTCCTAGTACCTTTGTCTTCTTAGAAGAGTTGCCATTGACACCTAGCGGCAAAGTCGATCGTCGCCGTTTGCCAGCACCAAAGCAGGTACAATCCGATGAGGAAAAAATAGCTTACACCGCACCCCGCACGGTAGTAGAAGAGGTGCTAGCTAGAATCTGGAATCAGGTTTTAGGAATTCAAGAGGTGGGCATCCACAACAACTTTTTAGAGTTGGGAGGTGATTCGATTCAAAGTATTCAGGTTGCGGCTAAAGCTTATGAAGCAGGATTGAAATTCAGTATCAATCAGTTATTTGCATATCCAACAATTGCAGAGTTAGCAACGGTTGTGGAGACAATTTCCGTTCCCCAGCAGGAAGTAGCGCCCATTGCTCATTTTTTGTCTACCGATACGCCAAACTTCAAACCTTCAGACTTTCCAGAAGCTGAGTTAACTCAGGAAGAACTAAATAAGCTTTTTTTGAACAACAAGTAGAAAATTCAAGGTATGGAAGCTAAAAATATTGAGGACATCTACACACTTTCGCCGACGCAACAGGGTATGCTGTTTCACATTCTCTCGGCTCCAGATTCGAGGATGTATGTGGAGCAAACAGTATGTACCTTGCACGGAACTCTCAACATCTCAGCTTTTGAGCAGGTTTGGCAGCAAGTAATAGACCGACATCAGAGTTTGAGGACAGCTTTTGTATGGCAAGGTGTGAATCAGCCAGTTCAGTTAGTACACAAACAAGTTAGACTGGCGATCGCCCATTATGATTGGCGTGAGCTTTCAACGACTCAACAGGAAGCGCAACTACAAAGTTACCTAGAAGCAGACCAAAAAAGTGGCTTTGATTTGACTCAACCACCCTTAATGCGGTTTGCCTTAATCCAGACAGATGTAGATACTTACCAATTTATATGGAGTATTTGTCACCTAGTCTTAGATGCTTGGTGTGTGAACACAATCCTCAAAGAATTTTTATCCTGCTACGACGCACTTTGTCAAGGCCGGATTCTCCAGTTGCAACCAAGCCGTCCCTATCGAGACTACATCAGTTGGTTGAAACAGCAAGATTTATCAGAGGCTGAGGTCTTTTGGCGAAAATATCTTCAAGGCTTCACAACACCAACATCTTTGACAGCAGATGGGAAAAGTCAACAAGAGGGTTTTAGTCAACAACAAGTCCAACTATCGCTAACAACTACAGAAGCACTTAAGTCTTTAGCGCAACAACATCATTTGACCTTGAACACCTTGTTACAAGGGGTTTGGGCTTTGCTGTTAAGTTATTACAGCAATGAAGTAGATGTGGTGTATGGAACCGTTGTGTCTGGACGACCACCAACATTATTAGGGGTTTCGTCTATGGTGGGACTTTTTATTAACACCCTACCAGTACGCGTACTCGTTTCTGATGAAGCTTCGCTTTTATCTTGGCTGAAAGAACTCCATTCCCGGCAGCTTAGTATACGTAGATACGAATGTACCCCCTTAATTGAAATCCAGAATTGGAGTCAAGTACCTCCAGGTATACCTTTGTTCCAGAGCATTTTGGTCTTTGAAAACTCCTCAGCCAATATTTCTAGCTTACCTACAGGAAACTTGAGAATTGATAATGTTCGCTCTTTTATCAACTCTAACTATCCTCTTGTTCTTTTAGTTAAACCTTGGTCGCAATTATCGTTGAATATATTTTATGACTTACGTTACTTCAATCCGATGACGGTAACTAGAATGTTGAGTCATTTGGAAGCGCTGCTAAACAATATAGTTGCAAATACTGACACTACACTAGGAACTTTGACCCATAATATTGTCAATTATTCAGAACAATTGATTGGCGATATCGAGCGACAGCAACTGCTCGTTGAATTCAACAATACAAGAAGAGATTATGTGAATGACAAGTGTATACACCAATTAATCGAGTCACAAGCAGAACGTACTCCAGAAAATGTAGCTGTGGTGTTTAAAAAGCAGCAATTAACTTACCGAGAACTGAACGCTAAGGCAAATCAACTAGCACATCGTCTTCAAGCTTTGGGAGTTGCACCCGATGTATTAGTGGGGGTTTACCTAGAACGTTCTTGGGAAATGCTAGTAAGTATACTAGGCATTCTCAAAGCTGGAGGAGCATACGTACCAATCGATCCAATGTATCCCAACCAGCGATTAAGTTATATGCTGGCAGATTCTCAGGTATCAATAATATTGACCCAAGAACGGTTGGTGAAAAATTTACCTGATATTGGAGCGTCGGTGCTTTGTCTAGATACTCTTTGGGATGCAATTACTCAAGAAAGTGATGAAAATCGCAAAAATGAAGTGAAGACTGATAAGCTGGCTTACTTAATTTATACTTCTGGCTCTACAGGACAACCCAAAGGAGTGCAGGTTACTCATCAGAACTTAGTTCACTCGACGACTGCTCGAATTTGTTATTATGAACAACCTGTAACAGGCTTTCTCTTAACTTCACCTTTTGCTTTTGATAGTTCTGTTGCAGTTATTTTTTGGACACTTTGTCAAGGGGGTTTTGTCTCTATTTTACCTGAAAATGGACAATTAGATATTCAACAGATTATAGAGGCGATGCCTACGGTGGCAAGCTACGCTCAACAACAAATTTCCCATTTCTTATGTTTACCGTCTCTCTACAAGCTGATTTTAGAGCAAGCACAACCACAGCAATTACTCAGCCTAAAAACCGTAATTGTCGCTGGAGAATCCTGTCCAAAGGAGCTTGTTAAGCAACATCGAGAATTACTACCCCAAACCTACTTATTTAATGAGTATGGCCCAACAGAAGCAACAGTTTGGAGCAGTGTATACGATTGTCAAAATCATGATTTAAACAATTCTGTTCCCATTGGTCGCCCAATTGCTAATACTCAGATTTATTTACTAGATTCTCAACTCCAACCAGTACCAATTGGTGTATCTGGAGAGATATATATTGGTGGTTTGGGCGTAGCTAAAGGCTATCTTAATCGCCCAGAAATAACTGCCCAAAAGTTTATTCCTAATCCATTTAGCGATGAACCAAACGCACGCCTCTATAAAACTGGAGATTTAGGGCGTTATCTCGCAGACGGAAACATTGAGTTTCTCGGTCGTGAGGATCAGCAGGTTAAGATTCGCGGGTATCGGATTGAGCTACCTGAAATTGAAGCCGTTTTGAATCAACACTCAGCTGTACAAGAAGCGATAGTTGTCGCCCAAGAGGATATCGATGCTCACCGCCGTTTAATAGCATATATTGTCCCAGAAAAGGAGCAAGTACCGACAGTTGATGTCCTGCGTAGCTTCTTGAAAAATTGCTTGCCAGAGTATATGCTGCCTTCGGTGTTCGTGATGTTGAAGGCGCTACCACTAAATCCTAATGGCAAAGTAGACCGTCAAGCGCTTCCCATTCCCGACCAAGAAAGACCAAATCTGGAAGCAGTATTTGTCCCACCTAGCACCCCCATCGAAGTAACACTGGCAGAAATTTGGTCACAAGTTCTTAGTATAGAAAAAATTGGCATTTACGACAACTTTTTAAAGTTGGGAGGAGACTCTCTTCGCAGCATTCAAGTATTATCTAGAGCTAATGACCGAGGATTAAGTTTTTCTTTACAAGAGTTTATTCAACATTCCACAATTCACGAACTTTCCCAAGTGATAAAGACAAATCAGGAACTGCGGATACCCGCAATACAGCCAGTGTCTCGCGATCAATATCGTATTTAAACATCTTTGGAAGCACCATCAACTAATTACTAATTCGTAATCACACCCTACCCTGAACATCCCAGTTTTTCAAAAATTCACAGTACTGATGCAAAAAACCTTTACAACTCTCTTACCTTTGCGCTTTACCCTTCAAGAAGCCACTTCGTATCTATGCGTTCTTGTCGGTTCTTTTCCTCATTCTTTTATTCCTATCTTTAGGCAGGATAATATTAAATTTTAAAATTGTTGGTCAACAATATAGTTCAAGTCTAAATTTAGAAGTAATTCAATTACAGATTATGAATTATAAATTACGAATTATTTTAATGGTTTCTGAAATTCACAACAACAATTTATGACAGAACAACTATTTGTTTTTCCTACATCTTTTGCCCAGCAACGATTGTGGTTTTTGCATCAGCTAGAACCGAATAGCTCAGTGTATAACCTTCCCTATGGGTTGCGAATAAGTGGTAATTTGAGAGTAGACGCTCTACAACAGGCTTTCGCAACCATTGTAACTCGCCACGAGATTCTGCGTACTACCTTTACCACGGTGGATGGAAATCCAGTGCAAGTCATTGCCAAAAGCCGAGCGATAGTCATACCTGTAGTGAATCTCAGTGAATGGTTGGAAGTAGACCGCGCAGCCCAAGTTCAGCGACTGATTACCAAGGAGGCAGAACACCCCTTTGACCTGGCACACGACTCGTTACTGCGTGTCACCTTGCTACAACTAGGCGAGAAAGAATATCTATTGTTGCTAACGCTACATCACATTATCTTTGATGGTTGGTCGCTGGGGATTTTCATCGGAGAGTTAACAGCGCTCTATAAAGCTTTTTCTACTGGGACTGCTTCGCCACTTCCCGAACTGCCCATACAGTACGCTGACTATGCTATCTGGCAACGAGAGTGGTTGCAAGGGATGGAACTGAAAACTCGTTTAGACTACTGGAAACAACAGCTAGCTGGTTCCCTACCCGTTCTGGAACTGCCCACAGACCGTCCAAGATTAGCAGTCCAGAACTTTCAAGGTGCAACCGAGTCTTTTTCATTGTCTTCTGATTTATCGCAGGCACTTAAGCAGATTAACCAGCAAGCAGGAATCACTTTGTTTATGACTCTGCTAGCAGCATTCAAAACATTACTCTACCGCTATACAGGAGAAGGAGACATCATAGTAGGTTCACCTACTGCTAACCGCGATCGCCCCGAAATCGAAGGATTGATCGGGTTCTTCGTTAACACCCTTGTCTTGCGTACCTACCTTGGGGATAACCTCAGTTTTCGGCAGTTGCTTTTACGAATACAGGAGGTAACTTCAAGGGCATTTGATCGTCAAGACTTGCCCTTTGAGAAGCTAGTAGAAGAAATGCAGCCGGAACGCAGCCTCAGCCATACGCCACTGTTTCAGGTGATGTTTGTCCTGCAAAATGCACCGATGCCACCCTTGGAGTTGCCAGAACTGATCTTGAATCCTGTGATGCTAGATAGCAAGACAGCCAAGGTTGACTTGTCTCTATCGATGACAGATACGCAGCAGGGATTGATGGGGAATCTAGAATACAACACTGACTTGTTTGAAGCAGCCACTATTAAGAGAATGGTTGGGCATTTCCAAACTTTGCTCGAAAGCATTGTGGTTAATCCCGACCAGAGTCTCAGTGACTTGCCAATCTTGACAGAAACAGAACGGCAGACTCTATTGGTAAAGTGGAACAGCACACAAACAGAAAATTTGCAAGACTTGTGCATTCATGAGTTGTTTGAAACTCAAGTACAGCAGACACCAGATGCCGTTGCAGTCGTCTTTGAAGGGCAACAGTTGACCTATCGGGAACTGAATGCTAAAGCAAATCAGTTAGCGCGTTACTTGCGTTCGCTTGGTGTCAGACCAGAGGTGCTGGTGGGCATTTGTGTAGAGCGTTCGTCGGAGACGTTGCCGGAGGCATCGCTTTTAATGATTATAGGGTTGTTGGGCATCCTCAAGGCTGGTGGCGCTTATGTACCGCTAGATCCCGCTTATCCCCAAGAGCGTTTGACCTGGATGTTGTCAGATTCACAGGTGTCTGTCCTGTTGACTCAGAAGCATTTGCAGGTAGAACAAGAGTTTGATGGACTGTATGTAATTTGCTTGGATACAGACTGGGAAGTAATTTCTCAAGAGAGTGAAGAGAATCTCGTCGGTGGTGCGACACTAGAAAATTTAGCCTATGTCATCTATACATCAGGTTCTACAGGCAAACCAAAAGGAGTAATGATTCAACATCAGTCTTTAGTAAATTTCACTCTTGGGGCAATTGTTGAATATCGGTTTACCCAATCTGATGGCATTCTACAGTTTGCCTCTATCAGTTTCGATACCGCAGTAGAAGAAATTTATCCTTGCCTCGTCTCTGGTGGCACGCTGGTACTACGTAATGAAAAGATGTTAATTGATATACCGAATTTCCTCAAACAATGTGAAGAATGGGAAATTACGGTATTAGATTTACCTACAGCATATTGGCATCATCTGACCTTTGAATTAACGACGACAAAGCTAAGGCTACCTGAATCATTACGCTTGGTAATTATTGGTGGAGAACGAGTACTTCCAGAACGAGTAAAAATGTGGCAAAAGTATGTAGGTGATTACCCACAGCTATTTAACGGATACGGGCCTACAGAGGCAACTGTAGTTACAACAATTTACAAGTTACCAAAAGCTACCTTTTCTTCAGAAAGTACATTGTCAGGAGTACCCATTGGTAAGCCTATTCGTAATGTTCAAGTGTACGTACTTGATAAATATCTACAGCCTGTTCCCATCGGCATTCAGGGAGAACTCTACATTGGCGGTGCTGGTTTAGCACGAGGTTACTTGAATCGTCCAGACTTAACTGAAGAAAAATTTATTCCCAACCCATTTAACAAGTCAAAAAAGAGCGATCGCCTTTACAAAACTGGGGATTTAGTGCGTTATCTCCCAGACGGTAACATTGAGTTTCTCGGTCGGATTGATAATCAGGTGAAGGTGCGCGGCTTTCGCATCGAACTTGGAGAAATTGAAGTGGTAATGATTCAACATTCAGAGATTAAGGAAGTTGTAGTCATTACTCAACAAGGCGCTACAGGCAACCAATACTTAGTGACTTATGTAGTTCCCAAGCAAAATTCAGGTCTGAAGAGTAGTGAACTACGCCGCTTTCTCAGGGATAAGTTGCCTGAATATATGCTGCCAAAAGTCTTTGTGATGTTAGAAGCACTACCACTCACTCCTAACGGCAAAGTAGACCGCAAAGCGTTACCAATAGCTGACCAAAATCACTATGATGATGACACAATTTACGTAGCGCCACGTACATTAACTGAGAAGAAATTAACGGCAATTTGGTCTGAATTACTTCTTCGGAAACAAGTTGGTATTAATGATAACTTCTTTGAGTTGGGTGGTCATTCCTTACTGCTGACTCAGATGATTTTTCGAGTGCGAGAAACTTTTCAAGTAGAGCTACCCTTGCGTAGTCTATTTGAAATGCCTACGGTAGCTGGCCTAGCCGAAAGTATTGAGATGGTTCAAAACACAGGTTCTAATACTATTACTAGAAAAACTATTACCGATCTGCAAGCCGAAGCCGTTCTCGATCCCACAATTCGTCCTGAAGCTGTCCCAAGAGATTATACAACCGAGCCAGCTAGTATCTTATTAACTGGAGCCACAGGTTTTTTAGGAGCTTTTTTACTCGATGAACTTCTGCAAAAAACTCCAGCAAATATTTATTGTTTGGTACGTTCTGCTGATGCAAAATTAGGCAAAAACAAGCTTCGCCAAAACCTGGAAATGTATTCACTGTGGAACGAACATTTAAGTTCCAGAATCATCCCAATTGTGGGAGATTTATCTGAGCCACTTTTTGGACTATCTCAGGAAAAGTTTCTGCTATTGGCAAATAATATAGATGTTATTTATCACAACGGTGCTTTCGTTAATTTTATTCATCCATACGAGCAGATGAAGGCGATTAATGTTCTCGGAACTCAGGAAGTTCTCAGATTAGCAAGTTTAATCAAACTCAAACCGGTGCATTACGTTTCTACTCTTTCCGTTTTTCCTGCACAAAGCGACTCGGAAGTTCAAGTATTCCGAGAAAAAGACTATTTGGAACATGGCGAAATTCTTGAAAGTGGGTATGCTCAGAGTAAATGGGTGGCAGAAAAGTTAGTAGCGATCGCACTTTCTAGAGGGCTTCCTGTGACTATCCACAGACTGGGAAGAATCACAGGAAACAGCAAAACAGGGGTCTGGAATACAAATGACTTTATGTGCCGCATGATTAAGTGCTGTATTCAGCTTGGTAGTGTGCCAAAAATTGATGGTTTGGTGGACATGACCCCTGTAGACTACGTAAGTCAAGCGATCGTTTATTTATCTCAGCAAAAAGAATCAATCGGAGAAGTTTTTCACTTGCTCAATCCCCACCCAATTAAACTAGAGGAACTCATGGGGTGGGTACGTTCTTATGGCTATCCACTGCGGCTAGTTGCTTATGATGAATGGCGACAAGAGTTGATAACTGCTGCAAAGCATTCTCCAGATGCGACGTTGTATTCCCTTTTGCCTTTGTTTGCGGAAAATAGATTCAAAAATCAGATATCCATCGAAGAGAGTCTTGCTCAATCAAGAATGACACAGTTCGATTGCCAAAACACGCTTGATAAATTAGCAGATACTTCTATTGTATGTCCTGCGATCGATGACCAACTTCTGAAAAACTATTTTTGTTACTTAACTCGTAGTGGTTTCCTGAATCACCCACATCTGTAAAATGCGAATATTTACCCTGATCTGGTTTGGGCAGCTTATTTCACTGATTGGCTCTGGGCTGACTCGATTTGCTTTAGGTGTCTGGGTATACCAAATTACTGGATCGGTTACGCAATTTGCCCTGATTTCTTTGTTTGCAATACTGCCAAGCATCTTGTTGTCACCCTTGGTCGGTGTGCTTGTAGATCGCTGGAACCGTCGCACTTGCATGATACTGAGCGATGCCGGAGCAGGACTGAGTACGCTAGCTATTGTGCTGTTGCTATTGGTTGATAGGCTTGAAGTCTGGCATATTTACCTAGTTGTAGCAGTCAGTTCGACCTTTAACGCTTTCCAGTGGCCAGCTTATGCTGCTGCAACTACGATGCTTGTCCCAAAGCAACACCTTGGTCGCGCTAGTGGTATGGTACAACTTGCAGAGGCAACTTCACGGCTGCTTTCACCGATGTTAGCAGGTGTGCTGGTTGTGACTATTCAGATTCAGGGCGTAATCCTGCTCGACTGCGTTACTTTTCTCTTTTCCCTGGTAACACTGCTACTCGTCCGATTCCCTAGACCGAAAACTACCGCAGAGAATGAAGTGAGGAAAAGTTGGCGGCTACGGGAGTTCACCTATGGGTGGACATACATCACTGCTCGACCCGGACTACTGGGATTGTTGATTTTCTTTGCTACCATTAATTTCTTAATCGGAGTTGTCAGCGTACTAGTTACACCACTGGTATTAGCCTTTGCTACGGCTAATATACTAGGTACGGTGCTGTCCATTGGTGGAAGCGGTATGTTGGTTGGTGGTCTGGTGATGAGCGTTTGGGGCGGACCCAAGAACCGTATCCTTGGTGTGTTTGGTTTTACTCTATCAGGTGCATTGTCCATAATTCTTGCGGGGCTTAAACCTTCTGTTCCGGTCTTCTTTGCAGCTGCTTTCATCTACTATTTTGGGGTATCTATGATTAATGGCTGTGACCAAGCCATCTGGCAGAGCAAAGTCGCACCTGCGGTTCAGGGACGTGTGTTTGCCGTGCGAAGTATGCTTGCTTTGGTATCACTACCGCTTGCCTATCTGATTGCAGGGCCTTTAGCCGATCGAGTTTTTGAGCCATTACTTGCTCCTACAGGGTTATTAGCCGGAAGCATTGGCAAATTCATTGGTGTCGGTCGAGGATATGGTATTGCTTTGTTGTTTATTGTCGTCGGAATCTTGACTATGATAGCGATCGCATTTGGCTATCTATATCAGCCTCTACGACGGCTAAACCATCAACTGCCAGATGCAATTGCTGATGAGGCTCTCCCATAGTAGAGGCTATCTGCCAAAAATGTCTCAACCAATCATGTTTTCAATCCCTAGCTTGAACAATTGCTCTTCTGGGATTTCTGTGGCCGATGTAGATAATGAATATGCTGCTGCTAAAGCTGGACTATTGAAGGTAAAAATGAAAATCGCTACACCCAGCAACAATACTGAAATAATCTTTTTCATCCCATGTTCCCTCTGCAAAAAATTTATTCGGCACAATCTCCCCAATAATTTTCGTTTTTCATAGCTTGCATCGTCAAATGACAGGCTGTCAAACTCTTTGAGTTATATCATGTCCGTTTGATTAGTTATTATTCCGGGCATCTATGCAAAAATCTTAAAACCCTCTTTCCCCCAGCTAAAAGCCCCCAGCAAGAACTGCGCTCTTAATGATAAGTCTTTTACCGAACATGATATTAGTGGCTCATCTCAGACAACACCCACCTTACCCTCTTGCGTCAATGCATCCAGACGTGATGCTCCTCAAAGAACTGCTACTGAATGGTGTAAAGCAACAAGGCAAATATTAAAGATTCTTTTGGCTACAAGCTCTGTTTGGTTGTGGGTTGCAATTAGTGCAGCTGCTACTGAAGTGTCCTCTCAACAAGTACAAGAGAAATCTGCGATCGCAAAAGTACTAGAGGATGCGATCGCTTAAATTTTTTCGTAACTCATTTGTAATAGCTGGCGATCGCAATTTGAGAATCATCAAACCGAACCTCTTCGTTTAACTAAACGTAGGATCATAACTCCCACGAAACTGTACCTTGCACAGTAAACGGATCGCCTAGTAGACCGGAAGACTCAAAATAGTACAAGTCAAATAGGTTTTTGAAATTTAGTGCAGCACGGAACCTGTCTCGCTTGTAAAAAATGGCGGCATCAGTGGTGACATAGCTGGGTAATATATATCGCGAATCATTTGGGAGAGTTGCTTGTCTGTCACCAGCATAAAATACTCCGACTCCAAAGCTTAATCCTTGCAAACCACCAGATTGAATTTCGTATTTTGTCCATAAGCTAGCAGAATGTTGTGGTACGTTATCAAGCTCGTCACCAACTGGATAGTCGTTGTCTTTTGTGATTGTTGAATCTGTAAAAGCAATACTCCAGACAGTTTGAAGTTGAGCCAATCGACAAGAAAGCTATCGATCCATTAGGGTGCTGATTAGAAGAAACAAGCACTCTTTACGATAGCTATATGGAAATTTTACAAAGCCTATTTATACTCAATTAACTTTTTAATAAATTGGCTACTTTCACCATACAAACTATCTGCTAGTACCAGTTCAATATTAAAGCCATCTTCAATTAATTCTGTAATGATTTCTGATGCTAATTCTATTTTAGTTTTATATTTATCCGATTCTTTTAGCGTCACTTTTGGCTTGAATAGTTTTACAGTTAATGGAAAGGTTATATTAGAGTAAACTCCATAAGCATTGACTGAGACTATCCCATTATCTACTTTTCCTACACTTCCTAGATATTGTCTTGCCACATAATCAGTCTTTTTACCTTTTTTCCTATCTCCTGTTTCATCTATTACTAGCGTAATTGCATTCCCATTTAATGCTCTCTTGATTTTATTTAATCTTCGGATTTTTAATTCATTTACTGACCAATCTGAATTTGCTATAAAATGATGTAATGACTGAGCAGAGTTTATACTTACTATTTTAGCAATTTCTGGTAATGATTTTCTTTTTATTGGTGAGATTATTCCCAAGTGCAAATATTTGAAGCACTCATAATTTCTTACTTCTTTAAATAAGTCTTGATCCTCTGCACAATATTCATCTACGATCTGCGCTTTGCAGCAGCGCTTCGCTATCGCAACTGTTGGATGGGCATCTCTTGCTAAATGTTTCAAGATTTGTAATTCTACATCCATTGCCCTACTTACTTTCTAGAGTTTTTTCTTTTAATCCTTTTATTCAGAATACTCGGAAGATTCTGCAAACTTTTTATTTATCTGCTGATGGTAGCTTTATTTATGCCGTGCTGTACTAGGTTTTCCCGATAGCGATACCGCCACATTACAAAACCAGTGATAAATAGAATTAACGGTGTAAGTCCAACAAATACATAGAGAATGCGGGTGGGTAAGCCACCAAATGTCCCGTAGTGTAAGGGAGTGAAGGAGTTAAGGATGCGATCGCCCAATAACGGTTTCAAAACATTGTCTACTCGCAAGACCTTGCCACTGTACTGATCGAGGTAGACATAGCTGCTTCCATAATCGTCTATTTCTTGAGGAAACTTGTAGCGAATCATCAAAGCGCTTTCTGGTTTTTGAGGAAAATAAACGCTTCTAAGTTCTGCACTGGGTAATTTAGCTTGAGCTGTCTTCAGTTGCTCGGTAAGCTTCAAAGGAGACTGAGTAGGGATAGGTTGAGAAACAGCTTCTTGCTTCAAACTAAAGGTGATTGTCCGAATCAGAGGCTCACTAAATTCATTAAAATTCCAGCAAAAACCTGTGAAAAATGTGAAAATAAGAAACACAGCCGCTATTATACCAGCAACTTTGTGAATATCAAAGTTCACTCGCTTGGGATGAGCATTCCATTTGATTTTGAAGCCTGTCAGTAACTTTCTCCACCCAGGCCAGAGAAATATTCCTGTCATTGTCAAAATGCACACCAATAAACCAACAGTGCCAACAATTTTGTATCCAATGTCACCTGCTAGCAGACTATAGTGGAGTTCATAAATAACCTTGTAAAAGCGGTTTATAGAGTTGGAATTGAGATTATTACCGAGAACTGCTCCTGTATAAGGGTGAACGTAATTTTCAATCCAATCATTTTCTTTGGTTGCATAGATGACATTAAATGGTTCATCTGGTTTTGTCGGCACATAAACTCGCTGGAGCTTGGCATCGGGTTGGTTGGCATAGCTCTTTTTGACTGTATTCAGAACGACCTCAATCGGCAGCATTTCCCCTTTAGGCGTAATCGTTCCAATCTGGTTATGCCGTTGAAAATCACTAATTTCGGATTGGAAGACCAGCAGGCTACCAGTTAAACCAACAATAATCGCCATCAGTCCAACACCTAACCCAATGTAGCGGTGTAAACCAAAGAGCACTTTACGTACCGTTTTAGATGTCATAGTGGATACTCCTGCTGTATCAATTAAAACGAATATGAAATCGTACCTTGGACGATAAAGGGTGCGCCTGGAATAACCTGATTTCTACCTTGTGACCCCTCAAAATAGCGAATATCCGAGAGGTTCTTGAAATTGAGTCCAATTCGCAAATTATCTTTTTGGTAGTACAGCGCTGCATCCAAGCGAGTATAGCCGGGAACCACAAAGGAATTAGCTAAATCTCCTGTTCGCTCACCAACAAAAAATGCCCCAAACCCAACGCCTAATCCTTTCAAACTGCCTGTTTGCAGGGTGTACGTTGTCCATAGGCTGCCACTATTGCGCGGCACATTATTGAGCCGATTGCCGACCTGCAATATGTTGTCTTCGGTAACTTTTGCATCGGTGTTAGCGTAGGATGCGATCGCCTTCCAACCAGGAAGAATTTCACCTGCAACATCAAACTCAACACCTCGGCTGCGCTGTTCACCGACTTGAAGCGAATAGCCAGGATTATCTAGATCGTCGATCAGGACATTTTTCAGCGTCGTATTGTAGTACGCTAGCGTTGAAGATAACCGACCATTGAGCAACTCTGTTTTGACTCCAACTTCATAGCCTGTGCCACGTTGGGGGTCAAAGGGTTGATTGCTCAGACTTCTACCACTGTTAGGGGTAAAAGACTGGCTGTAGCTGGTGTAAAGTGACACTTCTTGAATCGGTTGATATACAATGCCTACACGTGGGGTAAATGCATCTGCGTTGTCGGGCGGATTTGCAACATCGTTGGTAGTGGATTCATAGTGATAGGTATCAAATCTTCCACCTACCAGCAGTTTGAGGTTATTCAGCAAGGTAATTTGATCTTGCAGGTAGATACCAAAAGTCTCGGTGACATCATTACCAGTTCTCAAGGGATCAAACTCACCAAAAGTAAAGTTGTAGTTGGGGTTAAAAACATCAATAAATCCTGCCGAACGATCTCTGGCAGAGAAGAAGCTCTTCTGTCGTGTGAGTTCTGAACCCAACAATACTGTATGCTGAATTGATCCCGTTTTGAATTTGGCAGTCAGGTCATTTTGCCAGGAGTAGGTTTCATAGTATTGATTACCAATAGAATTGCCCAGTTCAAAGGTGCGATCGTCTTCTGTATCACCGAAGATTTGTAGAGTCGCACCAGGACCACTTTCAGTACTTGCGGTATAGCGAAACAAAGACCGGAGCGAGAGATTAGAATTAAAGCGATGGTCGATATAGAGGGCTGCTAGGGTTTGGGTAAATTTTTCCTGCCTGGTTGGGTCGCCCAGATAGCGACCTAGCGGAATATTGGGAACTTTATTGTCACTCAGTACCACCAGTCCCCGATCGATCGGTCGTGCGTCCCGCAGATAGGACACATCTAAGTTTAAGGTCGTATTTTCGCCTAGCCGATAGATAAAAGATGGTGCAAAGAAGAATCGCTCAGTCTGTACGCGATCGCGGAAACTCCCTGCGTCCTCATAGGCAATGTTCAAACGATATGCTAATGTTTTCTCGTCGTTGAGTGGACCGGCAAAGTCTAAGGTTGGACGGTAAAAACTATAGCTTCCGGCTGTAAAATTCAATTCGTAGAAAGGATCGAATAGCGGTTTTTTAGTAACCAGATTGATGATTCCCGATGGGTCTACCCGTCCATACAAAATGGATGCAGGTCCCTTCAAGATTTCGATGCGATCGATGTTTGCACTCTCCTCTTGGGTTCGCGAGAAGCCTTCACCACGAAATCCATTCAAGAAGGTCTGGGCACCAAAGCCCCGAACAGTAAAACCCTCTCCACGATTGCCAGATGAACTGGCATAGGTGACACCACTGACATTACGCACTACATCTCTGACGCTAATTGCACCCTGATCGCGGATCACCTCTTGGGGAATCACCTGAATTGAAGCGGGAATGTCTCGGAGGGGCGTATCTGTTTTGGTAGCAGTTGACGCATCTGGTGCATTATATCCTGTGTCCTGCTCACCCGTGACTACCAATTCAATCGGCTGATCGTCCTGGGCTGTTGGTTGCTCTGGCTGGGTTTGTTGTGACCCTGGCGCAGGCGGGGTGGGGTTTTGCGCTCTAGATGCAGCACTGGCAACAGAGAAGATTAGACCCTCATCTGGACTGTCAGATAACTCAACTGTTGGTACACTCGCTTCACCGATAACTGTCACCCGAATAGTATTGGCATCAAAGTTAGTGACTGTTATTTCAGCAATACCTACAATTGGTTTAGTGGAGCGAAATGTAAAAGCTTCACTGTTAGGTAAACGCAGTTGAGCATTGGGAATATCAGCGATAAAGCTATTACCAGCACTGCGATTTCTAACTTGCAACTGTTGCCCCTTAGTCGTCTGTAAAATCACCTCCACGCCTTTATTGGTGGGATTTGCCTTCACTCCTGTCACCTGTACTACCGTTACACCAGAGTCTTGAGCCAGCAGTGCAGCACTTCTCTGAGGATGAATAACATCCTGAAGGCGAGAAATATCTGAATCTGCTTGAGCAGGTTGCATCCTCAGAATTGAGATTACACCCACTACGAAAAGAATATAAGATTTTTGACCCAAAGCTCCACACACCACGATCGCAGCACTCCCAGAACAGTTGCAACTTAATTTCAATAACTTTTAGGTACAATAGGGCATTTTCTGATTTCAGGTGATCTCTACAGGGTCAAAAGCGATCGCTAGCCGGACTGTTTTCGCCCCTGTGCTTGATAATCGCTGGGATTTATGCCAAACTTTTTACGGAATGCAGCAGCAAAGTAACCTCTATTAGCAAATCCCACAGCGTAAGACACCTGAGCTACATTCATCCGTCCTTCCATGAGGAATTGACAAGCTTTTTCTAAACGATAATCATGCAGATATCCAAACACTGTTGTACCAAAGAGTTGACGAAATCCTTGCTTGAGTTTGCGATCATTTAACTCCACTTGTCGTGCTAATTCAATTAATGAGGGTGGATTGGTAATATCTTTGATCAAAATATCTCTGGCTTGATAGATGCGCTCAACATCGTTTCTTTTCAAATTAACCAACTGGTAGGAGGGTGTACCATCATTAAACAGTTGAGCAAATTGTAAGGTGATCAGTTCCAGTGTCTTAGCTTCTAAATAAGTACGTCGCATGATTCCCTGAAACGGACAGTGAAGCAGTTGATGTAACGCTAATTGCATTGCCGGGGTCATTTTGCCAAGTGATTGATGAAATGAAGGCGGTGTGTCTGTTTCTAAGAATGGTTTGAGTAGGGGGGGTAAGTATGCTTCTTGACCCATACTCAATAATCTCAGCAAATGCGGTTCCAAACGGACTCTGATATTGACATCTTGTCCCGCCATAGATTTCTCAATCTCTCTGACTTCTCCTAAGCTATATAATAAATAGCTTTCTCCAGGTCGTTCGCAAATATCTTCAATTTCCTCTTTGAATACCCCTGCGCTACGAAAAACTAAAGTTACGTAGGTACCACTATCCACAAAATCCCAACCAACAGTCTCTGGTAACTCCAAATTAATAATGTCTGCTCGCAGTCCCAGACAAAGTGGAGTGTTACTAACTTGACCTTTTATGAGTGGATGCTGCCAAATCTCAACGCTTTCAATCTCATCAGAATGGTAGGTAATTTTTCGAGTTTGTAAGCCTTCTTCGTAGATTTCAGACCATTGGGCATTTGTATAAACTTCTGCCATTTTAGTTAATTAAGCTTATTCTCAAGTTTATTGAGAAATTATCTCATGTTTTTATGGCTGGTTAATGATGTAATACCAATTCGTAATTCCGAATTCGGAATTACGAAACTCAGATTTCATCTAGATTTCTGGGTTTGGCTCTGTTGCTTGATTTGGAAAAATAGTATAACAATACACCTATGTATTCTCAAGAAGATGCATAGAAAGAAAATGTCCTTCATCTTCAAGCGTTCCCGCTTCTCCTGTCAAAGATGCTATGCGTAGCTTGCTTCCCCGTTCGCGGAGCGTTCCGTAGGAAAGGGGTAAGAGTTGCCGTAGGCATCGCGCCACTTCATACATAAGTGCAATATTTTTTTGGGACATTGCCAGCGCTACATAATCAAACACTGGTAAAAAATTTGTTGGGTTTAAAAATTGCCAGAATAATTGTCCAACAAAAATTTAGAGCCTTCCTTTTACACATCGCAAAATTAATCATCAACAAACAACATACTTTATATGTATATGCAAAAAATTCCCGTCACAGTGATTACAGGATTTCTAGGTGCAGGCAAAACGAGGTTAATTCGCCATTTACTGCAAAACAATCAGGGACGACGCATTGCTGTTTTGGTAAATGAATTTGGAGAAATCGGAATTGATGGCGAACTTTTGCGTGACTGGGAAAGTTGTTCTGGATGGTTGTAGTGGTTAAAGCGATCGCAACAGAGGCCGCAATTACAACGGTGGAATGACCTAGAGAGAAGAAAAACCCAACAGAAACAGGTCGTTTGTTCTCCTGCATCAATTTACGGGTAACATTGTCAATCGCGGCGATGCGATCGGCATCTACAGCATGATGTAGACCAAAGCTATAAGCTAATAAGGACGCAGAATCAGCAAGAGCCTATTTTGGTACTACAACAAGAAAGGTTGATCTGGCAGATAGGATAGCAGGCTTTGAGGCACGAGCAGATGACTATATTACCAAACCCAAACCCTACGAGCTAGCAGTTCTGCTAGTTCGGATTCTGGCATTAGGGACTTCCAGAGAATAAATTACCCAATTTATTCAGATGATATTTTTCTTTTCCCCCAGCTAAGAGCCCCCTGCTCCCCTGCCTACACAGCGATTGATTATTTTTTTAATTGGAAGTCCCTTACTGCGATCGGGCAGCACAGTATTAACTAAAGTACTCTGCTGGGGTTAGTTGCAGCTCGATCCGAATAATTGCGAAGTCATGTGTCAAGGCAAAGCCGTGCATCTCACGCCTAAAGAATACAAACTGCTGGAGCTATTTTTGCAACTGTCTGGCAAGGAGTTGAGGAGTTAGCCTCATTCCTTAGCGTACAATTTTCCCGTTTAGTCCTGCCACTGACGGTAAATACTCGGTGTCATGCCGACGTGTCGCTTAAACGCATGGCAAAACTGACTCGGACTGGCATACCCCACGCGCTGGGCAACCTCTGCAATACTCAATTGGCGATTGCTCAACAATTGCTGGGCTTGTGCCATCCGACAGGTCTGCAAATAGCCAAACACTGTAGTGCCAAACAGGTGTCGAAAACCTTGCTTGAGCTTGAAATCATTCAGTCCTACAAGTCTTGCTAGGTCAAGCAAAGTGGGAGGATGTTCTAGTTCTCGCTGAAGAATTGCCTTTGCTAGATGCAGTCTTTCGATATCTGTAGAGCGAAAAGTCAGGGTTGAAGAGGATGCTTTCTGCTTCCCTAGCAGTTGATCGAACTGCAACACCAGTAGTTCTAGTACCTTACTTTCCAGATACATCCGCTTGAACGCCCCTTGATAGGGACAGTTGAGTATCTGCTGGAGTACCTGTTGCATGGCGGGTGTGCTTTGATTGAGAGTTTGATGAAAGCTTTTTGCAGATTTCCCGTCAATCAACAATCGCAGTGGGGATGGGGCATTGTCCCAAGTCATCCCAAAAGACCGCAACCGCTCTAAATCTATACTAATTCCCACACTCTTGAGAGTTTGTTCTGCTGGGAAATACTCAATTGATCGCACTTCTTTGATGTAGCAAAGGCAGGTTTCACCAGTGGTTTCGGCTCGATCTTCTTCAAACTGAATGCCGGGGTTGATAATGCGGCGATCGCCTGCTAAATAGAAATTGGATAACAGCATGCCTTCCCCATTGCAACGATAGTCCAGCAGCAGGGGTCGCCAAAATTGATAGGTGGCAATCTGAATACTTAGTCCCGGATGCAGCTCAATGATCCGTAACTCCCCCTGCCCCAACCGCTTTGGGATAGTCTGTCGTCGCTCAAAATCATTCCACTGCCAAGGGACTTCACTGCACTCATCGGCTTCTTCCCAGAACGCATCATATTCTGTCTTATCAATCGTCCGTGCTATATTTAGTGGCATGGTAACAATCTCTACTGGGCAACGGAAAATAAATTAAATCGAATCATAAACTTTTTAATAAAAATTTGCAATAGGTCTATTGTTCAGCACTTTGTTTTGCAACCCACATTCTGCAGATATTAAAGCAGATTCAATAATTATGGTAATAACCGTATTAGGACTTGCCCCGTGTTTTCGTCGGTCAGCCTCAGCACAAGCTTTGCCAGTTTTCTCTCACTATTTAAACTAAACTGTTTAGTTTGCACTTCATGACAGCTTTCCCAAATCTACCTCTTCAAGCACCTTCTCAAATCCCCTTGACAACTGTCTCATATCATGTGCGGGTAAAGACTTATGATTTAGACCGCAGTTCTTGCTGGGAGCAGGGAGCAGGGGGAAAGAGACTTTTCCGATTTTTGCACAGATCCGGTAATCATAAGTGATTAACCGGACTTGATATCACAACCTTAACTTGTGACAAATGGTCGTCACTATCAATTCTCACCCGTCCCCAACCATCTTTTTGAGCGGTAAGCGTAGCTATGCCGTTAGGCTTATCGCCCTTCGTTGTCGCACCATCACAAAAAAAATCCGTTTGCAACAAAAAAAAATCCGTTTGCAACAACACTATTTTTTTCAAATCCTGTATTCTCAGCTTTATTGAGAAGTTTTCCTGGCTAGGTGGAAGCTAAATCAATTTGGAATTGAAGATTTCCTACATGATTCCCATAGTCTTGCCGGGTGTGTGGTGTAGCCAATGAAACCAAAGCAGTTATCGCAAATTTTATTACTAACAAGTTCTGTTTGGCTGTGGTGTGCAATGAGCGCAACTGCTCAAAAAGTACCCAAGTCAGAGATACAGAGTCAATCTATTGCATCGGTACTACGTAATTCCAGACCAATTAGAGAGATTCGCCAACTCAGTGAGATAGAAATTCCCAGTACTAGCGCCCAAATGCTAGTACAGTCGCCAGCACCAAGCAACCCTCCTTCTCAAGGAGGTTCAATTGTACCAATAACGTCCGTGAAAGCTAATGCCACAGACAAAGGTGTGGAGATAATTTTAGAGACCCTTCAAGGGACTCAACTGCAAGTCACAAATCGCAGTACGGGTAATAATTTTATTGCCGATGTATCTGGCGGGCAATTGCGTTTACCGTCGGGTGAAGCTTTTACATTTCGTTCGGAGAAACCCCTTACGGGAATTACTGAAATAACAGTTACGAATGTTGATGTAAATACTGTGCGGGTGACGGTGGTAGGTGAAAAGGTTTTGCCCACAGTTGAGTTATTTGATGATAATGCAGGGCTGGTTTTTGGGGTAACATCTGCTGCAACGGCGACACAGCCACCTCAAACACCACTAGCCGAAGAAAACCCGGCAAGTGAGACACGCCCAGAGGAACCAGCAGCCCAACAGGATCAGCCGATTGAGTTGGTGGTAACGGGGGAGCAAGATAGGTATAACGTACCCGATGTAACGACAGCAACGCGGACAGACACACCTTTACGCGACATCCCACAATCGATCCAGGTCGTGCCGCGACAGGTGATTGAAGACCGCAATGCCAGAACTCTCATTCAGACGGTAGAAACAGTCAGCGGCGTGGTTGAGGCCGCAGACAACGGTGCCTTCGCAATCAGAGGATTTTCTCCAGGGCAATCGGGAGCAGGAGTTTTCCGCAATGGCTTTCGAGATTCGAGTTACAACGGTGTGATCCCGATTGACACAATTGAGCGAGTAGAGGTGCTTAAAGGACCTGCCTCCGTCCTGTTTGGCTCCTTAGAACCGGGTGGAATTGTCAACTACGTTACCCGCAAACCCCTGAGTCAACCCTATTACAATTTGGGATTTGAGGTGGGAAACTATGGATTGTATAAGCCCAGCATCGATTTATCAGGCCCGCTAACGGCAGATGGTAAGCTGCTGTACCGCTTTATTGCTAGTTACGAAAGTTCAAGCGATTATCAAGACTTTCCTGAAACTAGAGAGACCACCATCGCCCCCTCCCTCTCCTTGAAATTGGGAGAGCGAACAGACCTGAATCTCTACTATGAATACAATAGACGCGATGATAATCCTCTAAGAAGTTACACGGCATTTCTCAGTGATGGCAGTCGAACACCCCGAAACCTTTATCTTGGGTATCCCAATTTCAATTACTTTGACAATTATGCCCACCGATTTGGCTACACGTTAAATCATAAATTCAACGATAATTGGCAGATTCGCAATAACCTTTCTGTATCTATTGCTGGTTACGACGCAATAGGAACTAATGCCGGTAGTATAGAAGACGATCGCTTTGCAGACGTTGATTCTTATGACACTGATTATCGAACAACGAACTATTTCGGACAAATCGACCTGCTTGGGAAGTTTAATACCGGATCAATCGGACATCAACTCTTAGTGGGGTTTGACTATAACCGCTTTGTCGAGGATTACTTCGGTGTTTTCAATACAACAGATCTACCTCCTCTAGATATTCGCAACCCAAACTACGATGTTACAAAGCCAGAAAACTATATTCCATTTGGTCAGTCTGAGGGTCTGAATCAGACTTACGGAGTTTACCTCCAGGATCAAATTGCGTTTAGCGGTAATTTAAAACTGCTGATTGGCGGTCGTTATGATTGGATCTCTAGTTACAGTGACACGGCAAATTTTGGAGTATTCACTCCTGGCGAGACAAGACAAAACGATGGTGCCTTCAGCCCCCGCATTGGGTTAGTGTATCAGCCCAGCGGCACGGTTTCACTCTATGCCAGCTATAGTCGCTCGTTTACCCCAGTCTCAGGACGTAACGCGGATGGTGAACCGTTTATTCCGACAAGGGGAACTCAGTACGAAATCGGTGTCAGAACTGATTTCCTGGAAGGTAGACTCTCGGCAAACTTAGCTGCTTATCATCTCAGCAAAACAAATATTACAACGACTGACAACTTTATTTCTGAGACTGGTCCTCAGGCTATCGTTGAACAAATTGGCGAACAACGGAGTCAAGGCATTGAGCTGGATGTAAGCGGTGAGATTTTGCCCGGTTTGAACATTGTTGCTTCCTATGCCTATACCGATGCAGAAGTTACCGAAGATAACGAGATTCCGATCGGTAATCGCTTGAATGGTATACCCGAAAATCAAGCCAGCCTTTGGACAACTTATTTTATTCAAAAGGGCGGTCTCAAAGGTTTAGGATTCGGTCTGGGGCTATTTTACGTGGGCGACCGAGAGGGAGATTTGAATAACACATTTCAACTGGGCGATTACTTGCGGACTGATGCGGCGCTTTACTACCGTAGAGATCGTTTGAAGGCTGCTATCAATATTCGTAATCTATTTGATATAGACTACACCAGTTTCGGCTACAGCAAAGTTTCTACTGACAGAGGAGACCCCTTTACAATCGTTGGCTCCATCAGTTGGGAGCTTTAACTTGCTTCACTCTTGGTCATCGATTGAACAGCAGACTACAATGCAGTTTGATTTGTAGACAACTCAAGAAACTCAGTAATCATAAACCAACGACCTCGTTTGAAAAAGCCATTGCTTTTAATGGCTTTTTTCTTCCTATTAATAATTATAGCTTGCCACAGTCCAGTTACCCAAAAAACTAATACTTCAATACGACAGTTAGCAACTACGTCTGATTGTCGAGTTATTCAACACGCATTAGGTGAAATCTGTATCCCGATTAACCCACAGCGCATTATCACATTAGATATTCCCTGGACACTAGACCCTTTACTGTCCCTCGGTGTACACCTAAAACCAATTTCCATCAATCTAAATGAGTTGGCTTCATATAGCATTGAAGTTATAGACAAAATTGATGCGGTCTTTATTAGAAACCTATTTAGCAGCAGATATTGGTTTACGAGCCACAAACCGACTGCGGGCAAATCTGACGCTGCACTGCTTGCAACTCGATATGTCCTTTCACAATAACCAAACACCAGGCGCTTTAATCGAACGCATAGATGGCGATATCAGCCAATTGAATGACTTTTTCTCTCGGTTCGCCATTGACTTTGTGGGTAACAGTATCTTTGCTGTGGGTGTTTTTATCGCCCTGTTTCATATTGACTGGCGAATAGGGCTAACAGCGATCGCAATAGTAGTCATTCTCTTATTTACTTTTAGCCATTTCAATAATATAGTCATTCCTTATTTTCAAGCAGAACGTGCCTCCAGTGCAGCTTTATTTGGTTTTTTGGCAGAGCGACTCTCTGGTACAGAAGATGTGCGTTCCTCTGGTGCATCAGCCTACGTCATGCACCAGAGGAACGCTCACGAGATTTGTTTCCCAAGTTGGTTAAATCACAGACCTTTGGTCTTGGAGTATTTAGCGCTTGGAGTGTTTTCTTTACTCTGGGAAAAACAGTGATTTTGGGGATGAGCATCGTGCTTTTTTTCAATAATGCATTGGCGATCGGCACAGTTTATCTCATCTATCGCTACATCGAGTTATTGGAAGAACCAATTCAACAATTTGGTCGCCAAGTTCAAGATTTACAAGAAGCTGAAGCTGCTTTAATCCGGGTGCGAGAATTACTCACAACCCAAAGTTGTCTTCCAGATATTGGTCAAACAACTCTTCCAGATCAGGCATTGAGCGTAAGTTTCGAGAATGTTGACTTTCGTTATCCTACTCCTGAGAAAGACGCGATCGCCTACGGCAAATTCAACTTTTCCACGCCAGCGTCCGCGATAATCTCACTTTGTTTGAGTCATCTATCCCCGATCAACGCATAGAGTCAGTTATTCAGGAAGTTGGCTTATCGGACTGGTATGAATCTCTCCCTAGCAGTTTAGACACTCTACTCGCTCCTGGTGGTAGCGGACTATCAGCAGGACAGGCGCAGTTATTGGCATTTGTGCGGGTGTTTCTCAAAAACCCTGGTTTGGTAATTCTGGACGAAGCCTCATCCCGCCTCGACCCGGTTACAGAGCAGTTGTTAGAAAAAGCGATCGATCGCCTACTCGTTGGGAGAACTGCCATCATTATTGCTCATCGTTTAGCAACAGTAAAGCGAGCCGATCAAATCATGATTTTAGAAGACGGTCATTGTCTAGAGTGCGGTCAGCGCGAGGAATTAGCCACTCACCCTGACTCCCGCTTTGCCCAATTACTGCAAATCGGGTTAGAGGAAGCTTTGGCATGAAAACAAAAACTGCAAATTATGAAGCTATTTTTTTAAGATAACTCATAATTTGTATTGTTCAACTTTGAGCTTACTTAAATACTTAAATTCTAAAATGGTTAAGATAAATACTATAAATACAAATATGATATCTGCAAAAAGTATTCCATAATATATGCCTTTTACTCCATATATTTTTGAAAAGAATAACACCATTGGTACATTTAGAACCATAGCTCTTAACAAAATAACCACTAATACAGTTTTACCTTTACCTATAGATTGAAAAAGAGTATTACTAAAGAATGCTAAAGGCAATATCGGTGTTGATAGACTGATAATTCTAAATTTTAATACATCATCTTCTGTAAAATTAACACCTGGTAGCATTAGTCCCAAAAAGGTCTTTGGAGATAGTTGTAAAGGTAGCCAAATTAATAGTAATAATATAGTCCCAATAATTGCAAAAGTTAAGTAGGATTTTTTTATCCTCCTATAATTTTTTGCACCATAATTCATACCAATTATTGGTTGTAATGCTTGGGCAAAACCAATAATCGGAATAAATACTAGTGAAGTCACGTTTACAGTTGCTCCAAATAAAGCAATATCATTATTTGTTCCGTATAAAGAAATTGAATTCAAAACTACAAACTCTTGAACCAACATCATAACTGGATGAAATAGTGCTGAGATTCCCACTGATAAAATCGCAGGTAGTAAATCTATTGCAAACGCGAACTTTTTCAGATTAACTGCGATAGAGCTTTTACCAGAGAGGAAATAAGTTAAGTTTAAAATAGT
Organism: Nostoc sp.; assembly: GCF_036917415.1. Classification (GTDB taxonomy): domain Bacteria; phylum Cyanobacteriota; class Cyanobacteriia; order Cyanobacteriales; family Nostocaceae; genus Nostoc. The sequence continues at coordinate 15,414 of NZ_JBALDJ010000113.1, read as the reverse complement.
GGAAACAGCCATCCCAATAACTGTAGCAAGGGCAATTCCTTGAATACCCCAATGAAAGACACTGATAAATATATAATTTAAGAAGATGTTAACGATGATAAAAATAAAGTCAAATATAGTTGATAGCCTGATATTGCCTTCTGATTTCATGAGTTGGCTAGAAGCTCCGCCTAGTATATAGAATACTGAACCCAGTATATAAGTCTTAAAATATGCTGCACCAGCAGAGGCAACTTCACCACTTCCTCCCATCAATACAATTAGTTTTTCACTAAAGCTATAGCCAAGGGTTGTGATCGCAAAGGCGATCGCTACGCCCATAACCATTAAGTTGCCAAATATTTTCGACTGAGTTTTGATATTTCCAGAACCAATGGCTTGACTCAGAACAGAACCAGAACCGACCCCAACTAAGAGAGAAAATCCCTCAGCTATACTAATGAGCGGTAGTGCAAGGGTGATACCAGCCACAGCTGTTTCACCAATAAATTGCCCTGCAAATAAAGCATCAAGAAAATTATTCAAGCTAAACATCAGTGTTCCTAGAATACTAGGAATTGATAATTTAAACATCAATTGAACGAGATTACCTTGAAGAATTTCGTTTGTAATTTTAGATTCTTTTTGAGCAGTCATTTAATTACTCAACCTTAACTAAACGGCTAACACGATACTGCTTTACTGCTTCTAATTCCATTTCTTTTGCTGAGTTGTATGCACTCATAACCTCACCACAAACTTCAATTCTGGCTTCATACGCACTTGTTGTACTACCATCAGTCGCAACAAAATCAATCCGAACTTCTGCCCAGTCAGCCTCCTCTCCTTCAGGTACTTCTTCCGTCGCAAGCACTTTACCTGCTTTCAAGTAATCTAACCAATTCCAGCCAGACTGCATCCAAATTTCGCGTTCAGCAATTTGCTCAAATTTGCTTAAACCAGTCCATCCTCGATAGTATTGACGCAACCCAGAGACTGAACCATCTCGTTTTACCAGTAAATCCAAGACATCTGACTCTAAGTGTCCCCATAAGCACCCTTGGGGTAAGTCAACTAAGGTAGGAGCAAACTGATGACCATCAATGTGAGTTGTTTGCCAGACTCTTAACTTTCCGTTACAAGAGGGAGCATATTCTTTACGTAATCGTCGATAGATGGGAGTCCCAAATCTGCCACAAGCAAGGTCAACTTGAGTATGGGTACAAACCATAAGTTCGCGAATATGACTCGTTTGTTGTTGATATTGCTGAAATTTCGATAAATCGTTGGGTTGTTGCATTAACTGCTTGAATATTGCTGTTACCAAAGCCGCGGCTTCGCTTTCTGGAACAACAAATTCTTGTTTCTCAAACTGAGAAAACAGCTTTGCGGGGCGGTAGTAATAGAACAGGCGGGTAAAGCCAGCATGAGAATACTCGCGGTCAGGAGCAATTAGCATCGGTTTTAACTTAATCCCATGCTTAAAAACCAACTCCTCGAATAAACCCATCAACGATCTGATAGCTGGATTTTCCTCAAAGACTTCTTCGGGCCAAGGTTGTGGAATTTCCATAATCAGCCAATGGTCGCAAGTACCTGCTGTACCAATAGGGTCTTCTCCGTTAGCTTTAGAAACCAAAGAGCAAAAACGGCAATCTATAAGGTGAGTTTTATGAGTCTGTTTTATTTGCATATTTGGAGATAAACTAAAAAAAATTAACTATAATTTAAGTCGTTTTAGGTTTTTGGAACCAGACGAGTAGTATCGTAGGTATAGCCCAGTTTCCTGAAATCTAGAATGTCCATAGGCGTGACCACGACATTCAATTTGATACTTGGTACTAAAAAAGCGATATCCTCAGAACCGACATTTCCTGGTACGGACAAACCACCATCCCAAGGTCACATTGGGTCGTGCAAGTTGTGTCCAAGAGGCATCCCTTTAGATGGATAAAAGCGGCTATCGGTGTGTCCTCAATCTTGCCATTCTGCCCACAGGCGGTCTGCGTTAGCATGATTTAACCAGAATATTGGATCGTAGGGAGAACTGGGAATGCTGTTCATTGTCCCTAAAATTTGAGTTTGCTGGGGTACACGGTCTGGTTCGAGCTTGTCAACAAGACTACCACCAAAACTTTCACAACTCAAATAGGATAGCTATATCACCCATCAGTGACTTTATGATTTGGATCGATAAGCTTTAGGCGATTTTGAGCGAATATCTTTAACTTACTCACTGCCGTACTTTTGTTACAACGCAAACTTCCTTTTTCATCACCGCCAAATCGAGTGCAAACTGCTGTATGAGCACTCGATAATGTAACATAAGCATTTACAAACTGGCTGTGTTGAGTATGGAGTTCAACAGGTAGAGCCTGAAAAACTGGACTAAGTTTTTTCAAAATTTTAATTAGCAAGGCATGATCCCAAGACATTAATCCGCTAAAGTTTTCCGATTCAACTTGAGGAGGCTTCATAGTTGGAATAATTTGATTCTCATACTCATTTCTACTGAAGCTGCCAGCAAGTTCCATTGCTGCTCCAGACGCTAACATTAACTTAGTTGCCGTTCCTAATTCCACTTCAGCTTGGCGAAGATTACCTGCTGCAAGTTCGATCTCAAAGCGTCGCAAACAGATAATTAGCCCTTGGACATCCACAAAAAATAACCAGTGGAATCCCTCCCAAAGTTGCTTTAGCTTGACTTGAGTCTCTATTTTAGTCATTATATTTCCTCCAAAGATAAACTGAAAACTCTTCCTAACAGGTAAACATAGCTTTTAAGTCCTTCTTTTAGATCCTTGACTCGACCAGGATCAAATTTTTTACCATCTTCATTAAGTATGAGCAAAGTTTTATAAACGATTAGCAGTCCCCAAACAATACAGACGCTTGATTCCTTTGTTGTTACGTAACTTGCTTTAAAACAACGGTTAAAGTCTTCAACTTCCCAAGGCTCTAGTGACGTTTCAGTAGAAGATATTGAGGCAGGAGATATATTGCTGACATCGAGATTGGCTAACTCTCGATCAATAATGGCAAGGGCTTTTCGATGGGACAGTTCATCTAAAGCTTGCAACAATTTTTGGAGTAATTGACGTATTTTTACTTGGTCTGATTCGCTAAGTTGCTGTTCAATTGGTAAGTTCCAAGGAACGAGTAGATAAAGTTGAGAGGGAAGAGAATTATGGGTCATTTCAAAGTGGGGTTTAGTTGAAAAATGATTTATCAATATCCCTGTTGACCTAACTAAATCCCTCATATATAGTAGTGAATATGCCTCAGAATGAAGAAGTTTGCTTAAGTTACAGGATGTGAAAAAAGCCAGCTTCCTGTAGTTCAGTAATGCTGTCTTTCATAGCTTTAAGGATGGAGTTAATATCTTCATCGGTATGGGCAGTAGATAAGAAACCTCCTCCTTCTCCCCTAAGCAAAATACCTTTATCAAAAAGGTGATAGCGTAATAGCTCGAAACCCATAAGAAAACTTTTTGAGGAGGCAGCATCTTTAGTAAATACAGGACCAAAGAAAGAGCCAAAATTCGCCATCTGAATTGGTAATTTATTGGCTTCAAAGTAAATATTTAATCTTTCTACAAACTGAGATGTTCTTTGGTTCAATTGCTCTTGAAGACTGGGCCCCTGATTTTTTAAATACTTAAGTACTGCTCGACTTGCTGCGATCGCTAGAGGGTGTTTGCAGTGAGTACCTGCGAAAAAGGTTTCTTCTACTTGAGGAGAAGAAGCATCTCCATAGTCCCACATACCGCCATCAATACGATCCAAGTAGGCTTTTTTTCCAGCAATAATTCCAATCGGCATTCCCCCCCCGACAACTTTACCATAAGCAGCGATATCTGCTTCAACACCAAACCAAGCTTGAGCTCCTCCTTGATGAAGACGGAAACCCGTTACCATTTCATCAAAAATAAGGGCAATTCCTGATTTTTGAGTTAATTGCCTGAGTTGATGTAGAAACTCTTTCGGCTGTAGTTCGGGTTTACCAGTCTGGACGGGTTCTACTAGAACTGCTGCTAATTTCCCCTTATTGGCTTTAATAATGTTGAGGGATTCGGGGTTGCCATACTCCAGCATTAAAGCATTTTTGGTAACTGAGTAAGGAATGCCGCGAGATGCTGGAAAGGCAAGAGAATTAATACGAGAAGTTAGGATATTACCACCTAGCTTTTCAAGTACTTTAGGCGATTTTAGACCAAGAGATTCAACTAAAACACCATCTGCATGGCCGTGATAGGAATTAGTAAATATGGCAATTTTATTGCGTCTTGTTTGGGAGCGAGCCAACCGAATCGCTGTCATCACAGCTTCTGTGCCAGTATTGCTGAAAGCTACTCTTTCCATCCCTGTCAGTTCGCTAATTAACTCCGCAACTTCACCAGCGTATTCTGATTGTGGACCTAAGGGAAATCCTTTTTCAAGTTGCTCCTGAATCGCTTCTTTTACGAAGGGTGGATTATGGCCTAAAAGATTACTGCCAAACCCCATAATGACATCGATATATTCATTTCCATCAATATCCCAAACTTTAGAGCCTTGAGCTTTTTGACCCACAATTAGATAACACATCTCTTTAACAGAAGCATCGAACCATTCTGGTACTCTGGGGTCTGCTAGAACCGGACGATAAGCTTGGGTCATTTTTTTTGACCCTTTTGTCCGCTTGGTATAGCGTTCGATTAAAGCTTGCAAATGCTTCTGATGTAAATCTACTGTTGTCTCTATAGAGAGAGGTGAAGTTTGTTTATTAGTTATCATGTTTTTTGACCGTTATTTACCTACATTTTTTAGTCTTCTTTTGATTAACTAAGAGAAGCAGAAGATTTACATCCTACAAAATAGGCATATTTATTGTTTTTAGGATCTGCTAATTCACCATTGGAGTTATAAATGCTAACCGACGTAAAGCCTACTTCTTCCAAAACTGACTGGATTTCTGTTTTGGAATAAGGCTTGACTGAAAAATTAATCTCTGAGGATTGCCAGTCTTTTTCTACAAGTTGCAATAAAGTTGATGGTTTAGTATGACGTAAAAAATTATTGAAACCTATGCGTTTTAAACGTTTTATCAGTAAGCTAATTAAGTTTGGCTTTTTGTCTAATTTATCGTCATTTCCCTGGAACATTGTAATTGTAAATGTGCCGATTTTTTCTTCTAGATTGTAAGTTTCGCCCACAGTCCAAGCATAATTTTCTTGCATTTCACCATCATTAACAAAGATGTTGGTATATCGCTTTTCTAAGCCTATATCAAATAAAAATAGACCGTTTTCTTTCAAGACCCTATATACATTACTAAAAACACTTTTGAGTTCTTCAAGACTCATGATGTGGTTGAGGGCAGAATCAGTACAAATAGCAGCTTCAAATGTATAAGCAAGTTTAAAATCACGAGCATCACCTAAAATAAACTCAGCAGTTGGTGCATTTTGGCGAGCATAGTGCAGCATTTTTTCCGAACCATCTAGTCCAACAATTTCATAACCTTTAGCAATTAACTCTTGCGATAATTGCCCTGTACCGCAGCAGAGATCGAAAATTTTCGCTCCTTTAGAAAGGTGTGGCAAAAGTAATTTCTCTATGTTTGGCAGTAACCCTTTACAGGCTAGTTCTGCTTCTGATTTATTGTATAACCAAGCCCAAGGGTCGTAATCTGTATAGCGACTTTCTGGAGATATGTCAGTTTTGTTCATGGTGTTTTCTCAAATGAAAATACAAAAATTATAATTTGGGCAAATTTTAGTTCTTAACCACTTTTCTCAAGATTTTGTATTATGTCTACATTCCACTTCGTTTAAGTTGCAATGACATAGCTTGGATTTTTGACGCCGTTCTACTTAACTCTGCGTTGGCGTCAAATTTAAGGAAATGTACTCATCGTGGCTTTTTTGAGCGCTATCTTTGATGGGTGATGGTACTAAAAAATCGTTTTTAATGAGGTATGAAAAGTAAATATTTAGCAATTGATCGTCGATTATAGGACAAGTAATGGATGTATTTTTTAACCCATTGAGTGTATTTTGAAAGTCAAATTTTAAAACTGCTGAATCAGAGGCTGGTGCTTGGGAATTATTATTAGAGAGCAGAAAAACGAGAGGATATAAAGCGTGTTCTGGAGAATTCTCTGCAATTTTTAACAGTTGAGTGTGCCATTCTTCGTAAGGAATTTGTTGAATTGGGTAGCCGAGCGATCGCAATTTCTCGAAAAACAGGTTTGTGGAAACTGGTTGAGGATGAGTCAAGTGAAAGGCTTTACCCCAAGAATTTTGCTGTTTCGATAGATGAATAATAGCTTTGCTTGCATAATCTACAGGAATAATATCCTGTATCAACTCAACATCGGGAATACTGCCGAGTTGGACGCAACCGATAATTAATCTATACAAAAAGTCATTGACATTAAAGACACCCGTTAGGCTGTGTCCTGATATGCGTCCGAGTCTATAAATACAAACCGGAAGTCCGCGATCGCGTGCAGCGTTAACTAACTTTTCCGCTACCCATTTACTCTGGCTGTAGCCCCCGAATGGGACTTGACCATTATCAATATTATCCTGTTCTCGAATTAGTTTCACACCAGAATTACCAAATTCTGAGAAAACGCCGGTAGAAGAAATGAAATGGACGGGCTTCACTTTCGTTTGGCACGCCAATCTCAAGACTTCTTGAGTTCCCAGGACATTGGTAGCTTTGAGTAACGAGTAAGGAGAAGCGTGATGAACCCAGGCCCCATTATGATAGATAGCGTCAATTTTATCAGCAAGCTCGTGAAATTGTGCCTCAGAAAGTCCTAAAAGTGGCTGTGATAAATCTCCAATAACTGGAATAATCCTGCTACTAAAACTTTCCTCCCAAAGTAGATAGGATTCAAGGCAGTTTCGCAGCTTGTTCTGAGCTAATTCAGTATTGTTTGCACGAATTAGGCAATAAACATCGGTTGATGTTTGTTGCAGGAGTTCGTAAAGTAAAAAGGCTCCGACAAAACCAGTTGCTCCGGTTAATAAGATACAACAGGGTTCAACAGTCGGCTGGGTGAGTAATTCAGGGCGAATGGAAGAGTCTAAAACAGCGTCAGCATTAAGTAATGCTAACATTTTGTTGGTATTAGATTTATTGCTCAGAAACTCCAAAATTTCTGCTTTGCGATCGGAAAGCTGAGTTTTTAAAGTTACTGTCAGCGCTCCTTTTGGAGCGTTACAGCGCAAACGCTCTTCATCTACCCAAAGCTTGATATCGAGACGACTAAGTTGAGCTAAAAACTCATCAATGGTTTGAGTAACTTTCTTTTCGTTGAACCGTTCGCTATCATTTGTAGAGAATTCTACAGAGGGTAATCGTCTGGAATTTTTTTCTAATAAAATTTCTTTTTTACCCAATAGCCGTTCGCTGAAAATATTGCGATTTTTACACGCTTCTACTAACTTATTTGACTCAATAATAGGACGAGATTCTTCAGTATATTGAATTGACGTGATATAGATCAGCCAAGGTTCTTGTCCCATTGCATAAACATAAACCTGTTGCGGATTAAATTGACTGACAAGTTCAATTGCTTTCTGGGCATTTGAACCATCTAATCTCCGAGTTGCACCCATCTTTCTGGGTATTGATTTTGTGAGTAAGGAACCATAAGCCCAGCTAAAGGGTGCGCCATCACATTCCATCCCGATAAAAATTACATCAATATCTCCAAATGTTTTTTGAATTCTTTCATAAAGTTTAGGCTCAATATTATTAGAATCTGCTAGACAAAGAATAGATTGCCCTTTTAATTGAATCAGATAAGCGGCTTTAGCGCTAATATTTAAATCCCCATGTTCGCCTAAAAAAGGCAAGGCAACAATCTGTCCTTCATTAGTGTCTATCGCTTCCAGGTTGTCAATTTCTATAACATTGGCAAAGCCAATTGTTTTTAAGATTAATTTCATAGAAGGATCGAGTAAAACCCCACTGTTACTCTTCGGCACCACTAAATGCTTGATTTTATGTCGCAACTGCAACAAGGTTTCAAACATACAGTGGTCTTGATGATTGTGGGTAATCAGCGCGTAGTCAATCGTTTCCGGTAAATCGGCATAGGTGTAGCGGGGAATGCCCTCTTGATGCTGATAGCTGATTAATGGGTCTAATAAAATACTGATGTCTTTAGTTTCAATTAAGACACAAGCATGACCGAAGTAACGAATTCTGACTGAATCACCGCTATACTTTGGTTCTTTCTGAGGAGGTTCTTCGGTGAAGAACGATGAAAATAATGCCTCATCTTCTTCGGCTATCCCCAACAGATTTTTGATTTGAGTATAGGGTTGAGGAATATCCCTCATTTGAAAGAGGCGATCGAGTCTGGAGTCGTTGAAGGGAAAATTTAAATGTAAACAACGCTCATCTTTTAAACGAGGCGTACTGAGGACAAAGGAACGTTCATCCTCGTGACCTAAATATAAAGCAACAGTTTGGGATGCAGGATTATAGTACTGACTTGTATAGAGAAGTCCTTCAATAAAGCGAATAGAAGCATGGTTGTTTGAGTCATAAACTAACTCTACATATCCTTTTAATGCTTCAGGAACGTTTTGATAAAGAGGTTCTAAGGAATATCCCTTGGCTGACTCAGTTAGCATCGTGTCTAGCTGTGCGATCGCTTGACTGAGCTGCACCAAATGTGCTTGTTCTTCTTTCGTTTTTTCCAACAAAGCTTTAATTTGATGAACTCGGTCAACCTCATAGTTAATAAAGGGAGCGCCCATCATAGCTGGATTCTTCAGTGCTGACTGATGAACCTGTGGAGCATTGACAAACGACTGCATAATTTTGAGATGCGATTCAGTAATATACCGAGCCGCTGTTGCTGGGAAAATGAGGTACGACCAGGCATACCATTGATTAAATAATGGCTCTACGATAACGTTGGGTTTGAGATAAGGCATAATTCGTAATTCGTAATTAAGATGCACTGTACAGAATTTCATGAATTCGTAGCGAATCAAAACTCAGCCTCCCTTTGCGCTTACTTTGCGTTTAAAAAGACAACTCTACCTCCTCATATTTCAATTTCTTCTCTTTCCTCAACCATCTCCAAAGGAAGAGACGAAAGCTTTTCCAAAGTCTGCATTTTCTCGATGCGTTCAGCTAAACCTGTTACGGTAGGCGCTTCAAATAGGTCAACAACCGTCACCTCTACCTCAAACGTTTTGAGCAACTGAGCAACCAGTTGAGTTGCCAGCAACGAATGTCCTCCCAACTCAAAGAAATTGTCATGAACACCCACCTGCTCAACCTCCAGCACTTTGGCAAAAATGTCAGCCAAAATTTGCTCTGTAGGAGTGCTAGGAGCGACAAACGCTGATTCTAATTCTGGTCGAGCCGTATCTGGTACAGGCAAAGCAAAACGGTCTACTTTGCCGTTGGCATTAAGAGGTAGGGCATCGAGCGTCACGAACGCCGCAGGTATCATGTAATTGGGTAATTTTTCTGCAAGAAAGCGGCGTAAATCGCCAATTGTCGGGTTATTTTCGGGATCGGGGACGACATAAGCGACGAGCCGTTTATCTCCTGGTTGATCTTCACGGACGATGACTATGCTTTCTCGCACTCCTGGGTGTTGGGTTAACAAAGCTTCAATTTCTCCCGGTTCAATCCGAAAGCCGCGAATTTTAACCTGATGGTCGAGGCGACCAAGAAGCCTAATATGACCGTCACTCAGGTAGCAAGCTAAGTCCCCGGTTTTGTAGAGACGGCTTCCTAGTTCATCGCTAAAAGGATTAGGGATGAATGTCTCGGCAGTTTTTTCTGGACGGTTGAGGTAGCCCCGCGCCAGACCGACTCCACCAATGTGCAGTTCTCCTGGCACGGCGATGGGAACAGGTTGGAGATGTTGGTCTAGGATGTAAAGCTGTTTGTTGGCGGCGGGACGCACGGTAGGTAAAGATTGACCACCGTTGCCGCATTCTACCATACTCGCGTTGACTGTCGTTTCGGTCGGTCCGTAGGCATTGATGAACAGTCGCCCTTTTGACCATTGCGCGATCAGTTCCAAAGAAGGGGCTTCTCCTCCTACTAAAACCATTTGCAAGGCAGGCAATTCAGGAGTGGGCAGAACCGCTAGCGCTGAGGGGGGGAGCGTAATATGGGTAATGGCTTGTTCGCGTAAGAGCTTCATTAAGGCAAAGCCAGGAAGCAAATCCTCCGGCGTTCCCAGATGGAGGGCTGCACCAGAACCCAGAGCCATAACTAATTCCGGAATGGAGGCATCAAAGCTCAAGGAGAAGAATTGGAGAATGCGGCTGTCGGGTTGAACTTTACACGTCCGAATTTTGTCTTTCGTTAGGTTGCCCAATCCTTGATGAGTAACCAAAACTCCTTTCGGTGTCCCTGTAGACCCAGAGGTATAGATTAGGTAAGCCAGGTTTTCAACGATAACACCACTATTGGGGTTCTGCTCGCTCTCCTGTGCAATAGTTGCCCATTCGGTATCTAAACAGACGACTTGGGCGGTATGTTGGAGTAGTTCTGTGACTAATTTCTGTGTTGTCAGAAGTATGGGTACTTGTGAATCTGACAGTATGAAGGCAAGGCGCTCTGACGGGTAAGTTGGGTCTAGAGGGAGATAAGCGCCACCCGCTTTGAGAATGGCTAATACTCCGATGACCATAGAGAGCGATCGCTCTACACAAAGTCCTACTATGACTTCTGGTTTTACGCCCAGCTTTTGTAGATGGTATGCTAATTGATTGGCACGTCGATTCAATTCTCGGTAAGTTAGTTGCTCATCCTTGAAAACAACTGCAATAGCATCGGGTGTTTGCTCAACTTGAGCTTCAAATAACTGATGGAAGCACCGCTCTTTGGCATACTCAGTTTGGGTATCATTCCACCCACTCAACAATTGATAACGTTCTGCTTCACTTAATAAAGGTAATTCACCCACAGCTTGTTGGGGATTTTCTGCGATCGCTGAGAAAATGGTTTGCAGATGCCCTAGCAGCCGCCCAATCGTATCTTCTTCAAAACGAACAGCATCGTAAATAATCTTAACTAGCAACTCATCTTCAGGCACTACAGCTACAGTCAGCGGATAGTTATTGCGGTCAAAAGACTCTATGTCGTTTAGCTGTAGCGAACTACCTTCATCCAACAAAGAACTATCAACTGGATAATTTTCAAACACCACAATACTCTCAAACAAAAGTCTTCTCCCAAGGAGTTCGCTCTTGGCTTGAATGTCAACAAGGGGAGTGTAAGAGTAATCTTGCAATTCCAACATTAACTGTTGTATTTGTCCGAGCCAAGGTATTAGTTGCTGCTGGGGGGATATTTCCAGACGTAATGGTAAGGTGTTGGTGAACAATCCCACCATATTTTCCACTCCAGAAAAACTACCAGGACGACCTGAAACAGTCACACCAAATACTACATCTTTTTCACCACTATAACGACTTAATAGTAATGCCCAAGCAGCTTGTACTATAGTCGATAAAGTTACATGATAATGTTGTGCTATATCTTGTAACTGGCGGTTCACCTGAGCAGATAAACGTAATTCAAGTTCCTGATGATAGTAAGAGTTTTGCTGCTGATTTAGATACTGAAACTTATCTACTACTAGGGAAGTGGGGGCGCTAAAACCTTGCAAAGTTTGTTGCCAAAACTTAATAGCAACTTGCCGATCTTGAGAATTCAGCCAAGCGATATAATCACGGTAGGGACGTGGTGTTGGTAAATAATAAGTTTCGCCTCTTACGCCAGTTTCATATAAACTTAAAACTTCTTTAAAAATAACTGCTACACTCCATCCATCCATGAGGATTTGGTGGAAATTCAATATAAACTTATAAGTATCTTCACTTAGTTGAATTAACGTACATTCCATCAAGGGTGCTTGGTCGAATTGAAAACCTTGCTCTCTTTGTGTTAATAACAATTCTAAGAATTGCTGTTGTTGCTCTGTTGGAGATAATCTTCGCCAATCAAGATTATTCCAAGGTAAATTAATCTGCTTGAGTACTATTTGTAATGGGGTTTGGCGATTTTGCCAAACAAATAATGTACGTAAAATTGAATGTTTTTCTACAACTTTTTGCCAAGCAGATTCAAAAGCAGTAGTAGAAACATTACCCTTTAAGCTTAAGGTCGTCTGATTAAAATATACCCCACTTTCAGGAGCATAAAGACTGTGGAACAGTACTCCTTGTTGCATGGAAGAAAGTGGATAAATTGATTCAATATTTTTAGTTTTGCTTGGAGTTTTTATTTGTATGTTGCTCATCGCTCTTTCTGTTTTAAACTGTATTTTTTCAGACTTATACTATTCAGGCAAAATTTCTAATAACTCATCAAGTTCTAATTGATTCAATTGTGCATCGGGAAAATCCGAAGGTGTATATCCAAAAACATCTTGTGATTGGCAATGTTTTATTATTGACCTAATTGTTTGAATATAGCTCTGTGCTAAATTATCCACTGTAGCTTGAGTATGAACGTTACTACTGTAAGTCCAATCAATTTGTAATTCACCTTCTACCACCAGAGCATTAATATCCAATAGATGGTCACGAGTTTGCTTTGAACTTTGGTTAGCTCCAGTGGATTCAGATGCAAATTTCCAATCATTTTGGGATTCTACTTGGTCAAATTGTCCCAGATAGTTAAAACTAATTTCTGAAGTAGGAATTGTCTGTAGTTGTTGATTAACAGTAGTATCTTCACATAAGTAACGTAAAATGCCGTAGCCAATGCCACGATTGGGAATCGCTCGTAATTGTTCTTTAATTGATTTAATAACAGATGCTGGTTGGTCTAAGTCCGGTAGTTGCAATAATACTGGAAACAAACTGGTAAACCAACCTACCGTCCGCGATAAGTCCACATCTTCAAATAGTTCTTCTCTGCCATGTCCTTCTAAGTTAATTACTACCGTGGAATTTCTTGCCCACTGTGTCAATGAAAGTACTAATGCACTTAGTAGTATATCGTTAATTTGTGTGTTATGAGCTTCGTTTACTGACCCCAACAGCATCCGGGTTTCTGCTACATTTAATTTCACCGATACAGAAGCAGCACTAGCAACTGTATTTTCTTGTTGAGCGTGAGCATAATCTAATGGTAGTGATGTTATTTTGGACCAAGGTTGGTTGAACCAATAGTTTAACTCTTGTTTGAGAATTTCTGATTGTGCATAGTTATTTAATTTTTCTGCCCAATCAATAAATGCTGTTGTTTTAGCACTTAGTTGTATCGATTGTTGAGCGATGACTTGTTGATAAATTGTCTTTAAATCTGATAATAAAATTCGCCAACTCACACCATCTACTGCTAGATGATGAATAATAATTAGTAAACGTGCATCACTTTCGCTACCCAAGTTAAACATCACCACTTGCATTATCGGTCCTGTTGACAGGTTTAAACTGGTTTGAAATTCTGTGGCGATTTTTGATAAGGCTTGTGGTTGTGAGAGTGTAGGAGTTGATGATAAATCTACTATGGAAAATGGTACATTATTATCTTTGTTATAGTTTATTTGTTTGTACTCAGATGCTTGCCATCTGAATCTTAAACGCAGAGCATCGTGATGCTCTAATAATTTTTCTACTGCTTTTTCCAGTAATTCAATTTTTATATCCTTGGGTAGATGTAATAAAACTGATTGGTTAAAATGGTTCGACTCTTGTGGATTTTGTGCAAAAAACCAGTGTTGAATTGGTGTTAGTGGTGCAACTCCGGTAACTATACCTTGTTGAGCACTTACACTAACTGTTGTATTGGCAACCCTGGCTAGGTCGGCGATGGTTTGATTTTGAAATATTTGTTTGGTAGTGATTTGTATTCCTGAGTTTTTGGCACGAGAAATTACTTGAATGCTAAGGATGGAATCACCACCGATTTCAAAGAAGTTGTCGTGGATGCTGACTTTTTCTTTGAGAAGCAGTTCTTGCCAAATATTAGTTAAGGTTTGTTCTATGGCTGTACGTGGTGTTACGTATTCATGTTCTCGAGTGATTACCCCATCTGGTGCTGGTAGGGCTTTTCTGTCTACTTTGCCGTTGGGTGTGAGTGGTAGCGCTTCTAGCATCACAAAAGCTGCTGGTACCATGTAGTTTGGCAACTTTGATTCTAAAAAATCCCGTAGTTCAGGAATTGTCAGTATTTGTTCTGTTTGCGGGACTACATAGGCAACTATTCGTTGAGAATTTATTGATTCTTCGCGTGCTACAACTACAGTTTCTCGGACTGTGGGATGTTTAGCAATGAGCGCTTCAATTTCTCCCAACTCAATGCGGAAACCACGTATCTTCACTTGATGGTCGATACGACCAATATATTCTATTTCTCCATTCGGTAGATAGCGTACTAAATCTCCAGTTTTGTACAGACGTGCCGTTAGGTCGCTAAAAGGATTGGGAATAAATTTTTCTGCTGTCAAGTCGGGGCGGTTTAAGTAACCTCTACCTACTCCCACACCACCAATATAAACTTCACCTATTACACCGAAAGCAACAGGATTGAAATACTTATCAAGTAGATAAATTTGAATATTTGCTATTGGTCGCCCAATAGGAACTGTTTTCTGGTTGCTAAAACTATCTTTACACTGCCAAAAAGTCACATCTATAGCAGCTTCTGTTGGGCCATAAAGATTATGCAGTTGGGCATTCAGTCGATTAAAGAAGCGTTGTTGTAGTTGGACTGGTAAAGCTTCACCACTGGCTATTACTCGCACTAAAGAGTGACATTTTTCTAATCCTTCTGCTGACAGGAATGCTTGCAGCATTGATGGGACAAAATGTAAGGTCGTAATTTGCTGCTTTAGAATTAAATTAACTATGTAGCTGGGATCTTTATGACCTTCTGGTTGAGCTACTACTAACCGCGCACCCGTCATCAACGTCCAGAAAAATTCCCACACAGATACGTCAAAACTGAAGGGTGTCTTATGCAACACACAATCTGCTGCGGTTAATTGGTAGGCATCTTGCATCCACAGTAAGCGATTGCAGATTCCCTGATGGGTGTTCATTGCACCTTTCGGTTTTCCTGTGGAACCTGAAGTGTAAATGACGTAAGCAAGGTTATCAACTGTGATGTTACACCCAAGATTTTCTCTGTTTTCATCAGTGATTAATTGCCAGTCGCTATCGATACAAATTACTTGAGCTTGATTTGTGGGTAAATTTTCTACTAAGTGCTGTTGTGTTAACAATACACCTGGTCGAGAGTCTTCTAACATATAAGCCAAGCGTTCTTTAGGATAGCTAGGGTCTAGGGGTACATAAGCAGCACCTGCTTTGAGGATGGCTAATAGTCCAATGACCATATCCAAAGAACGCTCTACACAAATCCCTACCAATACCTCTGGTTTTACCCCCAGTTGTTGCAGGTAATGCGCCAATTGATTTGCTCTAGTATTGAGTTCCCAATA
>NZ_JBALDJ010000112.1:0-26358 GCF_036917415.1 Nostoc sp. | reverse complement strand
ACCCTAGCCCGGATAGTCCCACTTTGTTTCCAACTTGATTGCCTATCAGGCAAGTCCTTTTGTCAATAGGGTTTGAGACGCGCTAACCCTGTATAAATATGCCGTCTTGATTTCGCAGGAATTGGCAATTAAATGATTCTTAACCTTTGATAGACTTAAAGATAGATCCAGAGATTCGTCTTGTTCGATACAATTTCGATACAATTTATAAGTAGAGAGAGCCGAGGAGAACAAGGTGGTCTTATTAAAAGGCTTTGAGATTGAGATATACACTGGCACGCCTCAAGGTGAAATCGTCGGTCTCTCCGACAAAATTGTTGCGGCTTTGGATGGATTTATGCGCGAACCAGATAGCCGCAACGTTGAATACATAACCCAACCATCTCACAATTACGAAAATTTATTGTGTGCCTTGCTGCGTCCCAGGCGGGAGTTGCGAAACTACCTCAATCGTTTGGGCAATTACACCTTAATACCGGGGAGTACTTTATCTTTGGGTGGGAGCGATCGCTTTCTACGTTCCGATCCAGCAAACCCCTATCATGATTACATTGAGAACACCTACGGCACGAAAGTAGTTACCGCTAGCGTACACATAAATATAGGCATCAGCGACCCAGAAGTACTAATGCGCGCGTGTCGAGTCATCCGTATGGAAGCGCCCCTATTTCTCGCCCTCAGCGCCTCATCTCCCTTCTTGGATGGCAAAGCTACTGGCTATCACTCCACGCGTTGGGGCGTCTTCCCACAAACGCCTAGCCATGTCCCCTTATTTGCCAGCCACGCCGATCATATTCAGTGGGTGGAAGATCAACTCGTTGCCGGAACCATGCAGAATGTGCGGCATTTGTGGGCATCGGTGCGACCAAATGGCGATCGCCGTCCTTATGACTTGAATCGCCTAGAATTGCGAATTTGCGATTTAGTCACAGATCCTATTGCCTTACTAGCAATTACTGCCTTATTAGAAGCGCGTTTGTTGCAAATAATCGAAAATCCCAACATCGATCCGTTAACCCAAAGTACTTTCTCTGCTGAAGAACTTGTGACTCTGACTGCTGACAACGAAGCTGCTGCTGCTGCTGGTAGTCTTGATGCTCAGTTAAGGCATTGGCAAGATGGCAGAAGCATTGTAGCAAGAGATTGGATTGCGGAAATTTACCAAGATGTTTGGGCGATCGCCAAGCAACAAGGTTTTAGCTGTTTCCTTTCCCCTTTGCACAAAATCCTCCGCGAAGGCAATGAAGCTCAACAGTGGTTGCAATTACACGCAGTCGGTTTTGACAGCCAGTGCGTCATCACTCAGGCTATTATTGCTACCCAAGAGCGCGAAATTGAACTCGAAGACAAATTATGTTCGTCTCTGCTGGGTTAACTCAAAAGCCATTGGGGATTGGGCATTGAGAAAACACTTTGTTTAGGGAACTCCAAAAAAGAAATTATTCCAATTTCTGGACTCAACACAATTGTTTTTCTCCCCTGCCCCCCTGCCCACACAATGATGGAATATTTTTTTACTTGGAAGTCCCTTATTCCTTTGTCCCCTCATCTCCCCACTGTCGTCTTCATATAAATGGTAGATTTTATTGCAGTCACTACCAGCCCTAAAATACATAAGTACTTACTTTTGCTACACAAAACTTAATATTTAGTGATTGTAGCCAAATATCCTCTCAGGCATTGCTCTGGGATGATTTGTACTTCGTTTTAAAAATCTAATCGTAGAGGATGCTTGATTATTATTAACAAAACCTATGAATAGCCTCTATCTTTTGGTAGATTTAACATTGGCAATAAATTGTTTTATACAATACTTAAATTGTACGGATAATGCCTCAGGTAGTTTTAGTTAACCCGCAGATACCTCCTAATACAGGTAATATTGCCCGTACTTGTGCAGCTACGGGTACAGAGTTGCATTTGGTGGGCCCTTTGGGGTTTGAAATTAGCGATCGCTACCTCAAAAGAGCCGGCTTAGATTACTGGCCTTATGTAAAACTACACTATCACGAATCCCTCGAAGCCTTTAAGACCTTACATCAGGGGCGTGGCGGCAGATGGTTGGGTTATACGGTTGGTGGAAATTGTAATTATGTAAGCTTTCAGTTTCAACCTGATGATTGGCTACTGTTTGGTAGTGAAACCACAGGCTTACCACCAGCAATTCTGTCAGATTGCGATGCTACCCTCTATATTCCCATGAGCCAATCCGGGGTTCGCAGTTTGAATCTGTCAGTAAGTGTAGCAATTGGCTTATTTGAAACCCGTCGTCAGTTAGGCTATTTACAATAGTTGTTTACATTCCTGATTATAAGTGTATTTACTTATAACTTTTCCATAAACCTATTAGACGATTTATTTCTGACTGCAAAAATTTTCTGGGGACAGCAAGAATATGTAAAACAATATACCAAAAATTGGGTTTATTCGCAAAATGTAGTGGAAGATACTTACAAGTATAGTAAGTTTATTATAAGAAATTTGTATATGAAACTTGGAATATTGCCAAATTTGAATGATAGATTTTGATGAATTTAAAACATCCTAAACTAGGAACGAAATTGCTAAAATCCAGTCATGTATTACATTTGAGCTATTTTGGCTCAATAAAGGACAGAAATCAGCCGAAAAGTAGCCGATGGTTAATACGGTTGTTTTTTAGGGAATAATCAACGTAAAGTCTCGTGTTGAGAAGACGGATCGGGTAGAAATATCTTGAAGATATCTACAGCAGGGGGCATAACTTTTCCAGAAGTCGCCGCAATTTAATTCTCAGCAGCGACTTGGACTTGGCAAATAGTTTGTCCAGTCCCCGCGATTGACGCAAGACAAGCGTGGATAATGGTAAAGAGTAAAATCAATCGTCCTAAGTGGTGTTAGGAGTGGTTCGGACAAGTAAAGACAGCAAAATTTAAGTTTTGCTAACAGATGGTGTGAACTTGTCTAAATCAGAGAAGCAGGTTAATCTTGCGTAAGCATCTCTGGTGAATGCGATCTCGATCTATCGTTCGTTGCGATCTAAATCATTGACTAGTATCCAACTGAAAAATCGAGGTCAATTAAGCGCTAGTGATCGTAAGGAGGTCGTCTTTGAAACGAGCATTGAAAAAGAGAGTAAAAGCTGTGTTGAACAATACCCCCAGCAGCGATGATGCCCCGGTAGAACTGCTAAATGTGATGAATCCAAAAGTTAACAGCCGGGTGCGGACAAAAGCGGCAATGATTGGCTTGGCAATCTCTATGGGAGCAACCAGCCTTTTGGTGACTCGACAAAGCGATCAAGCCCAAGCAGCGGTGCCAGTAGGCAGCCAAAAGGCGACCTCAACAATTCCTGCTGTTTTGGACACCAAGGTGAAATTCGCCGCCACTAAGCTAGAGTCCCAAGCAGTCTCATCAGTGAGCGTGCCGGAAAATCCTGTAATCGTGGAACCAACGGCAGTCTCACAAGTGCCTGGGCTTGAAGCTAAATGGCAAGTCGCGGCAAGTGGAATATCTTTGCAACCTGCATCAAACACGTTTTCTCAAACAAACGCAGGTTATAAAAATTCCACTTACCTGAAGCCCAAAGTGGCACAGGGATTGAATAATACCTTAGCCGAAACTAGTTTTCCAACAGTCAATAATCTGTCTGACTATAGTGTTGATAGTACAAATGCATCACTAAGTGCCCAGCCACGAACAGTGGCAACGTCAACCGCAGCCAATAGTGAAATAAATGCACAACTTAAGGCGCAACAAGAGTTCGCACTAAATCGCTTACAAGAAAAGTCGAACCGTTTAAGAAAGAGTCTGGCGCAGTTACAGTCTGGAGAGACCAAAAATTTATCACAAGCTGATATAGAATTGGCGCAGCCGACAACTGTAGTTGAGAAGACTGCATTAGCAGCCCAGTTAGACACTTCTAGCGATGCAAGCCAAGCGAACCTGATATCGAGGTTAAAACAGAAAACACAAACAAGTGCATCTGTACCATCGGCGCCAATAGTGATTGCCTCCTCGACACATACAGCCTACAAAGTTAAGCCTGGAGATACACTAGCAGCGATCGCCAACAGATACAACACTTCAGTATCAGAACTAGTTAAAGCAAATAACCTCAATAATCCCAATGAACTGCGAATTAGTCAAAAACTAGTTATTCCTGCTGTTCAAATTCCTGCTGTTCAAGTTGAGGCAACTGTAGCGAGTCAGCCCACTTTTGTAGAGTCTAGCAAAACTCCTCATGTTGGTACTTCCCCTTTGAATATTGGTAGTGCCAACTCATATCTACCTAGTTTCTCATCACCAACTATTGCCGACAAAAGTAGCGTTGCTGTGCCGACACCGGTAACTGTACAGATTCAGGCAAACAGTGCGACTGACTTAGAAACTGCCCCCCCTACAGCTAAGTCTTATGGCGTCGGTGGTGATATTCCAGCGCCACAAGCTTTTGCCGAAATGCAACAGCCTAATACACCAGCAAATAGGGTAGCAAGGGGAAACAATAGCAATAATGACCGTTTGCGGGGCTTACAAGCGGAAATCCAGAGGTTACAGCAGAAATATCGCGCTCAACAGTCTGGTAATTTAGTTGTGCCAGCAGCGATTGAAGCTAATAATGCTGCTATCCTCACTCCTATTTCTACGCCCAATAATTTCAGTGTACCTAACCCTGCATCTAGACCAAATAGTGTAGCAATACCAATTCCAGTTCCGACACCGATTCGAGGTAACTATAGCGTTCAGCCAGTTAAGCCCCAATTCCAGACTACTGTACGTGCTACCGAAGCAGTAAACCCAGAGTTCTTGCCTAATCTAGGTTCTGCTAGTCAGTGGACTCCCTCTCGCACTCAATCTGCCACAAGGGTTGCAACGCCTTCTAGAAGAGTAAATGCCTCTGACTCTTTAGGAAAGATGCGAGGAACCACAGTTTCTCCACAGATAATGCCGCCTTTAGCAGCAGTGGATCAATATCTACCCAGACCCATTGACGAACTTACACCTCCTCCATCTACTTCAACCTTGGCTTATATCTGGCCGACGAAGGGTACTCTCACTTCTGGCTTTGGTATGCGCTGGGGAAGACCCCACAAGGGAATTGATATTGCTAACTCCACTGGCACGCCAGTTGTTGCCTCAGCTGACGGTACAATAGAGAAAGCTGGCTGGAACAATGGTGGCTACGGCAACCTCGTCGAAATCCATCATCCTGATGGCAGTAGTACTCGCTATGCTCATAACAGTAAGATTCTGGTGCAACCGGGTCAACAGGTACATCAAGGAGAAACAATTGCTTTAATGGGTACTACTGGTCACAGCACTGGCCCACACAGCCACTTTGAAATTCATCCATCAGGGAAGGGTGCTGTTAACCCAATAGCCTTTCTACCACAACGCCTGTAATTCTTAGTTGTCTTTAACTAAATCATTGCTTTGTTAGTTGAGGGAGTTTACCTCCCTCTTCAGCTTCCTACTACCTCAACAGGAATAGAAATTCTAACAAAATTGCAAAAGGGGCTAGTGTTGAGCAAATTTGCATGCTATATTAGCTAATGACTTGAATGAATCTGGCTCAGTAGCTCAGTTGGTTAGAGCACGGGACTCATAAGCCTGGGGTCGTTGGTTCAACTCCGACCTGAGCCACTTTAAAAACAAAAATATAAGGGTTTCAGCTTCTAGCCAGAAATAGTACTAAGAAGCTGAATTTCTATATGAGGTTCTTTTGATTACGATCGGAAAATGAAGAGGAAGTTTAGGAGTAATATCAGAATTGGGATTCTAAATTAATCTATTGAACTTAACTAACTTCCCGCACACAATACCCTGGAGAGCCAGAATAAGAAAGTTAGTTAAAGGCAACCTATTGGTTGAACCTGTAGCAAATATAACTAACAAAAACTATAGTATCAATATTTAATCAATACTTTATATTTCTTAATATAGTTGTCTTGATTTTATTTGCATAAACTTGCATACTAATAAATACAAGGGCAATTTGTAGAATTTAATTAAAAAGCTAAAAAGCTTATCTACAAAGGCTTCTGGGGTTATAGCGCAGTTGGTAGCGCACCTCAATGGCATTGAGGGGGTCAGCGGTTCGAATCCGCTTAGCTCCATTATTAAAACCTACCTACTCAAAACCTGTCAAATTCAGTTGAACAGCGTCCGTTTCTTGCTGTTTGATTTTAGAACAGAATTTGTTTAAATTTAGGTTAATAAAAAGTTATTAATCCTTAACCACTGTTTTGTAATGCCCCTCAACTACAGTATCCAGATCGAGTTACCGCAGATAAAAGGGAAAAATTTGATGAACCAGGGGCAATGTACTTTTAAATCAAGGAGAGAGTTTACTAAATTAGGATTTCGTCCCGTTGACTTGACTGTTATAAAAGAAATGGAAGACAAATTTCCTAAAATTAAAACGATATTCAAAGCTCAAGATTTAGGAGGATGGGATGAAATTCAGAAAAAATTCTTTGATGAAGGTGCAATCTTTGACAAAATTCGAGCGAAAAAGTCTTAGAATTTCTGTTATCTAATCATTTTCTCTAAAGCGATTTGCAAATCTTGTGTCAAATCGCTCACAGCCTGTTTAGAAGCTTGGCGATCGCCCTGACAATTTCTGAAGCGTTCTGTAACTGAAATTGGCTCTCCCACAGTGATTTGTGCCTGTCGCAAACCTAACCGAGGTCGCCCCGGAAGTGTTGTATCCTGAATTCGAGAAAGCATATCGAATACAAGCAAAGCTGTTTCTGCAAACCGTTCCGCCGTTGGTTGTTCCTGAATATAAGTAGCTGTAACTGCAACAAAACTTTCCACTATTCGCATGTGCCGCATTCGCAAGTCGGCTTCTTCTGCAATCCAGTCTGCCAAACCGCGTTTGAAGGGTGCTAAAGCATTGATATCTGGCAAATCGTCTCGGTAAATGTAACTCCAGCCAGCCTCTTCCAAGCGGCGACAGCGGTCAATAAAATTACCCTGCGCTTGAACTCCAAAATATTGTTCGCTAACTTGTAAAGCCTTATCCAGTAAGCAATGAAGTCGGGCAATTAATACCTGATTAGCACTAGCAGATTCATCAGTTGAGATGGTTTTTGGGATATCTTGATGATAGAAGCGACGATAAAACTCTTCCATCTCGGTAATTAGATATTCAGCTAACCGAAAGAGGCGTTGATAGTAAATTTCTTCGCGATCGCCCGAATCAATTTCCAAAACTTTCAAGCCACTATCAGCTTCTAACTTACTCAACAGCCAATCTATCTTAGACCAAGGTGGCTCAACGTAGCGATACTGGATGGCGATCGGTACAACGATCACAATCTCAGAACGGTTAGCTTTTTCTAAGTCTTCTACACACCAGAACGCCATTTGAGCAACACCAGGTTCCAAGGGGCTAACAATGCCACTATGACCATTAGTACCGCCTTCCGGCGCTACTGCGATCGGTAGTGCGCCATTAGCAAACAACTCCCGTGCATTTTGGATAGCTTGGCGATCTAGTCGCCTACCACGACGAACCGGTACACCCCCCAAGAGAGAGAACAGCCAGCCTAGCCACTTTCCAGCCCAAACTGTCATACCTCGGTCATAAAGAAAATAGCTGTGAACCAGGGATTTTAGTGTAATACCTTTTTGACGAGCAACTTGTGGCACAATGCGAGAAAGCAAATACTGCATACAGAGGGGATCTTCCACCTCTGGGTGGCGAAATGCCAACAAAAAGCGAATTTTTCCAGCCTGGAATTGTTGATAGAGTTCAGCTAATACTTCAACATTCTTGGCTTCAACCTTGACAATCCCAGCCGGGAGCCAAGGACGAGTACGAAACCGTAGTGCGATCGGCAGTAACCACCGAAAAATCTGGAGTACCAGCGGATTCAACCGTTGGGGAATAAATTTCAATGGTGGTTGAGTAGACTGAATCGATCTAGGCAAGTCGCTCTCCAGATTGTATTTCTAGCGATTGTACAACGTGGGGTCTTGGTTTTGCGTAAACCCTGAGCCTTTTGTGGTCAAGCTTTTTAATCACTAGGTTTCGCTCTCTTAGTTCCTCAGCACTCCTAAACTTTTCAACGATAGACCCTAAGTATCGAATCAAAAATTAGTTGGGATGTTTAGGAAAATTTCGGAATAAATAGCCAAATACAGCTAAATTTAACACAAAAACTAATGTTTTAATCGGAGATATTCCCCGGATTAATTCATAAATCTCTGGTGGAATACTGATACCGACAAGTCCCAATACTAAGATATGTGCCCAACGCTTTTCGTACCATAAACCAACGGCTTCAATACCAGTAACAATAGCATAGATTCCAGTTCCGATGCCGCTAAATGCCAGAGTTCTAGGATTTAAGTTAACAACTTTCTTTAAAAGCCAATCAATAATTATCGATTTACCTTCTAAAATATAATTTTCTGAAAACACCTCTAGAGTTTGATAATTTTTTAATGTCAATAATAAAGCGATCGAAGTAACCATAAGCAGCAAGGCGGCAAATGATTTGTAGAGAACAATTGCCACTAACCCCAATGGACGCTTTTCCAAACAACCCCCTAAGTATAAATAAGTCAAATTTTTAACTATTTAAAATACGTTAGTACTATCAAATCAGAGTTTACCTCCTTATCCAGAGATTCCTCTAACTCAGTACGGCTTTGAATTGGTGCAATGGATGCAATCCCATTTAATCAAACATTTCCAATGGAGGTTAGCGGACTCGAACCGCTGACATCCTGCTTGCAAAGCAGGCGCTCTACCAACTGAGCTAAACCCCCATAAACTTAAAATAGTAGATAACTTTGATTACCGTTGTTATTGTAACTTATATTGTTCTATTACCAAAGGGATGAAGCCAGAAAATATCCAAGTTCTCGTAGCACTCTATAAATTTGTTAAGCTACCAGATTTTGCCGAAAAACGAGATCCTCTGCTGTCTTACTGTCAAGCGCAAGGTGTCAAGGGGACGATTTTGCTGGCACTTGAAGGGATTAACGGTACAATTGCCGGTTCGCGTCAGGCGATTGACTCAGTTCTCTGGTTTCTGCGTTCTGACCCCCGTCTAGCAGACTTAGAATCCAAAGAGTCTTATACCGAAACCCCGCCCTTTGAGCGGATGAAGGTGCGGTTGAAGCAAGAAATTGTTACTTTGGGGTTGCCAGAAATCGACCCAAATGAGCAAGTTGGTATCTATGTCAACCCTGAAGAATGGAATGATTTAATTTCCAATCCAGAAGTAACCGTGATTGACACGCGCAATGATTATGAGGTGAATATCGGTACTTTCCAAGGGGCAGAAAATCCCCAAACTGAATCATTCCGCGAATTTCCCGATTATGTGCGCCACCATCTCGACCCAACTAAACACAAAAAAATTGCTCTGTTTTGTACAGGCGGCATTCGCTGTGAAAAAGCTTCATCCTTCATGCTTGCCCAAGGCTTTGCAGAAGTCTATCATCTCACGGGTGGCATTCTGAAGTATTTGCAGGAAGTTCCAGCACAAGAAAGTTTATGGGAAGGAGAATGTTTTGTTTTTGACGAGCGAGTAGCTGTTAGTCATGGGTTGGAGAAAGGGAGTTGTGAGCGGTGCTTCTGTTGTGGACGTCCGATTTCTGAGGAAGATAAAGTGTCTCCAAAGTATGAGCAAGGTATCTCCTGTCCCTATTGTTTCGATAGCCTCACCGAAGAGAAAAGAGCGCGTCAGCAGGAAAAATGGCGTCACTACCAAACCCAAGTTGGTAACAAAAATCGGGATGTGAGTTGAAGAAGAATTTATAACTCATAATTCGGAATTTAAGGGTAAAATTACCGTAAATTTAGTACCAACTCCAACTTCACTTGTGACATTGATTTGACCCTGATGAGCATCGACGCACCTTTTAACGATTACTAACCCCAACCCAGTACCCTGAATTGATCTGACATTTGAGGCTCGGTAGAATGATTCAAACAGTCGAGCTTGGTCTGGTTCGGGAATGCCCATACCTCGATCTTGAATGTAAAAAATTGCTGCTTTCTCAATTGGGTCGCATATTAAATCAAACTGAATATTGCCACCTTGGGGAGAATATTTAACTGCATTTGAGAGAAGATTTGCAAATAGGTAATTTAAAAGTCCTTCATCCATTACAGCAGACGTATTCTCACTATGACAGTTAAAAACAATTTCACACGCGCTGCTTTTAACCATCAAAAAATCTTCGATTAACTCTCGACAAAATTGCTCTAGGTTAAGGGAAGCAGGGTTGTATATGAGTTTTTCTGCTTCCGCTCGACCCATAAATAGCACTTCTTCCATGAGTTTTTCCATAGATTGCACAGCACCTTGAATTCGCTTTAAATAGATGCCTCTTTTTGTATCTGTCAAATTTGCTCCTTGCATTTCCATAAGTTCTACTGCTGTTTGGACAACAGTCAAAGGATTACGGAACTCATGAGATACAGTAGAGATAAATAGGGACTTGAGACGGTTAAGTTCTTGCTCTTTCTCTAATGCTTGCTCTAGCAATTTTGTTTGGCGTCGTTCGCTAAGATCCCAAAAAACAACTACTACACCATTTATCTGGTCAGATCCTCGCTTTAGTGGTGAAGCACTATCGCCAATTGGAATTCTTTTGCCATTTTTTGTAATTAGAGATGTAAATTCCCCTAAATAAACAACCTGTTGCTCCCGCAGCACTTTTGTAACAGGGTTTTCTAATGTTGTCTCTGTCACTTCATCGACAATATGAAAAATCTTCGCTGCTTCATTTCCTAAAGCATCTTTTTGCTGCCAGCCAGTCAGTGCCTCAGCCGCAGGATTCATAAATATTATTTTTCCCTGCTCATTTGCAGCAATTACAGCATCACTCATTGAGTTTAAAAGGGTTGCTAACTGATCTCGATTTTCCCGCAGTTCGCGTTCTAAGCGGTGTTTTAACAGACCAATCTCGATCGCAATTTTTAAATCTTTTGTAGTAAATGGTTTAACGATGTATCCGAAAGGTTGGGTAATTTTGGCTCTTTCTAAAGTATGATCGTCGCCATAAGCGGTTAAATAAATTACAGGTACATCTAACTGCTGGCGAATCTGAGTGGCGGTAGCAATACCGTCCATATCACCTTTAAGAATAATATCCATTAATACTAATTCTGGTTGAGTTTCCAATGCCTTGGCAATGGCAACTTTTCCAGATGAAGCTGTACCTGTAACAATATATCCTAGTTGACTGAGTTGACTAGCAATAGTTCTAGCCACAATCACTTCATCTTCAACGACTAAAATCCTAGCTTGACCCATTTGATATTTATTAATGCAAAGTTAACTGCGTAAATTTTATTTTGAATACTGTTCCATGATTGCGTTCTAAAGTAATGTTGCCTTCTAGTTGTTCTGTAACCAAGTCATGTACTAACGACAGACCCAAAGAATCAGTATTTCTCCAATCTAAATTATCTGGTAAACCAATCCCATTATCTCGGATAGTCATCTCGATACTATTGCCAACATTGCGTAAAGCAATACTGATTGTGCCTGCTTGTTGATTGGGAAAAGCGTGTTTGAGGGCATTGGAGATTAATTCGTTAATCACCAATCCACAGGCAATAGCTTGATCGACATTCAAACTTACTGAATCTATATCAGTTTCTAGAGCTATTTTACCAGGGCATATTTGATAGGAAATTAGCAAGCTGGCTGCTAAATTACTGATATAGTCAGCAACATCAATTTGTCCTATATTGGCGGAAGTATATAAATTTTTGTGAATTAGAGATATTGACTCAATTCGGTTTTGACTTTCTCGAAAAACTTTGATTATTTCCGGATCTTTGAGTGTTTGAGACTGAAGTTGTAATAAACTGGAGACAATTTGCAAATTATTTTTAACTCGATGATGAACTTCCTTTAAAAGAACTTCTTTTTCAGCCAAGGCATTTTTTAACTTGATTTGAGCTTTTTGTCTTTGAACAAGTTCAGTTTGAGCTTGCTCTAAGATGCTGGATTGTTGAATTGCGATCGCTAATTGGACTGTCACTTGATCGAGCAAATCTAATTGATTTTCTTCCCACTCACGAAAACCAGAACATTGATGAGCAATCAGTAAACCCCAAATGTGAGAGCCAGGGTTTTGAGAGCTTACTTCTAGTAGAATGGGCACAACTAAATTTGCTTTCACCTCAAACCGTTCTAACAGGCGAATATGGCAATCAGTTAGTCCAGCTTCATAAATATTAGCGATCGCTCGTTTGCGTCCCTGATAATATTCCAATCCTGCGCCTGTTTGAAAACACGTATCATGAATCTGTATACTCAAAGAAACCGTCCATCCAGGTTCCACTGATTCCGCCATAATTGTGCCGATCATCTCTGAGTCAAACTGATAAACTACTACTCGATCAACTTTAAGTAAATCTCGCACTTCTCGAACTGTTGCATTTAGAATATCTTGAAGATTCAAAGATTGACGAATCCGTTGAGCAACAGTTCGCATCAATTGCTCCCGTTCGGCTTGGGCTTTTAGAGCTAGTTCAGTTTGCTTACGTTCTGTGATATCTTGTCCAATACCGATAATTTGACCATTTGAAAGGTAAACACTAGTCCAAGATGTATCCAGTAAACGACCATCGCGTACCTGAGTTTTAAAGTCACCCCAATTACGTTGTGCAGACTGCATAAAACTAATTACAAACTGTCGATATTCAAGATTAGGATATAGTGCTTCCAAGACATCACGAGTTTGGAAATCTTGAAATTTCCAACCGAGAATATTTTCCCATTCTTGATTCACCCACTGGAGTTCACCATTGGCATTGATCAGGGCAATCATCAATGGTATGCTCTCAAAAATTATTCGCAAAAATTCATTTTGTTCTTGGAGTTTTGTTTCGGCGTTTTTGCGATCGTTAATATCATTAAAAACTGTTAAAATTGCTGACTCATTGTTAAAAAATAAATATTGTAAAGAAGCGATCGCCCAAAAACAAGTTCCATCTGCTTTTTTTAATTGCAGTTCATAATTATGAATAAAACCTTGCTGATTAAGAACTGTTAACAGTGCTTCTAAATCTGTCAAATTATGATATAAGTCTACGATTTTTTTGCGATTAACTAAATACTCTGGAGAAAACTGAAATGTTTGAAGCAACTCTGTATTAGCGTATAAAATCAACCCATCAGACACACGCGAAATAATGAATGGAACAGGAATGGCTTCAGAAATAACTCGAAATCTAGCTTCACTTTGTTGAAGAGTTCTTTCTATTTGTTTGTGTTCTGTGATGTCTCGTATATGAACTAAGCGAGCCTTAGAACTGCCATAGTCTATTGTCTGTGTGAAAATTTCAACATCAATAATCTGTCCGTCTTTTCGTTGATGTCGCCATCGACCAGTAAAATCTAAGTTAAAGTGCTTTCGTCCTAAATATTCAAGGAAGATAGGTACATCTTCTGAAGGGCGAATGTCAGTTATTCGCATTTGCAAGAACTCTTCTCGTGAGTAGCCGTAGTGAACAACAGCCGCTTCATTTACATCTAAAAATTGTAGATTATTCTGGTTATATACCCACATAGGGGTGGGATTTTTGGAGAAAAGTAAATTAAAGCTCCTTTGGCTTTCATTTTGAGGAAATAGCATTAGTGGTTATGTGATAAAAGTTTTTATTACAGCAGTTTTCATTTGCATGAAGTACAAAACTACGGGTTTTAAGGCAGGAGGCAGGAGGCAGAAACTCTTTATATCTGATGCGTGAGTCCTGGATTTTGTACCTTACTTACTTGCAAACTGCTGTATGTACTAATTTTAATGAGTTTAAATCTAAAACAGCCAAGACGCGATAAATCGCGTCTCTACATCAAGGTTTTGGGCTGATCTGAACTGTGTTGAACTATAGAGGTGAATTCAAATCATCCGAAAAATGACTTTATTACCAGAGTTTCCGCAGGTTTAGTTCACGATTAAGTGCCCATTTCCCAACTCAACTTAAAGCCAAGTCCTCTGGTGTATTACAGTTAAACAGCATTTCGGGTTCTGCTAAGGGCAAAACTTCTACAGGATATTGCCGAAGCCACTGCTGAAACGATCGCTCCCCTTGGTTGATAAACTCTAGGAGTTGTGGCAAACAGCGACGGCGATAGAAACCACACAGAGGTTCCCAGCCTTTTGGATGACAAGCTAAAGCTGCGATCGCATTATCCCCTACACTATCAAGTCTACTTGCCCAATCTTGCAACACCTCAACCCGCAACCTCGGCAAATCGCAAGCTAGCAACAGCACCCAATCTGTTTTGACTTCGGCTAGCCCTTGAGCAAACCCAACTAAAGGCCCATGAGCGAGAGATTCTCTAGATAAAGGTACTTCCCGAATAAACTGACAACCAGGCAAAAGCAAGTCTTGATAGCGTTCTGGCCAGGGAGTTACTACATAAACAGTATCAGCGCAGCTTTGAGCAATCCCACAAACTCGCTGCAACAATGGTACCCCTTGAATGAGAATCAAGGCTTTATCTTGACCCATGCGAGAACTTTTACCGCCTGCTAATACAATTACTGTTAATTCATTTCGGGTCGTCATAGTTAGATATCGAATTGGGGTTTGGGGACTAGTGCCGCAAGGCGGAAGTCAAAAGTCAAAAGCCAAACAGGTATACAGCATAAGCGTTTTATTGATTTGGAATGGGTGGTTTATTTACGCCGTGTTGTACTAGTAACTGGTAAGTGGGCACTAGAGAGACAATGCCCAATGCCCAATGCCCAATGCCCAATGCCCTATGCCCTATTTTGACTTTGCTGGACTTGCTGCAATAAATGCTCTACATTTTCTGCTGGTGCCAGACACTTCAAACCTTGGCAAACTAACCCAACGCTTCCCTCTGGAAAATCAGATGTGATGGCAAACACAGCCGCCGGTAAATACTTGGGAATCAAAGCGTTGATTTGCTCAGTTGTGCTGCGAATCAAAGTAGAATTATGATACCAATCCAAAGCTGTAAACAAGCTGGGACAAGCTTGGGGAGCACGATGCATTACACTCCTAAAAGCTTTCAAACCAAGTTCCGCTAAATCCAAATAATCTAGATTATCGGTGAGTAGGGCGAGACGGACAAGGTTAGCGATCGCAATTCCATTCGCTGAGGGTGTAGCATTATCTGCATAACTGCGTTCTCTGACAATTAAATCTTGACTAGAATCGCTCGATGTGTTATTGTAACCACCTAATTCAACACTCCAGAGAAATTCGTTGAATTCATCTTGGATAGCGATCGCTTTTTCTAACCATTGCTGATGCTCAGGGTTGGAAGCTTGTAAATCTAGCAGAGCTTTAATAAAAAAGGCGTAATCTTCAGACTGGGCTAAAACAGTTGGTTCACCTTGATAGTTGAGTCGTTGAAAACGCCCATCTACAAATTGATTTTCCAAGATAAAATTCGCTGCTCGTGCTGCTAATTCCAGATATAACGGTTCTTGGAAAACCCCAGCAGCCTTAGCTAGTCCAGAAATCATCAAGCTATTCCAGGCGACAATCATCTTCGTATCTGTCACCGAGGGAATGCGACCTGGCCAATTAGTGGTTTTTGCTTCCTGATTATTACAAGCCGGGGGAAAAGTTTCTAGTGACTCAGAACTAACGCCATAGCGAGTGGTAAACAGCTTACTCAGTGAGATTTCCAGCGTTGCACTCAGTTGACCTGAATAGCGTCTTTGCAAAACATTATGTCCCTCAAAGTTGCCATTAGGGGTAACAGTAAATTGTTGTTGTAATTCCGTTAATTCTTCAGGCGTTAACAGTTGTTGTAGTTCGCTGTAACTCCAAACATAAAAGGCTCCTTCTTCTGGTTCTACTGCCGTGGGAACAGTAAAGCTGTCAGCATCTTGGGCAGCATAGAAGTAACCTTCAGGTGCGGTCATTTCCCGCTTTAGCCATTGTACAGTACCAGCGATCGCTTTTTCAAATGCTGGCTCTTGTACTCCTGCACTCCATAAATTTCCTAGATACTCCACAATCTGTCCATTGTCGTAGAGCATCTTTTCAAAGTGGGGTACTGTCCAAGTAGGGTCAACAGTATAGCGATGAAAACCACCACCTACATGGTCATAAATGCCTCCCAGCGCTAAGTCTAGTCCCCGTTGGGTACAAACTTGCTTGCCATCATAACGAGATTCAAAATTAAATCGAGTTCCCCGTAGTGCTAATTCTGTATAGGGAATCATCGGAAAGCTATTACCAGATTGACTAGGAGTAATTACACCTGTGCTGGTTTCCCAACCTTGGCGCAGTAATTCCCGGTCTTCAAGCTCATCTGTTGTACCATCCTGCAACACCGCAGACGTGAGCAGAGACTCAATAATTAAGGCTTTGCGTTGCTGTAATTCTGCTTTTTCGGTGTCGTAATAACGGCGAAGGGCTTGCAACACCTGCAAAAATCCCGGACGACCATAGCGCGGGTCTACAGGAAAATAAGTCCCAGCGTAAAACGGTACTAAATCTTCTGGGGAAAGAAAAATATTCAAAGGCCAACCGCCCTGACCGCTCATCATCTGCAAAGCCTGCATATAGATGCTATCGAGGTCAGGTCTTTCTTCCCTGTCTACTTTGATGGGAAGATAATTGGTATTCATGTAGTCAGCGATCGCAATATCAGAAAAAGCCTCGCCTTCCATGACAGTACACCAGTGGCAACTAGAATAGCCAATGGAAAGAAAAATCGGTTTATTTTGCGCCCTTGCAGTTGCAAGTGCTTCATCACACCAAGGCCACCAATCAATTGGGTTTTCGGCGTGTTTGCGGAGATAGAGGCTCTTAGCTTCAGCAAGGCGATTAGTCATAATCAAATGCAAATAGTTGCCTTCTTTGCTCAGTCTACCGTGTTCCCAGGAGTGTTAGCCTAGACGACTATGTACATTAAATTAAGAAACTCAACGAGCGAATTACCCTTTGGGCAAGAAACACTACTGCATATTTTTGATATCGCCTAAGTAAATTGGTGTAAAAAATTTCAGTTTTGTAGTCAGCACTTTAGCGCTGACTACAACGCAATCATCTTTATCATCTTGATGTAATTGGGTTTATTTGCACCGACTTACTTACAACTAGGACTTACGCACTGTACAAATAGATCGTGATGTGAATTAACGAAAATAGATTGTTTCAGGCTTTTTTTAATTATCCTGCGATCGGAAATAGACCATGCTGTAGGGGCACAGCATTGCTCATATGTGTCAACTTAAGCCGAAAACTATATCAGACAGGTGTTTTGTAAATCCCTCACCCCCTCTCTCTTGGGAGAGGGGCTGGGGGTGAGGGCAAAATGTTTTCACCAAGCGGGTTTAGCGTTAAGTTGACACCAATGAGCATTGCTGTGCCCTTACGAAAGATGTGGTTTTTAACCTTTATCCATATTTGGCATTTATTGTCAATGCGTAAGTCATAACAACTTACACCAGTGCAACTTATAAAACATTCTTATTGAAAAGATCGCAATAGCAAGCTAACAATATTTGGTGGCGTTTCTTGCATAGGTGATGCTGTCTTTGTCTGAATTAAAGTATTTGGGCTAAGTCCTGCTATCAGATGGAGCAAGAAGGTGATGATGGCGGCTTGTATAAGTTTTTCCAGCATGGCACGTCTCTCTCTGGGTGGATAGCATTTCAAGTATGACTAGTTATTCTAAATACACCTTTTACTATCGACTTACTGAATCTAACAAAAATAACTTGATAATTGCCGAGGTAAATCCTAAAACAATGTTTAAAATGTTACTTAAAATTAAGATAATTCCCTAAGCAAATCAGATATCGGTTATCAGTCTAATCACCATATTGCCAATGTTGTGCAGCAAAAGCCGAGACATTAAATTGGCAATAGTTGGAGTTTTTTGATTTGTTTTTCCCTAAATCGGGATATCTTCTTAGACAGCTTTTGCCGCTAAAAAGTGCCCTTAGAGGTTGAATCTATTGCAAAAGCACTTTTTACTTGCTTGTTGAATAAGGCAGAATAGCCAAGATTTACTTATATCCACCTGGGAAAAGTAGAGATCAGCCCCAGTTTCGTGCTGTCACCGATAAAATGTATTTAAAGTAGCCACAAACACGCTTCCATGATTCCTATCGTTATTGAACAATCGGGTCGAGGTGAACGCGCCTTTGACATCTACTCACGGCTGTTACGTGAGCGCATCATCTTTTTGGGACAACAAGTTGATAACAACATTGCTAACTTGATTGTTGCCCAACTGCTGTATTTGGATGCTGAAGACCCGGAGAAAGATATTTATATGTATATCAATTCTCCCGGTGGTTCGGTGACGGCTGGTATGGGCATTTTTGACACTATGAAGCATATTCGCCCTGATGTCTGTACAATTTGTACCGGATTGGCGGCAAGTATGGGTGCTTTTCTCCTCAGCGCGGGTGCAAAGGGTAAACGGATGAGTCTACCCCATTCTCGGATTATGATTCATCAACCTTTAGGCGGCGCTCAAGGACAGGCGACTGATATTGAAATTCAGGCGCGGGAAATTCTGTACCACAAGCGGCGGCTAAACGACTATTTAGCTGAACATACAGGTCAACCAATTGAGCGCATTGCTGAAGATACTGAACGTGACTTTTTCATGTCGCCAGAGGAAGCCAGGGACTACGGTTTGATTGACCAAGTGATTGACCGTCACTCCGCTGGTAGTCGCCCAGCAGTTGCTGTTCTTAATTAATAGTCACGATTGGTAAATGGTGATTTACCAGTTTTAATTCCCTTAAACCCCAAAAATAACCCCTTTTCATCAGTGAAGAGGGGTTATTTGACTTCAAAACTTCATTTAGAAATTAGACCTTTTGCAAAAGTCCCTAACACCCCACCCCCAACACCTTCTTGCTTGCGCGGCTACCGTGTATACACAAGTCTGAAATAGCTGAGAAATCACGGTTTTACCCCACCTTAACCCTCCCCTTGGAAAGGGGAGGGTACTAGATTCCTGTTTCCCCCCAATAAACGGGGGATTTTGGCAGTCACAACTTTATCTAATGGCTGAGATTCAAGGTATTAAAGCAAGTCTAGTAATTCTACTTGTGTCAGTAAAGTACGCGATCGCTTCCCATCAGTTTTAATCAGATACCCCCGTCTCTGTTCTGGTAACCAGCCTAGTCACTCCATTTCAACATCTATTTGAGCAATTATAGCCGTAGTCACACAGGTTAGGACATTTTGAAAGCATGAAAGCTAGGAATAGTAATACTTTTACCTGCTGCCTCCTGCCTCCTGCCTCCTGCTATACTTCAGAGAAATTCAAAGGTTCCATAGCTTCATTAGTATTTCAACAGCCTATGTTATTAGTTATTAGTCTTCACAAATAACTAATGACTAATGACTAATGACAAATCAAAATCCCGCTATTGGGTCTGGCTGAGATTGTAAGTATTTGAGGAATCCGTGTAATTCTTCTTCAGTTAGCAAAGTCCGTCCGCGCTTACCGTAGGTTTCAATCAAATGCTCCCGTCCCTGTTCTGGTGTCCAGCCTAAACGCTGAAGTTCAACATCTGTTTTTGCAATTACATCTGATAAATCCACTGGTTCAGCTTTCTTCTTTCTCTTTCCTGTCACTGACGGGGTAGCGATATTTTCTTGAGGGCTGTAACTCCGAGGTGTAAATGGTGTGACATTGTTGGCAGAAATTGCGGGAAAGGTTTGATTTTCTGGCTGGTTACCAAAGGTTATTTCTAAGTTTTCAACTGGAGGATCGAATTCTAGCTCTCGGTTGGCAGTCACAGGAAAGTTTTGACCCAAATCTTGGCTATATGTATCGCTTGCTAGGGGCGCAGCATTGCTGTAGCCGTACTGTTCGTTACTGCTTGTTACTACTTCTGGTTTGATGTTCCGTTCTTTGGAAGGCGGTATAGATATTTCTTTGTCGCTGACTGCTGACCACTGACTACTAACAAAATCCTCATCTTTTGCAGAGGAATAAGCAGCAGGCTCACTCAATCCACCTTTAGTATTCAAGGAAGGATTTAGCTGTGCTGGAGAAACTGGATTTGAGGTCAACACCACTGATTCTGGTGGCGCGTTTGTAATACCCAAAACTATCAGCGCCCTAGTTCTGGCTTGGTCTTCTGCTGCTTCTACTGTTTCTGCTGCTGCCATACCCGTAGCACGGGTTACACCTTCAATTTGCACGCTTGCCCGGACAATATATTTTCCTTGAAAAATTTGCACTAATTCAGAAATCAAACTGCCCTTGGGATACAAGCTCTGGAATTGAGCCAACATAATACTGCTACCAATCTAAATATTTTTAATAACGGGGTTGATACTGCCTGTATGTTCAAGCGAGATCGGCTGCCCTTACTTTAATTTACATCCACTCGATACCCAGGATGCCTGCCAATATTGCATTTATTCATTTTTAATTGTTTATTATGTGTCATTAGTTTCTTGGCAGGCGATGAGTAGGTATAATTCTCTGCTCTGAGCCGTCAAGGTGATATTCTTGCTTTGCCTGGTGTCCCAATTGTAGCAGTAGCTCTTTTTTGACGAAATTTTTGCTCAGTGCTAACTTATCTGGGTAGTCTTGCTTGCAATGCTATACTGATTACCCAAGTCTATATCTAGAACTATTTTCTGGAAGTGCCCTCTAAATCTACAATAGTGGAGATAAGGTTCGCCCTCGCTGCTTATTAAGCTGCTTACCTAATTGTTACCGATTCTACATGTGGGAAAATTGGGTTCACCAGCAGTTCCTCCTAGTTAAAAATCAGAGTCTAATGGCGTAAAATTACCTTCTCTTTAGACAATCAAACACCTGTACTTTCCACGCCACTTGACGGCAGTTGCTCCACTTGGGGAGACCCCAAGACCGCACTGCCTCCTCCACTTGGGGAGACCCCAGGATGGCAGTGGCTCCCCTGCATAACGCTTTTGGGCAGTATGGATTCTCTAAACCCAGCTTCTCAAAAACCCGTCGCGTAATTACCTAGCGGAGCTAAATTTTAATCAGGCGTGCAATCTTAAGTTTGGTTAGGTGAAGGGACTTGAACGCAGGCGAATTCTGAGAGCATCGTGCAGTGAGAAGTTCGTAAACGCCCAGAGTTGTCCGTGGGTCGGCTTCTTTGCAAAGGAACTGCGGGAGTAGTTTCCCGCTCTTACTGAGTCGCGCTTCCTTTCCTTAGAACTTAGGAAGCTTGCTTCAGGGCAATTAGTTTCCAGCTTGTTTCTGTAAGCCGTGAGGGTATACAGAAATGAACCAGATTAAACAACAAATGATGTTTTGACCAAAGGTCGGTTCACTGCATGGAATTTTCAATCGCTACACTCCTTGCCAATTTCACCGATGATAAATTGGTAGCTCGGAAGGTTTTAGAAAAGAAACTTGGCTGTGAAGATGAAAAAAGTTTACAAAAACTTCACATTGCCTTAGATGTTCTGGAAAAAATCGGTATTTTAGTAAAGGAACGGGGCAAGTACCGCCGTGTTTCAGAAGAGGGAATAATCGAGGCAAAACTCCGTTGTTCTAGTAAAGGCTTTTGCTTTGCTATTCAAGATGTGGAAGGAGCTGAGGATATTTACATCCGCGAAAGTCATCTGAGTAATGCTTGGAATGGCGATCGCGTTTTGGTGAGAGTTCTTAAAGAAGGCAGTCGCCGTCGCTCTCCAGAAGGTGAGGTGAAGCTGATTCTCGAACGTTCTAACCACACTTTACTGGCACGAATTAAGCAAGTAGAAACTGGTTTTAGGGCTGTGCCTTTAGACGATCGATTGCTGTTTGAACTCAAGATTCAACCGAACGGGGCAAAGTTAGAAGAAGCGATCGATCATCTGGTTCATGTGGAAGTTTTGCGTTACCCGTTGGCACAATATCCTCCCCTTGGTCGAGTGGTGCAAATCCTCGGTAGCGATGCCGAAGCTGCTGCTGATATAGATTTAGTTACGTGCAAACACGACCTTTCCCGGACTTTTCCAGATAATGTTCTAGAAGCAGCCGCCAAGTTGCCCAAAAAGCTCCTCAAAGCAGACCTGAAAAATCGGCTGGATTTACGTAATTTGTATACTCTCACGATTGAAGGGGTAAATAGTGATACCAAAGTTATAGAAAACGCTTTTAGTTTAGAAAAAAACTTAGCCGGAAATTGGCTTTTGGGCGTTCATATCACCGATGTTTCTCACTATGTCCAACCTGACGAAGCCCTAGATAGAGAAGCACTCAAACGGGGCAAATCAGTCTATCTAGGAGAATTGGTGTTGCCAATCTTGCCCCCAACTGTAGCAGAACGCTGTTCTTTAGTACCTGGGAGCGATCGCTTAACTATCTCTTTTTTAATTACCATCGATCCCCAATCGGGAGAAGTGCTGGAATGGGAAATTCAACCCAGTGTAATCAATGTCGAAACTGCACTGAGTACAGAACTTGCCCAAGCGATTCTCACAGGTGAAGCTCAAGATCAATCATCACAGGTTTCCCAAATCCTGCAAGACCTCCAAGCCTTGCAAACTGCCGTAAAACAAGTGCGATTGACTCGTGGTAGCCTCCAGTTGAATCTGCCGCCTAGCCAAAACGCCTATTATGATGAGGGGATTCTCGGCGCTGTGGTGGTGAATGATTTACCAGTGCGATCGCTACTCACGGAGTTGGTGCTGTTAGTTAATCAACTGTTTGCAACTCACTTAAATGCCCTTGGTGTTCCGGCTATCTGGCGAGTCCAAGGTACTCCCGATGTTGAAGATGTCCAGGAAATGCTGAAATTGGCAGTCAATTTAGGCGTTGATCTCACATTAGATCCAGAAGTTGATATCCAACCCTTAGATTACCAACATTTGACTACAGCTTTTGCTGAATCTCCCTCTGAGCAAGTTCTTACCTACTTATTACAAGATACACTTAAGCCGTCTGCATACAGTACCACCAAAGGATCTCACTTTGGTCTGGCACTACCGCAATATGTCCATTTTAGCGCTCCCTTGCGGCGTTTTCCAGATTTGCTGATGCAGAGAGTGTATTACACGCTACTTGAAAACGGACGCGATCGCCGCAATACCCGCGTGAGAGAGCGGGTTAACCTACGCCACTCCTCTAGCCATGAGGAAATTAACTGGAACGTTTTACCCCCAGAATTGCAACAAGAACTCCAAAGCGATTTGACTAGGGTAATTGTCCAAATTAACGACCGAGAAAAAGAAGTCCAAGAAGCCGAAGCCGATTTAGCCGGACTGCAAAAAGCCCAACTAATGAAGCAACGCATTGGTCAGGTATTTCAAGGCGTGATTACAGGGGTTCAATCCTACGGTTTCTTTGTGGAAATTGAAGTGCCCGCGGCTGAGGTGGAGTCCAGCAGTAATCCTGGTGTGCCTTTGCGGGTAGAGGGATTGGTACACGTCAGTTCTCTCAAAGATGATTGGTATGAATATCGCGCCAGACAACAAGCACTGTTTGGTCGCAAAAATCGCGCTTCTTATAGACTAGGCGATCGCGTCGCTGTCCAAGTTAAAAGTGTCGATTACTACCGTCAGCAAATTGATTTGGTAACAGTTGGCAGCGATGGCGTCACCAAAGGGTTAACTGGCAATGATTCCCATGACGACCTTTCAGACCTCTACTTACCAAATGATATGCAGCCTGATGACCTAGACTCTTACTCTGAGGATGAGTAAAATCCACTAAGACTTACGTGTCAAATCACACTAAACCTTTAATTTTAGGCGTATCGGGCGCATCTGGTCTGATTTACGCTGTTCGCGCAATCAAATTTTTGCTAGAAGCGGAGTATAGTATTGAATTGGTTGCCTCTAAATCAACTTACATGGTTTGGCAGTCAGAACAGGAAATTCGGATGCCACCAGAACCAACCGGGCAAGAACAATTCTGGCGAGAGCAAGCTGGTGTTGCACTTTTGGGTAAACTCCGTTGTCATCCTTGGAGCGATGTCGGAGCCGGAATTGCCAGCGGTTCCTTTGCGACTCTGGGGATGATGATTATTCCATGCAGCATGAGTACAGTGGCAAAGCTAGCAGTTGGCTTGAGTTCCGATTTACTAGAACGGGCAGCGGATGTCCAACTCAAAGAAGGGCGAAAGCTGGTTATTGTCCCGCGTGAAACGCCTTTTAGCCTCATCCACCTGCGTAACTTAACCTCTTTAGCAGAAGTTGGAGTTAGAGTTGTCCCCGCTATTCCCGCCTGGTATCACAATCCCCAAACCATCGAGGATTTAGTTGATTTTGTAGTTGCCCGTGCTTTAGATCAACTAGATATTGACTGCATCCCAATTCAGCGGTGGCAAGGTCGTCGCTAACGCCCTGAGTGGATTTATTGTAAATTTCACAATAGTCCTAAAAAGGTAATGATAGAGATGGCTGATAGTGTCAGTAGTCAGTGAAGAGTAATCGGAGGTAAGAGACAGGAGTAAACCACGTTTAAAAGCAAAGCGTGGGATTGAAGCAAGATCGTAGGTGGGGCGGCTCGTCTAGGTGCTTTGTATCGCACTCCGTGCCGCTACGCTAACGCGCTATGTATTGTCTCTACGAATATTTTCTTTTTAAACTAGGTAATGACCCAGAACTATGCTTCCTAAGTTTGTCGTTGGCGCAGCCTCTCGTAAAAAGGAAAGTAATCAATTATAATTCTTTCCTCCTGCCTCCTGCCCGACGCTCGCGGACTCGCTAACGCTGCGCTATCTACCTCCTGCCTTCTCTCATAACTGACAACTGACCACTGATAATTGACAACTGACAAAATTGCTATGGCTGTAATTCGCTTAATTCTATTGGTGGCAGTACTGGGAGGACTAACGCTGTTATTAGTCCAAAATTTCTCACCTGCCCTTTCGCTAGTATTTTTGGGCGTGCGAACTCAACCATTACCACTAGCGATATGGATTTTGTTCAGTACTGCCACTGGTGCTTTCACATCGATATTGATTGCTACTTTATTTAATTTATCCAATTATTTTGTGGCAGGACAACGCCAAACTCCTAACAGAGGAACCACCCCTTCAAGTCGTGCCAAAGCAACCCAAAGAGAAGAATTTACATCTCGCCCTGCCAGTCCTCCACCAGCTAGTAAAAGAGAAGAGTCTAGCAGTGAGGGATTTGATGATTGGGAGACAAATAGCAGTAGAGATGATGATTGGAACTTTGATGAAAAGTCAGAGTCAGCGCCTACTCCTAACCCTGAAGCTCAACAGCCTAGAGATTCAACAACTTACGAACGTCAATCAGAAGCCAAAAGCAGTTCTCGGTCTGGTTCAGTTTACTCCTACAGCTACCGCGAGCCAAAAAATACGGCTGCGGGAAAAACTGAATCAATTTACGATGCTGATTATCGGGTAATTATCCCCCCTTATCAGCCGCCAACTACCAATCAAGCCGATGATGATGATTGGGAATTTTTTGAGGATGATGATGATTTTGAAGATGATGGTAAACGCCCCCGTCGGTGAGATGTAGAAGGCGACATCTCTATTTAATGCCACACCGCTCTCTAGACTCCTGCTTGACCTTACCAGTCATGGCAGCTTCCTGCAAAGTCATGAAAGCATTGAAATCTTCCAAGTCATATCGGGTAGTCAACAGTTGTCGTAGTTGATCTTCAGCTTCAACTGTCAAATAACCAGTTACTAAAGCTCTTTCTACAACGTCACGAATTCGAGTCATGGTTGACACCTCATTCATTCTATATTTATTCATTTAGGCTTATCGAGGTTAAATATGCAGTAGTCTTTGTGTCGAAACTTCAACTTCTTTGCAAGCTTTTTTGGGCGATCGCGGTAAATCAGTCATTATTTACACCTTTATCAGAAACATTTAATTGAGCGGGTCTTGTTATAACTGAACTTTTAGAATAACGACCCTGTGCTGTTAGAAACACAGTATTGTGTATACTTAAAATTAACCATCAGAGTAAAAACCCTGATTATTTAGATAGACAGATATTATTTGGATAAAGTTTCAAACAAGCTAAGTTAATTTTTTGGTTAAGCATCGCGATCGCTATGCAGCAATTATCTAGTTACTTGAAGACAATTCCTACATTCCTGAGAAATTTATCGTTTATGATTATGGTAATTTCACAGAAGAATGTTAATCTCTTGCCTTAGTTACTTTAAATACATTAATAACGGTAATAACAACAGTCGATTCAACTCAAATAGACAACGAATTTGTAGAATTTAAAAGCAATTGGGAGTTAGAAAAGTTATACGCAAATTTGATATCCGCAACGGGGAAAGCCTTAATGACCGTTGAAAATAAATTCTTTATAAGTTTATTTTGCAGTTTTGCTTCTGCGGAAATTGGTAATAAAGTTTATCAAAGTCGTATTAGTAATAAGTAGGTGGTTATAATTAAATATAAGATAGAGAAGGTCTAAAAAACAGGTTCTACGAGATGTCTGCTCCATTGCGAGTTAAATTAACAGA
>NZ_JBALDJ010000111.1:0-2324 GCF_036917415.1 Nostoc sp. | reverse complement strand
AATCTGTTAATTTAACTCGCAATGGAGCAGACATCTCGTAGAACCTGTTTTTTAGACCTTCTCTATCTTATATTTAATTATAACCACCTACTTACGGCTCTGGTGGATGAAATTCTATAACCTCCGACGAGAAGTGTGCAGTAGTGACGCAGCATAACAATTTTTCTGTATTACGTTTTTTTGCTTCATACCAAAGCATGATATTAGCTTATTTTCTTATGGTTCCCATTTGAACACAGATGCGTAGGCGTAGCCCGCACTTCTCTACGAGACGCTGCGCGAACGACAAAGCTCAGTGACCATCGTAGACATCGCCGACGATGAAGTACTGATTTACTTACTACCATGAAGCTAGTTGAAGTTTGTGGTCAACTTTTGCCCATGATTACTAAGTTTTTCGGCTTGCCATAACCTTAATAAATATTACTCTCCTTCTGGATCGATACCCATTGCCCTGAGCCGTTCTGATAATTGTGCAGCTTTTTGTTCTGCTTGCTGGGCCTTTCGTTCTGCTTGCTGGGCTTTTTGCCTTTGCAACTCAGCTTCTTCTTGACCAATCAGTAATAGATTTCCCTCTAAATCCCACCAACGCAACCAAAATTGCTCAGGATTGTTCAAGTAGCTTCCCTGCCATAACCCTAGTTCCACTCCTAAAGGAGGAATTGGGTAGTGGCCTCGCTCATTAGGCTGAATTTTGTGGTAAGAAAAATCTACCAGGTGATAAACTTCCAGTTTGTCATTACTGATTTCATAAATGGCATAGTAGGGAATTCGGATTATTCGCTCATATACCCAGAATTTACCTGGTTTTGCGCCTTCTCGACTACCAGCTAGAGGTAAAGGAGTGACATCTCGTTCTTCATCGCCATTACCACTAGCTAGTTCTACAGCAATCAATGGCGGTATGTATTCCCGCCACAAAACATAAGAGCGACGGTTTTTGCCATCTAGCCTTGGTGGTACACCAGGGACATAAAACCAGTCCGGTGCTGCTGCTCCTTTTTCTGGCGGATCGGTTTCTCGCCAGTAAATACCGCAATCTTGACCAATGCAATACTGTCCATCTGGATGTAGGTGTTGCAAAACCTGAGCAATTGAGTCTGTGATAATAATGGTTTGGGGATGCTCCTGAAAATTTTTCACAAAAGTACCATCAGACTCAGGTAGTTGAGTGTGATCGGGAAACTGGGGTGGTATGGCAATATCAGCAAGTGTTTCACTCATACTTTGAAAAGTATTGCAGCTATTTATATAGTCCTTTAGGCTTCCCATCAGGTATTACGAAGTAGTATAACACCTTGCTATATCTTGATTTCAGTGCTTCTACCCTGCCAGAACAACTTTGATTGCGGGTAGAAATAGATGAAATCTTATATTTTGAAAACGTATGTGTTTTAAAATCGGGGGTATAGTGGGAGCGATCGCTATTTTATTGAGTAATGGTAGTGCGATCGCTCAAGATGCAGAAAGATATATCACTGTAGGGCATGATAAATTAGGAAACAGCGTAGCTCTGGATACGGAAACGATTAAGGGCACGATATACAAGCTTTACGGGATCTATGGAGATGGCATCTTTGAGACTACCTTTGATGCATCGTGCAAAGAATCGCGGCTGTTTCGCAATCGCATTGCGATTTACGGGCCAGAAGGACAGCTACTTGAAGAGGATAAAGAAAAAGGAGAAATCCCTTTTGTAGCAAGTTCTTCACCAGGCAAAGGTATGAAAATTGTTTGTCAAAAGATTGGTGCGAGTGGTTGGTAGTTGCTCAATATTTTATCAGTAGGGAATGGGGAATAAGCAATACACAATGCCCAATGCCCAATGCCCAATTCCCAGCTAAAAAATACTAAGGACAAAACAACGTGTCCCGCGTATCTCGTCCTGTAATAGAATTAGTTCCTTTAGCAAGTTTGCACAATTTTTTTTGCTCATCGGGACGCAGCAGCGTATCGGTAAAATCTGCCCCATCAATGATTGCACCATCAAATCTGGCATTAGCAGCAAAAGCACCCTCCAACAGTGCATTTGTTAAATTTGCTCTGACTAAACGAGCTGAGTCTAAAGTGGAATTTCTCAAATCAGAACCCTCCAAATTCGCAGACTCCAAATTTGCTGCAAAGAAACTGACACCGTTCAAATTAGCATGGCTGAAGTTGCTCTGGCGAAGATTAGCTTTAGTAAAGCTAGAGTCTGTTAAATCACGTCCTGAAAAATCAGCCTCAACCAAAATTTCTTTATTATATTCAAGTGCCAAAGCTGTTGGAGTAAAACCGACCGTTGCAATGATGCCAACTATTCCCCAGAGGAATAAGCTGAGTAT